>JAZRQC010000001.1:0-77863 GCA_045649565.1 Ructibacterium sp.
TGTAATACCTGCCTGAGTTGCATCGAAGTTATCAGTGAAATCAAACTTCATACCCATAGGCCACTCGGTTGTGGTTGTGTTAGCAACTGTGCTGACGGTACCGAAGATTGCACCCATAGCGTCGTAATCAATTGCAGTCAGCTTCGCAGAAACCATTATAGGCAGGCTGCAGATTACCATCATCAGGCACAGCAGTGCTGCCAAGATTCTTGTCTTTTTCATAAAGAAACACTCCTTATCTCAATGTTATTCGATAAAAAAAATATTACAAAAAAACAACTATGTATATTATACCCTTACGCTTTTGACATTTCAATAGAAATTAAACATTTTTCAAAGTTTTTTATCTCATATGACAAACGACCGCCAAAATATAAGGCGGTCGTTTTAGTTTGTTCATATTAGGGATTTGTAGTAAACAAATCGGTGGTATAGCGAAGTGCATTTTTCTGACGAGGAGACCATTCTGCATTTCTGCTCATAATCATTGTTTCGTCAACATTTATTACGCTCATGCCTAACAAATCTGCTACTGCAGATATTTTTCCGTAGGGTTTTCCACTGATTGTTTTTACCGATTTGGATGAGAGTTCTTTACTACCGTCTCCAATTCTAAAGAAGACATTCTTTTGATCGGAAACGCTCAATTCCGCTCCAATAAACGCCGCAACAGCATCCAAGGAAATATAATCCCCATCTGTTCCATTCGGGATTATCTGTCCGCGCAATGTAACATTTCCGGACGACGGGTGTATTGTCAATGCCAAATTCTCTTTTTCCTCCGAAAGAGCCATTGTGTTTCCAACCTGAGTGGGATACAAGGAATGTAATTGTTCCATTCGAGGTGTTGAACTTTGCTTATCCTTCGCAAAAGAAACAATACGACTTGTCCACGGTGTTGTCTTACCGAAAGTATCCGATGAAAATGCATTCAAATAGACATAGTCCTTACCAACATTCAAGCTCAGATTCATCATATTATGTTCAATGCTGTTATTCTCGTGAACGGTACCAAGCATTTCCCAAGTCTCTCCGGCATCTGTACTCTTTGCTACTGCCCATCTGGTTCTGGGGAACTGAGCTCTCGCATAAAGGTTGATATTATCATATCCCCAACCCATATACAACGTATCAGGGTCATCAGGATCGGCCTCAATACCAAAACATGTCATAGAACTTACAAAAGGCGTGGTATGCGGAATCACATCCCATGTTTCACCATAATCGTATGAGGAATAATAACACAACTCACCCTTGTCCGTTCTGAAATAGAATCTTGTGTTTCTGTTGGTTTCAATTACTACTGCCTCTGCAATAACATAACCGGTTTGTAATGCTTCGATAGGCGTCATGCTCTTAAACCAGTTTAAACCGTTGTTGTCACTCATCCACACTTCCGCGTTACCATAGTCCTCACTGTTACCGCCACCCGACACTAAGTATACTCGTCCCGAAGGGCCTTGCGTTATACGATTCACCGTAGCAGAACGGCTTTGTTCTGCATCAACCTCACCACCGGTACCGGGGAACTGTGCAGAACTAATCTTGGACCAATTCATACCATTATCATTGGAACTGTAAATATTCCAAACATAACGTCTCTGGCCATATTCATCCCACCAACTGGAAGGAGCATTCCGATTTGCGGACAAGATTTGACCATTGGAAAGTTTCACCATATTTTCGGTCATACCACCGTATCCATATGTTGCCTCCAAACCGGCACCCTTAGAAGGCGTAAACTTCTCCCATGTCTTTCCGTTATCTGTGGTAACAAATCCGCCACCCATATTAACCATATAGGTCTTATCCCCATTTTCAATCATGTCAAGGGTTGTGGTGCCGTCTAATGGATTATCACGAACATCCAACATGGGTTTTGCATCGCCACGATAAGAGAATTCTTCTATAGTTGCTTGACAATTGGAAAGAATAAAGCCAACTTTACCTCTGTGATGATATGTTCCAACCTGACTCAGCACTTCCTGTCCATCCACATAAAAGGTAATCTTTTCACCCTCAGACGTTTCGCGAACCTTTACATCAAATTGATAGGTTGTTCCTGTACTTATACTTCCGTTCTTGCTTGAAGTCTTGGAAGACGTGGATGCATTATCTACAATCTGATATTTCTTGCTCGAACCACTTCTATTCTTGTAATAACCAACCTTGGTATAGGTGCCCGTGGTGGGATTATTCATCATAAACCATAATCCGCCTGCCTTTGAACTATCAAAGGAATCAATTCGAACCTTCGCAGAAAGATCAAATTCTCCGCAAGATGCGCTCAGGGATGCAATCGCATTCTCTTTCCCGGAGGCATTTAATACCATAGCTCCATCTGATATTGTCGCCGTCAAATCTTTGGTTTGCCAGTAATCGATAGAATCATACTTACCGGTTCCATCAAAGGAATCTTCATAGAAATAAAGGTCATGATTGCTGTTTACACCCAGATAAGCAAGTCCGTCTCCACCCGTTACATTAACAGAAAGAGTACCAGCGTCACCTGCCACCTGTCCGTTTCGGAATGTATGGATCCATTTTCCATCTGCATATAATCTGGACATACCCGCAGAGGTTTCAACTCTGTAATATACCCCGTTGGACTTCATCTTGTATTCCACTTTCTTCTGGGTTGCCAAAGAGTTGTTACGCTCTGCATCCCAAACATAGATTGCTCCGCCCTTTATGGTAATATCATTCCGATAAAAACCATCATTTAATACAAGACGAACCTCATCAGTCGGATCTGCCACAAAATCAAGATTATGTTCAGAAGTCAAATCCGCAAGTTGATATACACCATTTTGAACATTCACATTACGTGCAGAGAAATAACTCATCCGTTCTGCGGGAATAGAAACACTTCCATTAGAAACATCTCCATCAAATACTGTTCCAACCTCTGCTGTTTTGGGCATAATGAAACCAAAGATATACTGACCGTTATGATATACTTCTGCATAAGGACCATCGGTTAGAACTTTAAAGGTTCCGTTACCAATCTTATAACTCTTCTTTCCACTTGTCGTTTGATAACTTACAGTTGATTCATTATGTGTTAACAAAAGCTGATGATTTCCGTTCTTAACATCCACACTTCCCGATCCGGAAACCGTATAGCTAACCTCATTAGAATACGCCTTCGTAATATTATCGCTCAATGCAGGACAAATTTCTTTCGATACCTTTGTAACGACAATTCCTGCTGCATCATATGCAACCGCTTCTAACATATGATTTTCGGGAGTCACATTGGAGATGGTAACCGAGTATGGATTCGAGGTTGCTTTTCCAACTTCCTTACCATCCAACATATAGGATACCCGTGCGACCTTTTCAAATCCTGAAACGGAGTCTAATGACGCAGAAATACTACTTCCGCTTTGGGTAAAATAAATATCTGATGATGCTTTTTCCACAACTGAAAAATGAATTTTTTCGCTAACGCTGTTTTCAGAAACTGCAATCAACTCGTAAGATCCAGCAGGAAGATTGCTCAAAGATGCATTCAAGCCTTCCGCCACTTTAATACCGTTCACCATGAACTCAGCCGATGCAGATGCCTTCAAGGAAATAGTATCTCCAACTAAATAAACGGCGTTATTGGCAGGTGATGAAATGGAAACATCATAGTATTTGGGAGCAAATTTCAGGTAATCAACCTGAATTTGCGCAGGAAGATATCAACCACCATTGGTTTGTAAATAAATATAATTATTTCTACCTGAAACAGATACTAATTCCGTCTCTTGAACCAGTACTCCGTTCAAATAAATGCGAGCATTTTTCTTTTGGTTGTATGTTTCAATGGTGAGAAGATGATAACCATCTGTGGTCAAAGATATTTGATCACTTATACTATCCGAATATCCGTTTGCAACCTCAACGGAAAAAAATTTCTCACGAATATCAAGAGAAAGCTTCCTGCCGCCCGCTTCCACAACAAGATAAGTCTCGGTACCATAAGAAGGAAATGCTACTTTTGTTTGAAGCACAAAATCATTACCAACATCGGAAAGCCGACGGGTACTGGTTGTAACACATGTATTGGAGCCTGTCGCTAAGTGATAGTCCTCTACAAGTAAATAACCATCTTTGCTGTTTATCCATTGTTTCTCAAATGTTTTACCGCTGACAGTAAACGAGGTGGGGTCTGCAGACCATCCACATAAATCACCGTTGTCAAATTCATCTACAAAACCTTTTGCTGGAACATTTGATGCAGAATACTCATCAAGGTTCAGGTTTGATACTTCAATTTTAGAATCACCCTTGTTAGAGAAGGAAAGCTTATCCTCATCCACGTTTTGGTTAATATTTTGGATAGATCCTACATAATAACCATCTACATAGAGACTTCCTTCAACACCATCAAAAATAACACGATAACGATGACTTCCGTTTCCAATAATCCACGGGAGTTTTTTAGCCTATGCCAAAGAAAGGTCAGATACGCCGTCTTCTTCCATTTTCAACTGAATGAGATTTGTTCCGTTAGAAATTTCAACTATCTCATTCCCACTAAATTTCTCGATTTCCATATCCCAGGAAATATCATACTGATCAGCAATCGGTACAACACACTCAGCAGAAGCCGTTGTTCCGCTGCCGGAATTTAAGACAAGGGTTTCATTGTTCAAAGATGCCTTACCTTCAAGATTCCAATCCTCAGACCAAGAAATAGTATTTCCGTAAATTTCTACCACATTGGACTCAGGAACAATTTCGTTCATTCCATCCCACAGAAAAGCCTTGACTTTCCATACCTTTTCTGCATTCCGAAGGCTATTGAAAGAAACTGTTGTTGCTTCGTTTCCTGCCGGAATGTCCTGAGAATAGGTATCAATAAGGGTTCCGTCTTCCCCATAGACCGCAAATACCATAGTGCGATTTTTTTCAGCATCAGCCTTAACCACCGCACGTAGAGAATCCAGGTGCTTAGCACGTTCGCCTGAAACAAAGGCAGACGTAGCATTTCCGTCATAAACTTCCATGATTCCACCCTGTGTTGTCTCCGCTAAAACAATCCCCGGGAAACTCGTTATGATCAGGAATACACTAATCAAAACGGACAAAATTCTTGTTGTTTTCATATTATTATCACTCCTTCTATTGGCGCTAAATAAGTTACAATTTTTAAAACAATATTCTAAATTATAACATATTTCACACCTTTTTTCAATACGAAACCCAAACTTTATATTGAACAATTATGCTTTTTTCATTGATGTATTATGCTTTCGAACAAAAAGAAGGATTTTATAGAAATTCTATAAAATCCTTCCAAAATATTTAAGGCTGATTCGAATAAACACTTGCGCTGAAACATATAGAATTCATTTGTCTTCTTGACCAATTATCCTCCACCGATACAACCGTAAGGCCTTTTGTTTCAAACAAATTCAATCCCAATTTATTCGCGAACGAGGTAAGTTTCACATAATTTCTTCCGGAAATGTTCTTCACATCACAATTATACTTGATAACTTCTTGTCCGCCAATATTAAGAATAAGAGAGCCATCACTACCAAGTTGAGTAGAACTTGCCCCAACAAAATATGCGGCAACATCCAGCAGGACATATCCATCTTCTGCTGCATCTTCAACAAGAGAATCACCAATAGAAACACTCTCATCTTCGAAATTAACAACCATGCACAAATCATTTTGTTCATCGGATACCAACTTTGCGTTTTCGATATGTGTAAAATCTTGCAAATGAAGTTGTTCCATACGAAGACTTGTTCTTTGTTTTTCTTTGGGGAACGCAACAACACGATTCGCATTATCTTGTCCTTGCGCTCTGTATTTATCCGCAGCTGCACCATTTAAATAAACATAGTCTTTGCTCACATTAAGACTTCGATTCATGGCTTGTGCCAAAACGCCGGTGTTCTCGTGAACTGTTCCAACCATTTCCCAAGAATCTCCACCATCCGTACTTTTTGCAACCGACCATCTGGTTCTGGGGAACTGTGCACGTGCAAAGAAATTGATGTTATCATAACCCCATCCAATATACAAGGTATCGGGATCATCAGGATCTGCTTCCAGACCAAAACAAGTCATAGAACTGATAAACGGAGTGGTGTGTGGCGTCAAATCCCACGTCATTCCTCTGTCATAGGATTCAAAATAACACAATTCCCCAAGCTCTGTTCTAAAGTACATTCGTGTGGATTTTGTTGTCTCAATTACAACAGCCTCCGCAATAACAAATCCTGTTTCAAGGGCGCTGGCTTTGGTGTTGCTCTCGAACCAATTTCTTCCGTTATCATCACTCATCCAAACAATAGCATCTCCATAGTCCTCACTATTGCCTTCTCCAAACACAAAATAGATTCTGCCGGACGGTCCCTGTGTAACACGATTTACCGTTGCATCACGGCCAACAACAGCTCCTGATAATTGTCCCATTTCCGGGAAGTTTGCATTACCGGGTTTGGTCCACGTCATTCCCTTGCCACCATCCGTTGATACGTACGCCTGATAAACGCTTTTTCTTTGTCCGTAGGCATCCGTCCATGCTGCGGGAGAATTTCGATGCATAGCAACAATTTCACCATTTTGAAGTTGTGCCATATTCTTCGACATACCACCATATCCGCTCGGACCAAAGCCTTGGTTTGCAGAAAGTATGAATGTCTCCCAAGTTTCTCCACCGTTTGTTGTATAATATCCCTTTGTGTCCTGGGTAACCAAATAGGTTTTCTCATCTGTCTCAATCATATCAAGAGCATTGGGCGCACCCGCCAAAACCGTTGATCTTACATCTAACATGGGTTTTGCATCACCTGAAAAATCAACGGATTCGATTAAAATACCACCCTTTGAAATAACAAAACCTATGGTTCCTCGACTTTCAATAACATCTGTCGTTGAGAGAATTTCCTCTCCGTTCACGTAAATAGCAACCTTCTTCCCGTCATAATTCTCTTCACATTTCAAAGAAACATCTACAGAAGCATCAACAGGGAAAGAACCCGCTTTAGAGGCCACAACCGTTTCCGTGTCATCATCTACCTGAACAATTTCATAGGAATTGGTTTTAAAGTTATATCCGGCCTTGGTAAACGCCCGTGAAACACAATGGTTTGACATAAACCAAACGCCTTCTGTACCGCTTTCAACTTTAATTGTAGCATCAAGTGTTGCATTACCAACATATGCATTCAATTCCGCAATGGTATTTTCCTGATCTGAAGTAACATGTAAGGAAGAATTGTTTACATCTACCTCCGCATCACAACCAATGGTTGTCCAGTAATCAATCGAATTAATTTCTCCGCTACCATCAAAAGAATCACGATAGTAATATAAGTCCGCATTGCTGTTAACCCCTAAGTAAGACAGACCATCTCCCTTTGAAATTTGAACAGCAAGGGTTCCTTTTCTGCCGGAAACATTAGGATTTCGGAAGGTGAAAACCCATCTTCCATCTGCATATAATCTGGACATACCCCCTGATGTTTCTACCCGATAATATACATCCTCAGCTGATAACTTTGTCGCCTCAACAAGTTCCGGATCAGAGTTGTTTCGATCCACTGACCAAACATAAATTTTGCCATCCTTAAGGGTAATATCATTTCTGAAATATCCATCATTTAAAGCGATATGCCCCTCATCCGATGCGCTTGCAACAAAATCAAGATTATGATTATGATCAATGTTATAAAGATCAAAGGACTCTTTCTTGCCTGTTATATTCCAAGCAGAAAAATAACTTTTTCGAACCTGAGGAATTTCAATTTTATGATTTAAAATATTTTCCGAAGCCTCTGTTCCAACCTCTTTTGTTTTAGGCATGTAGAAGGAAAGGATAAACTGACCATTTCTGTAAACTTCAGCAATAGGACCATCGGTTAATACGTTAAACACACCCACTCCGCCACTACTTGAATAGCTTTCCTCTCCTTTATCGGTTAAATATCTAAAACCGCCCAGTTTATGCTTTATATGGAGATGATGGTTACCATTCTTGACATCAATACTTCCGGTTCCTGTCGCCTGATAAGAAACTTCATAGGAATATGCATTCGTTGTATTGGAGATTGGTTCATAAATCTCACATCCAAAACTTCCAACTTCAATTCCGGCTTGATTGTAGGCAACCGCCTCGACGAAATGATTTCCTGTAGATACACCCGAAACAGATGCTACGTAAGGATATTCTTTGCTTTCGGCAAAACGTTTGCCATCCAGCATATATGCAACAGAGGTTATTCCTTCAAAACCTGACACATCTTCGAGGGAAACAGAGAGATTGCCGCTATCCACAGAAGCATTTACATTAGCAGAGATTTCTTCCTTAACCGTGAACATGACACAATCCGACACTTTTTCTCCACTTCGCGCTTCCAGTTTGTAACTGCCTGCAGGTAAATCAGAAAGAACCAAATTCGTTCCGTTCGCAATACCAATACCGTTTAAGACAAAGTCAACCTTTTCCGTTGTTGTAACTGTAATATCGTCTCCCATATTATAAGAGGCATTATTAGCAGGGGCAGTGAAACGAACATCATAATTCTTCGGCGCATATTTAATAAAATCAAATTTAAGACTGGCAGGCAAAATAAATCCTCCGTCTGCCATGATTCTTATTTCATTACTCTTAGACGGATAAGCCTCAGACGCTTCATCCAGAATAAGCTTACCATCCAGATAAACCCTCACATTCTGCTTATAGTTGTAAGATTCAAAGGTAAGAATGTGATCCTTTGAGTCCATAACAGAAAGTTCGTCACTTGATTTCGTTGCAACTTTGGAATTATCTGCAATGGGTTTCATCGAGAAGAACTTTTCGCGCATATCCAGGCAAAAGGCTCTTCCATCAATGATAATCATAAAATAGCTTCTGGTACCAAAACTCGGAAAAGCAACTTTGGTCTGAATTAAAAATTCGTCTCCGACCTCGGGAATCATTCTTATTCCGTTGGATACACAGTAGGTAGTATAATCCAGAGCAATATGCTCATCATCAACCCTAAGGTATCCATCTTCCACCTTCCAGAATTCGCCTGTAACCCCGTTATTAAACGTTGGATTTACCAGATTCCATTCACCTGCATCCACTTCGAAATCGTCATAAAATCCTTGCATGGGGATGTTGCTTTCTGCGTATGTTCCCAAAAACATATTGGTGATCCGCATAGAAGAATCTCCTTGATTCGAGAAAGAAATCTTAGAGATATCCTCTCCTTCTGTAGTAGACGAAATTTCTCCAACAAAGAAACCGTCAAGATAGAGAAGAGCTTTATCATTCTTGCCAATTACACGATATTTATGTTCTGCCTGATTAATCACCCAAGGCATGAAAACATCTTCATTGCCGGAATTATAACTTATTCCATCTTTCTTCACATGGAACAAAACATTAGTCACACCATTGCTAATAGAAACTGATTCCGCACCACCAAATCGACTGATGGACATATCCCATGAAATATCAAAGTTTGTTCCAACTTTAGTCTCTAAAATAGCCGTTCCGGATTTTCCCTCTGCGCACTCTAAAACCAAAGCATCATGATCTGCATATGCCATCCCCTTTACATCCCAGCTATCTGTCCATGTTGCTGCATTTCCATTGGTTGTCACAGAGGCACTAAGAGGTTTCATTCCGCTTGTGCTATCCCAAAGAAATGTGCGAATCTTTCGAACATTTTCCACATTCTTCTTGGCATTTAAAACGACCATACTCGCCTTGTCCCCTGCAGGGATTTCTCTCAAAACAGAATCAGCCAATACGCCGCTTTCTCCATAAACACCCATTACCAGAATTCGCTTTTTATCCGTATCCGGCTTCACTGCAACAACTATAGAATCAAGATTTTGAGGCAATGCACCGGCCTTTAAAATTTTTCCGCCGGCTCCGTCTGTGACAACAAATTCTCCTAAAACTTCAGGGGCATATATCTCAATGCTATCAATCGCAACAGATCCTGCGCCTACACCGTCATTATGCAATCCGGCAGAAAAAGAAATACACTTCTCACCTGTTGAAGCACTTCCTGATTCAGAATCAAAAGCCGAATGCCAAAAGTCATCTCCGGCCAGCCTATAGGCTCCGGTATAGGTTCCATCGCTATTTTTTTGCAGCCTCCAAGTTACATATTCCTCTGCAGGCACTTTTGCTATTTCCATGGGAGAAAAGACAAATTGCTTACTTTCATCATCAATTTTAATCATAGGAAATGTATTAGATTTTATTTCAAAGAGCATTGCTCCACCATCAGGAATTGTGGCATCGTTCAAAGAAAATTCAGCCGGGGCGCCACTTCCGTTCAGAACAAGTGTTCCATCGGATACACTTCCTGAAGAAAGGGTGTAGTTGTTATAATCCGGCATATCTGAAAAGTCTTCTATATAAGTTATAGTTTGATTTTCAAGATCATATGTTACAGCTTGCAACACTACCAGGTCTTTCACATATCCGCCTGTAGATGTGCCATCTGCATAACTTCCTGTAAAGGCAATTCCAACGGCATCCGAAGAAGAACTTTTCCAGAAATCTCCTGCAATTGTTTTAAAATGTTTCCATTGATTTTCTGTAGAAGCAGCCTTAATAAAAACAGAAAAGCCATCATCCTTCGTTTTTTTGATCAAATATTCAACCCATTCGGTTCCCGGAACAAATGTAAAATCACCAGGATGGCTGCCTTCCGCATCGCTGACAGAAAAAGCAGTTTCCGACATATTCATGTAATATCGAAACTTGTTGCCATTATCATCTGCATGGTAGAACTGAACATTCAAGGAGCCTCCACCATCGTTGACTTTTGCACGCAAAAAAAGAGCGTTACCTGCTTCAAGCGCTTCCCAACCATTATAAGGTTTATATCTCCATGACGACTGAGCAGCCGATGCGGTAACATTGGTCAAATCAAGTCCGTTTACACCATAAACGGCACCCTCAGGAGTTGTGATATACTCGGAAGATGCATCAAAATCGTTTGCAAAACGAAAATCAAGCCCCGGAACAGATTCAAGTTCACCGCCCATAATATCAACAACCTGTTCCATCCCGCTTTTTACTTCTGCATTTACAGAAAAAACGGGTATCATCGGCAATATTACCGCTATCAATAATAAAACACTGGTAATTCTCTTCTTCATTGAATATACACTCCTTCTAATCCCGGATCTTTCATATCAACAAGTAAAAAAATCCATAACATCTTAATCAGTTACACTAAAATATTATAATAATTCTCCCCTGAAATAGCAATAGAAAAATACTCATTTTTACAAAAAATATGAGTATTTTTTCAAAACAATAAACAATCCGGACACTCATATATCGCAATGTCTTTTTCGTTAACAAAAAAATCCTCGAACCAATGTTCGAGGATTTTTATTAAACTATCTTTGAACTCTTCCGCTTCCGTCTCCGGCAGCCAGTCCATCTACATCCGCACGAGTAACTAAGTTAAAGTCGCCGGGGATGGTATGCTTCAGGGCAGATGCCGCAACACCAAATTCCAGAGCAGACTTAAAGTCCTTGCCATCCAAGAAACCGCAAATGGTTCCTGCCGCAAAACTGTCACCGCCACCAACACGATCGACAATGGGAGAAATTCTATATTCTCTTGAATGATAGAACTCTTTGGTATCTCTTGCATAGATACATGCAGACCAACCATTATCGGATGCACTGTGACTAACTCTGAGAGAGGAAATTACATATTCAAAATTGAACTTTGCAACCATCTGCTCAAAGATGCTCTTGTATCCGGCAAGTTCCAATTCACCGCTGGTAACATCAGTATCGCCGGGCTTAAAGCCAAGAACCTTCTCCGCATCCTCTTCATTACCGATACAAACATCCACATACTGCATCAGGTTTGTCATAATCTTCTGTGCCTTTTCAGAAGACCAAAGCTTTTTACGGAAGTTCAGGTCAACAGAAACCTTCACCCCATGCTTTTTCGCAGCCTTCAGGGCAATCTCGGTCAATTCAGCCGCCGCATCAGAAACAGCAGGCGTAATTCCTGTGAAATGGAACCAATCTGCATCAGCAAAAATTGCATCAAAATCAAAATCTTCAGCAACTGCTGTAGAAATAGATGAGTGTGCTCTATCATATACAACGTTAGATGCACGCATTGCAGAGCCTGTTTCTAAGAAGTAAATACCAAGACGCTCTCCACCCTTTGCAATATGTTTGGTATCAACACCATATTTTCTCAATGCAGCAACCGCACATTCACCAATGGGATTTTCAGGAACCTTTGTTACAAAGGAAGCATCATGACCATAGTTTGCAAGGGAAACTGCAACGTTCGCCTCGCCACCGCCATAGCATACATCAAATTCGTCTGCCTGAATGAACTTCTCGTTTCCGGGAGTAGACAACCGAAGCATAATCTCTCCCATAGTAATAACCTTTGCCATATTATTTCTCCTCCATTTTTGCTAAAGCTTCCTTAACAAAGAAACTGCCACCAATTGCAGCAATCTTATCGAAAGCTAAAAATTCATCAATATTACTCCGATCAACACCGCCTGTAGGAATAAACTTAATCTGGGGGAAGGGAGCAGAAAGCGCCTTCAGCGCAGACAGACCACCATACACATTTGCAGGGAAGAACTTCACGGTGGTAATACCCAATTCCAATGCTTGCATAATCTCAGTAGGAGTTACACAACCGGGATAATAAGGGATGTTCTTCTTGTTACAATACTTTGCAACATCAACAGAAAGACCGGGAGATACAATAAATTGTGCACCTGCTTTGATGGCATCAACACACTGTGCTTTGTTAATAACAGTACCTGCACCAATGCTCATATCGGGATATTTTTCCACTGCAAGTGCAATTGCTTCCTTAGCGCATGCAGTCCGGAAAGTAATTTCCGCACAGTTAATACCGTGGTTTTTCAACGCCGGCAGAATTTTGTCAACTTCTTCAAGTTCCTTGATAACTACAACAGGAATAAACTTTTCCATCAATAACAACTCCTCTTCTTTTCGTATAAAAGCTATTTTATATTATAGCCCATTATTTATCAATGTCAATGATATATCTTGCAAATTTATTGCAAAATATCATATTTCTTAAAAGCCGAAATAATTCTTTGCATTATAATAGCAAATATTTTGAGCAATCTCAGTTAAGCGCTTCATATCCTTCGGATATTCTCCATCCTCTACCCACTTTCCGAGAAGATTACAAAGGATTCTTCTAAAATATTCGTGGCGAGTATAAGAAACAAAGCTTCTGCTATCGGTAAGCATACCAACAAAACAAGAAATCATTCCAAGATTAGAAAGCGCTTTCATTTGCTCTTCCATACCATCTCTCTGGTCACAGAACCACCAGCCGGAACCAAACTGAATCTTGCCACGGGTGGGGCCTTGCTGGAAGTTTCCAAGCATAGTACCCATCACATAGTTATCCTTAGGATTCAAGCAGTAAAGAATGGTTTTTGGCAACAAATCTTTCTGTTCCAAAGCATCCAGAATCTTAGACAATCCCTCAGCAACCTCAAAGTCATTGATAGAGTCAAAACCAACGTCGGGACCTAATTTTTGATACATCCGAGTATTGTTGTTTCTCAATGCACCAATATGCAACTGCATTGTCCAACCACGTTTTGCATACTCTTCTCCCAAGAAGATGATTTTCTCAATGATATCATCATTCATGGTATCAATTGCATGGTCAGAAAGGCGACATCCATTTTCATGGAAGAAATCCATTCGTTCACCGATATCACCCTTGATTTCGCCAAGGTCAGGGCGGAATGCAGGCAGAACTTTGGTGTCAAAATCCTTCAACTGACGATGATATTCCAAGGTATCATAAGGCGCATCTGTTGTACAAATGACTTCTACATTGGATCTTTTGATTAAGTTCTGTACAGAAAAATCTTCTGTAGCCAACAGTTTGTTACATGCATCCCAAATCTCTTTTGCATTATCCTCGTTAAGAACATCGTCAATGCCAAAATACCGCTTTAACTCTAAATGAGTCCAATGAAACAGAGGGTTACCAATCAAGTAGGGCGTCACCTTGGCAAACGCCTGAAATTTTTCAAAATCATCAGCCTTGCCTGTAATATACTCTTCATCAATACCAAATGTACGCATTTGTCTCCATTTATAATGATCGCCGCCTAAGAACAACTCATAGGCATTTTTAAACTGATAGTTATCAGCAATCATTTTGGGAGACAGATGGCAGTGATAATCAATAATAGGCAAATCCTTTACTGTTTCATACAACTCTTTTGCAGTATTATTTTTCAACATAAAATTATCATTGATAAAACTCATAATGTAACACCATCCTTAAAAATAGCAATTTCCTCGTATCCATTTTCTTCGTTTTTGGTCTTCTCTCCACTTGCAACCGATAAAACATAATACAATAATTCATCCGTCAAGTCAAGACCTTCCAAAATCTTTCCTGCATCAAAGTCTATCCAGTTCGCCTTTGTCTTAGCGAGATTAGAATTGGTGCTGATTTTTATAGTAGGAATACTGCTCCCAAGAGGCGTTCCACGTCCTGTAGTAAACAGAATCATATGGGCTCCCGCTGCCATCAAATTGGTTACAGCAACAATATCATTACCGGGACCATTAAGCAATGTCAATCCGGGTTTTGATACCACCTCGCCATAGTCAATGACATCAACCACTTTAGAAAGGCCACCCTTTTGTACACATCCCAGAGACTTTTCTTCAAGGGTTGTGATTCCCCCTTCTTTGTTACCGGGCGACGGATTCTCATAAATCACCTGATTATAGCGACGGAAATAATCCTTGAAATTATTAATCAGATTCACTGTCTTTTCAAACACTTCTTTGTTTTCAGCACGTTTCATCAGCAAATGCTCCGCACCGAACATTTCAGGAACTTCGGTCAGTACGCAAGCGCCACCCATGGCAATCAAACGATCGGAAAACCGTCCCACAAGAGGGTTGGCTGTGATTCCTGAAAAACCGTCACTACCGCCGCATTTTAAACCGACAACAAGTCTGGATGCTGAAATTTTCTTCTTCTCAAAGGTAGAAGCATAGGCTTTCAACTCATCCACAAGGCGAATTCCCTCTGCTACCTCATCCTCTACATCCTGAGCGTTGAGAAATCTGACACGACGCTCATCAATATCACCCAAAACCTTCTTCATTTCGTTGATATTATTATTTTCACAACCCAAACCAAGGACCAAGACACCGCCTGCATTGGGATGCAGAATCATACCCTTAAGAATTTTCTGAGTCGCTGCATGGTCATCTCCCAACTGAGAACAACCATAAGGATGCGGAAGATACTTAGCACCTGTTGCATCTGCAATCCGTCTGGCGGTGTTATTGACACAACCGACAGTATTCACAATCCAGATATCATTACGAATTCCGACACTTCCATCTTCCCGCTCATACCCCATAAAGAACCGTTCTTCCGTAGGATCGATATCATAATATTCCGGCTCAAAGGTATAAACAATATTTTCTCCAAGATTGGTCTTTACATTGTCAGTATGAACTCGCTCACCCTGCTTGATGTCCCGAGTAGCGTGACCGATAGGACTTCCGTATTTAATAATATTTTCGCCACAAGGAATATCACAAAGTGCCACCTTATGTCCGGTGGAAATGTCCACCTCAACATTATCCAATTTATTGATTAACATATTTCTTTACCTCTTCTGCAAGATAGGTTAAATCCTTGTCCCAAAGTTTGGTGTTTGATAAAATCTCATCTACCGATGCAGTTTTCATAAATTCACAGATTTCTTTGTCGTCATTGGTCATATCGGTTCTGTAGAAATCAATTAATTTCGCAAAAGAGAAAATGAGATTCTCCGGCATCTTATTAAACCGAACAATGTACTCTTCCAAGGAAGGCAAAACACGAACCTTGAATTTCGAAACAGAATTCAGTGCAATGGATGATAAGTAATGTTTGATATAGGGATTCGAGAAACGGCTCATGACACTGTTGGCATAAGAAAGCAGCTCATCTTCGGGCAGATCAAGAGTCGGAATAATTTCCTCAAACACACACTTCTTTAAAAACGCACTCATTTCTGCATCATCTAAACAAGATTTAACGGTATCTAATCCCTGCAATAAAGCATACGGAACCATAGATGTGTGAGCACCGTTAAGAATACGCACCTTACGAGTACGATACTTTTCCAATTCATCAGTTAAAATAACATTTAAACCACACTGACCGAAGGGGATTTCATCAAAAAGTGCAGGATAACCTTCGATAACCCACAGATGGAAATATTCTGATGTATTAAGAAGTTTATCATCAATATCAATTTCTTCATCCTTGGGATATCCGGTATTGATGCGGTCAACCAATGTGTTACAGAAAATATTCTCTTCTTCCACCCACTTTGCAAACCCGTCTTCATATCCCCAAAGCTTTGCATATGCTAAGATATATTCCCTTAACTTCTCTCCGTTTTTATCAATCAATTCACAGGGCAGGAACACAAATCCCGGAAGACCTAAATCAAACCGCTTTTTCAAAAGAATTGTTACCTTTGCAGGGAATGTAGCCGGCGGAGCATCTGTATCCCGATCAGCATCACTAAAACAAATTCCGGCTTCCGTTGTATTGGATACAACAAAACGAAAATCAGGATTTTCTGCCAAGGCAAGATAGGATTCATAATCATCATAAGGTTTTACACAACGGGAGATAACTGAAATTTTCTTAGTATCTACCCCTTCTACACCTCTGCAAATATGTGTATATTCACAATTTTGGGACTCTAAAAGATCACACATGCCATTTTCGATGGGCTGAACAACAACAACACTTCCGTCAAAATCGGTTTTATCAACAGCAATTTGAAGCATCCAATCAACAAATCCCCGCAGAAATCCGCCTTCACCAAACTGAATTACTTTCTCTTTCATCGTGGCTTCCTCCAAGTTATTATTTTTTTGTTTTTATGATAAAACATTATTTTTCTAAAAAAACACAAATTTTTTGTTGTAATATTAATTTTTTTATGTTATGATAATCAATGGGTGATACATATATGGAAAAAAGAAGACTGATTTTTAGCAGAAATATTAAAACCGAACCAACTAAAATGCCTTATTACGAAATTCATGATTTCTATGAGCTTTATTTTCTGGAAAAAGGCAAAACAACCTATCTTTTAGAAAACAAATTCTATTTTTTGGAATCGGGAACAATATTTTTTGTACCAAGTGGTGCCTATCACAAAACTGATAACGAGGATAGTCCTTACACCGAGCGCTTGTTGATTCATTTTGATAAAGAGAGTATTTCTCCAGAAGTATATCCCTTTCTCAGCAATTTAGGTGAGCAGAACGCATTTCATATTCAAGAGGAATATCTGGAAGAAATCCGACAACTCTTTTTATCCATCGAGCGAGAGAGTGAAAGTTTTGAACTTGGCAATCACACCCTATGTAATCTACATCTTTCGGAGTTGTTGATAAAAATTCTACGGTATTCTGCTCCTGCTATTACCGTTAAGCCTGAGGGAACCAATCTACTGATTAAAAATATAACAAACTACATTCAAACAA
The DNA here is from genome assembly GCA_045649565.1 of Ructibacterium sp. GTDB lineage: Bacteria > Bacillota > Clostridia > Monoglobales > Monoglobaceae > Ructibacterium. The sequence goes on from JAZRQC010000001.1 coordinate 17,540, forward strand.
ACTACAATCAGGATATCAGTTTGCAACAAATAAGCCAGAAGTTTTCCATCAGCCCAAGTTACTTATCACGTCTTTTTAAGCAACAGACAAGTATCTGCCTGACTGAATATATCACCATTGTAAAAATAACCGCCGCAAAAAAACTTCTTTTAGATAGTAACAAAAGCATCGCAGAAATCGCAGATGCATGCGGTTTTCATGATAGCAACTATTTTGCTGCGGTATTCAAGAAATTTGAAAAAACCACACCAAAAAAATATGCTCTGTTTCACAAGAAATAATTGTTAAATGCATTCAGCAGGATGTTTCCTGCTGAATGCATTTTTGTTATACACCATACATAGAAAGATACTTCTTGGTATTATCAATCATTTCATCAAACAGTTTTCTGGCATCTGCCATAGAACAAGTCACCAAGGGATCCGCAATGAAGGCAGTGAAAGCAAGATTCAAATCACGCTTTTTAACCGCTTCCAAGATGGTCATTTGTTCATTGCAAACACGAGATACCAGTTGATTTACAACAGGAGGAATTTTTCCTGCCGCAACGGGTCGAACTGTATTACTGTCAAACTGTGCATTGGTTTCTACAATAGCGCCATAAGGAAGATTTTCAATTTGACCTCTGTTAGGGATATTAACGTTGGTTACAAAAGAGTTCAAACCAATCAGTGCACGCATCTGATTTACACCATCTTCGCCTGTTTCCTTCAGTTCCACCTTTTCTTCACCATTCATAATCTTCTTGGTTTTTTCAAGCAGATCCTGAAGATGCTCTTTTCTCCATGCAACATTGGTCAAGGCAAAGCACATCTCAGTAACTCGTTCAGGACTCTCTAAGTACCATTTTCCGGGGCAGAACTCAGCCAAATGACGGTCACCTGCTGCCGCAATACATCCCGTCTTTAAGAACAAATCCATCTTTACTTTTTCTGCAGATGCAAAGAAGTTATTTAACCAATTGGTGTCTGATTTCTCCTGAATACCAACCTCGGCATATTTTTTACAATATTCTTCGTACACAGGATATAAATCAATATTTTTATATTGCGCTTTGGTAAGCCAAGTAAAGTGATTAATACCTACAACATTTACTTTGATTTCATTTCTGGGAACATCTTCAATTCCACACTCATGCTTCAAAACCTTAGTCAGGAAACGCTGGGTTCCAAACACCTCGTGGCAACAACCAAACGCTTTAATCTCAGGGAAAGTCTCGTAAAGTTGACCTACACAAAGAGTCATGGGGTTGGTGTAGTTAATAACCCATGCATCAGGACAAAATTCTTTTACACCAAGTGCAATTTCTTCAATCATAGGAAGTGTTCTGAGAGCACGGATAATACCACCGGGTCCGGATGTATCACCTACGGATTGATAGATACCGTATTTTTCAGGGGTATGAACATCCGATTCCATTTCATCAAAAGTACCGGGCAAAATAGAGATTACTACAAAATCTGCACCGGTTAAAGCATCGCCCAAAGTTTCTACCGCCTTATAGTTCCACTTTGACTTGGCTCCTTCTGCATCATTAAACATATTTCCGATGATTTCGTTACACTTAGCTGCTTCAAAATCAATATCATAAAGAGCAACCTCACCGGACATATCATCACATGCAACCAAGTCAGACATAAGACCTCTTGCCCAACCTCTTGAGCCACCGCCCACATAAGCAATTTTTACACCTGTTGCTTTATTGTTTTCAATAACCATCTCTAATCCTCCATACAAAATGAGATTTTCTTTTTTCATTATAGCACCCATATTTTGAATTTTATAGAGAATTTTTTGACCTTTTGGCAAAAAAACAGGATTATTTTGTCCAAATTAACCTTACTTTGATCATCAACCCATTAAAATAACCTTTGACATTTCTCTATCTTGTTTTTTTATTTTCGATATAGTATAATTTATTTGAAATAATATGAAAACGAGGGGTTTACATGGGACTTTCATTTTTAATCAGCATCATCTATCTGGTTATATTTTTTTACATATATCAAATCAACACCGAAAAAAAGACCACGCTGACTCTTTCGGATGAAGTTAATACAAAAACACAATGGCTTGTAATTTATATTCTAATTCTCTTTCGCCTTCTTCTTGCATCCTTTACCCCCGGTTATACCAGTGATATGTCCTGCTGGTCATCCTGGGGAGAACATTTGGTAGATGTTGGTCCGGGGTTGTTTTACGTTTCTGATTATTTTTGTGACTATCCGCCGGGATATCTGTATATTTTGGGTGGAATTGCTTATTTGACACGTCTTTTACACCTTCCGTCACAAGGAATCATTTTCTTCTATAAACTCCCATCGGTTCTATGCGATTTCCTACTGGCGTATACCATTTATCATTATGGTAAAAATCAAACGGGTGAGAAATCCGCATTCATCCTTAGCATTCTCTTTCTGATTTCTCCTGTTTTTTGGTATGATTCGGCCGTTTGGGGACAAATCGATTCTGTCTTACTTCTTTTTCTTGTACTTACCCTGACTCATCTATATCACAAAAAATTCATATATGCAACAATTTTCTATGCCATTGCTGTTTTAATTAAACCACAGGGGTTGATTTTAGCCCCTATCTTTGCCCTTTCCGTCTTAAATTGTAAAAATATAAAAACCATCCTCCTATGCGCTCTTACGGGGATTTCGCTTTTTCTTGTCGCAATCCTTCCGTTTTCATCTGCAATGGAACAGGGTTTTCATCTTACATCGCTATTACAGGGACTAAATCCTATCTGGATTATTGAAAAATATGCTAACACCTTGGCTTCATATCCCTACTTTAGTGTTAATGCATTCAATTTATATGGCATCCTTCAACTTAACTGGGTGCCCCTCGAAACCATGAATTCCGCCTTGGTCACAGTCCTCAACTATTCTCTTATCCTTCTGGCGCTTTCAGGCTCTGTATACCTTTGGTTCCGAATCAAAGACCCGGCATCCAAATTATTCTTAAGCGGATATTTTATTTTTGGGTTTATGTATACATTTTCTTTTAAAATGCACGAACGATATATTGTGCTTCCGCTTATGTTTCTTTTGTTTGACTATCTCTACACCAAAAACAAAAGACTCTTAACCATCTTTTCTTCTTTATGCGTGGTAGCATTTTTAAATCTATCCTACGTGTTACAACTTGTTTTAACCACTAATAAAATGCCGTCCCCTCTCCTTGTTACACCAATCTCCATAGCAGAAGTCGCACTTTTTATATATAGTCTTATTGTAATATATCAAGATTTTCTTTCTTCCGGTCATAAATCATCCGAGAGGAAAGATAGACTTTCTTGTTTCTCTAACATAAAAAAACCATTTTCTCCGCTGTCTGCCTGCAAAAACATGACACGAATCGACTATATTCTTTTAAGCGTCATTGTTGTCGTTTATTCCCTTTTTGCATTTACAAACTTAGGTGATACAAAAGCACCCGAAACATTCTATCAGCCATCCGAAAATAACGAATCTTTTGTTATTACATTTCAAGAGCCAATCATGTTGACAGAAATTGACTATTATTGTGGAATTAGCGATGTAAACAATAGTCCGGGAATCCAATTTTCCTATTCGGATGACAATCAGTTATGGACACCGCTTCCTGAAAAATCATGTGTTTTTGAAAGTGTTTTTCGTTGGAATACAGAAACTGTTGATCCTGTTTATCTAAAATATCTGCACGGAACATTTGACTCAAAAGATTATACCCTTTATGAAGTAGGTTTTCGAGATGGAAACGGTAATTTAGCAACAATCGAAAGCATTAGCGGAACAACCAAAGAAATTGCGTCGATTGTTGATGAACAACAATTTGTTACCGACAAACCTTCCTATCAAAACGGTACTTATTTTGACGAAATTTATCATGCAAGAACCGCATATGAGCACCTACACCTGCTTCCCTATTACGAGACCACACACCCACCACTGGGGAAATTAATCATGTCCTTAGGTATTGCTGTTTTTGGAATGACACCATTCGGTTGGAGATTTGCAGGATCCTTTATGGGCGTTCTCATGATTCCTGTTTTTTACTTTCTGTTAAAACGGTTGTTTTCCCAAACTCGCTATGCCGTTATGGGAACATTGATTTTCACCTTTGATTTTATGCATTATTCCCTAACAAGAATCGCAACCATTGATTCCTTCCCTCTTCTTTTTATTCTTTGCATGTACTACTTCATGTATCGATTCGGAGAACTTTCTGTACAATGGGCAGAGGAACATCAAAACAACAGATCAAAACAACTTTTATATCTACTTTTGTCCGGTGTATTTATGGGACTTGGTTGTGCATCAAAGTGGACAGCAGTTTATGCATCGGTAGGATTAGCAATAGAATTTTTGATGATAATGATATTTACCTACCGGAGTCTTTGCGATGAAACAAAGGCAGATTTTCTCGGCTACACAGTTAAAACATGTTGTTGGTGTTGTTTGTTTTTCATTGTTATTCCTGCGGGTATTTATACACTGTCTTATCTCCCTATCTCTCTGGTAGAAGGATACGGAAATTTATTTGAAACCATGTGGGAAAATCAAGAATATATGCTTACCTATCATACCGGCATTACCGGAACACATCCATATTCTTCTGAATGGTACACATGGCCGTTTGTATATAAACCAATGTGGGCATACCAAGCTATAGAATCAAGCCTCCCTCTCGACAAAATAGGATGCATCTCAATTTTTCAAAATCCTTTTATTAGCTGGCTTGGTATTATTTCCGTTTTTGCTTCACTATACATTGGTTGGAAGAAAAAAGACAAGCGAGTACCGTTTCTTCTCGTCGGAATGCTCTCTCAATATCTTCCTTGGATTTTTGTAAAGCGCTATGCTTTGCAATATCATTTCTTCGGGGTATTACCCTTTATGATTATTTTCATTGTCTATGCTTTGATGCAGATGGAAAGAAAATGGGAACACACAAGATATATTTCTAACGGACTTGTTGCTCTTTCGGTTATAATGTTCCTTTCATTTTATCCCGTCATCACAGGTGTTCCTATTTCAAAGTTTTATGTCGAAACGTTTCTAACATGGTTTGAATCATGGGTATTTTTCTTATAAAAAAAGACGGTCATTACTGACCGTCTTTTTTATTTAGATACGGGCGAACCTTACCTGCCAGATACAAAGAACCACATATGCAAACAATAGCATCATTTCCTGCCATTTCCTTTGCTCTTTCAATTGCCGAAATGGGGTTTTGCTCCTCTTCAATCTGTATGCAGAACTTCTCGGCAACAGAAATAAGATTTTTTGTAGAACAACACCGAGGCATAGGAACCTGAGTAAAAACAACACCGTTTGCAATTGACAAAATCTCTTCAAGAAATCCTTGCCAATCTTTATCTTCCATCATAGCAATGCAAAAATAAACAGGACGTCCTTCCTTTTTTAAAGCAGAAATCAGCGCCTTAGCCGCCGGAACATTATGTCCGCCATCGAGTATAAGATTGGATCCAAAATGCTCAAATCTGGCAATGTTTTTAGCATATTTTAAACCACTTCTAATCGCTTCATCCGTTATGGCAATACCTTGTTCTCTTAAAACAGAAACCGTCTCTAAGACAGTTGCTCCATTGTATATCTGAAATTCACCTTGCAAACCAAGTTCATAGACCTTGTCTTGGTAATACATCTTATCATCTACCATAACAGGAGTTGTGGCAACACAAAGTGTAGATTCCTTCTCTTTTGCCTTTTCAGCAATAACTTTTTGTACCGCAATATCTTGCAATGGATAGGATACAACCGGAACATTCTTTTTTATGATACCGCATTTCTCTGCGGCAATCTTTTCGATGGAATCTCCCAAATATTGCATATGATCCATACCAATTGAAGTTAATACAGTTGCAATGGGATTTTCAATTACATTGGTTGCATCAAGACGACCACCGAGCCCTGTTTCCAACACTACATAATCACACTTTTGCATAGAAAACCAACAAAAAGCCGCCGCTGTATCAAGAGCAAATTCAGAAACAGGTGCATCAAATTCCTCAATCACTTCTCGTATATGTGTGATAATGCTTGCAAGAGATTCGTCAGGGATTTCCTCTCCGTTGATACGAATTCTTTCATTGAATCGTTCAATGTATGGAGATGTAAACAATCCACAACGGTATCCGGAAGCAGATAAGATCTCCGAAAGCATTGCGGCAGTAGAACCCTTTCCATTGGTTCCTGCAATATGAACAATCCGCAGATTTTTCTGCGGATTGTCTAAGTGCAATAACAATTTTTCAAGCATCTTGTTTCCCAGTTCACGAGCAAACTTGGGCGTTTCATGAATATACCGAATGGTTTCCTGATAATTCATAATCTTAAACGATGCAAGCACCGGATTGGATATCATCCAAAGTAGAGGTAACAACCAATTTTCCATCATGCTCTGCTGACAGAATCATACCATTGGACTCCAAGCCCATCATTTTTCTCGGCGGGAAGTTAGCAATAAAGAGAACGTTCTTGCCAACCAAATCCTCCGGCTTATAGTAATTTGCAATTCCGGAAAGAATCTGACGACGTTCCGAACCAACTTCTAACTCAAAACGAAGAAGTTTCGATGACTTAGGTACTTTCTCACAAACAACAACCTTGCCGACACGAATATCAAGTTTTTCAAAGTCCTCAAATGTCACAGAATCCTTATAAGGCTCAATCTCAACGGCTTCTTCCTGAGGTTGTGCCATATCTGCTTCCAGCTCAGCCAGTTTTGCATCCACATCAAGGCGTGCAAACAACGGTGTCGGATTGCTTACCTGAGTTCCGGCTGTTGTCTTTCCAAACACTTCAAGGCTTTCCCAGGTTAAATCAGTAATTCCAACCTGTCCTGCAATCGCATCTGCAGTTTCGGGCATAAAGGAGGACAACAAAGATGCAATGTAACGAATGGATTCAGCCAAATGATACATAACAGATTTCAAAGTTTCCTTTCCTTCCTCTGTCTTCGCAAGAACCCAAGGCATTGTTTCGTCAATGTATTTGTTAGAACGATTTACAATTTTCCAAATGGCATCCATAGCATCGGCAACACGAAGACGCTCCATGCATGCGGCAGTTTCTTTTGCACAAGAAACACAAGTTTCTTCCAAATTTGCATCAAACTCAGTAGCAACGGTTGGTGCAGGAATCTGACCATCAAAATATTTTTGAATCATGGAAACAGTTCTATTTACCAAGTTACCCAAGGTATTAGCCAAGTCGGAATTATAACGACTGATTAATGTTTCCAATGTGATGTTTCCATCCTGTGCAAAGGGCATTTCGTGCAAGAGATAATAACGCACCGCATCAACCCCAAAATGACGAACCAAATCATCGGCATAGATAACATTACCGATAGACTTACTCATCTTATCCTGTCCGTTTAAAAGCCACGGATGACCAAAAATCTGCTTCGGCAATTCTTCTCCTAATGCCATCAGGAAAATCGGCCAATAAATGGTGTGGAATCTCAAGATATCCTTACCGATAATATGCACATCTGCCGGCCAATAACGCTCATAGGGTTCCTCTTTGGCATCACAACGATAACCAATGGCCGTAATATAATTGGTCAACGCATCAAGCCATACGTATGTTACGTGTTCCGGATTGAATGGAACAGGAATACCCCACTTAAAACTACTTCTGGATACACAAAGATCCTGAAGACCGGGTTTTAAGAAGTTGTTAACCATTTCCTTTTTTCTGGATTCCGGTTGAATAAAATCAGGGTTTTCTTCAATATGCTTCATCAAACGATCTGCATATTTGCTCATCTTAAAGAAATAAGCTTCCTCATGCTGCTTATGAACCTCTCTGCCGCAATCAGGACATTTACCGTCTACCAACTGTGTATCCGTCCAGAATGACTCACAAGGAGTACAATACCAATCCTCATAAGAATCCAAATAAATATCGCCCTGTTCATATAACTTTTTGAAAATCTTCTGAACAGTCTCCTCATGATAAGTATCGGTTGTACGGATAAACTTGTCGTAGCTGGTGTTCATCATATCCCAAATGGTTTTGATTTCCGCAGCAACACCATCTACGTATTCCTTAGGGCTCACGCCCTTTTCCTTCGCCAATTCTTCAATTTTTTGACCATGTTCATCTGTACCGGTACAGAAAAACACATCATATCCCATATAACGCTTAAATCTTGCAATTGCATCGGTCAAAACAATTTCGTAAGTATTGCCGATATGGGGTTTTCTTGAAGTATATGCAATTGCTGTTGTAATATAGTATTTTCCCTTATTAGCCATGCTTCTTCTCCCTTCACTCTTCAAACATAGAAATATTATCTGCAGAATCCTGTTGCATAAAAGGAATTCCAAAATGATCATATGCACGCTTGGTAACCATTCTTCCGCGAGGTGTGCGATTGATAAATCCAATCTGCATCAAATACGGTTCATAAACATCTTCAATGGTGTCACTTTCCTCACCAATGGTTGCCGCCAGCGTATCAAGTCCAACAGGACCACCATTATAATGCTGAATTACCGTTTGAATCATCCTCTTATCCGATGAGTCTAAACCAAGACTGTCGATTTCTAATTTCGCAAGTGCATGATCTGCAACCTCGCCCGTAATCACTCCACCGGCTATCACCTGAGCAAAATCACGTACCCGTCTTAAAAGACGGTTAGCAATTCTTGGAGTTCCTCTGGATCTGGATGCGATTTCAGAAGCACCTGACGGATCAATAGAAATTTCAAGTATATCTGCACTTCGATTGATAATCGTGGCAAGTTCTTCTGTCGTATACATTTCCAAACGACTGATAACACCAAAACGATCCCGTAAAGGTGCCGCAAGAGCTCCGGCTCTGGTGGTTGCTCCAATTAAGGTAAACCTTGGCAAATCCAATCGAATGGAACGGGCAGACGGACCTTTTCCAATGATGATATCCAAGGCGTAATCTTCCATCGCAGGATAAAGAATTTCTTCCACACTTCGATTGAGCCGATGAATTTCGTCAATAAAGAGAATGTCGTCTTGCCCAAGATTGGTCAAAAGGGCCGCAAGATCACCCGGTTTTTCAATGGCAGGGCCGGAAGTAATTCTTAAATTTACTCCCATTTCATTAGCAATGACCCCTGCTAATGTGGTTTTACCTAACCCGGGAGGGCCGTAAAGAAGAACGTGATCCAATGCTTCGCCACGTTTTTTTGCCGCCTCGATAAAAACCTTCAGATTTTCTTTCGCTTTGGTTTGCCCGATGTATTCGTGAAGCGCTTTCGGTCGAAGGCTTTTTTCGTTCTCTCCATCTTCCATCATCTCGGCCGATGTAATAATTCTGTTTTCATCATCCATCATAATTTTCCTCCGCTCGGTTAAACCTACCCTTTCAGCAGATTTTTCAATCCAATCTTAACCATTTCCTCAACCGAGCCTGTAACACCTTGCAACGCTTTCTTTGCTTCCTGAGCAGAATAACCAAGCACCATCAGTGCAGAAACTGCCTCATTGTCACTTTCAGGCGTTGAAGTGAAAATTTCTTCTTGGGGAATATCCGAAAGTTCCATCCCCTTAAACTTATCTTTTAATTCAAGGATGATTCTTTGTGCACCTTTGGGACCAAGACCCGGCGTGTTACTTGCAAGATATTTCGCATCATTGGTTGCAACACATAATGCAAACTTAGATGGCGAAATATTCGAAAGCAAACTCGCAGCCGTTTTGGCTCCAACACCGGAAACTCCAAGAATCATCTCGAAAATATTTTTTTCTTCCAAAGTTGAAAAACCATAGAGGGAACAAATATCCGAAGCTGTTTTTATGTTAAGATACGTATACAATGTGACATTGTTTCCAACATCACCAATATCCTGCAGTGAGTTCATGGTAGAAAAAATTCGATAACCGATTCCTCCGGCATCTACCACCGCATAAGTATCTGTTTTCTGTACCAATTGTCCGGAAATATAATAAAACATATCTTCTTCCCCTCGGTTTCTGTGAGATTATTGCTTCATCTCTTGATTTCGTTTTATACAAGCATCAATGGCAGATTGAAGTGAATTTCGAAATCCGGTCCGTTCCAATTCACAAACCGCCGCTATGGTTGTACCACCGGGCGAACAAACCCTATCTTTTAATTCTTCGGGATGAATACCGGTTTCCATAACCATTTTCGCACTTCCCTCCACTGCCTTGGCAGCAAGAAGCAATGCATTTTCTTTGGTTAATCCATAGCGCACACCTGCATCCGCCATAGCATCAATCATCATATAGACATAGGCAGGGCTACTTCCGTGAATCGCAGTGGCAATTTCCAACTCATGCTCCGGCAAAATTAAGGTTTTGCCAACACTATCGAGTAAACCAAGAACCATCTTCGTTTCGTCATCTGTTAAATTTTGATTGGGCGTAACCACCGTCATTCCGCAACCAACCTGCGACGGAGTGTTTGGCATGGTACGTACAATTTTCTTATCAAACCCCAATTTGCTTTCCAAAAAAGCGACTGTAACGCCTGCTGCGATAGATACATAGATTTTTGACTGTATGCCCTCCATCTGTGCTAACACAACTTCCATGATTTTAGGCTTCACTGCAAAAATAATAATATCTGCAAAATCTTCAACAGTCCTATTATCCGTGGTGGTTAAGACCCCACGCTCTTGCCAATTCGAAAGTTTTTCGGTATTTTGATCCGAAATCATTACATCACTCTCACAGACAATCCCGGAATCAAGCATGCCACCTAACAAAGCGGTTGCCATGTTTCCTGCGCCGATTAATCCGATTTTCATTGTACTCACCTCAATGTTTTATGGGTGTTATTTACATTTACCCTGTAAATATTCTTCAATTCTGTCAAGACCTGTAGTAATAACATCCATGGATGTTGCATAGGACAAACGTACATATCCGTCAATACCAAAGCCTTCACTTGGTACCATTGCAACCAAGGCACGTTCCAAAATATCCTGACAAAGATCATTGGCTGTGTGAATTATTTTGCCATAATGCTCCTTACCGAGAACATCCTTCACATTCATGAAAATATAGAATGCACCTTGAGGGCACTGGCAACTCAAACCATCAATACTATTGATACGCTCAACCATGTAATCACGACGAGCACAGTATTCCTTTTTCATTTCATCAATCATACTCTGGTCACCCAAAAGTGCTTCGATTGAAGCCGCTTGCGCAATAGAGTTGGGGTTAGAAGTTGCATGGCTCTGCATATTGCTCATTGCTTTAACCAACGCCTCTTCTGCAACCACATAACCAATTCTCCAACCGGTCATTGCATAGGTTTTTGCCATACCATTGACAATAATGGTTTGTTTGCGAATCTCTTCGCCCAATGTAGCAATATTTACATGCTCACCCTCGTAAAGAAGCTTTTCGTAAATCTCGTCAAACACAACATAAATACCCTGCTTCACGGCAAACTCTGCAATCTTTTCCATTTCTTCTCTGGTATAAGCCATACCTGTGGGATTACTGGGAGAGTTCAAAACCAACGCTCTGGTTTTATCGCTACAAACTGCAGCAAGTTGATCAACCGTAAACTTGAAGTTATTCTCCTCTGTGGTATTGATATAAACAGGTTTTCCGTCTGCCATCTTTACCATTTCGGGGTAACTTACCCAGAAAGGCGCTGGAATAACAACCTCATCTCCGGGGTTTAAGATTGCCATAAAGATATTGGTTAACGCATGCTTTCCGCCGTTGGAAACAATAACATTCGCAGGTGTATAAGAAAGACCTGTATCCTTCTTTACCTTTTCGCAAATTGCCTGCTTCAATTCCATGGTACCGGATGCAGGAGTGTATCTGGTAACGTTATTTTTAATTGCTTCGATACCTGCGTTCTTAATATGGTCAGGGGTATTAAAGTCAGGTTCGCCTGCGCCAAAGCCGACAACAGGAATCCCCTGCTGCTTCATTTGCTTAAATTTAGAATCAATCGCCAAAGTAGGAGATGCGCTAATTGATTTTGCTTTTTCAGAAATATACAATTCCATTGTTTTTTAACCTCCGATAACTCATTCTACTATAATTTACTATTCTAATATATTTTTATCCAAATTGCAACATTTATTTGAAATTTTTTTGCTTTCTTCTTCCCATTGTTTCACAAAAAACACGATAGAAATTTCCAAAGCATATTTTATCAACAAGAAAATCCGAATAACCCCTTTTTTGCATGGCCTCCGCAATATTCTTCATGCTTTCTGCTCCGGAAATTTTATCCGGCAAAAAAGACACTCCTTCAAAATCAGAACCAAGACCGATGCAGTCCTCTCCGCCCAACTCCAAAATATAATCAACATGAGATAAAATATGGCATAGTTCTGCCTTTCCGTTATCATGCAAAAATACCGGATAAAAGTTAACGCCAATACAACCGTTACGCTCAATCATAGTTCGGATTTGTTGGTCTGTAAGATTACGCGGATGGCTGCAAAGACTTTTTGCATTGGAATGGGATGCAACAAACGGATACTTTGTGTGCTCTACTACATCCCAGAACCCTTTTTCCGAAAGATGAGAAACATCAATCAAAATCCCCATATCTTCCATAGCAGCAACCGCTTTTCTGCCAAATTCCGTCAATCCCCTTCCGCTGTCCTCACATACACCTTCTGCGATTTCATTGGCATAGTTCCAGGTCAAGGTTATCAGCCGCACCCCCATGTCATAAAAAAGCGCGAGATGATCCAAGGAACCAGCAAGGGCCTCTCCGCCTTCAATAGACAATATAGCGCCTGTTTTGCGAAGGTTTGTAACCTCTTCCAGCTCGCTTCTCGATGTAATTAGTGACACAATATCTTTATTTTGATTCAATTGTTCTTTCAGAACATTCAGGATTGCTAAAACATGCGCAAACGGGGATGTTTTAATACTTTTACGATCAACGAATGCTGCGAAAACCTGAATGTATCCGGCATATCGATCCATTCTTTCCAAATCCAGATGTAAAGAATTCTTTCTAAGTCCAACGTTGGATTCCATACATACAGAACCTGTATCGCAATGACCATCAAAAAATCTATATTGCATCATTTCGTCTCCTTAAAAAATAATGTCCGGAATATGATTTATATGTTCAAGAACAGGAATCCCTTTATCTATTTTAGCAAATACTTCGATTGCATCAAAACGCATCTCTTTTTCGGATGGGAACTTCAATAGATACGCCTCTGCCGCTCGCTTCATATGGAGAATTTTCTTTGCTGTGATTGCTTCTGCCGGCATTCCAAACCGCATATTGCTTCTTGTTTTTACTTCAACAAAAACCAAGAGTTCTTCTGACTCAACAATTAAATCCAACTCTCCTCGCGGAACATTGAAGTTTTTTTCCAAAACTCGAAAACCTCGTTGCAAATAATAATTCTCTGCAACTTTTTCTCCAAAATCTCCTAAATCCTTTTGATATCTGCTCATGCTTTTCCCAGAACCTTTGCAGTCATAAAACTTCTTCGATGCAGGGGCGTCAACCCGTGATTACGGATCGCCTCCATATGTAATGCCGTACCATAGCCTTTGTGCTTTTCAAACCCATATTCCGGATACTGAAAACCCATTTCGACCATATATCTGTCTCTTGTAACTTTAGCCATAATTGATGCCGCGGCAATAGAAAGTGACTTCGCATCACCTTTTACAACATATGCAGACGGAACAGAAAAGGGAATTTTATCATTGCCATCTACCAAAAGAAAATCAGCTTGCTTGGAAAGTTCGTTGACCGCTTTTTCCATAGCAAGGTGGGTAGCCTGCCGAATGTTAATTTCATCAATCACTTCCGGCTCGACAAAGGAAACCGACCAAGCCAGTGCTTTCTCGGCAATAACATCATAAAGTTGTTCTCGTTTTTTCTCTGTTAGTTTTTTCGAATCATTTACTCCTTCAATTTCCAAACCGACAGGTAAAATAACCGCCGCCGCACATACAGGACCGGCCAATGGTCCTCTACCGACTTCGTCAACCCCTGCAATCGAAACATACCCTTCCTGAAGATACTTATTCTCCAATTCCAATAAACTCATTAAAATTCCTCCTACAAAAAAACCGACTCAATGCCGGCTTTTTTATTCATTTTATTCACATGGTGCTTCCAACGTAATATTACCGAGTTTTCCGCTACGAAAATCATCTAAAAGAAGATTGGCAGCACGCAGTGTATCAATCTCACCACCGGAAATAACGCAACCTCGTTTTCTCCCAATACACTCAAGCAATGTAAAGGAATCTTCCTTTACATCATCATCAGTGATCTTATACCGCAACTTTAATGCTTCAGAACATTGTAAACTCAAGTATTTTAACAGAAAACAAGCCAGTTCTTCAATGTCGATGATTTCATCTTTAATTCCACCTGTAAAGGCAATTCGCTTTGCAACTTCCGGATCCTCAAATTTAGGCCAAAGAATACCGGGTGTGTCCAAAAGCTCGTACTTTCCTGCTATTCTGATCCATTGTTTGGTCTGCGTGATACCGGGACGGTCACCTGTCTTTGTAGCACTACGTCCGGATATACGATTTATAAACGAAGACTTGCCAACATTAGGAATACCAACCACCATTAAGCGTACACTGTGTTTTCCTATACCTTTGGCACGATCTCGTTCTACTTTTTCCTTTGTTGCCTTATCAATGGCAGGAGAAAATGCGGAAAATCCTTTTCCGCTTTGGCTATCAAGCGCAATAGCAATAAATCCTTTTGATTCAAACCATGAAAGCCATTCTTTTGTTAATTTTTCATTGGCTAAATCCGCCTTATTCAGAACAAGAATTCGAGGTTTGTTGTTTAACATTTTGTCAATCTCGGGATTTCTGGACGAGAGTGGAAGTCGAGCATCTAACAACTCAACAACAACATCTACAAGTTTTAAGTTCTCAGAAATCATACGTCTTGTTTTAGACATATGTCCGGGAAACCATTGTAAATTCATTATGATATCACCTTAACCTATTCTCCAACAATCGTAGCCTCTTCGTGAACTGATCCAAAACTTTCAAACGGCCAAAAACGGAATACCGCCCCGCCTAAAACCTCATCAATGGGAATCGGGCCCAGTTCTCTGCTGTCTTTACTGTTGTTCCGGTTATCACCCATAACAAAAATATAACCTTCTTCTATTTTGATAGGATTTTCCGGACTATAGGTTCCGTTTTCAATCTGTTCATGAATATAACTACCCATTAAATACGTTTTCTCTTTGATATAGTTTTCCTCGATCAATCTACCATTTACAAAAACATCACCGGTAGAAAAGTCAATATAAACCGTATCTCCGGCAGTTGCGATTACACGCTTCACATATGGATGATTGGGGTCACTTTCAGATATAAAAATTACCACATCACCTTTTTCCGGTTCATAAAACAACCGATTAACATATAATCTATCTGCATTTTGTAGGGTCGGCTCCATGGATTGCCCTTGTACTTTCACTAAGGTCAAAACATAATTTCTAACAATCAGAGCAACGACAACCGCAATCACAATCGCAACAACCCAATCAAGTAGTTCTTTCAACGGGCCGCCCCCCTTAGATGCCTTTTTTTCTTCTACGGCAGGAACAATTACCTCTTCTTGGTCATTTCCTGCATCAGGAACAAAGTTTTCTTCACTCATATTAAATCTCTCCTGACTGAAAATTTTACATAAAATGGGAAACAGTGGTGATTATTTATCATAACCACCACTGCTCTGTTTCTTATTTCAACTTTTCTTTTACCTTGGTAGCCTTACCAACTCTATCACGCAGATAGTAGAGCTTAGCACGACGAACCTTACCATGTCTAACCACTTCGATGTGATCGATTTTGGGAGAATTCATGGGGAAAGTTCTTTCTACACCAACGCCGTAAGAAACACGACGAACAGTGAATGTTTCCTGAATGCCACCATGATTCTTCTTAATCACAGTACCTTCAAACATCTGTACTCTCTCTCGGTTACCCTCTTTAACCTTTACGTAAACTCTTGCGGTATCACCGATTTCGAGCTTAGGAAGGTCTGTTCTGATCTGTTCCTGTGTAATTTGTGTTAAGATGTCCATTTTTCTTTTCCTTTCTTATCTAAGATATTCATAATGCAACATGCACCAGAGGACTATCCGTAATCAACTTAGGTATCATACCACATTTTTTTCCATTTGGCAAGTGTTTTTTTGAAATTTATTGAAAAAATTATATTTCTCCTTCATCAAGGTCCAAAATTCCAGCAACAAACGCCTCCGGATCAAAGGGAGCAATGTCGTCAATTCCCTCGCCAAGACCAACAATTTTTACAGGGATATCATATTCGTTCTTAATCGCAAAAACAATGCCACCTTTAGCGGTTCCGTCAAGTTTTGTTAATGCAATACCCGTAATATCTGCGGCCTCTTTAAATTCCTTTGCTTGTTGTACCGCATTTTGACCTGTGGTTGCATCCAATACGAGCAAAACTTCCTTGCTTCCATTGGGAATTTCACGTTCAAGAATCCGATATATTTTTTTCAATTCTTCCATGAGATTCTTTTTGTTATGAAGTCTTCCTGCCGTATCACAAAGAAGCACATCAACATATTTACCCTTGCAAGCACGAACAGCATCATACACAACAGCCGCCGGATCAGCACCCTCTTGCTGCTTTATAATACGAACCCCTGCACGTTCTGACCAAACCTCCAACTGTTCAATTGCCGCCGCACGGAATGTATCAGCCGCTGCAATCACGACTTCTTTACCTTGTTGCCGATACATATTGGCAATCTTTCCAATGGTTGTGGTTTTACCAACACCATTGACGCCAATTACCATAATCACAGCCGGCATGCCATGCGCCTTGAGTTCGTTATCGGTTCCTTCTGTAAGAATTTCTTTCAGAATCAATGCCAGTTCTTTCTTTAAATCTACACTCTCTGTAATATGTTTCTCTGACGACGCAGAACGCAATCTATCAATAATTTCAAGAGATGTGTTCACACCAAGATCTGCTGTAATCAAAACTTCTTCCAGTTCCTCAAACAACTCTTCATCAACAGTGCGAAAGGCATGAATTACTGCATCAAACTTTTCGTTGATTGAGTTTCTTGTTCTGCTTAAACTCTCTTTTACTTTATGAAAAAAACCCATAATATCCTCCTATTGTTGAATTTCATCGATGTCAAGAGAAAGAAGTTTTGAAATACCCCTCTCCTGCATGGTTACACCATATAAAATATTAGCAGACTCCATGGTTCCTCGACGGTGTGTAACGACGATAAACTGTGTTTTATCGCTATAATGCTTCAAATAATCCGCAAAACGATATACATTAACATCATCCAGCGCCGCCTCAATCTCATCAAGAATACAAAACGGTGTCGGCCGAACATCCAAGATAGCAAAAAGGAGTGCAATAGCCGTGAATGCCTTTTCACCACCGGAAAGCAATGATAAATTCTGAAGTTTCTTGCCCGGAGGCTGTGCCTCTATCTCGATTCCACTCTCCAAAACATTTTCCGGATCTGTCAAGGTCAAATTCGCACGACCACCACCAAACAAGGAAACAAAAACTCGGCTGAAGTTTTGGTTAATGATTTGGAATTGTTCTGCAAAACGACTCTGCATAATCTTCATCATTTCATCAATGACATTTTCCAATTCCTTCCTTGCTTTTTCAAGGTCATTGGTTTGAACAGTAAGGAAATCAAATCTTTCCTTTACATTCTTATACTCTTCAATGGCATCAATGTTAATATTACCTAAAGAACGAATTTGCTCTCGCAAGGATCGAATTTTAGCAGATGCTTCTTGATAATTAAAATCTTCAGAAGGCTTCATTTCAACAGCTTCACTGTACGGAAGTTCGTACTCCTCCAGCAGACGCTCAACAATTCCTTCAATTTCCATCTCATATTTTTCAGCACGAGACTCCATCTTTCCTTGTTGCTGCGTCAGTTGGAACACCTGCTCCTGTACATCTTTGATGGATGCCTGCTTTTCCCGAATGGAACTGTCAATAGCAGCCTTCTCCTTCACGAGATTCTCAAGAGTATCACGGAAGTGTGTAAGTTCTCCTTCACGTTTCAGAGCATCCTCGGCAAGATCAAGCATCTCTTCTTCCATCCGTTCAATTTCACCACGGATACGCAGAATTTCCTCGCTTTTTGCGGCCATGGCAATAGCATTTTGTGATTTTTCGGTGTTAAGCCGTGAAATTCGATCGTTCTGCAACTCAATATCCTTAAGAAGCGTATTTCGTTTCAGGTTAAGATCTGCGAGTTTTTCCAACAATTGCTTGTTCTTGTCCGAAATGGCTTCATACTCTTTTTCCATACGATGCAACTGCTCTTCCAACCCCTGATATTGCTCATCACAAAGAGTAATATCTTCCATCTTTTTCTTCTTATCCAATTCGATATCTTCCAACCGTTGGAGAATGCTTGTTTGTTCTGCCTGAAGCTGAGAAAAACCGGATTCTAACGCCTGAATCATATCAGTTTGATGTTGCATTTCAGCATCTAACCGAACAAATTCTTTTTGCGCATCTTGGAATAAAGCAATTTTCTCTTGCAACAAAATTTGCTTTTCATGTTGCTTTTCGCTTAAACTTCTCTTTTCTTCATCCAGTTTTTTCAATAATACCTCTAAGTCTTTGATATCATTGCCAAGTGTTTCGATCTCACCACTTCTGGACAAAGATCCGGTTGTTTTACCATTACTACCACCGGTCATGGCACCACCTGATTGCATTATATCTCCTGCAACAGTAACGATACGAAATTTATGCTTAAACTTTCTACCCATTGCAATGGCGTTTTCCAAGTTATCACACACAACCGTGTTACCCAAGAAGCTGGAAACTATTTTCTCATAACGTTTGTCACAATCGACTAAATCTGATGCAATCGCAATGAAACCTTTTGATTTTTTGGCATCATCGTCATGGAACATCTTTGCTTCGATAGCACTGATTGGCAGGAAAGTAGCCCGACCCAAGCGATTTTTCTTTAAAAATTCAATGGCAATTTGGGCGTCTTCCTCTTTTTCCGTAACAATATTCTGGTTTGCCGAGCCAAGTGCAGTTTCAATTGCTGTTATATACTTTTTATCCGTATGTATCAACTGAGCAAGAGGACCGTAAATTTTGGTTCCCTTAATTTCACCACTATCATACGCAGTCATAACACCGCGCACACCCTTGGCATAACCCTCATACTCTCGTTCCATATCCTCAAGCATGGATTTCCGAGACCGCTTGTGATTCAACAAAAGTTGTTTTTCAGTCTGCTTTTCCGCCAATTCTTTTTGTTCCGCCTCAGACTTCTGCATTTCATTTTCAAGTGAAGCCGTTTCTTCCTGAAGCTTTTCAATCTGCTTTGAGCAGGCCTCCAAATCCTTTTTGGTCTTTTGATATAAACTGTCAAGTGTTGTCTTATCCTCTGACTTACCGGAAATTTCTTTTTCCAAAGCCTGTTGCCGCTCCGTAAAATTATCCGCAAGAATAGAAAGATTTTCAATACCTGCCGTTGCGGCATTTTTCTTGGAGATCAGGTCAATCATTTCTGCTTTTGTGTGTTCAATCTCATGATTTTTTGCCTGTGACTCCTCATCAACAGCTTGAATATCACCGGTCAACTCATCTTGTGTTTGTCCCAATCCACCATTCTTAGCCTGCAACTCACTGAGCACCTGATCATATTCTGCAAGCACTTCATCAATTCTGGCAATTTCATTCTTTCCGGCAGTAATCTCTTCTTCTAATCTGGAAATATTTTGCCGATTATGGGAGACATCATTCACTAAAAGACTGGATTTATTCTTTGTGTCATTCATCAGTTCCAGCGTAATTTTATCCGCTTCACGACACTCTTCCATCTTTTGATCATATTCAGAAGACTTGTCATACATAGCAGAGATTTCCGCATCTGTACGATCAAGTTCAGCCTTTATGCCGGAAATTTGTTCTGCAAGCAATGCAATATCTTGACTGAGTTGTTCTAACTCAACCTTTGCCTTTTCGGCGTTGATAACAGACACCGTAATATCAAGATTCCGCATTTCATCACGGAGAAGCAGATAGCGTCTTGCTTTTTCTGATTGTCTTTCAAGCGGACCTAACTGTCCTTCGAGTTCGTTCAAAATATCTGCAACACGGGTCAAATTATCTGTTGTTTGTACAAGCTTTCGTTCCGCCTCAATTTTCCGATACTTATACTTAGAAATTCCCGCTGCTTCTTCAAACAATTGACGACGATCTTCCGACTTTGTGCTCAGGACATTATCAATTTTACCCTGACCTATAATGGAATATCCATCACGACCCAAGCCGGTATCCATAAACAGCTCGTGAATATCCTTGAGTCTGCACAGGGTTTTGTTAATATAATATTCACCCTCACCACTTCGATAAACACGACGTGTAACTGTAATTTCAGGAAAATCCAAATGGAAATAATGATCCGAATTATCTAAAGTTAAAGTAACTTCTGCAAAACCAAGTGCTTTTCTGGCTTCGGTACCGGAAAAAATAACATCTTCCATTTTGCTGCCTCGAAGAGATTTAACACTTTGCTCACCCATAACCCAACGAATAGCATCGGAAATGTTACTCTTACCCGAGCCGTTGGGTCCGACAATTGCTGTAATGCCGGGGTTGAAGTCAAGATAAATTTTATCAGCAAAAGATTTAAACCCTTGCATTTCAATGTTTTTCAGTCGCATATAAACAACCCTTTTCTTTGCTTATTCTATCAATATGCTAAACCAAAGTTGCTATGTATTTTTTGACCATGTATGCCGGTCGATATGATTCTTTCACTCTTCGCATGCCGGGAATCCCCATATCCTCTTCTCGATTAACAAATTCAAAATCAGACCATTCATGTTCTAAAAACTGCTGATTCATAATCGCAAAGGAGCCTTGATACTCTGTATCAGCATGCTCTAAATGGATAACAGCAGTTTTGCCGCAAAGAGGTTCTCCAACAGAAAACGCAACCATTTTTCCGTCCACGCGAATACATCCGCCCCGAACATCCAGATCGTCCCAATGATGAAACAACTCCTGAACCGCTTCTTTTTCTTCGTCAAGACCATATGTGTTTTCTCCCTTTTGCTCCTCCCACTTTTCAAACAAGGCAAGACATTCATCGAGATTATCCTTGGAAATGGATTGATAATCCCATGAATACAGAGATTTAAACTTGTTGATATGGTTCTTTTTCGCGTGATACTTTTTTCCGGTTAGGTTGATTAAATCCTCTGTTCGATATACATAATCAAAGGAGTTGACATCCTCAGTAATTAAGAATTTCCCGGGAAATGTCTCGATAAGTTTGTTCAATGCACGTTCATCATACAAACGAAGCAGCGGTTGACAACCATAATTTTTACATTCCTCAATCAAAGTATTAACAACATCCTTGATATCACGTTCAGAACCGTCTTCCCCGACAAAGCCAATGGGAAACGTTGCACTGCGCGGGCCATCCCCATGCTTCGGCATCAAACACAACATATCATCTAATATAAGGTATCTGATATCGTAACTTTTTCTCCACATAAAGAGATTGGTAAAAGTAAATTCCGAATTCTGACTGCACCGTCTACACAAATATTGATTCAATTCGTCTTTTTTAGATATGGTAATTTCCTGTAATTCCAACATAACGCCAACGCCTCCTTGTTTACGACTCCAAACTTTCGTTTAAATCAAGAAGATAAAGAAAAAGAGGCGACATACAATTCTGCATTAAATTATCATCAGGAATATACTCCGATACCTCCTGCATACAGCAACTTTTTTGAGGAATAACCACAGTAAATTGCGCTCCGGAACGATAATTTTTAAAAGATATATCTCCGCCCATATCTCGAGCGAGTTTTCGACACAACGGCAAGCCAATACCCTGAATTTTAGGCGGCAACATGCCGATAAATTCATTGGTAATATCATATTCTGCACGAAATTTTTCAAATAAGATTGGTTGAACTTCCTTGGGAACGCCTCCACCATAGTCACGAATAATAAGTTCGAAGGAATCTTGTGTAGCATTACAAATAAATTTTACATTTTTATTATCTGTTCTTCCGTGCTGCATGGAATTAGATATCATGTAATACATAATGGTTGCTATTCTTTTGGAGTCAAGTAAAACATCAGCTCGCGATCCTTCCGCTACTTCAAGCAGAATTTTCCCGTCGGTTTTGTCAGAAAGAGTCCGGTTTACCTGATCGACTATCTTTGTAAAAAACGGTAGCACCTCATAAGAGGACATTTTAAGACTACTGACTCCATTCGGACTATCCATCAGCTCAGCCAAACCCTTTATCTTAGATGACAGTTCCCTTGCAGCAAACTGAGCGCGAACAGTAAGTTTATGTATTGGAATAGATATGTTCTCCATTCGAACAACTGCATCAAGAGCCGGCATAATATCAGCCATAGCATGACTAACCGCATGAGATGCTACGATAGGAAATTTTAATTCATATTCATTTTTATTATTTTCCATCACTTCTGTGCATTCAAAGCTCTTCATATGAATCCTCCTGCAAAACTCAATATATTGTATTTTATTATATCATAACCACATTTACTTGTCAAAAATTTCTGCAAAAATTTTTAAAATTATTTAAATTATCACACATATATCATTATCGACACAAACATAATATTGCCGTATTCATTAAAGGATATGCTTATTATCTCATCATGTAATCAAAAAAGACGGTTTTCACAATAGAAAACCGTCTTTTTATTAACCTGCTTGCGATTTTTTGATCTCTTCTTGATAGATGATTTTTGCCTTTGTCTTCTTCGAAACACAGCCTTCCGTGATAATTACCTTGGTAACATCCGGATCGGAGGGAACCTCATACATCACATCAAGCATAATATCTTCCACAATGGTACGAAGTCCTCTTGCGCCGGTTTCCCGTTCCATGGCAAGTTTTGCAATCGCCTCAACGGCTTGATCGTCAAACTCAAGAACCACATCATCCATTTTGAGAAGGGTAATATATTGTTTCAACAGAGCGTTCTTGGGTTTTCTTAAAATTGCCTTCAACGCCTCTTGATTCAATGACTCCAAGGTAGTAACCACGGGCAATCTGCCAATCAACTCAGGAATTAATCCATACTTAATCAAATCTTCAGGAGCCAGTTGCTTAAGAACGTCTCCTCGATTTTTTTCTTTTTTGCTTTCTACCTTTGCACCAAACCCAAGGGATTTTTGGTTAACACGACTTTCGATAATCTTATCAAGACCTTCGAAAGCGCCTCCGCAGATAAAAAGAATATTTGTGGTATCAATCTGAATAAATTCCTGATGAGGATGCTTTCTTCCACCATTTGGCGGAACAGATGCAACCGTTCCTTCCAGAATTTTTAAGAGTGTTTGTTGAACACCCTCACCGCTGACATCTCTTGTAATAGATGGGTTTTCAGATTTTCTGGAAATTTTATCAACCTCATCAATATAAATAATTCCTTTTTGTGCAAGCTCGATATCGTAGTCAGCAGCCTGAATCAGTTTAAGAAGAATATTTTCCACATCTTCGCCCACATAGCCGGCCTCAGTCAAGGAGGTGGCATCTGCGATTACAAACGGAACATTCAACTTCTTCGCCAGTGTTTGTGCCAGAAATGTTTTACCGCATCCGGTAGGTCCTATCATAAGGATATTGCTCTTTTGGAGTTCAACTTCCGATTCCACATCTCTGCTATGAATTCTCTTGTAATGATTATAGATTGCAACAGAAAGTGATTTTTTGGCTATTTCCTGACCAATGATATATTCATCAAGAAATTGATGAATCTCCTTTGGCTTGGGCACATCATCTAATGTTATTTCCCGATCAGAGTGAATCAGGTCGTCTTGAATCAAATCAACACAGAGTTCAATACACTCATTACATATATACGCACTGGGACCTTCAATCAGGCGGTTGACCTGTTCTTCTGTCTTTCCACAGAAGGAACAACGACAAACGCGATTTTCGTCCGAAATATTAGGCATAATCGTCTCTCCTATCTATTGGAAACAATTTTATCAATTAAACCATACTCCAAAGCTTCTTGAGCAGTCATAAAATTATCACGTTCTGTATCCGCTTTGATAACATCCAAAGGTTTTCCGGTGTTTTCACTTAAGATTTTATTCAAGTTATCTTTAATCTTAAGCATTCTCTCAACGTGAATCTTCATATCAGTTGCCTGACCTTGGGTACCGCCCAAAGGTTGGTGAATCATGATTTCACTATTGGGAAGTGCAAAGCGCTTGCCCTTTGCACCTGCCGAAAGCAAGAACGCACCCATAGACGCCGCCATACCAACACAGATGGTAGAAACGTAAGCCTTAGTATACTGCATGGTATCATAAATAGCCATGCCCGCTGTTACCGAACCACCGGGGCTATTGATGTACAAATTAATATCCTTATCCGGATCTTCACTATCTAAGAAAAGAAGCTGTGCAACAACAAGGCTTGCTGTTACATCATTTACTTCATCGGACAAGAAAATAATTCTGTCTTTTAAAAGTCTGGAGAAAATATCGTAAGAACGTTCTCCTCTTCCTGTCTGCTCAATTACATAAGGAATCATACTGTTTTTGAAGTTATCCATCTTTCTTATCCTTTCCGCCCTTTAGAATTATACAACACTCGGGCAACAATGTCGTATTTTGTTTTGGATGGATTATGAACAATAAGGCTGACCCGGATAATATATCCAAATCAACCTTATGCTATACCATACTGATCTTATTTAAAATTAGCGTTGTCAACCAGGAACTTAATGGTCTTCTGCGCCTTCAAACGTTCTTTAATATCCTCTTCAGGAATGTACTTCTTAACATCTTCAACGTTCATGCCGCTACTTTCTGCAGTCTTTTCATATTCCTTCTTTACATCTGCATCAGTAACCTTGATGTTCTCAAGTTCACAAACCTTTTCAAGAATCAAAGAAGTCTTAACACGCTTTTGTGCCTCATCCTTGAACTGTTCTTTCAACATTTCAATGGTGGTGCCGGTATACTGCATGTACTGATTCAGTTCCATTCCCTGATAACGCATCTGCATATCGAAATCACGAATCATATTCTGAATCTGGGTTTCAATCATTGCCTCAGGAATATCAATCTCTGTTCCCTCGCATACAGCGTTGATTACATTCTCTTCTGTCTCATGAGCGGCACGTTCCTTATTGGATGCGCTCAACTTTTCTTTTACATCCTTTTGAAGTTCTTCCAAAGTGTCAAACTCGCTGACATCCTTTGCAAATTCATCATCAAGTGCAGGCAGTTCCTTTACTTTGATGCTGTTTACCTTAACCTTAAAGATAGCATCCTTGCCCTTTAAATCTTCTGCATGGTATTCTGCCGGGAAAGTAACCTTCACTTCAACATCGTCGCCAACATTAGCACCAATAAGTTGATCCTCAAAACCGGGGATAAACTGACCAGAGCCGATGGTCAAATCAAAGTTCTCACCCTTACCGCCTTCGAAAGCAACGCCATCAGCAAAACCTTCAAAATCGATGTTTGCGATATCATCCTTTGCTACAGCACGATCCTCTACAGGAACCATTCTGGAATTGCGTTCTCTCAGTCTTTCGATTTCAGCGTCAACATCCTTCTTCAAAGTACGATGAGTTACTTTTGTTGCCTCAACACCCTTGTAGGTACCCATCTCAACTTCAGGCTTAACAGTAACCTTTGCAGTAAAGGTCACGCCGGTTTCAGCACTGATTTCGCCCTTAATATCAATTTCAGGCT
Source organism: Ructibacterium sp. (assembly GCA_045649565.1). Classification (GTDB taxonomy): domain Bacteria; phylum Bacillota; class Clostridia; order Monoglobales; family Monoglobaceae; genus Ructibacterium. The sequence continues at coordinate 43,275 of JAZRQC010000001.1, forward strand.
GATCAACAGGCTGAACGCCGTTTTCATCAATTGCTTTATCATATGCAGCAGGAAGTGCAATGTTGATAGCATCTTCATAAAACACTTCTTTGCCGTAGTATCTTTCGATAATCTGACGAGGAGCCTTACCCTTCCGGAAGCCCTGAATTGCAATATTCTTTACATTCTTCCGATAAGCCTGCTCGATTGCCTTTTCAAATTCCTCACCGGAAATTGAAAACTCAAAACTTACTACATTCTTTTCAACTTTTTCTACTGTACTCATCGTATCCATTCCTCTCTACTTCTTAAAAAATACTTCTTTCTATATACATGCTATAAGATTATAACACATTTTTTCAAAAAATCAAGGTTTTTCTTAGATTTATGCCATTTTTTTATTTTTGAATACAAATCGGCATAAAACCCAAATAATCACATGAAACCAATCGCAATCGAATTCCGTCAAAGTCACCCTGCGCCGCCGTGCGATGAGAGTCTGCGTGAAGATGCCCATACAAACATTCCTCCACGCCATAATTTTTTAAAATATCCAAGAACCCATTCCCTGTTGCATCAATTGGCGGAAAATGAAAAGCCGCTAAAATTCTTTTCGCATTCAAACGACTTGCGTCCTCCAGCGAAAGAACAATTCTTTGCCGTTCTCTCTCATATATCTTCTTGTCTTCTGAGGACGAGCCGCTATGAGCAATGGTCCAACCTCTCGTTCCGCAAATTGCCGTATCATCCCATAAAAAACCTGAGTTTTTTAAAAAATGAATGGTATTGAATTCTTTCTCACGCACATATTCTTCCATTTTATTCAATGTTGTCCACCAATAATCATGGTTTCCACGAAGAATTAATTTTTGTCCCTTCAAACCATTGATGTAGGAAAAATCTTTTTCGGTATCTTGCAGATACATTGCCCAAGAAATATCACCCGGAATTACAACGAGATCGTCATCTGTAACAACTTTATTCCAATTTTCCTGCATTCTTTCTTCGTAGTTATCCCATTTTGCACCGAAGACATCCATGGGCTTGTCGCCACCTAAAGAAAGATGCAGATCAGAAATAGCAAATATAGCCATCAGACCAAATCCTTTGCATATTTATTGCAATTTAACTCATACTAAACATGTGTATGCAAGAAAAAATCTTGCTAAGCGCCCATCTTCCAAATATTCCATGCAACCGGAAGCCTTGGGCTAATTGCCGAAGCATGGCGGCAGAATGGAGATTTATCATGGAAAACAACAAAGCACTTCCCGGCATTCTGTGCAGTGTAGAACAATGTGCATATCATGCACAGGACAACAAATGTACCGCTGAACACATCAAGGTTGGTGCAGGAGCAAGCTGTTGCAGTTCCTGCGACACCGAGTGTGTTACTTTTAAACCTCGGGCATAACACAAATCTATAAACAGAGTTCAGCCTACAGAAAAATCTGTAGGCTTTCTGTTTGCAAATTATTATTTCAAAAACTCTTGAACAAGATCAAACATCTGTTCTTTTTCAATCACGCCGTCAAAACGAACGTCCATATCTTTAAGTGCTGACAAAGATGCCGGAATTTCCATGCCGCTAACCTGATGAAGTTTGTCAATCATAGCAAAATCATCTGCATTGGTGTCTTCTCCCAAAGCGGAGAGTACCGCTTCGTTAAACTTAAATGGACTTGCAGTGGATGCAATAACCGTCTTGGTTGTATCTCCGGTTTCTGTCACGTATTGCTTATATACATCAACAGCAACCGCAGTATGTGTATCTAAAGTATATCCGCTTTCTTGCTTCGTCTTCCAGATCTGTTCTTTGGTGAAATAATCATCACAACAACCACCCCAGAACTGCTCGGTAATCTTTTTATGAAGCGCTTTGGGTAATTTGTAAACACCATTCTTCTGAAGTTTATCCATTAAACCGCGAACCTTTTTGGCATCATTACCGCAAATATCAAAGAGCAACCGCTCTAAGTTACTGGAAATCAAGATATCCATAGACGGAGATACACTGGGATAGAACTCACGATTCTTATCATACTCACCGGTTTTAATGAAGTCAGTGAGAACATTATTCTTGTTGGAAGCACAAATCAGCTTGTTAACAGGAAGTCCCATCTTTTTCGCATAGTATGCCGCCAAAATATTACCAAAATTACCGGTGGGAACACAGACGTTAATCTTTTCTCCCATGGTAATCTCTCCGCTTTCAACCATGTCACAGTAAGCAGAAATATAATAAACAATCTGCGGAACCAATCTTCCCCAGTTAATGGAGTTTGCAGAAGACAGGGCACAACCAAGTTCCGCAAGAGCACTTTCTGCACTCTTATCTGTAAATATCTTTTTCACGCCGGTCTGTGCATCATCGAAGTTACCAAAGATGCCGGACACACAAACATTATCACCCAACTGGGTCATCATTTGAAGTTTTTGGATGTCACTAACACCGTCACCGGGATAGAAAACAATAATCTTGGTTCCGTCTACATCTTTAAATCCTTCCAATGCGGCCTTACCGGTATCACCGGATGTTGCAACAAGAATTACAATTGTCTTATCTTCTCCGGTCTTTTTCATAGCAGTTGTCATAAAATGAGGCAGGATTTGAAGTGCCATATCCTTAAAAGCACAAGTAGGCCCATGCCATAGTTCCAGAATATACTGCTGATCATCTAATTTAACAACAGGAGCAACTTTTTCACTGCTAAACTTATTACCGCCATAAGCTCCTTCGGTACATGCAGATAACTGAGCCGCAGTAAAGTCGGTCAGATACTTACGAAGAACAAGATTTGCTCTCTCAATATAAGTCATGGAAAGCATTCTCTTTAAATCCTTTTCAGTCAAAGCAGGAATCTCACAAGGAACAAACAAACCACCCTCTGCTGACAATCCCTTTTTGATTGCTTCTGCAGATTTTAATTTAAGTTCGGTGTCTCTTGTACTCATATAATACATCATGTATAATCACCACTTTCAAAAATAATTATAAAATGCATAAAACGAAAGAAAGGAGATTGCGACATAAATGACACAATCTCCTTTAAGATTAACATAAAAAGCATTTTTCGTCAAGTTCTTTTCCTTGAGAATCATACCAAAAGAATCGACAAAAACATTAAGAAATTAAGCAATCTGCCAAAGACAAATTAGCAAACATACTTCTTAAGGTTCGGACCTGCCTCACTTTCTTCAGCACTGATCATAATGGTGAAGGAAACATTAAACTTTTCTTCTAAAGATTCCAGATTGTTTACAAAACCTTCCAGTTCTTCCATTGTTGCTGCAGGAACGCTCTTGAAAATACTATCAATAAAGATGTGAGTTACATCGTAATCCTGAGCAATAATACCGCACAAAAGACCTTCAAACATCTCAATGCTCCGAATATCAAAGCTTTCCGTGTTTACCATTCTTGCTTTATTACTAATATCATGCATCAGGCGGTTTCCTTCTGTAATGCAAACAACGTTACCCTTTTCAATATCAATCGCTGCATTAACCGCATCGATCAACTTCGGTGTTTTACCGCTGCCCTTTAAACCAATATTCACTTTAATCATGATGAATTCCACCTTTCATTGTTAATTTCTGTTCTGCATTTATCATAACACAAATATAGAAATTACACAATAGTTTTTTCAAAAAAATCATTAATTTTTGCAACTTGCACAAAAACCCAAGGAAATTTTTGGAATAATTACTCTCCCATCCGTTCTTGAAGCTCTTCCCGAAGGTCTTCGTAACCGGGTTTTCCTAACAATGCGAACATATTCTTTTTATAACTTTCAACACCGGGTTGATCAAAGGGGTTTACACCAAGGAGGTATCCACTGATACCGCAAGCCTTTTCAAAGAAGTAAACCAACTGTCCAAAGGTATATTCATCCATTGCCTTCATGGAAATCACAAGGTTGGGAACACCACCGTCAGCATGAGCCAAAGCGGTTCCTGCAAACGCCTGCTTGTTCACAAAATCCATTGTTTTTCCGGCTAAGAAGTTCAGACCATCAATGTTTTCATCATCTGCTTCTAAAACGATATCTTCCTTTGTGTTTTCAACATATAAAACAGTTTCAAAAAGACTTCTTCTGCCGTCCTGAATATACTGACCCATGGAATGAAGGTCAGTAGAGAAGTTCACACCGGCAGGGAAAATACCCTTTTGATCCTTGCCTTCACTTTCACCATAAAGTTGCTTCCACCACTCAATGAAGTATTGCAGTTCCGGATCATAGTTTACAAGCAACTCAATATCCTTTCCCTTGCGAAGCAAAATATTGCGAATTGCCGCATATTGATAACATTCGTTCTTATCAAGATCAGAAGATGCGTATAACTCTCTTGCGTCCGCTGCACCTTCCATCATCTTATCAATATCTGCTCCGGATACGGCAATAGGAAGCAAACCTACCGCTGTCAGAACAGAATAGCGACCACCAACATCGTCGGGGACAACAAAGGTCTCATAGCCCTCGTCATCAGCCAACTTTTTAAGAGCACCCTTTGCACGATCAGTTGTTGCATAAATACGACTCTTTGCTTCTTCCTTGCCGTACTTTTCTTCCATGAACTTTTTCAGGATACGAAAAGCAATGGCAGGTTCGGTTGTGGTACCGGATTTGGAAATGATGTTTAAAGAAACATCTTTTCCTTCCAGGCACTTCAATACGGAATTCAGATAATTGGGGCTAATGTTATTGCCTGCAAAGATAATCTGAGGTTTCTCTAAATTGTTATAAAAGGGACCATTCAAAAAGTCAATTGCAGCCTTTGCACCTAAGTAAGAACCGCCAATACCAATAACAACGAGAACATCGGAATCATTTCTGATCTTTTCCGCAGCTTTTTTAATACGGTCAAATTCTTCCTTATCATAGTCAACAGGAAGGTCAACCCAGCCTAAAAAATCGTTTCCTGCCCCTGTTTTATTATGCAGAGCATCATGAACAACCTTTATTTGTTCTTTTAAGTTATCCAATTCCTCCTGACGGAAAAATTCCAGCGCTCTTTCATATTGAAAAGATAAATTTTGAGCCATTTTTCTCTCTCCTTTGTCATAAATTATTCTGTTATATAAACTTTACCATAATTGTTAATTTGTTGCAAGTGTAAATAATAAAAATATTTTTCTTTTTGATAAAATATAATTTATGTAGAAACAATTCCTAAACCACAATCAAAAACAACCTTATCGTTTGTATTACTCTAATCATTATATACATAAAAGGAAAATGCAATTATGCATTTTCCTTTTTAATATATTCGAGAACCTCATGTAAATCTTTACAAACCAAATCAGCAGCCTTTTTCATTTCCTCATCGGCCAAAATGAGGTCCGGAATAAGAATTGCGTAAGACCCCGAGTTTGCCGCCGCCAGAATACCATTTCTGGAATCCTCAAGAACGATACATTCAGAAGGTTCTAAACCCAATTTACTTGCCGTATACAAAAAGATGTCCGGATTGGGCTTACCTTTTTTTACGTCTTCTCCGCAAACAATAACCGAAAACTCGCCCTCTACTCCGGCTCCCGAAAGCAAACCCATGGCACGTTCTCTACTGGTTGAAGTTGCAACAGCACATAAAATTTCATGTTCTTTGGCATACCGAAGCAATTCCAAAAGTCCCGGTTTTATCGGAACACCTTTTTCCTTTATCACAGCATCCTGATATGATATCTTATCCAAACGATAGTTTTTGTAATCAAAGTCTTCTCCGAACATCAAAAGAAACCGTCTTTGAATCTCTTCCCTTGGCAAACCCAAAAACTGCAAAGCATCCCGATATTCTACTTTCACACCATATTGACAAGCTACCTGTTGCATCGCTTCTACCGAAATACACTCTGTATCAAACATGGTACCGTCCATATCGAAAATGAAACCTTTTATCACATCCATACCTACTTCCATAAATGGATTTTATCTGCTCGATGGAGACATACTATAATGTTCATAATGACAGGGAATAAAATTGCGCCGAACACACCGAACCATACAAATCCAAGATAAATGCATAAGAGAGATAAAATGGGCGGAATTCCCAACTGATCCCCAATAACCTTAGGTTCAACAAAATGTCGAACAACTGTTATGATGAGATAAAGCAGGGTAAGACCGATTGCCAGATAAAATCTTTGTTGGAACAACGAAATAATTGCCCAAGGCAACAAAACGGTTCCTGTTCCGACAACAGGCAATGCATCCGCAACAGCCGTAATGGCGGCTATTCCAAAAGGATTAGAAATCCTAAGGGCAAGGAAACCGATAGACAATTCCACAAAAGTAAGACACATTAAGATCATGTATGCCTTCAGATATCCTGCTATTGTTTTAGCAAGATATGAACGGATATCAACAATCAACGCCTTATTCTTCTCAGGAATTTGTCTTTTGATAAAGGACAAAACGCCGTCATAATCCATACTGATAAACAAAGAGGACAAAATGGTAAAAACAAGAGAGATTAAGAACAAGGGTAATTTAGCCGATGCACCTGCAAGGGTCGAAAGGGCATTGGTCGAAAGACCAATCAGGTACGTTTGCATTCCGCCTAAAAACCGAGTCAGCAGTTGACTGATTTGTTCTGCAAATTCAGGAGAAAAACCACGGGTAAAACTCAAAAGACCTTGATTCGCCATATCGAAAGAAGGAACAATTTTCGTTGCATATATATCCGGCAAATCTGCAAAGAATATTTTAGCCTCCTGCACCAAGTAACTACCCAATTGCCATAACAAAAAACCAACGAGACCATAACACAACAAGACGACAAGAAAAGCTGAAATACGTCTGCTTAATTTCGTAACATTAGAAACCATGGCAACAAAAGGACGAAGCGCCAACGCAATCAACAAACCAATAATAAAGGGCATAACCCAAACAACCGCATATTCCAAAAACAAATATGCCAGACACAAAATAATAACAAAATAAACAAAATTAATTATAAATCTTCTTCTTTTTTCCGTTTTGTTTTGTTCTGTTATTTTCTCCATTTTATTCCCTCCTTCATCAGATACTTTCAATCCTATGTAAACGGACTGTACATCCTTTCACACTATCCGCAAAACCGATATCCGGCACCCCATACTGTTTCTATAAACTTTTCGCCATCGGAGCCCTTTTCAATCTTATCCCGAATTCGTTGAATATGCACCGTGACAGTAGAATCGTCACTCAATGCATCCATTCCCCATAATCTGTCAAAAAGACGCTCTTTGCTAAAAACAATATTGGGATTTTCGGCTAAAAACAATAGTAATTCAAATTCACGAACCGGCATCGAAATTTCTTGATTACCAAGGAATACTCGATGAGCATCCTTGTCAATCTTTAAATTCCGAATCGTAACAACATTCCTTTTATCCACAATCGGCTTATTACTTAAAACTTCGTAACGGCTGATATGCCCTTTCACTCTTGCTACAAACTCAGAGGGGGAAAACGGTTTCAAAATATAATCATCTGCTCCAAGAGAAAATCCTCTGACAATATCAATTTCATTTGATTTTTCCGATACAAAAATAATGGGAATATCCTTTTCTTTTCTTATTTCACTACATAACGAAAACCCATCTCGCTTTGGCAAGGAAACATCTAAAAGAATAACACCATAATCACCGGAAAGTGCAAGTTCCAGACCTTTTTCACCATTATCTGCAATATCACAAACAAATCCGTTGGCTGTTAAAAAATCGTTTTCTGTCATGGCGCAATCTAAATCATTTTCGATAATCAAAACTTTCATTTTCACCCTCCTTTCTTACATTATAACAAATTATAAATTATTTCTAAACTAATTATACACCTATTTGAGAATTTGTCGATACCTTTATGAAATAATTTAAAAATTATTTACACTTTCTTCCGCGGCTCGCCTTGACAAAGATATAAAAATAATTTATGATATACGAAGTTATGCCCCCGTAGTAAAGAGGATATTACAAGCCCCTCCTAAGGGTTAGTCATCGGTTCGATTCCGGTCGGGGGTGCCAAAAAGTCTGCATATCTTTCGATATGCAGACTTTTTAAATATCTACCTTCACAGAATGGAACAAACCATCCTCTCTCTTTTTTACTGAAATTACAAAATTAAAAATATCATTTTCTAAGCACATATCAAAATCCGCACGAGGAAAAACATCTTGCATCGTAACATCAAAAAATTTTGCTCCGCTTGTTTTTCTGCACTCTTCAAAACCGGCCTTTAAATCCACGGAAGTTCCTTCCAAAAGACTTTTGATATATTCCGCACAAAGCGTATCTTCTTTTGTTGACTCAAGCCCTGCAAGCCCCATACACACCAAAGACACATCTTCTGCATTTACACTTTTGATATAAGATGCAATTGCCTTTGCATTCACTATGCTTCCGGTTATAATCTCCGTTGCATTCACGGAATTAGCAATCCCTTGCGTTCCCGCACTGGTAGTGTGAATCACTTTTTTACCTGTAAAATCTACATTTTTAATCTGCGAAGGCGAATTGCCGTAATCAAAGCCCGGACACATTTTTCCGTCACGTTCTCCAATCAGTATGGTATCAGGATGCTTCTCTCGATATTGGTATGCTTCTTCCAAACTACTCATGGGAATCACATCTTCTGCACCATTATAAAGCAAATATGCCTCAACCGTCATTGCTCGGAAAACATCAATAATAACCGTCAACCCTTTCGCTTTTTTTGCTCCATCGATGAGTTCTAAAATCTTTATATTCACAAAACCAGCCCCTATTCCCATACATCGATACTTCAATTTTATCATGTATTCGGTTATAAAACAATACATAAACAGACATATTCTGTCCAAAAAATAAAAAGTATCAAAAATGATACTTTTTATTTATTCATAAAATATGCATAATCATGATATGCTCTTTCGTAGGAATACAACGCTTCTCCTGATTGGACGAAATCTTTCATTCCACGCAAACATTCTGCAATTGCCATCTCTTCTTCACTCAATCTGGCTGAATGAAACGGATAGGAATATAAAACCTGATTTTCAAATGTAATCTTGTTACAATAAAAGCCATCCAATAATCCGGCAGAAGTAAAACTGATGTTACTGCTTATGGGTTCACTGTTATCATTGAGGTATCGTACAACATTATCTTCTATTTCACCTTTTGCACCTCGAATCAAGAGCCTGTCTTTACGAATCGGCGAAAAATATTGTTCCGGATTAAAATCATACACAACGGTTGCCTTATTAAACCGAAATACTTTGATTGTTTGTGCCGCGTTTTCAAGTTTCTTATGTTCCAAAACACCAACTCTTCCATTTGTTTTAACCATGCGATCCTGCAAGGTCAAATCAGACAACAACTTGGGCTTGTTATCATCCTGAAGAAAGAACCGCATCAGGCTCATGGCATGATAATCATGCGCAACCGACATATGAATGTGATTTATTTCTCCGATGATTCCCGAATCAATCAATTTTTTTATGGCCTGATATCTGCCTTTCTTATGAAACTGTTCCGCAACCTGAATCCTATCATAACAATGTTTGGATTCCGGTTGATTCATGATGGGTGTTTCACATAAAACATAATAGCCCATATCCGCCAATTGCACCGCCATGGAAGATATTTCATTTTTATTGATACAGTTCACAATAAAATCAAATGGTTCCCTTAGAACTTCCTCAACAGACGCCACCGTCTTGACGTTATATTTATGAGCAATTTCTGCAGCGCGCTCCGTGTTTCTGACACATATAGCCGAAACAGAAAAGATGTCAGGAAGCGCCTTTGCAATCCGCAAATAGAACTCCGCTCTCCAACCGCCACCGATTATAACAAAATTAATCATTCATCCATCTCCTCAACACAGATATAAGAAAGATAGTTTTTTGACATACCGGGAGCAATAAAATTGAATCCATCATCTTCTATGCCAAGATTGTAATTACGACAATCAACCATACATGTTTGGGGTTCCAGACAGATATATTGATCAGCGTTTCCATTATAAAAGAGTCTCCACCCAAACTGTGTATCATTGATATATCGAATTTTCACACCTTGTTTTCGATCAATCAACTCAATTTTACCGTCATTGATTGCCTGATAATGTTTACTGATAGACTGATCCGTCGCCCCAAATGTTCCTTCCAGAAAACGCTTTGCAAGCTCCGTTTCGGAAAGGATTCTTCCTGTAGGCAAATAGTTTGACATACTCCGTTCAATCTCATCTCCTACCTCTGCGCAAACAAAAACCTCGGTTCCTTGAGACCCATCAATAAACGGAACATTGAACGTGGTATGAAAACCTAAGAAAACAGGCATGTTTTTCTTTGACAGATTACAGATGGATGTTTCTTGGCGCAATCCATCATCGGACAAGGAATATAAAATTTCTACACTAAATTCATGCATAAAGAACCCATACAAATCATCGGATATATATCTGCATTTTACATAATTCTCTCCTTGTTCTACAACCTCAAATTCTGCCTCGTGCAAGAATCCATGGAGATGACATCCTGTTGCCGGCTCATTCACCGGCAACACATACTTTCTCCCTTCAAACACAAATTCACCATTTGAGATTCGATTGACAGGAAAAAGAATCGGCATGCCATACAGATAGGGATTATCAAGATTTTCATAGTTCGGTTCACGCAGAACACTTACGCCGTATCGAGTATGCTTAAGACTGATGCAATTGGCACCTCGACTCACATTGATTTTAGCGACATAATCATGATGTCGAATTGTAATGATTTTAATATCAAATCACTCCCTAATTTAAAAACCCAAACTCATTGTAAAACAATGCAAAAAGGTTTTCACTGTTCTGAGAAAGAGCCTCTTTCATCTTATTTTTTGCCTCAACAGAATTCCCTGCAAAGTCTTCACACAACGCCATAAAATACAAATATTGCGCCTTGCGAAGTTTTTCAGGAGAATCCACAAAGGATAGGAAAAACGGTGTTGTGCCAAAGAAGCCATTATCCTTGACATCTATGATGTTCTTCCATTCTCTTAAATACTTTGTCATCAAATGCTGTGCCTTTGTTCTTTGACCCAGATGAATCCATGATTTTGCTTGCCAGTAAGGTAATTCTTTCAAATGCATATTACTGAAATACTCAATGGTCACATTGGCAATATACTCAAAAATCTTATTTGCTTCTTCCTTTTGTCCCAACTTTTCAAGACAAAGCGCCTCGTGATATTTCAAGGGAATTAATTTACAATGATTCCAGATACCTGCGCCAAGAGATTGCGGTAGACTCTGACCGAAGCGGAATAACTCTACTGCTTCATTTATGTTTCCTTCATCATACTTTTGTTTACCCTGAACAAGGTAAGCAAACATATACTGGTCTGCAATTGCATGTTCTCCGCCTTCACATGGAACAAATTCATGAGACATCAATGTCTCGACCGCCATATGCGGTTTCAAAGACTGATTATATGCCTTGGCAAGTTCTGTCAACACATCATCTCTTTTGGATTTGTGAGATGTAATAAGAGAAATCTTATCCTCAGGCGCAACATCCATCTTGTCCATCAAAACAACTGTTTCATAAAGAAGTTGCTCATCCTCAGGTCGTTCACCTGTCAATTCTTTCATCAGGCAAAGAGCCTCTTCGCCACGATTTAAATGACTGAAATATGCAACTGCAAGATTACGCTTTGCAATATAATCATCTGTGCACTCTTCCCAGATTTTCACAGCCTCTGTGTACTGTCTCTTATTGTAAAGAAGGCAGCCCAACAATAGCTTTGCATCCTGACTTTCCGTCATGGAAATAACATCCCGTAAGATGATACTTTCTTCAAACCGATCAGGATAACAAGGGCCAAGTTCTGCCGTAATTGCTTTTTCATACTCTTTTGTTCCGTCTTGACCAAGTAAGTTTTTATAATATCCAAGAGTATAATATAGCATTTTTCTTCCACAGTCAAGACGTTCTTTATCCAAGTCGGAAAGAATCTTAACAATATCCGAATATCTGCCCATAGCATTAAAATCAAACACCAAATCAAGGCAGGTCTGCAAAGGATCACTATCCATCTGTTGATAGAAATCACCTGCTCCTGACAGATAGCGCATCATATGATCCAACGGATCCTGTTCTAACTGCGCAGCAATTACTTCATCCATACAAATGCCAAGTTCTCTCTTTGCAATCACAAGACATGCAAGGGCAAGATTGTTTTTCTTACCATAATCCAGAGCATTTTCCGCATGCCGAATGGCCTCATTCCAATCCTCACGCTTGATGTCAATCATAGCAATACGAGTCATGGCCTTGGCAACGGAATCCGCTGCCCAGTAAGCCTTATAATAAAAATTATATGCCTGATCCGTCATGCCCTTTGCCTCAAGGACTCGGGCATAGGTATAATACGCTTCTCCGCTTTGTGTTCTTTCATTGTAGATTGTAAGTGCATCGATGGCACGTTTTCCGTAATGCTCTGCACCATTAATATTATAACGGCCCAGTTCATATTTTGCCATAGCGACTAACGACGGAATATGATTCTTATGACGTTTTAATGCCTCCAGCCAATAACTGTCAGGTTGCACCGCAGGATCACGATATTGATCCACATGTACGCCTGCAAGATACAGTTCCTGCACATCGTTCATACCTGCCGCAGAAGGCATATCGGTAATCACGTCAGGCATTACTAAATCATCAAATTTCTTTTCGGTATAATTTGCAACAACAGTGCCATCCGCAACAACAGTCACCGCAACAAATTCGGGCAAGCAACCAATATGCTCTGTAACCGTTTGATTCGGGATAAGATTCATGGTCTTTTCATAATACACCGCTTCCCCGTCTGAAATTTTAACGGTTGCCTCAGGATATACTTTGGTGGTCTGTAAGGAAAACACACCCGCTTCCCTATCAATACGGAATGCACAATTTAAATTTGCAAAAGTGGGTGATCCGATTTTTGCAATGGGATACCAATGCTGAGAAAACTCTTTTGTTTCATACGGAGCAAGCCAAGCAAAATTCGGTTGATTATCTGAATAGGACCCTGCCATTAGTTCTGCATACTCACCATCTGTATCGGTTAATGCATTCTCCCATGATTTCGATAACTGACAATAAGCCCATGTGAACATCTTTTTACCCGGAGAAATATGATGGTCACCAATATGAACCACACCGCACTGCTTCCCGTGATCATATCCGCCAAAGAAATCATACTCCGATGCACAAGCGAAGTAAGAAGTTGCCTGTCTGGTATTCTTATGCCAAGAGATATCACGATCTTCCTCCATGGGAATTCCGTTAAACACACCGTTTCCGGCAATAGGATAGGTTGTTCTTGACTTTAAATAATGAAAATTAACGTAAGAAACATCCTGCGGGAAGAAAATCTGGTAATCCTCGTTAACGGGAACAGCAGCATTTTCCCACCACAAAAAAGATTTTTCAACTGCATTTCTGTTGTAGAGTCGCATCCTTGTCTCAAAACTGGTTTCACCGGGTCTTAAAATAATGCTGACCATACCTTTCATTCGATCAATGGGGTCATGTTCCGAAAGGTGACATGCAACAGAACCATCTTGCATTTCTTCCACCTGAAAATCACACGCCATAAACCCTGATGCACGATGATGAAACGGCCAGTTAAATTCCACGCCGCCCGAAATCCAAGAGCCAAGTACACCAATCAGTGCAGGCTTGATTACATGTTGCTTATAAAAGAAATCATATCCTGTGGTTTTATCCAATGCAGAATAAATTCTGCCACCAATTTCAGGAAGAATTTCAATTTTCACATATTCGTTTTCCAAAGTAACCAGTATATATTCCTTGTCCTCTTTATGTGTTCTGTCAACCGCCATCACAACCTTATTGGGGTATGGACGGCCACTGGTCCGCTGGTGAACACGGTTCTCCGCAAACATAGGCAGCTCTTCCGCCGCAGGCTCAGGATAGGTCGGAATTACGATTTTTCCAACTTTTATTGTTGCTTTATCCATAAAAATCTCCCTTTACAATTATTCTTTTTTATGGTATTATACATTATATTCCTTATATATTATAGTAATAAAGTTACTTACTTTTTAACAAATCTTACTTTCAGGTGATACTATGATTCAACTTCCAAAAGACATTTCATGCGGTTACTTCGATTGTAGCGAGTTTGGAGAGATATCGCAATCTCCCAAACGTTTGGTAACAAAATATGAAATTGAATTCTATTTAGAAGACGGCAAGACGACCACAACCGACAACAGAACCTTCGCCATTAAAAAGAATTATATCCAGATAGCAAAACCCGGACAAACAAGGCATAGTCAATTACCCTTTCATACTGCATATTTAAAATTTGACGCCACGGAAGACCTTGCTCAACTTCTGGAAAACGCACCTGAATACTTTTGTTCCAGCCATTCCGACCTGATTCGACAAAAAATGAACGAACTTATTCTTCTTAACGAAGGGAAAAATCCGTTACTCCTGTACAGCAGGTTCCTTTCCTTGCTGAACTTAATCCTTCACGATGCCAAAATCCCCTCCACAAGAAACGGAAAAAACTATGAACTGATTGCATCTGCCAAACGATATATCGAACAGAATTTTCAAAAATCAATTTCCCTGTCTCACATAGCAGAAAGCGTGCATCTTAGTAAGATATATTTTCAAAACATCTTCAAGGAATCTGTTGGTATCACACCACATCAGTATCTAATCAACTGTCGCATTGAAAACGCAAAAAAACTTTTATGGAATACAAACATTCCCATGAACGAAGTAGCCGAACAATCCGGTTTTGGATGTCAGCAATACCTAAACAAGGTATTTAAGAAAGAAACCGGCATGACGCCGGTTTCTTATCGAAAAACATTTCAAAAGAACTATGCTCTGTAATAGTTCTTTTTATTTTACAGAATCTTTGATCTGGTCAAAAGCATAAATGGGGAATTCGTATTTCTGAATTTCCTTCGCCATATTGATATACTTTTCGGCTTCATTAAACTTGCCAAGACCTAAGAGTGCATACGCCTTTAAGGTGTATCCGGAAAGACAGTTGTTCTTCACGATATCATCCTCGAAAGGCAACGGAGACGGAGAACCAACACCATAGTAGGTTCTTCTATCGCAGTTTGCGATAAAGTTTTCTGCTGTTTCAAGCATCTCGTTAAGAACGGTGCGTGCCTCAGCAAATTTATTTAATTTCCGGAGTGCAAGGGCACGGAAAAGAGATAACTCGGAAACTGCTGCCTTATATACAGCTGCCTCTTCATAGCATTCCATCGCATCTTTACCCTGCTTTTCAAGAAGCAATCCAAGATAGTAGAAAATATGTGCTTCCTGATTAAAGAAGGTTTTCGCCTCACCATAAGATTTCGGCATGTTAATTCCATTTTTGTAGATTTCTTCTGCCTTAGCAAATTCACCATTTTCGGTCAAAACATTTCCATAAAGAACATGCATCCATGCATGCTGCTTGGTAAGCTTTCCTTCGCCACCCTCGTAGATGTGGAACCGACGCTTTTTAGCCATATTGATTGCTTCATCATACTCACCAACAAGGCATTTTAAGGTAATTTTATCTAAGTAACAATCATCCCGTCTCAACATGAGATCATTATACTTTTCGTACATCTCAAGACGTTTTTCAGGCGCATAGTCCATATTCTTCAGCAACTGCTGATATTCCATAATCAATCTGGGTTCGTCAGGGAGATACTGAAGCGCATTTTCCATACACACCTTAGCGCCCAGGAAATCACTTTTCTTGTCAAAATATGCCAACGCAAGATTTCGATAAGCCTTTCCATATTCAGAATTCAATGCAATTGCCGACTCCCAAAGTTCAATGGCTTCATCATAACCGAAACGATCGTAGTAGAGACATCCAAGATAATAATATGCCTTCGCGCCTGTTTGATTGATTGCCATAGCATTTTTCAGCACAGCAATATCATCAAGACGTGCAGGGAAGCAATATCCTTCATCATAGCTTTCAGCAGTTTTAGCCGCTTCTTTTGCAGCCTCTGCATCGCCGAGCATAGTATATGCATAGGCCTTATAATAATCATATAACGGATAGGTCTTATCAGAGATTTCCAATGCATCGATGGCATCCTGATAAAAACCTGCATTCACATATGCAGCTGCCACATCAATGAAATTCTCAGGCTTTGCATCAAACATAAAGCGGAGTTCATCTTTGTTATCCTCAAACTTGGAAAGTTCCACACGGGCAAGCATATCCAGCTGATCCAGTTCAAGAACTTCCTTTGCAATGTTTTTAGCCTTATCATCTTCACCAAGTGCACGATAGATGGCAGCCTTTAAATTCATTGCTCTGGTATGGCCATTGTTTAAAGAAATAGATTCGTCCAGATTGCGAAGAGCATCTGTATATCTTTCCAGTTTGCAATCAATCTCAGCAAGTGCAAACAGTGCCGCACTTCTGTAACTGTAATCCCAAGCCGCACGATACAATGTGTCATATGCCTCATCAAGCTTGTCCATATATTTCAACGCCATACCCTTAAGATAGAATGCTTCCACATCAGCAGGATGCTGGTTTCTGGAAGTCAATCTTTCGATTGCAACATCTGCATAGGCAATTGCCTCTTCAAAACGTCCGTTTTTCAAGGAATATCTTGCCATAGCGGTATTACAACGAATATCACCGCTATCACGTTTCAAACCTTCCATGAAGTAATCACAAGCATTATAATTATGCTGCTTGTACTGCTCCAGATGAAGACCATTGATATAGAGTTCCTCAACCGTTTCAATCTCACAAGGTCTCAGAACAGGCATTCTGGGATCAATGGGTTGCTTTTGACCACGAATATAGGTTTCATAGTCAATCAGCACTTTACCTTCTTCGGATACCAAGGAAACAGTAATGTCATCAAGATTCATATCACCCATGGGAATTTCTTTTAAATAAGACTGATCCGGGGTAAAATCTGCAGTTTCAGTATAAACAGCAACCCCTTTGTTCTTTACGGTTACGGTAGCATTTTTAAAAGTACCGGTAACATTAAAGCCGAAGAACAAGTTTTCTCCACGCACCTCAACATTGGTTGCCGCATCGACACTTGCATTCTTTACATCACCAATGTCACGGATGGGATACCAATATTGCTCGAATTCTTTAGTTTCATAAGGAGCAATCCAGGTGAAGTCAGGTTGGTTATCGGTAAATACACCTGTCATCAATTCGATATAAGGTCCATTTTCGTCTGTAAGGTTGGAACACCACATATCACCAAAATCACCCATTCCCCAATGCCACATCTTCTTACCGGGGGAGATATGATGGTTTGCAACTGTTGCAATACCTTTTTGTTTTCCGCCGTCATATCCTGCCACAAAATCCATGTCGGACTGTCCTTGAGAAACAAGGAACGAGGACGGAACCTTAATTGCCTCGTACATAGAAATATCCGTACCATCACCAAAGTCATAGGGACGTGCAGAATGGTTGATTCCTTTTGCAATAGGCCAACTCATAATACATCTTCTGTCATGGTCGTTTACCCACTCTACATCGGGAGGAAAAATGGTGCGATAGGTTTCGTTAACAGGAACCGCAAGGTTTGCCCACCACATGAAAATCTGTTTTTGCTCGGTGCGGTTGTACACCTTAATTTTTGCCTTGATATAAGATCTTCCGGGGTCAACAGTGATACCTGCCATACCTTTCATTCTGTAGAAAGGATCCACTTCACCTGTCCATACAGTTTTAGAACCGTCTTCATTTTCTTCAATGGATGCCTCAAGTTGCATATAGGTAGTAGGACGATGGTGCTGAGGCCAGTTAAACTCAATACCACCGGAAATCCACGGACCTGCAAGACCTACCAATGCAGGTTTTACCACTTCGTTGTAATAGATAAAATCATAGTTACCGATTTTATCAAGTCCTCTCAAAATCTTACCACCAAGTTCAGGCGCGACCTGAGTCTTTATATACTCATTTTCCAATGTGATGATGTCGTATGCCACATCGGTTTTGTCATCACTGATGCTGTCCGAAAAGGGCAAAGGATACAATCTACCGCTTGCACCCTGATAGGGCTTATGTTCAAAAAACATGGGCAAACGAATGGCATCTGCCGGAACATATGTAGGAATGTTTTGTTGTTCACGTTTTACTTTTACGCTCATAAAAATTTCCTCCTTACACTACTTTTTTGCTTGTTCTCTTTCAAAATCTTTATCTGCCAACTGACAGAATTTTTTAATCAATTCAATTTCTTTGGGATCATAAGGTCGATGATTGGGACGATACAAATCATGGAACCATTTGGTGAAATCCCAATTCAGGCCGGGATCCTTTTCATAAGCCTCCCAGATGTTATTCCACGGCTCATAGGTCTGATACTTACCTGCAACAAAGCCCCAGTTATAGCATCCGATTTTTTCCAGATAAAAGAGCGGGAACATCTCCTGAATATTATTATCTGAACAACGTGCAAGCCACTCTGTATTCAAAATGGGTCGACCAAGTTGCTTCAATGTCTTAATCAGTTTGATGTTTTCTGTATAGGACTGATAATTATGGTAGGACACAATATCGGAATGTTCCAATCCGTAACGCTCTACCTCGGACAATTCCTCGATTTCTCTCTCTCTTAAACTCCATGTTTCACAGGTCAAAGGCTGAATAGGATCAATCTCTCTGATAATCTCAAACATCTTTTTCAAATTGGGGAGAGAAACTTCTTTTCTACCACAGGTTCCCACTTCGTTATAGACGTTCCAGATAATAATTCTCTCGTCATCCTTATAACGAGTAACCATTTCCCGAACCATTTCAAAATAACGAGGTGCCTTGTCCGGTTCATCCAAAACATGATGACCCATGCCGCCTAAGTTACCGTGCTGGGAAAGTTTACGACCACCGTGATAACCCCAGTCTACCTTTTGTTCTCCCAGTTTATTAACTTCCATGCCCTTGGGACGCATACAGTCATTGGCAAGAACAACCATACAAGAGATACCGTGTTTTGCACAAACATCAAGATAACGATCGAACCGTTCTAAGAAAGAATCATGTTCTTCATCCCACACAACAAATTCAAGAATAATACGAATAGAATTGAATCCTAAATCTGCCATCAATTTCAATTCTTCATCAGTTGTTTTAAGTCTTTCTTCAAAACCAAGAGACTGCCATTGATCCACACGATTGGCACAATCAGCACTCATATAGTTACAACCACGAATCCAAGGACGGCTGTTATACCAATCCCAAATTCTTTCCTTACTCCATTGCATAAAACACAACTCCTTTCTTGTCATTTTATATTATATATGTTTTTTTCTTGACACACAAGTCAAAATAAGGCATAATATAGCCAGAAGGTTAGGTGAGAACGATGATTTATCAAATTGAAAACTTCAACGGACAATTGGATTTTCGTTGCAGATTCCACGATGGCTGGATTATGGAAAGCCATCTCCATGAGTATAGCGAGTTTCTGTATTGCCAGGAAGGGGTGGGCATGGTTACCATCAACGGCGTCACAATACCATTACCTGAAAAGCATTTGATTTGGATTCCGCCCAATTATATCCACCAATACGATTGTCCTGATGCAAAGGTGATTTGCGCTGTTTTTTCCAACGATTTAATCCCTCTGTTTTTTCACAAATTAAAAGATAACCGACTAAAACCTTTCGCAGACGATGCTTCAAACATGACTAACTTTTTGGATACTTTTTATCACCTTAAGAAAGAGGATTTTATGCGCATCAGCGGATATTTAAACCTGATTGGAGAACAAGTTCTAGCGCATTGTGAATTCGAACAAGCAAGACGAACCGACGGTATTCTTTACCAAGAGGTAATCTCCTATCTTTCGGAGCATTTCAGAGAAAACATTTCACTGAAGAAAATTGCTAAAACTTTTGGTTATAACGAAAAATACTTATCCCATTGCTTACACGAACTGACCGGTGTTCATTTTTCCAAGTTAGTTTCCATGTATCGACTTGAATATGCCAAGAAATTACTTCGCAGTAAAAAACGTAGCAACATCCTTGAAATAGCTCAAGAAAGCGGCTTTTCTGCACCAAACACCTTTAACCGTATTTTCAAGGAAAGTACCGGCATCACTCCTTCGCAATACAAAAAAGAAGCAGGTCATCATTGACCTGCTTTTATTGATTAAAGCCGCTACTTACCGGTAGATGTTTTGAATTTTAAAAACTGCTCTTTGTATTTTCCCGGAGAGGTGCCGACGATCTTCCGAAACTGACGAACAAAAGAAACCTCATCTCCGTAATTCAATTCTTTTGCCACCTCTTTAACGGTACAATTGGTGGAAATCAGCAATCGTTTTCCCTCTTCAATTCGACTGACAATCATATCCGTAACAATGGTTGTATGGAAATACTCTTTGTACAGATGCTGAAAATAAGACACACTCAAATATGCCTTACTTGCCAATTCTTTTACAGACAACCTTTTGGAAGGATTGGCATATATCTCAGTTCTGATTGCGCAAAGTTTTTCAAACTGAGGCTGATTCTTAACAACATTATTTTCCGAGGCTAACTCGTACAGTTTGACAAAAAATAACTGCAAATAAAAAGCAAGCACTTCACCACATTGAATCTTTTTGTCATAGAATTCAAAATGCATCATTTTAAGAATATCTGTCAATTGCCGTGAATGATAGACAGAAAGCATTTTATTGACAGGAAAATCCGAATCATGCAACTGCTTTTGCTCTTCCTCATCTAACTCAAACTCGATATAATCAACCACGTTCGAAAAAGCAAAAACATCAGAATTCAGTTCCTGATTGCGGAGTAAAATAACATTGCAGAATTCAAATCTTTCATCATCTTGTGGGAATCCGTCCGATTCTTGCTGAGCAAAAACCAAAAGATACTGATTGGATTTATCAGGTATTTTCAAATCAAGTTCGTGATTGTTTCTGTAACAAAAACAGATATGATTAACCTTCACAAATCAACCCTCCCCGCATTTTTCTATCTTTATCATATCTTTTTTATTCCATTCACACAAGTCAAAAAAGCGTCATAATTTAGCCATAAAGTTAGGTTGAAATTAAAAATTTCTATCTATTGTTGTGGTATTTAACCATATAATCTCATCATAAAATACAGAAAAACACCCCATTTCGAGGTGTTTTTTCTTATACCCTGGAACAATCCAGATGATATTCATGCTTTTTTTACAAGCACTTTTGCATTGGCACAAAGGTATGCAATTATTTCTTCGATTTCCTCATCCGTATTCATTGGAATTTTTCGACATTCCCGATTCAACGCCGAATATTTACCTTCTCCAAAGGCATGGTATGGCTCAACATTGATTTCGAGAATACTCTTTAACGAACCTGATAACTCACAAATCGCATCAAGGTGTTCTTTGCGGTCATTATACCCCGGAATGATAGGGCATCGAAGAATGATATCTTTTTTCATATGGTTCAACAATTGTGGCACCAGCAACAACGAAGAGGGCATCCTTTAAGAAAAACAGTCGTTCGTATTCCGGGGCCATCATTGGTACAGAATTTTTGAATGTTGAAAATTTCTCCTTGCATTATTCTTCTCCTCGTTGCGCTCGTTCAATGACGGCGGTTTGCATTTTCTCATTCAAACCAACAAACTGGGTACTGTAACCACTGATTTTAACAATCACATCCATATGTTCTTTAGGTTTCTTTTGTGCATCTTCTAAAACTTTTGCATCTACAGTATTAACTGCAAGATGGAATCCACCTGCATCAAAGAAGGTCTTTAACACAGAATTAAGTACCCCCTCCTGCTTAACGTCACTTTTATTCATACTAATCATTACAGGACAACCATCCGGAAAATATTCCGTTGATATATTCGAACAAGACAACATGATTGATGTCATATCATTTTTGCGCGGTGTTGCACAAGGCATGATCCCATAGGACAAAAGTTCTCCCTGTTTCCTTCCGTTTATAGTTGCCTTGTACTCTCGTTGATGAATGTCCATGGCAAACCGGAACAATGCCGGAAAGGATACAATATTTTCTCCAAAAGAATATTTAAAAGCATCCCAAAATTGATGGGATGCTTTTGTTATTTGCTTGAGAGCATGTTTTCTATAAAAATTCCATACCCTCTTGTGGGGTCATTTACAAATACGTGAGTTACTGCACCAACTAATTTTCCGTCTTGAATAATCGGCGAACCCGACATCCCTTGCACGATTCCACCTGTTTTTTCAAGCAATCTGTCATCCGTTATCTTAATTACCATTCCTCTTGGATTATTACTATCCTGGTTAATTTTTTGTATTTTAATCGAAAATCTTTCTATCTTTCCCTCTTCAATATTTGACAGGATTTCTGCTTTTCCTGTTTTCACCTCATTGCGTCTTGCAACGGGAATCGGCTCCATGATACGATCAAAACTCTTATCACTTTGTGCAGTCCCTTTGATGCCGACTTCCGAGTTTTTTGTCACGATTCCCAGCACATCATCCTGTTCCGTGAACACACCCACCAATTCTCCCGGTTGGCCTTTCCCTCCCTTTTGTATCGAAACAATACGGGCATCCAATATTTCTCCATCAAAAAGGTCTGATGTCTCGTCTGTTTTTTCGGTAATTCCGTGACCTAATCCACCAAAACTACCGTCATTGGGATTATAATAGGTTATGGTACCGATTCCGGAAACGGCATCTTTTACTCGAACGCCTAATCGGAATTTACCATCTGCAACCGATTGTGCTGGCTGAATCGAAATACTTTTTTCTTTTCCATCTCGCAAGATTACAATTTCCACATTGTTTTCATCGGCAACATGAATAAATTCTTCAAAATCTTTCACGGACTGCATTGGTTTTCCGTTGATACTTTTTATTACATCACCTGCACAAATCCCCGCATCTTTTGCCGGTGTAACAACAGATCCGTCATAACATTCAATATCGGCAATATCCGTTACGGTTATTCCTTTCATATTCAATGTTATACCCACGGTCTGTCCAATGGGAATCAGCATTTCTTCTGCAAATGCCATGGACGGGAACAACACAACAAGTGTGCTCAATAATCCGCAGATTACACATTTCCATCTTGTTAATCTTATCATAATTACCTCACGGAGAAGAATAGTTTCTTCTCCTGATTAGTATATGATATATTCCATTTTAAACACCATGTATAATTTAAACGTTTGGGAACATCCAGGCACTGTATCCTTTATATGCTATGTATGGTATGGATGACAGCCGACCCGAAAATCGTATTCGGGTCGGCAAAAAACAAACTAGTCGTTTTTCTTATCCTGATTTTTGTTGTTATTCTTATTTTCGTTGTTGTTCTGGTTGTTCTGGTTGTTCTTGTTCTTGTTTTCGTTCTGATTCTTGTTGTTATTCATAGTTTTTTCCTCCTGATTCTTTTGAAATTATATTTTTCCTTTTCTTTGGTACAACCTTATTTTGTTCCTTTTTTAAAAAAATATACAAAAAATATCTACATTTTTCTATCATCGCATAGTATAAAATCGGAGGTGTTTTTTATGCAGACAACAAGCGATCCCCAAAAACTTAACGATGGCATCATCGTTCCACCTGGTTGTGACAATCCCATGCTACATCATTGCGGAGAATCTGTTTCAACATATACACCCGGTTCTTACAAACCTTTTCAAGCATCACGACTACCCATTCCTATGCCACATCCTATGCAAGGAAAATCCACATCTTTGTCTGTTTCGAAGGAATGTGACCATCTTTCTCAAAAGACAATGACTGAATATCTGAATCGATTTATCGGCGCTTATCTATGCCTGGATTTATGGTTAGATTCCCACACAAAATTAAAAAAATGCGGTATCCTTGCAGAAGTCGGCACAGAATTCATGGTTCTGACTGATAAGAACTGCAGAAATTTTACCGTTATTGATTTAAAACCCGTACGTTACATCAACATCTATTGCAGATAAAAAAAGACCGGTTAAACCGGCCTTTTTCTATATTCGGGATAAATATCTTCTATTAAAGCAAACATAACTTAAGGCAAACAATGTCCTGCCGCACGATAAATCTCATACCACTCACTACGAGATAGCGTAACATCTGCACCCTCACAAATCTCAGTAAGATGCTCAGGATTCATGGTTCCGGCAATCAGTTGCATATTGGCAGGATGACGCAAAATCCAAGCCGTAGCAACTCCGGTTTTTGTTATGTTGTATTTTTCCGCAATTTCTCCAAGTTTTTGATTCAATTCAGGAAAATCTTCATGGTCAATATAACTTCCTTTGAAGAACCCAAACTGAAATGGAGACCACGCCTGAATGGTCATATTTTTCAACCGACTATACTCCAAAAGAAATCCATCATGCATTTCCGACTCAGCATTTTTCATATTCACATTCATTCCGGATGTAACCATACCTGCTTCGGTTATGGAAAACTGTAACTGATTGATTATCAAGGGTTGTTTCACTGCGGTTTTCAACAACTCAATTTGCATCAAATGATGATTTGACAAACCAAAATGCTTTACTTTCCCCGATTCTTCCAAATAAGAAAATGCCTCTGCCACTTCCTCCGGCTCCATCAAGGTGTCCGGTCTGTGAAGCAATAATACATCAACATAATCAACACCAAGTCGAGAAAGACTTCCTTCAACCGCTTTCACAATATGCTCTTTTGAAAAATCAAATTGTCCATCGTGAATGGCGCATTTGGTCTGTATTTTGATTTTATCCCGAACACCGGGGTTTCTTTTCAGATAATCACCAAATAATTTTTCGCAGTTTCCTTTTCCGTAAATATCCGCATGATCGTAAAAATCAATGCCATTTTCTAAAGCGGTATTCATAATCGCATCAATTCGGTATTCATCAAGATTGGCCATTCTCATACACCCTAACGACACCGCTGATGCAGAAAATATTTTTCCTATTTCAATATTTTTCAAAACAATCAACTCCTTTGCAAAAATTATATCATATTTCTTATCACAACGTCAACATAACCATGGAATCCTCTATTGCAAATTTCATAAATTTATTGTATACTGATAAGAACGAATTGCAGGTGATAGTATGAAGATTCCAGAAGCCGTATCTGTAATACTTGACCGCCTTGAATCCAATGGATTTGAGGCTTTTGTTGTTGGCGGATGTGTCAGAGACAGCTTGCTTGGAAAGACTCCTGCAGACTGGGATGTATGTACTTCTGCAAAACCGGATGAAATTCAATCTTCTTTCCATGATTTTTCCGTAATTCCTACCGGTCTCAAACACGGGACAATAACCGTAATTTCCGATGGTCTTCCCATTGAAGTTACAACCTATCGGCAAGACGGAGAATACCTGGACAACCGTCATCCAATATCTGTCACCTATACAAAGCACCTTTTAGAAGACTTAAAACGTAGAGATTTCACCATGAACGCTATGGCATACTCTCCACAAAGAGGCGTAGTTGATCAATTTCATGGAGAGCAACACCTGAACCAAAGAATCCTCTGTTGTGTCGGGGATGCCACGCAACGGTTTACCGAAGATGCCCTTCGCATTCTTCGTGGACTGCGCTTTGCCGCAACCTACAAACTAACCTTTGATCCCGAAACCGAGTCCTCAATTCATCAATGTAAAAACGGATTACACTCTATTTCAGCAGAACGAATTTATGCCGAGTTACAAAGACTTTTCGTG
Organism: Ructibacterium sp.; assembly: GCA_045649565.1. GTDB lineage: Bacteria > Bacillota > Clostridia > Monoglobales > Monoglobaceae > Ructibacterium. The sequence goes on from JAZRQC010000001.1 coordinate 68,914, forward strand.
GCTCCCGACATGGCGAGAATCCTTTCAAAATTTCCTGATATTTTATCTGTTATTTTTCCCACAGCATCAGATTATTTTGAACCATCAGAACAATGGGATGAATTTTTAAAAAAAGCAGAAACACTTCCTCCATCGTTTCCATTGCGTTTTTCTGCTTTCTTGTACCCACTCCATTCGTCAACGGATGTTGGAACCTTATCCAAAGAGATTCTCAACAGCTTAAAACCTGACAAAAAGACTAGGGATTCTATTTTAAAACTTATCGAATGCCAGACCATCCCCCTTCCGAAATCCTTAGCTGAAACCAGGCGTTTCGTTGGAAAATACGGAGTAAACGTTTTAGAAGACACACTTCTTTTTCATCGTGTCATATTGGGCACAGACACATACCTCGTACAATCTTTTTTGAAAGAAATTCAAACAAAAAACCTTTGTTGCACCATCAAAGATCTGGCCATTTCCGGCACTCATCTGCAAGACAGAGGTCTTAACGGAATAGAAATCGGTGCAACTTTGCAACGGGCATTGGATGCGGTAATAGACGGTTCTGTTCCTAATACGGAAAATTCTTTGATAATTTTTTTATTTTCCTAAATTTATATTGCATTTTTTCACTTTATTCGATATAATGAATAGGTAAATTTGTTTGTATCCCGATTTCTCGGGAAGATAAGGATAAACCATGAAACAAGGAAAATTTATTGTGTTAGAAGGCTTGGACGGTTGCGGCAAAAGCACACAACTAAAACGCCTTGCTGATAACCTCACCAAGAAAGGTGAAACGGTTGTTTTAACCGCAGAACCTACAGATTATGAAACCGGTGCATACCTGCGTCGAATTTTATCTGAGAGCCAAAACAAAAACATGTACCTGCAAGCGGCATTGTTTCTTGCCGACCGCTTGGAACATATTACACATCCTGAGTTTGGCATTCGACAATACCTGGAAAAGGGAATCACTGTGGTTTGTGACCGATACTACTACTCTTCCTTTGCATATCAAGGAACCGCCAGTGATATTAACTGGTTAATGGAAGCACATATGAAGTGCCCCGAAATATTAAATCCGGATTTATGCATTTTCTTGGACGTTAACCCGGACACCTGCAAAGCTCGTATCGATCAAGGACGTGACAAGCCGGAGCTTTACGAAAAAGATATTAACCTGATGAAGGAAATCCGCAATAACTTTTTAAGCGTTTTGGACAAACTTAAAGAAACACAGAATATTACAATCATCGATGCAAATCAAAGCCTCGAAGATGTTGAAAAGGAGATATTTGACCATGTACAAAAGACTTTTTACCTCTGAGTCGGTAACCGAAGGACATCCTGATAAAATTTCCGACTTAATCTCAGATGCAATTCTTGATGCAATCATCAAAGAAGACCCCAATGCCAGAGTTGCTTGCGAAGTCACCGTAACAACAGGTCTGGTTCTGGTTGTAGGCGAGATTAGCACCACAACCTATGTAGATATTCCTCACGTGGTACGCGAAACCATTCGCAGTATCGGTTATGATCGTGCAAAATACGGTTTTGACTGCGACACATGTGCCGTTATGTCTGCTATTGATGAACAGTCCCCTGATATTGCTATGGGTGTAGATGACGACGGAACCGGCATCGGTGCAGGAGACCAGGGCATGATGTTTGGTTTTGCCTGCAATGAAACCGAAGAATATATGCCTCTTCCCATTGCACTCTCCCATAAACTGTGCAAAAAATTAACCGAAGTCAGAAAGAACGGCACTTTGCCCTACCTCCGTCCTGACGGCAAATCTCAGGTTACTGTTGAATACAACGAAGACGGTAGCATCAAGAGAATTGATACCGTTGTTGTATCCACCCAACACGATGATGCAATTGCAATCGAGGATTTGAGAAAGGATATCAAAGAACAGGTAATCCTTCCCGTTATTAATTCTGCTTTGTTGGACGAAGATACCAAATATTACATCAATCCTACCGGTCGTTTTGTTATCGGTGGTCCTCAAGGTGATTCCGGTCACACCGGTCGTAAGATTATTGTAGATACTTATGGTGGATATGCAAGCCATGGTGGTGGTGCTTTCTCCGGAAAGGATCCCACAAAGGTTGACCGTAGTGGTGCTTATGCCGCACGTTATGTTGCCAAAAACGTGGTTGCCGCAGGTCTTGCAAAATCCTGCGAGGTACAGTTGGCATACGCCATCGGCGTTGCTCAGCCCGTATCGTTACGAATCGATACTCGTGGAACCGGTGTTATCTCCGACAGCGAAATTGCCGAGAATGTATCAAAAGTATTTGATTTGAGCCCCGGCGGAATTATTAAGACCTTGGAACTGCGCAATCCCATTTATAAGCAAACTGCCGCATATGGTCATTTTGGCAGAAATGATTTAGCCCTTCCTTGGGAACGTCTTGACAAGGTTGATGCATTAAAGAATGCCTAAAACAAAATAATAACGGGAGCGGAATAATCCGCTCCCTATCTTATCGTAAAGGAGGTTGGCGCCATGTCTTATGATGGTTTTGTCACCCATGCCATTGCAAGCGAATTAAATAAAACAATCATTGACGGAAAAATCGACAAGGTTCATCAACCGGAGCGAGACGAAATCATTCTTCAAATCCGAAGTAAAAATGGTACTTTTCGCCTTCTCTTGTCCGCCAATGCCTCCAACCCTCGTGTTCATTTAACTCAAATAACAAAAGACAACCCCATGAATCCTCCCATGTTTTGCATGTTAATGCGCAAACATTTCCAGGGAAATAAAATTATTGGTGTAACACAGGTAGGATTTGATAGAATTCTTATCATCAAAACAGAAGGAAGAAACGAAATGGGCGACATCTGTCGTCGTGATATCGTCGTAGAAATCATGGGACGTCACAGCAATATCATTCTTCTTGATGAAAACAATAAAATTATGGATAGCATCAAGCACGTTGATTTTACCGTTAGCGCAGTGCGCCAGATCCTTCCGGGACTATTTTACGAATCCCCTCCTGCTCAAGAGAAACTTTCTCCGGATAACTACTCACTTCTTGATCTATTATCTAAGCTGGACAAAGAACCTGACGATACATTGCTTGATAAATTTCTCCTCTCATCCTTTACAGGCATGAGTCCTTTGTTGGCAAGAGAAATTGTCTTTCGCTTCGGACAAAACACGAAAATAACCAAGGGTGAGATTAATACTGCATCCTTCATGACAGAGGTCGATTCTTTCATCAAAGATGTGTGTAAAGACGCTTATCATCCAACCCTTGTCATTTCCAAAGACGAAAAAAAGCCAACCGCATTTTCCTGCATGCAGTTGACACAATACAACGGATGTGCCCTTTTAGAATCGGGAGACTCAATCAGTGTTGTGATTGATGCCTATTACGAAAAGCGCGCACAACGAGAGCATATGAATCAACGCTCTGCTCACTTATGTAAGTTGGTACAAAACAACATAGAGCGCTGTGAGAAAAAACTTGTTCTCCATCACGAAAATTTGGAGAAGTCCCAAAAAAGAGAAACCTATAAGATATATGGGGATTTAATCACAGCCAATCTGTATCGAATAGCCGGAGGCATGAAAAGTTTTGAGACAGAGAACTATTTCTCTGAAAACTTAGAAGTGATTCAAATCCCTCTAAAAGAAGACCTCACACCATCTCAAAACGCCCAGCATTACTATAAACTATATACCAAGGCAAAAATGACAGAGCAACATGCCTTTGAAGAAATCGAAAAAGCAACTGAGGAGAAAACCTATTTGGAGTCCGTCTTAGAATCATTAGAGAAAGCAGAAACACCAACTGATCTTTCTGAAATCAAAAGTGAACTTGCAGAGGAAGGCTATACACCAAAGCCCACCACCAAACAAGTAAAATCACAAAAGAAATCCGTTCCCATGAAGTTTCTTTCGTCAGACGGATATGAAATTCTCGTAGGCAGAAACAACAAGCAAAACGACGAATTGACAATCAAGATGGCATATTCAACCGACTGGTGGTTCCACACCAAAGACATTCCCGGTTCCCATGTTATCGTCCGCGCCAAAGGTGAGGAAGAAATTCCTGATAACACAGTATTGGAAGCGGCCGCTCTTGCAGCATATTACAGCAAAGCCCAAAACGGAACAAAAGTTCCGGTTGATTATACTCCGGTTAAAAACGTAAAAAAGCCCAACGGCTCCAAACCGGGCATGGTCATCTATGATCATTACTACACTTTACTGACAGATCCAAAATTACCGACATCAAACCATTAAAACTTCTTTCATACAAAAACCCCTCGATAACTCGAGGGGTTTTCTTTATACTTCGCCTTTGTGATTCTGTGCTTTTTTCTTTTCAGGAGTCAATGCTACTTCGTTATTCAAATACATAACAACCAGTCCAAGCAACATCATAGCAACAGAAACATAAATAATAATCGGAATGATGCTTTCGTAAATAATGGTGCAAATGGTGGTGGCTGTCTCTCCGCCTATTATTAATGCCGCAACATATCCAAAGAACGTTAAACCACCTGCAAACAACGATGCGGCAATGCCGTATCCAAACACAACTTTTAATACATTGGAAAGCTTCTTGCATATTTTCTTCATAATAGCACCTCCATTAAAGACCTATAATAGGTAGCCATCCCATAAGAATGACAATCTGAAGAACAAACTGCGCCGTTACCCACCACAAATTGTTCTTAAAGGTTTTGCTAAACTCCGATTCCGCAATTGTCATACCGGCATACATACCCAAACCTAACGGCGGAGTAATTCCACACATAACTCCACAAATACAGGGCAACATTGCCGCAGCTAACAACGGATCCACACCAACTCCATAGAGCAGTGAAATAAACACCGGTCCAAAGATAACTACTTGTGAAGAACCGGGGACAACCATTCCCATAACACAGGTAATGGCACAAATGGCTATAACCATACCCAGTTTACTAAAGTTCCAGGTAGCAATTAATTCACCCATAGACTCGGCAACACCTAAGTCCTCAAACAAGGCACCAATCATATAGCCGAACACACATACCGCAATAGCAGGCGAAATGGATTTTACTCCTCCTGCCATCATTTCTGCTAATTTGGGAAACGTAACAGCAGACTTATCTTTTGCAACCAAGCATGCATAAATAGAGGCAATACCGGCTGTAAAAATCAGTACAGACTTAGAAAGAAATTTTGCTCCGTCAGCGCCCAAACGATCCACAAAAAAATTATCTGCAAAGATTGCATCCAACACAAAGGGCAATAAGATAATGACGGGTAAAAACATTGCTTGCCAACCGGTTTTCAGTGTCTCTTTCAGGTTTGGAAGATCCTCTTTCTTCATTGGTTCAACCTTGTAATACTTACAAAATCCCCAAACCATAAACATACGTTGTGCAACAAACCAAAGTGCAATTCCCCACAAAACAATCCAAAATCTACCCTGCGAAACATCTGCCAAACCGGCACCTGCCGCAAATGTTGTAAAAGCCGCCATTGCCGCAACAATATTGGAAGACGGCGGAATCATATTTCCCATATAGCTGGCGTTTGATTCGATATTTGCCGCCAACTCTGCCGGAAATCCCGTGCGCTTCATTGCAGGAATGGTCAAAGATCCCGTTGCCATAACATTTCCGGGTCCGGAACCTGAAAGTGCTCCCATAAACGCACTGGCAACAACAGCAGTATAACCTGCACCGCCCCTGATACGACCAATAAGGGAAAGAATTACCGCAATACAACTATCTACAACCTTTGTCTTGGTAAGCATAATTGACATGGCAACAAATGCAACCATGGAATATAGTAATGAATTAGAAAGACCTTCATTAATATAAACAAGAACATGCTCCCATCTTCCGGTAACACACAATAATATAATAAAAGATAACAATACTGCCTCATAAACAGGTCTCTTAAAAGCTAAAAACCACACACAGATGACCGCTAACATAATTAACAAATAAATTAAACCGCTCATCATACAACCTCCTGGTTATCTTTAATCATTTCAATCAAATCCAACATAGGTTTTGACAAATACTTCTCTTTTTGATATATCACAGCCAACTTTCTCTTTGGCAAATCCTCGCAGAAAGAATAAAACCGTATGTTCTGCTGCATTCTTAGGGATTTTTTTATTCCCATAGGTACAATGGCACATCCCACTCCTGCCGCAACCATTTCAATCTGCGCCTCTAAACTTTTTACAACAACAGCAGTATTCACATCAATTTGAAAACGTCCGCAAAGATTGTGCAATTCTTTCTGCATCATTTGATGATCAGTAAGCATAACAAAATCTTGGCCTTGTAACAAAGATGCATCAATCACATCGCAATCCTTTTCTACACAAGATAAAAGTTTTTCATCAAGTTCTGAACCCTTCTTTACCGCAAGTAGAATCTCTTCCTCCATCAAGATTTCATATTGAAAGAACATTTCATCTACCGGTAAATTGGTAAGACATAAATCAAACTCACCTTGTTCCGTTGCGTCCAACAGTTCATGTGTCGTCATTTCTCTGATTATCAAATGCATTCCCGGATAAACTTGCCGAAATTTTCGCGCAACCTCCGGCATCATGGTAATACAGCGAAAAGGAGAAGTTCCAATGGTAATACTTCCCGTTCTGTATTCGGACACATCCTTCAATCGATTTTGAAGGTCTGACTCTAATTTAAGCATTTTTTCACAAGTTTCCAGATATACCTGTCCTGCATCGGTGATTTCAACATTTCCGTTTGTTCGAAGAAAAAGTTCAACATCCAATTCCTGTTCAATTTTCTTAATATACTGACTCAAGGATGGTTGAGAAATCCCCAGCGCCTCTGCTGCTCCGGAAAATGAGCCGACCTTGGCAAGGGTTAGCACATACTTCATTTGCTTAAGATTCATATAAGCATCTCCTTATGAGAAACATAACAATTTAATTATATCACCATCATTCCTATCTGTCAAGCCTTTTATTGCGTAAAGAAAAAATCCCCCCATCGGAGGATTTTTTATCTTATGCTTCAAATATTTCTTTTGCTCTGTCCAGTATTCCACTTAATTCAGCGATTGCCACACCATAGTTTACAACAGGTATTCCAAGTTCGTGCAAAACATTCATGCGATGATTTATTTCTTCTCGGTTGATCATACACATGCCACAGGAAAGCGCCATTTTATATTTCGACAAATCATCTGGGAATTGATATCCGCTTGCATAAAAATACTCGCACTTGGCTCCGATTTTTTTCTCAATCATGTTAGGAATTTTTACTCTACCTATATCTTCATGGGTGCTGTTATGGGTACACCCTTCCATAACAAGAATCCGATCTCCGTCTTTCAGGGCTTTCAAGGCTTCAGCGCCTTTTATATACTGAGAAAAATTACCCTTTTTTCTTGCCAAAAGCATCGAAAAAGAAGTTAGCGGAATTTCCTTTGGAACAACACGATCAACCAACGAAAATATCTGCGAATCCGTCACAACTAAATCCACATGCTTTAAATCCTCCAAAGCAGATGCCAGCGTTGTCTCCTTGGTTACATACGCCTTAATATCATGATCAAGACAATCTCGCAACAATTGTACCTGAGGCAGGATTAGCCTTCCTTTGGGCGCCGCACTATCAATGGGAACCACAAGAACCACGCTGCTTCCTGCAGGCAACAAATCCCCAATAAGCGTATCCTCTTCCTTATCCATTCCTTGAAGGAGTTCTATCATTTTCTTTTTGAGTTCTTCCGTTCCCTCTTTGCCGTATTCCTTCATAAAAACTGCATCGGGATAACGTTCGCGAAGCAACCATATTTGCTCCTCATTCACATTCTCACACTTGGTAAAAACAAGAATCCATTTCTTATTTTCGAACTGCTTCTCCTTGGGAACAGCAGGTTCCTCAGCATTAACTAAGTACAAAATCAAATCAGCACGAGAAATCGTACGCCGTGTTTTTTCCATTCGCTGTATTCCCAACGCCGTCTCATCCCCAAACCCTGCCGTATCAATCAAGGCAACCGGACCATAGGGAATTAACTCCATAGCTTTCGTTACCGGATCTGTTGTAGTTCCCGGTTGTTCGGATACAATGGCAGTTTCTTGTCCTAATAACAAATTAAACAATGTTGACTTTCCCGCATTGGTCTGACCTAAAATCACAACATGCTTTCGCATGGAAAGAGGTGTTTTCTCCATGTTCCTCACAACCTTTCTATGTAATGCCGACTCATTGCCGGCACTAAAATCCAATTTCTCTTGCAAGACGTTTTAATTTATCCGCAGATTCACGCAGTTTCTGATTCTCTTCTTCTGAAAAACGAATCTCCAAAATACGCTCAGCGCCATCACTCCCAACAATGGTGGGTGCACTTAGACAAATATCCGAAATACCATATTCACCTTCGAACAGACTGGAAACTGTCAAAATCGAGTTTTCGTTTCCAATAATACTTTCGACAATACGTCGAACCGCCAATGCTATGGCATAATAGGTAGAACCCTTTTTGTCGATAATTTCATATGCCGCAGTTCTTGTTTTGTCATAAAAGAATCCCTTGTCCACCCTGCAGTCATCGCATCCGCCTATTTTTTGGCAGTACTGATCTACACCCATTCCGGCAACATTGGTAACACTCCATGCAGCGACCTCGGAATCACCGTGTTCACCGATAATATAGGTGTGCACATTACGAACATCTACATTGGTGTGTTCTCCCAGCAGATACTTAAGCCGTGCAGTATCCAAGACTGTTCCGGAACCGATCACGTGCCTTTTGGAAAATCCGGATATTTTATAGGTGATATAAGTCAAAACGTCCACAGGATTGGTTACAACCATCAAAATCGTATCATCGTGGCAATATTTTAGAACATTTTCAACAATACTTCGAAAAATATCGGAATTGCGTTTTAATAAATCCGTGCGGGTTTCCCCCGGATTTTGACTTGCCCCGGCAGTAATGATTACCATATCACT
>JAZRQC010000002.1:0-37612 GCA_045649565.1 Ructibacterium sp.
GCGCACTACCGAGTGGAAAAGGCGGCTCGGCAATCTGTGACAAATCTTTATCTCAAACTCCCCCCGTTGTTTTGCTACTTTTGCAATCAAAAGTAGGCCCGTCCGGCAGGACAAACCAAATGAAAATATTAGAATAAAGAAAATGGAAGATTAGAGATAAAAAAGTTGTTATAATAATTTCAGCCTTTGTTTGACGACATCGGAGTTTTGAAATATCCCAAATCGGGATATTTTTATTATACCATTATGGGATACTATTGTCAAGGGGTGATCTTATGCGTTTGAGAGAATTAAGAAAAGAAAAAGGCATCTCCCAGTTAAAATTGGCAATGGATTTGGATACAACACAAAACACCATAAGCAGGTATGAAACCGGTGCCCATGAACCGGGCATTAAGGAATTGATACAAATTGCAAATTATTTTGAAGTTTCGATTGATTATCTATTAGAAAGAACAGACAATCCTCATATGGCAAAATAAAAAGACCCAAAGGGTCTTTTTTTATTTTCTAAACACGCTTCCCATCCACAAACACCATTTCGGGCATTGCAGACAGTTCCGGCGGAGTTCCCTTCCAAACTACCAAATCCGCATCCTTGCCAACTGCCAGAGAGCCAACCCGGTCTCCGATACCGCAGATTTCTGCAGGAACTCTGGTAATAGCGGTCAAAACTGCCTCGGAAGTCAGTCCCGCTTTCATAGCGGTTCCGGCACACAAAAGCAGATGCTTCTGGGGCGTTTCCGGATGGTCGGTAATGATGGCGGTGGGAATCCCTGCCTCCATCAAAATTTTGGGTGCATCCTCCGATTGATTCTTCAGTTCCGGCTTGCTTCGGTCGGTGAGGATGGGTCCTGACAGAACAGGGACTCCCGCTGATGCAATCCGCTCTGCAAAGAGATGTGCCTCGGTGCCGTGAACCAAAATCAACTTAAGATCAAACTCCTTGGCAAGACGAATGGCAGAAAAAATATCATCCAACCGATGGGCATGAGCGTAAAGAGGCAGTTCCTTCTTCAAAACGGGCAAAAGCGCGTGATGCTTGGCATCCCAGTCGGGATCGTCCTCCTCCGCATCCTCCAATTGCTCCATGTAGTGCTTTGCCTTAGTCAATTCCTCCCGCAGAAGTGCCACAGCCCCCATACGGGTCACGGGCGTCTGGCTCTTGTCGTGGTATACCGACTTGGGATTCTCCCCAAAGGCAATCTTGATGCCTGCCGGCTCCAACAGGGTCATGTCGTCAACACAACAACCACAGGTCTTCATGGCAATTAACTGACCGCCCATAGGATTGGCACTGCCCGGCCCCGTTACTACGGTGGTAATACCGGCAGAGAGTGCCTCGGAAAAGGCGCGGTCACAAGGGTTCACTCCGTCAATGGCACGAAGTTGTGGGGTAATGGGGTCGGTATCTTCGTTCCCGTCGTCGCCCTCAAAGTCAATGCCGTCCTCCCACATCCCAATATGGGAATGAGCATCCACCAGACCGGGGGTAACCACCTTGCCGTTCAGGTCAATCACCTCGGCACAAGCAGGAATCTCAGGGACATCTGCCATATCCCCCATATCAATAATCTTTCCATCAGAAATCACCAGATACCCGTCCGGGTAGTCGGTGTCTTCCATGGTCAACAGATTTCCGTGTGTCAAATAAAGTTCCATAATATATCCTCCAGTCGTGAGTGGTACAGTCGTGCTTGAAAATTTGCGATCTTTGCCCGTCGCTGCGCCGAGAAATGACAGTTACGTACACAAAGTACGCGCCTGCCATTCCTCATCTTGCGCCAGACAAATCTCATCAAATTTTCTTCGCACTTGTTTTTCAATATATTATCCGTCAATCGCGGGGTTTCCAAAGGGGCAGAGCCCCTTTTGGTCGAATCCACACCGAAGGGGTGGAGAGAGGCGCTCGGGTGGGCGAGCGCAATTGGGCAAGGCAAAAGAGACGGAAAATGTTTTTAAACTTTTGCAGAACGAGCAAGTCCGTTCCCTACAAATTTAATCAATATAAAACACAACCGCATCAAACGCCTCTGCCAATGCCGTCCCTTCCTCCCTGCCCAACATCAGGCAAGCGGTGGAAAGGCAGTCCGCCAATAAGGCGGAATCTCCGGTGACGGTGGCACTTTGGGTCTCGGTCTCGGTCGGGAATCCCGTTTCGGGGTCTAAAATGTGGTGGTAGCGCTTGCCTTGGTGAGAAAACTTCCGTTGATAGGTTCCCGAAGTTACTACCGCGCCGTCCTTGGTAAGGGAAACGGTCTCGGCATAACTCTCTGCCGCTCCACGGGGATCGCGAACCCCGATTTCCCAACTTCCGTCAGGCTTGTTGGGGTTTTCCCCAAAGACAACAATGTTTCCGCCCAAATCCAGCACCCCCCAAGTGGCGCCTGCCTCTATCATGGCGGATCTGGCAAGGTCTGCGGCATAGCCTTTGGCACAACCGCCCAGGTCAATTTGTACCCCGTCCAAAGTCTTGGTCAGGGTGTGATTTTCGGTATCCAGAATCAGGTTCTCATACCCAATCAAGGGCAGAACCTTTTGTACTTCCGCCCGGTCAGGAGGAACACTGCCCTCGGTAAAGCTCCAGAGTGCCGAGGCAGGTGCGATGGTAATATCAAATCTGCCATCCGATGCCTTGCTGACCGAAAGAGCGGTTTCCAGAATGGCCTCGGTGTGAATATCTATCGGTACCGCCTCCCCTGCTTTTGCCTTGTTAAAAGCCGAGACAGTGGAGGAATCCTTGTAAAAATCGGTGGCATCCTGCACCTGACGGATGGCGTCAAACCCCGTTTGTATTGCCGACTCCGAGTCGGAGCGGATGGTACAGACCGTGTCCATCAGAAATTCCGTTTCAGAAAAACCCCGGGATTCCCCCGGGAATTGACACCCCGCTATCAAAAGACAGGGAATCAAAAGAAATAATAATCGTTTCATAAACAAAATCCAATCAAAGGTTTTTGTACATTATAACATAAAAAAATGAAAAAGCAAGTAGGGGGTCGTCGGAAACCGCCGAGACCTACAATACAAAAAAATCCCCAAAAATTCTCTTTGTTTTGATACAAATTTCCTATAATTTAGAAAAAATGAGAAAATTCAAAAAAAGTCCTTGATTCTGGGAAAAATTATGGTATAATTGTTAGGATAGGTATATTGCGATTAAAATATCGAATTGCGATCAAATTTTGAATAGAGGATGGGGATTCTATGAAGAGAAATGACATTCATAAGGTATTGATCATTGGCTCCGGTCCGATTATCATCGGTCAGGCGTGTGAGTTTGACTATTCCGGTACACAGGCGTGTAAAGCCCTGAAGAATCTGGGATACGAAATCGTGTTGGTAAACTCCAACCCTGCAACCATCATGACCGATCCGGACACTGCTGACATTACCTATATCGAACCGCTGAACGTAGAGCGTTTGGAACAGATTATTGCCAAGGAGCGTCCCGATGCACTTCTGCCCAACTTGGGTGGCCAGTCGGGTCTGAACCTTTGTAGTGAGTTGAATCAGGCAGGGGTACTGGACAAGTATGGCGTAAAGGTCATTGGTGTTCAGGTAGACGCCATCGAACGTGGTGAGGACCGTGTCGAGTTCAAGAAGACCATGGACAAGCTTGGCATCGAGATGGCACGGAGCGAGGTTGCCTACTCGGTGGACGAGGCTTTGGCCATTGCTGAAAAACTGAATTACCCCGTTGTACTTCGTCCTGCATACACCATGGGCGGCGAAGGCGGCGGTATGGTTTACAACAAAGAGGAGTTAAAGACCGTCTGTGCAAGAGGTCTTCAGGCGTCTTTGGTTGGTCAGGTACTGGTTGAGGAATCCATTTTGGGCTGGGAAGAGTTGGAACTTGAGGTTGTTCGTGATGCCAAGGGTAATATGATTACCGTTTGCTTCATCGAGAACATTGACCCTCTGGGTGTTCACACCGGTGACTCTTTCTGTAGCGCACCCATGCTGACCATTTCGGAGGAAACCCAAAAGGAACTCCAACGTCAGGCATACAAGATTGTAGAAGCCATCGAGGTTATCGGCGGTACCAACGTACAGTTTGCCCACGACCCCGTTTCCGGCAGAATTATTGTTATTGAGATCAACCCCAGAACCTCTCGTTCTTCCGCCCTTGCATCCAAGGCAACCGGCTTCCCCATCGCTTTGGTTTCCGCTATGCTTGCAAGTGGTATGACTCTGGACGAGATTCCCTGCGGAAAGCACGGCACCTTGGATCAGTACAAGCCGGGCGGTGACTATATCGTTGTAAAGTTTGCTCGTTGGGCATTTGAGAAGTTCAAGGGCTCTCAGGATAAGTTAGGTACCCAGATGCGTGCCGTTGGTGAGGTTATGAGCATCGGTAAGACCTACAAAGAAGCATTCCAGAAGGCCATCCGTTCTCTGGAAATCGGCAGATATGGTCTGGGCGGTGCCAAGGACTTTGGTGAAAAGACCAAGGACGAGCTTTTGACCTTGCTGAATGTTCCAAGCTCCGAGCGGCACTTTATCATGTACGAGGCAATCCGCAAGGGTGCTACCGTAGATGAGATTCACGAGAGAACCAAGGTAAAACCCTACTTCATCCAGCAGATGATGGAATTGGTTGAGGAAGAAGAGGCTCTCAAGGCAAAGAAGGGTACAGTTCCCGATGCCGAGACCCTCAGAAGAGCAAAGCAGAACGGTTTTGCGGACAAGTATCTGGCACAGCTTCTTGAGGTTTCCGAAGAGGAAATCCGCAAGGCAAGAGAGGATGCCGGCATTGTGGAGAAGTGGGAAGGCGTTCATGTCAGCGGTACCGAAGACGCGGCGTACTACTACTCCAGTTATAATATTGAGAATGACCTGCCTGCTGTGGACAACGGCAAGCAGAAGGTTATGATTTTAGGCGGTGGCCCCAACCGAATCGGTCAGGGTATCGAGTTTGACTACTGTTGTGTTCACGCATCCAAGGCTCTTAAGAAACTTGGCTTTGAGACCATTATTGTCAACTGTAACCCCGAGACGGTTTCTACCGACTATGACACCTCCGACAGACTCTATTTCGAGCCTTTGACCTTAGAGGATGTTCTGAGCATCCATGACAAGGAAAAGCCGGTAGGCGTTATTGCTCAGTTCGGTGGCCAGACTCCTCTGAACTTGGCGGCGGCATTGAAGGCAAACGGTGTCAACATTTTGGGTACTACCCCCGAAACCATCGACTTGGCAGAGGACAGAGACCTGTTCCGTGCCATGATGGATAAGTTAGAGATCCCCATGCCCGAATCAGGCATGGCGGTTAATACCGAAGAAGCATTGGAAATTGCCGAGAAGATTGGTTATCCCGTTATGGTTCGTCCCTCTTACGTACTGGGCGGCCGTGGTATGGAAGTGGTTTATGACAGCGAGTCCTTGACCTACTACATGCAACAAGCCGTTGGTGTAACCCCCGACAGACCCATCCTGATTGACCGTTTCTTAGGCAGAGCTACCGAGTGCGAGGCAGACGCTGTCAGCGACGGAACCTGTGTATTCGTTCCCTCTGTTATGGAGCATATCGAATTGGCAGGTGTTCACTCCGGTGACTCCGCTTGTGTGATTCCTCCCAAGAGCCTCACCGCAGGACAGATGGACACCATCAAGGAATACACCAAGAAGATTGCCAAGGAAATGAACGTAGTTGGCCTGATGAATATGCAGTATGCCATCGAGGACGGCGTGGTTTATGTACTGGAGGCAAACCCCCGTGCATCCCGTACCGTTCCGCTGGTTTCCAAGGTTTGCGGAATCAATATGGTTCAGCTTGCCACCGAGATTATGACGGCAGAACTTACCGGAAAAGAGTCTCCCGTTCCCTCCCTGAAGGAGAAGAAACTCCGTCATTGCGGCGTGAAAGAAGCGGTGTTCCCCTTCAATATGTTCCCCGAGGTTGACCCCTTGCTGGGTCCCGAGATGCGGTCCACCGGTGAGGTACTGGGTATTTCCCAGAGCTTCGGTGAGGCATTCATCAAGGCACAGGAAGCGGCATCCACCAAACTTCCTATGGAGGGTACCATTCTGATTAGCGTTAACGATGCAGACAAGCCCGAGGCGTTGATGGTTGCCAGAACCTTCCACGAATGTGGATTCAAACTGGTGGCAACCGGCGGTACCTATAACATGATCAAGGCAACCGGTATCCCGGTAGAGCGGGTGAATAAAATCAGCGAGGGCAGACCCAACGTCACCGACAAGATTACCAACCACGAGGTAGACTTTGTGGTAAACACTCCCGTAGGTAAGGCAGGCGCCGAGGATGACAGTTATATCCGTAAGACCGCCATCAAGGAAAGAGTTCCCTACATGACCACCATCGCAGAGGCACAAGCTGCAGCCGATGGTATCAAAGCAGTGAAGAAGTCCGGAAAGATTTCGGTGAAGTCCTTGCAAGAATTCCACAAAGAGATTCAGTAACAGTCGTGCTTGAAAAATTGCGACCTTTGTCCGTCGCTGCGCCGTGAAATGACAGTTACGTACAAGGAGTACGCGCCTGCCATTCCCCATCTTGCGCCGAACAAATCTCATCAATTTTTCTTTGCACTAAAGTTGGTGAAAGAGACAGAGACCTCCCTTTTTGGGAGGTCATTCTTTTTTTACTGTCCAGTCGTGCTTGAAAATTCAGCAATCTGCGTCCGAACCTGCGGCGGGAATGGACAGTTATGTACACAAAGTACACGCCTGCCCATCCCCACCTTGTTTCGAACACATCTCACTAAATTTTCTGCGCACTACCGAGTGGAAATGGCGGCTCGGCAATCTGTGGTAAATTTTTTCGGCAAACTCTGCTCGGCAATGGGTGGAGCGTCACGCCTGATTTCTCAAAACAAAATGCCGAACCTTGCGGCTCGGCAATCTGTGGTAAATCTTTTCGGTAAACTTCGTCCGGCAATGGATGGAGCGTCACGCTCCTTTTCTTCGCACTACCGAGTGGAAAAGACAAATTTCATCCAAATTTCTGCGCACTCATTTTGCGGAAAAGACATTGAAAAGCCCTCCTTGTGTAAAGGAGGGGGGACCGCTTTAGCGGTGGGAGGATTGTTTGTCTCGATCAAACGCCTCTCGAACAAATCCCGCCAAAATTCGGCTCCGTCACCCGCCGGGAATATTTGTTTCACTTGCAAATCTTTTCCACACATGATATAATTATATAATCAGTACAGGGAGGTAGTTTCTATGAAATTTCGTTTGATATCAAGTATAATGATTGTTTGCGTGCTCCTGACTGCTCTGCCGGCTTTGGGGGTTTGGGCGGACAGTGACGATGGATATGTTTTCGGCTTTGTGGAGGAAGCCACCTATGATGAGTATGAAAATGCCATTGGACTTTACACTGTCAGCGAAGGCTTGGACGATTTTAATATGGCGAATCACTATGAGGCGCTTCCTTTATCGGCTACCATCAACGGAACCATTGTTACATCGGTGGATGCCATATTAGAACTGTTGACGCCGGGTGCTTCTGTGTGCTATCGGACCGCCGATGTGAACTTTGGGGATTACTGGAGAGAAGCTATTGTAGAGATATGGGTTGATAACACCCCCAATCTCACCGGAACCTACTCCTACAGCACGGGAACCGGATGCTTTACGGGACTACCCGATACCGAAGGAATGCCCACCCTTTTCTTCAACAACGGATGGCTTGAGCCGGTGTATCTGGATGATAACCATAACTATACCATTCAGGTATACGATTATGGTATTCTGGTAACTGCCATGCAGGCAACCGGCGGAAGAGAAATGATACGGACGGTCCGTACGGAGTGCAGTCCCAACGAGAAGTTTCTGGCAGACCTTACCCTTACCGCTACGGCAAGCAAAAAAGGCGGGGTACTCCATGCCGAACTTCATGATAGTTATGGAAATCATCTGCAGACAAAAACTGCTTCCCTCGAAAGCACAAGAACCTCGGTGATCTTTACCGACCTTCCCAATGTCAGCGGCAGTTTCATTGTGAAAACATGGATAACCCGAGACGGCGCCACCGCATCTCCTGTTTATGAATACTTCTATCTGCAGGAAGCCTTTGACGTATTCTCCGGCACCATCCTCAGCATTACACCCAGAGGGACAAGTTCTTTGAGAATGGAACTTGACATCGGGGAAGAGTGGACAGATACCTTTACCCTTTATCCTCCTGTTCTGGTTGGGGGAGTTCTTTGTGAGACTGTTGCAGACCTGCAGGCATCACCCCTTTTGACGGTGGGTTCCTTCATCCGTTATGCAGGAAGTGGCAATCTTTGGGTGATTGATGACGGAGCAACTTCTTGGGCAAACTACGGACGGATTAATTCTGTGGTAAGCGGAGCCGACGGGGCAGAACCTGTTCTGGAAATTACCATGACTCTTCCCGACGGCAGCACCAAGGTTTATTTGGCGGATGGTTCGGCGGTAATCAATGACCAAGCCTGTGCCTCCATTCATGAGGTATATACGGCATTAGAGAGCGGTCTTGGTGGTTATGCAGGGTTTGAGGTAAGCGGTGAGAAGATTACCAAACTATCCTATAGCACCGACTACCTTGACTTTTACGACGAGGAATATGAGGGAAAATCCTTCCATTCCCTGCCGGAAAGTGCAAAAAGACTTCCTGTTTACTATAAAATCGGCGAGGATGAATTTGCTGAGGCATATCTGGACGAAAATCATATCTATGACATTAACTATTACGAGGGATTTGCCATAGAGATTACCGAAATGCGGGCAAAAGAGGAAGGTCAGGTTGTGATTCAGCGGATTACCACCGAAGGGCTTCCCAACGAGGATTTTCGTCAGGATGTGGTAGTTACCTGCGATTTTGAATATGTGGGAGAAGGTCAGTTGATGGTAATCCTCAGCGACTCGGAAAACGACCGTTCTTGGAGCGACTATGTGGATGTTTCCGGCACCACCGCCACCGTGGTTTTGTCTGATCTTCCCAACGCCGAGATAACCTATGAACTTAGCGCAAGGTTAGTAACTGCAGATTTCTCTTTTGAGGATCTCAGTCCACATTATAACAAGGACTATCAGACAACTACCCTGCCCATTCAGTCAGGAACGATTTTCGATACCTCCTACTTTGAGACAGGGGGATGGATGGTTTTGGCCATGGAATCTGCTTCCGGGGTGGAAGGGACACATTTTTCCTGTACCTCACCGGTCTACATCAACGGATACTCCTACACCACGCCGGATGAAATCGGCGCCTTGTTGAAAAACGGACAGAAGATTTCTTATATGCTGGATAGCAAGGGCAAAATCGGAGCCATCCAATACGACGAAAAAAGAGACTATGAGTATGGAAAAATTCAACTGGGCTACGCATACGGATGGGAGGATGGTGAGTATTACATAGAAGTGACCCTTCTCATGCCCGATCTGACCGAGCGAAAATACAGGATGTGTTTAGAAAGTTGGCTGAACGGTCACAAGCCAATGGATTGGGATGATGTCAGAGAGGTTCTCGAAGACGGTTACGGAGAATTCTCTGCCTTTGTGGCGGTGGGTGATACCATCACCGTGCTGAAGGTGCCTGATCAGGAGGATGGTCTTGGCTCCTTCCTGAAAGCAACCTATGACCCCACAACGGGCACCTTTACCCATAAGGATCTTTTGCAGTACGATAAGTCCCTGCCGATTTATTGTTGCATGGCGCCTGACTACGAGTATACCAAACCCTATCTGGACACCAACCATTATTATTGGGTGGATATTGAGGAGTATGCCATTATTATCAAAGGAATGGAAGCAAAGGACAAGGCGGCAACCATTACAAGCATCAAAACCTCCGTTTACCCCAACGCCGAGTTCGATTACGACCTTGGTATTTCGGTGAATGCCAGCGGAACCGGAAGCGGTAGTACCCTGAAAGCACAGCTCATCGACAGCAACAACAATGTCTTGCGAGAAGTGGGAACAAAGGGTAGTCTTTCTACCACATTGCATCGGGTTCCCAATCGGGAAGAGGAATACACCCTTCGCCTCTGGTTGGAGGAAAACGGCGCTGTAATCAGTCATTTCTATACCCGACCGATTTCCGTTCCCAGAGGTACCGTCTGCTACGGAACCCTGACGGAAGATTCGCAAATGATGTCAAGTGGTGAGTTGCAACTGAAGATGAGGGACGCCAAAGATAGCGGACCCACCGTTACCGTGTTCTGTACCACCGAAGATACCCTTTCCGGATGCAGATACACTTCTTTGGAGCAGATGCAGGGCGTTCTGGGAAAGGGTGCCATGGTTCGATATCTGGTGAATAGCCAAAACAAGGTGACCGCCATCGAGGTTATCAAGGTAATGAATGCCATAACCGGAACCATCTACAACGAGGAAACCAAACAACTTTCTGCCAACCTTCATCTGCAAAGCACCGATTCCGAGCCTGCCATTGGTACCATCTATGCAGGAGTTTACAGTAAGGACGGTATTTTGAAACAGGTTACAACCATCGAGAATCAGGAACTTGCCCCGGGAGGAATGGTTCTGACCACCATCCGCATACCCAATGTGGATTATGAGCAGGGCGACTATGTGAAAGTCCACTACTGGACCCCCAATCATGCATCCATTGCACACCCGTCAGAGTGGGATTTATAAAAGAAAAAAAGGACATCCGAAGAGATGTCCTTTTTATATGTTTTTTTCTTGTTATTGCAATAGCAGGTGGCTCCGTAGATTATGACAAATCTTTACCTCATATAAAATCCGGCAATGGGTGGAGCGTCACGCTCCTAGCGAGTTACTGCAACAGCGGTGTTCTGTCTGGGAACAACCCAGCCAAGATACGCCAGTTCCTGAATATCAATAGCCGCACGACCGGATGCGTCATGAACAGAAAGGGTATAAACACCGCCCAAACCATCATCTGCATCACGAATCAGAACGTTTACCGGCTTGCCGGAACTCAGTTCCGCATCGGCAGGGAAGTCTGCCATAGGAATACCATTCATCAACTTGGTGGGACGATTGGTAATGGTCAGGGTATTGGACACCTGATCATACTCCACATCAAATCCGTACTCCGCCAAATCCTCCGCACAAATCAGGTAAGTTTCCTCATCTGCAATGTAACCGGGGATGGGCAGGTCATTCACATAGAAAGTCTTGGTTTTCAGTACGGTCTTCGGTGCTTCAATCGCCGAAGCAGGAGCCGCACCCAACTGTGCAAAAGCATAGTCCAGCATAATAATACTGTCAGTATACCGAGCGTTGCTGTAGGGCGCACCCATAATAACCGAAATCAACCGCCGTCCGTTCCGCTCTACCACACCGGTAAAGCATGCACCTGCCGCCGAAGTGGTACCTGTTTTCAAACCAAGGGTTCCATCGTAAGCATAGGTCTTACCGGGGAGCATCTTGTTGGTGGCATAATAGGTGGTGCCGTGGAAGTTAATGGACGACTTTCCTGCATAGGTAAGACAATCAGGATAGTCGGTTACCAGCCGATTGGCAATGGTTGCCATAGCCCGAGGTGTCACAGAGTTTCTGGAAGAAACACCGGTACAGTCTGCAAACCATGCATCAATACCCCATTCCTTAATCTGCTCGTTCATGGCATTGACAAATGCCGCCTCGCTACCATAAAGGTAGTCCGCCATAACCATAACGGCCGCATTACCCGAAACAACAAAGAGTGCATCCAAAAGTTCATCTAAGGTGTACTTGGTATTGGATGATAAAGCCACGTTGGAATATCCTGCCTGACGGGAAAAAGACGCCAGAGCCGGACTAACGGGAAGCAAGGTGTCCTTGGTAACCCGTCCCTCGTCCAAAGCCTTGTAAATAATGTATGCGGACATAACCTTGGTCATGCTGGCAGGAACCATTCGGGTATCACCCCGTTGACTATACACTTCCTGACCGGTGGCTGTATCCAGGACAAAACCGCCCTTAGAACCAATCTGCACGGCCAAAACCGAACCGCAACTCATAAGAATGCTCAGCGCCAACAAGGTGCAAAGCAGTGCTCTTTTCCAATGATTTCGCATGTAATTCTCCTTACTATTCTGTCTTGTAACAGTTTTGTAACATTGTCGTAACAATTTCGTATTGTATACCCTTTTTTGGAATTTGTCAAGTGTTTTTTACAGTCGTGCTTGAAAAATTGCGACCTTTGCCCGAATCGTCGACGAGGAATGACAGTTACGTACAAGGAGTAGGCGCCTGCCATTTCTCATCTCCTCTCGAACAAATCTCATCAATTTTTCTTCGCACTAAAATAAATATTGTAGGGGAGGGGCTTGCTCCGCCCGTTTTTAACTTGCTTTCTTACATAACGATACCATTACAATCTCCTCATCCTACTTGCCAAAAGGCATACCATGTGATACAATGGAAAAATAATACACAGGGAGGTCATTTAATATGAAAATACGCTTGTTATCTACTTTTTTATGTTTGTGCATGGTGCTCTCATGCATGACTGTCCTTGGGGCAGTGAGCGTCGGCGGTGGCGGCGGTGGCGGCCCCTTCATTCCAAAGTATGAGTACTATGAGGACGGGGGAACCTATTATGGCTTTTTTGATGAGTATTCTTTCTATGAAAGTGACGGATATCTTGATATAAGCCTCAATGTTCCTACTCAGGATGGCGGTATGCATGGATTCGGCGGTTATGCAGGATCCTTTACCAAGGTAAACGGAAGAACCTACAACAGTCTTTCTCAGTTGGAGGCGGCAATTCCCCATAACATTCCTGTTGCGGTGACCATTGACGAACTTCAGATCGGTGAGTACAGTTATACTACCGGTATCTATGAAATCAATTTTGATGCGACGCCGGTAACCTATACTGCAAAGACCTATTCCGCATCCACCGGAACCCTGGCAGGACTTTCTGCAAATCTGCCTATCTTCTATTGCATGGTAGATAATTGGGACGGCGAAATTTGGTATGAGTGGCACTATCCCTATCTGGACGAACAGCACTACTACGACCTGAATGTTTATGATTACGGCATCGTTATTACCAATATGTATGCCAAGAACAATCAGACAACCCTCTATAACATCGGAACCAGAACGACACCCAACGGTAAGATGCTCTCCAATATTCAGGTAACTGCTTGGGAGGACTATGCCATCACCGGAATCAAGGGTGAACTTTACGATGCAAACGGAAATAAACTTCAGGCTGTAGATGGAAAAGAAGTGGAGTGGGAGTGGATTGCCACCTTTACCGACCTTCCTGCGGATGCGGGAATCTATACCATCAAACTGTGGGGCCTTAGAAATGGTAGCGTGGCTACCCCGATTTACAGTTATGAATACGAAAAAGAAGAAGTAGAATTCCAGCAAGGAACGGTTACCAAGATTGAGGATGACTCCAACAATTATGACAACATTGCGAGAGTCTACATTCAGGAAGATGACAAAAGTTGGGATAGAGAGTATTATTGCGTTCTTCCCGTAGAGGTGGGCAATACCGTTTGCACCACCACGGCTCAGTTGAAGACCGCTATGCCGGTTGGTTCTTATGTAACCATTGCGAATGCGGGATATGATTGTGCTTTCCGCGTTGGAGAAGCCACCAGCGCTTATGAAAACTATGGTGCCATCTCCCGGTTCCAGATTGCATATAACACCGTGGAAGAATACGTTAGAGTAGAATTGGTGCTCCCTGACGGAACCTATGAGACCTATGGGATCTATCCCGGAGCGAAAATGGGCGACGAGAAAATGAATAACGTGGACGACATCTACGATTACATCAAAAGAAACAACGGAGCGCCCGCAACCTTCAACCAAGAAGATGGTGAGATTACACACTTCACCATAGGTGAGGAAGGGTCGTACGAAGAAAAGTACAATCAGACCTACTCCGTATCTTCCAAGGCGTTTACATCTTTGACCGCTGCACAGAAGAAACTCCCTCTCTACTATAACTATGGAGGAGCTTTCTATCCCGCTTATCTGGATGAGAATCACAACTACGATCTGGCTATTTTTGACCATGGTGTTGTGATTACCGATATGAGTGCTCGGTACATGAGCGAGACCGTCAAGACCATCCAAGTCAATGTGAATGGCGGTTCCAACCTGAAGCAGGAAATCGGTTTTGTCTGCAATGTATCCGGCGGAACGGTTCTGGCAGGAAAGCTTTATGATGCCAACGGCAGAGAACTCCAATCTGTCACCGGCAGAATCTCCGGCGAAGAGGGAGAAGTAATCTTTGCCGACCTGTCCAATGTGAACGCAAGTTACCGCTACCTCCTCTGGGTAGAAAACAGTAGCGGATCCATTGTCAGCCCCTACTACGAAAGTAAATTTGATGTAAAGGCTCTGCCCTCCGGCTCCGGTACCATTACAGAAGCCCGTGTGATTCCGGGTAGTTGGGACACAGAGGAAACCCTTGCTGTAAGAATTCGGAAAGACGGCACCGGCGAGATAGTAGAAACCGCAACCGCGGCACGGTTCTTCGTGGATGGAGAACGTTATACCAACACCGAAGAGATGGCGGCACTGCTTCCCGTAGGCACTAAGATTGAGTATATTGGTGATGCTGATGGCAATCTGGTTGCAGTAAAGCGGTCGGTACAAGAAAAACTTTCCTACGGAACCATCATAAGCTATTCATCGACCGGCATCGACATTGTGACTGCCGACGGTACCAATCAAAGGTTTACTTTGGCAAATAATGTTTGGTTGAACGGACATTTCATGAATCGGTCCAACGATTTGGAGTCTGCCCTGAATAGTGCCTCCTCTTGGTATGTGGCTTATGTGGCATCAGGTGATGAGATAACTTCCTTGAAAACATCTTCTCTGCCCGTGACCCAATACACCGATGCGACTTATAATGTGAGCGGAAAGTACTTTAACGGACTTCATACCAAAGAAAAACTTCCCATTATTTATATGATAGGCGCTTCTATGGCGACTCCCGTTCTGGATTCCAATCACCGTTATAATTTGAACGTTTATGAATATGGCGTTGAGATTACCGGCATCAAGGGTAAGGATAAAGACGGCGCCATCACCCATATTGATGCGGGAACCAGCCTGAACAACAGTTTCTTGAAGGATGTGGAGATAGAAATCTATCCCACCGGCATTCAGGGCGGAAATGTTCTGAAGGTTCAGTTGCTGGATAGCCGTGGTTATCTGCAACAGGAATATTCCTACCCCATCGAAGGAAACAATCTGCAGGATGTAACCATTCCCAACCTGCCCAACCAGGATTCGGAATATCGGATTAAGATGTGGATTGAAAACGCCCAAGGCGAAAGAATCAGTAACACCTATGTACACACCGTAAAGGTAGAGGAAACCGACATCAGTTACGGAACCATCACCGATGCCACCACCGGCACCGATGAGAACGGAGAAGCCTGCGTGATTCTGAAAGTTTCTATTCCCGGTCTGGATGAGCCTGTTACCGTAACCTGTCCTTTGGGTACCGTTATCAACGGAATCCCCGTAACCTCCGAAGAGGATTTGCTTGAGTTGTTGGCAAACGGAACCTTGGTTAAGATTGCCGATGACGGCAAACGGCCCAATATCCAGTTTACAGACTCTATACAGAACGTAACCGACGTAAATGTAAGCGGAGACTCTGTTTCTGCCAACATCAACATGAGTGTGAAACCCGGCACCACCATCAGCGGTACCGCTTATGTGGGTGTTTACAGCAAAGAGGGTATCATCAAAAAGTTAACCGCCACCCCCTTCACCGTGGTGGCAGGTCAACCCAACGACCCGGTTCCCGTCAACGTAGAGGGAATCACCTATGCCCAAGGCGATTACCTGAAGGTAGTTTGTATGGACGAAAACAGCAGACCCCTTTGCAATGTAATGAAAGTAGATATTGAATAAGAAAGGACCGCCTTTGGGCGGTTTTTTCTTATTCAATACAGTCGTGCTTGAAATTTGGCGACCTTTGTCCGAATCGTCGACGAGGAATGACAGTTACGTACAAGGAGTACGCGCCTGCCATCCCTCATCTCCTATCGAACAAATCTCATCCAAATTTCTGCGCACTAAAATTTACAATCGTGCTTGAAAATTCAGCAATCTTGGCTCGCTCCATCGCCTTTCTTGGTCGGTTACGTACACAAAGTACGCGCCCTCCCAAGAAAGACTTGGAGCAAACCAATCTCACTAAATTTTCTGCGCACTCAATTTGTGCAAAATTCTCCGTCAATCTCACGGGGTTTCCAAAGGGGCGGACGCCCCTTTTGGTCGAATCCACACCGAAGGGGCGCTGATTGCCAGTGGCAATCGTCCAGCGCTGACCGAGGCGAGAGCCGAGAGGAGAGAGGCGCTCGGGTGGGCGTTCTCGCGTGAGCAAATATGCCGGTGGCATATTTGTAGCGGAAAATGAGGTGCGACAGCACCGACTTTTAGGAAACGCAGAGCGTTTCTTCGTTCGTTCTTGGAATGGGCAAGGCGAGAGAAATAAAACGAAATCCGGCAAAGGGTGGAGCGTCACCGCCGTCAACCAATATCTTTTTGCAACAGCATGTGGCTCCGTAGACTGTGGTAAATCTTTACCGCGCATAAAATCCGGCAATGGGTGGAGCGTCACCGCTCCTCGAAGCACTTACGAGTGGGTGAAGAAACATAAAAATTCTTCTTAAAATCTTGACTTTTTCCCCAAAAACGGGTAAAATAAAGATTTAGAAAGAACCTATGAATTTTAAACGAAAGAGGTAACATATATGGATTTCAATCGTTTGGCGGAACTGCTGTTCCCCCATATTACCAAATCCCCCGAGGACTATGAAAAAGAATACCCCCAACGTGACCTTCCCGAGGGTGCCAAGGTAACCCGTATCGGACCCAGCCCCACAGGATTTGTTCACTTAGGTAATCTTTACAACGCCATCATCGGTGAACGTCTTGCTCATCAGAGTGACGGCAGATTCTTCCTCCGCGTGGAGGATACCGACGCCAAGCGTGAGGTGGAAGGTGCGGTAGAACTGGTTATCTCCTCCATGGACTATTTTGGCATTACCTTTGACGAGGGTGCTACCGTAGAGGGAGACAACGGAACCTACGGCCCCTACCGTCAACGTCAGAGAAAGGACATCTACCAATGCTTTGCCAAGGAACTGGTAAAGAAAGGTTTTGCTTACCCCTGTTTCTGTACCGAGGAACGTCTTGCCGAAATGCGGGAAACCCAGATTGCAGGCAAGGACAACTTCGGTTACTACGGCAAATGGGCACTCTGTCGTGACCTTTCTCTGGAAGAGATCGAAGAAAGAATCGCCAAGGGCGAGGAATATGTACTGAGATTCCGTTCTCAGGGTGACATCGAGAACACGGTAGAACTCTTTGACGGCATCCGTGGCATGTTGAAACTCCAAGAGAACTATCAGGACTTTGTCCTCTTAAAGTCCGACGGCATCCCCACCTACCACTTTGCACACGTTGTGGACGACCATCTCATGCGGACCACCCACGTGGTTCGTGGCGAAGAGTGGCTCTCCACCGCTCCCATGCACGCCCAGTTGTTCGACACCTTGGGTTGGAAACGCCCCATCTTCTGTCACACCACTGTACTCATGAAGATGGACGGCGACACCAAGCGGAAACTTTCCAAGCGGAAGGACCCCGAACTCGGTCTTAATTACTACCGTGAGGCGGGTTATGTTCCCGAGGCGGTTTGGGAATACCTGATGGTAGTCTTAAACTCCAACTTCGAGGAATGGCGTCTGGAGAACCCCGATGCACCCCTTAACGATTTTGAGTTTACCTTAGAGAAGATGGGAACCTCCGGTGCCCTCTTTGATATGATGAAGTTTGACTCTGTCAGTCAGGAAACGCTGCTTCGGATTCCTGCAAGCGAGATTTATGATAAAATGTCCGCTTGGCTCAAGGAATACGACGGAGAGTTCTATGCCCTCTTTGCCAAGGATCGTGCCTTCTCGGAGACCATCATTGATGTGGGCAGAACGGGAGACCGTCCCCGTAAGGATTTGACCAACTGGAAGCAGGCACGTCAGTTCCTCTCCTTCTACTTTGACGAGAGTTTTGTTCCCGAAAGTCCCTTCCCCGAGAACGTGTCCGAGGAGGACAAGAAGGAAATTCTCACCCGCTACCTTGCAAACTATGACCATAGTGATGACAATTCCGCATGGTTCCAGAAGGTACGTGAGATTGCCGAGGCGCTCAACTATGCCTTAAAGCCCAAGGATTACAAGAAGAACCCCGACATGTACAAGGGTAGCATCACCGATGTGAGCAACGTAATCCGTGTGGCGGTGGTTGGCAGAACCAACTCCCCCGACCTGTGGGAGATTAACCACATCATCGGCGAGGATGCTATGCGTCGCAGAATCGAAAAAGCAATGGCGTAAGAAAGGAAAATTACGATGGGAAAAGATAATCGTCCCGATAATCGGGATTTCAGAAGAGAACGGGAGAACATTCTGGATCTGCCAAGACCCGAGTTCCCCAAGCGTGCCGTCATTACAGGCGGTATGCCCTATGGTAACAAGAAACTCCACTTCGGTCATGTGGGCGGTGTATTTGTTCAGGCAGACGTGATGGCACGGTTCCTCCGTGACCGCATCGGCAAGGACAATGTGGTCTTTGTCTCCGGTACCGACTGCTACGGCTCCCCCATTGCCGAGAGTTACCGTGCTCTTTGCGAGGAGCAGGGCTTTGAGGGAACCATTGAGGACTTTGTTCGCGGCAACCACGAAAGCCAGAAAAAGACCCTGAACGATTATAATATCAGTTTGAGCCTCTTTGCTGCATCGGGACTGGACGATGCCAAGGAAGAACACGAAAAACTCACCAACGAACTGATGGAACTCTGGTACGAGAACGGGTATCTTGAAAAACTGGTAACCCGTCAGTTCTACGATGCCAAGGCAGGTCAGTTCCTGAACGGCCGTCAGGTAGTAGGTAAGTGCCCCGTAGAAAACTGTACTTCAGACAAGGGTTATGCAGACGAGTGTTCCATGGGTCACCAGTACATGCCCGAGGATTTGATTGACCCCAAGAGTACCCTGACCGGTGAAACTCCCGAAATGCGGGATGTTACCAACTGGTACATCGACCTGACCAAGTTCCAGTCCTATATGGAGGACTTTGTGAAGGATATTTCGGAGCGGGAGGATGTTCGCCCCCTGGTTGCCAACACCATTGGCGAGTTTATGACACCCCCTATCCTCTATGTAAAGAACGATTATTTGGAAGAGTACGAGACCCTGAAAGGGGAACTCCCTCCCCACGGCCTCAATACCGCCGCTAATAAGACCTCTTTCTCCTTGGAGTTTAAGGACCTAGCGGAGCGGGATGCCGCCAAAGCGGTACTCAATGCCCATGATATTCGGTTCCGTGCCGGAAAGACCTTGGTGCCTTTCCGCCTGACCGGTAATATCGAATGGGGTGTTCCGGCTCCCGTGATCGAGGGCGAAACCGGACTTACCATCTGGGTATGGCCCGAATCCCTCTGGGCGCCCATCTCCTTTACCAAGACCTATTTAAAGAGCATTGGTAAGGACGAGAACGAGTGGAAGAAGTTCTGGTGCAGTAAGGATGCCAAGGTATATCAGTTTATGGGTCAGGACAATATCTACTTCTATGGTATTGCCGAAATGGTACTCTTTATGGCGACCCAAGGCAAGAAGGATGTGCTTACCGCCTCCCCTGAGGACGGTCAGTTGACCCTCCCCACTCTGGTTGCCAATAACCATATTCTGTTCCTGAACAAGAAGGCAAGTTCCAGCGGTGCGGTCAAACCGCCCATGGCAGAGGATTTGCTGGCATACTATACCCCCGAACAACTTCGTGCTCACTTCCTGAGTCTGGGTCTTGGCTTAAAGAGTGTCAGCTTCCAGCCTAAGCCCTTAAACCCCATCGCCAATGAAAAGGATGCCGATCCGGTTCTGAAAGAGGGTAAACTCCTCTCCAACGTATTCAACCGTGTGGCACGTTCCTGCTTCTATACGGCGCAGAAGTACAACGAGGGTAAGCTCCCCATGGGTGAGATTTCCGAAGAGGTGCTCAAGGAAGCCAAAGAGACCATCCTGAAGTTCGAGCGGTTTATGTACCGTCAGGAATTCCATTCGGTGATGAGCCTGATGGATACCTATATCCGAAACGCCAACAAGTACTGGGCAAAGTATATTGCCGAGGCGGACAAAGAGGATAACAACGAAAAGCGGATGCAGGTACTCCGTGATGTGTTCCATATGGTGAGAGTTGCAACCGTGCTCATGCACCCCGTTGCACCGCAGGGCACCGAACTCCTCCTTTCCTACCTGAACATCGGGGAGGAATTCTGGGATTGGAACCGCATCTTCGATACCCTCTATGATTTTGTGGGCGAGAATCACCAGTTGAAGTTCCTGGAACCGAGATTTGATTTCTTCCCCATGCATGAGAGTCAACTACAGTCGTGCTAGAAAAGTCTTTTTCAGTCGTGCTTGAAAATTCAGCAATCTGCGCCCAAAAGATCAATGCCGAAGAACAGTTATGTACACACAGTACACGCCTGTCCTTCGGCATTTCCTTTTGAACACATCTTACTAAATTTTCTTCGCACTACCGAGATAAAAAGACGACGAGGAATGACAATCACATACACAAAGTATCGTTCTGCCATTCCCCATCTTGTGCCAGCCAAATTTCATCCAAATTTCTGCGCA
The DNA here is from genome assembly GCA_045649565.1 of Ructibacterium sp. GTDB lineage: Bacteria > Bacillota > Clostridia > Monoglobales > Monoglobaceae > Ructibacterium. The sequence continues at coordinate 20,595 of JAZRQC010000002.1, forward strand.
CTAGATTACTTGATAAATTTCATTCAAATTTCTGCGCACTAAAACATATGAACCTGGTAGAGGCGGACGACTCTGTCCGCCCGTTTTTTCTGCCATTCCTCATCTCCTATCGAACAAATCTCATCAATTTTTCTGCGCACTTCATTTGCGGTAAATTCTCCGTCAACCGTGGGGTTTCCAAAGGGGCGATAGCCCCTTTTGGTCGAATCCACACCGAAGGGGTGGAGAGAGGCGCTCGGGTGGGCGAGCGCAATTGGGCAAGGCGTAATAAACAACGTCTTTATTGCATACGAAAAGAGCAGAAACACTTGTGTTTCTGCTCTTTGACTGTTCTTATGACCACTCCCCGTAACCCGACCTTTTTTTGAATTCTATCCATAAAAAAATTATTTTAAAATATTCTGTCGAACCCATTGACACCCAATTCAAAATGGTGTAAAATACTCCTGTAACATCTCTGTAACACAATTGTAATATAAAAGGAGCACTTTAACATATGTTTGGACAAGATATCGGAATAGATTTGGGGTCCTCCAACATCCTTTTCCATATGAAGGGTCGAGGGATTGTTGTAAGGGAGCCGTCGGTTGTGGCGGTGGATAAGGAAACCAACCGACTTTTAGCAGTAGGACGGGAGGCACAGCAGATGCTGGGAAGAACTCCTGAAAATATTATTGCAGTACGACCTTTGAAAGAAGGGGTTATTTCGGATTATACCATCACCGAACGGATGCTTCGGTACTACCTTCAACGCCTGACCCGACGGGGATTTTTTGCAAGTCTCTTAAAGCCTCGGGTTGCCATTTCGGTTCCCTGCGGAATCACCGAGGTGGAGGAGCGTGCGGTGATTGATGCAGGCATGCAGGCAGGTGCATCCAGAGTTCATCTGGTTGAGGAACCGCTTGCGGCAGGTCTTGGTGTCGGAATCGACCTGAGCCAGCCTCGGGGTAGTTTCGTGGCGGATATCGGCGGCGGAACCTCGGATATAGCCGTTCTCTCTTTGGGTGGAATTGTGGCAAGCAGATCCCTGAAAATTGCAGGTAATAATCTGGACGATGCCATCATCCGTTACATTCGAAAGAAATATAATGTTCTGGTTGGAGAGCGTACCGCAGAAGAAGTGAAGATTAAACTGGGCGGTGCTCGGAAACGGGAAAAACTTCTTGCCATGGATGTTCGTGGCAGAAGCCTGATTTCCGGACTTCCCAGAACCATTCAGATATCCTCCGATGAGGTGTATGAAGCCATGAGCGAAACCATCATGTCCATTGTGGACGAGATTCGGAACGTACTGGAAGAAACACCTCCCGAACTGGTAGGGGATATCAGTGCAAACGGCATCATCCTTACCGGCGGAAGTTCGGTGCTTTACGGATTGGATCGCTTGATTCAGTTTGAAACAGGGATCAAGACCCGAACCGCAAAGGAGCCGGAGACTTGTGTGGCTTTGGGAACAGGCATTGCCCTGGACAAGCCTGAAATTCTGGCGGCGTATACCGGCGCCGAAGCAAGGGAGAATTAGAACTATGGAAATGAATATTCAAGAGATTATGGAGACCATTCCTCACCGATACCCCTTTTTGTTGGTGGATAAGATCATCGAAATGGAGCCGGGAAAACGTGCGGTCGGCATCAAGAATGTCACCATCAACGAGCCCTTCTTTCAGGGGCACTTCCCCGGTCGTCCCATCATGCCGGGCGTTCTGATTTGTGAGGCGCTGGCACAGGTGGGAGCGGTCATCATTCTGGGTGACCCTGCATTCAAGGATAAATTGGCGGTTTTTACCGGCATCAATAACTTTAAATTTCGGCACCAAGTGGTGCCCGGAGAAACCCTCCGCTTAGAGGCGGAATTGACCAAAATGCGCGGAACCATGGGCAAGGCGGAGGTCTGTGCCTATGTGGGCGATGAGGTGGCGGCCAAGGGGGAGATTTCCTTCGCTCTTGTTGACAGTCGTGCTTGAAAAGCTTTTTCCAGTCGTGCTTGAAAATTGGCGAACTTGCTCCGTGACATCGGCTTGGCAAGACAGTCACGTACACGAAGTACGCTCCTGCCTTACCAAACCTCGCCCCAAAGCAATTTCATCCAATTTTCTGCGCACTCGTTTTGCGAAAGCCTGTGGCTCGGCAATCTGTGGTAAATCTTTACCTCAAACTCTGTTCGGCTTTGGGTGGAGCGTCACGCTCCTTTTCTGCGCACTCAAATAGGTGAATTGTAGGGGAGGGGCTTGCTCCTCCCGTTGTCATTATACAATATTTTGCGGGAGGGGATGGAACCCCTCCGCTACAAACGAAATAATTCAACCCCAAAAAGGACGGCTTTCCGTCCTTTTTTTTATTTCCGTAAACAGTAGAAAAATCACCCCTGAAACATCCGTAAAAACAACCAAAAACCACCCCCTGCTTTTATGCAAAAAAACACAAAAAAACACCATAAAAAATTCAAAAAAATGCTTGCTCTTTTTCTGTACTTTTGGTATAATAAAATGGACTATAAAAAGCGCAAATTTCACCCGTTTGAAATAGAAAAACAAGGAGGGTTTCACCCATGAAAATTCTATGCGAAAGAGAGAAATTAAACGAGGCAATCGGCATTGTTTCCCGGGCGGTTTCGGGACACAGCAGCATGCCCGTTTTAGAGGGTATCTGCTTCCGTGCGGAGGCCAACGGAACCCTGACCTTGATTGGTAACGATTTGGAGATTGGTATCGAGGCAAAGATTGCGGCCACCGTGGCAGTTCCCGGTGAGGTAGTGCTGAACGCCAAGATGATTTCCGGCATCATTCGTACTCTGCCGGTAGATCAGGTAAGCATCGAGGTCAATGACAAGAACCTTGCCCTCATCAAGAGTGGTGCTGCCAAGTTCGAGATTGCAGGTCTTCCCGCTTCCGACTTCCCTGAACTTCCCGTTGTGGATTCGGAATACTCCATCAGCATTCCGGGGGGACTCCTGAAAGAGATGATTGCCAAGACCACCTTTGCCATTGCGGTTACCGATAACAACCCTGTTCTTACCGGTTGTCTTTTGGAGATTGAGAAGACAGGTCTTACCATGGTAGCACTGGACGGCTACCGCCTGGCACTTCGCCGTGCCACCTTGAAGAACGACTTCGAGGAAAAGAAAATGATTATCCCCGGCAAGTCCTTAGGGGAACTTGCACGGATTTTAAGCGACGGGGAAGATCCCGTTCGTATTGATGCAACCGCACGCCACGCCATCTTCATCTTTGAAGGATTCCGGATGGTAACCCGCCTGATCGAGGGTAACTACATGAACTATCAAAGTGTTATCCCCAAGGACAGCGCCATTGAACTGACCTGTTCTGCAGGAAAGATGAACGAGTCCATCCAGCGTGCATCCCTGATTATCCTGAACGATTTGGTAAAGAGTCCGGTGAAGTTCAAGATTGAGGACGGCAACATCAACATCTCCTGCTCCACCATGGCAGGTTCGGTGGATGATAACATTCCCGTTGACATTAAGGATGCGGCTTTGGAGATTGGTTTCTATAACCGTTACCTTCTGGAAGCATTCCGTGTGGTGGATACCGATATGGTTCGGCTTCTCTTTAACAGCCCCACCAGTCCTCTGGTGATTGTTCCCCCCAAGGGCGCAGGGGAGGATGACTTCCTTTACCTGATTCTGCCCCTGAGATTGAAGGCGGAATAATGCGAGTACAAAAACTGACCCTCGCCGATTTCAGGAACTATTCATCTCAAATGCTGGAGTTCGGGGAGGGCGTCAACATTCTCTATGGGGACAATGCCCAAGGGAAGACCAATGTATTAGAGGCGGTCTACCTGTTCTCCATGGGCAAAGCAAATCGTGCCCATCGGGATGTGGAGTTGATTCGTCACGGTTGTGAGAAAGGGGAACTCTCTCTGGAGTTTCACGATGGGGAACGGGATTGCACCGCCGCCATGACCCTTTTTAAGAACCGCCGAAAGACCATTACCTTAAACGAGGTTCCCGTTCGGAAGAATAGTGAACTGGTGGGTCGGTTCCGAGTGGTTTACTTTGGCCCCGAGTACTTAGGTCTTGTTAAAGAAGGCCCCAAAATGCGACGGAAGAATCTGGATATTCTGATCAGTCAGCTCAGACCCCGATACTTTGCGGCACTCAGTGACTCCAAAAAACTCATTGACAGCAAGAACGCCCTCTTGAAGATGGACAAACCCAACCTTGCCATGCTTGAGATTATCAACGAGAAACTTGCAGGGGTATCGGCAGAGTTGATTGCCTACCGCACCGAGTACGTGCAGAAGATTGGTGCTCACGCCACCGCCCTCCAGACGGAGATTTCGGGAGGGAAAGAGGAGTTAGAACTTCGGTATCTTTCCTGCATCGGTGACACATCCCAACTGAATGTGACGGAAATCAAAGAAAAATTACTACAGAAACTTCAGGATTCCCAAAAGCGGGAACTGGATGCCCGAGAGTCCATAGTCGGACCCCATCGGGAAGATATTGGCTATTTCATCAACGGTCAGGATGCCAAGCTTTTTGCATCCCAAGGGCAACAGAAAACCATTGTTCTTTCCCAGAAGCTTGCGGAAGTGGCTCTGATATCCCAGGAGACCGGAGATTTGCCGGTACTTCTTTTGGACGATATTATGAGCGAGCTTGATAAGAAACGCCAAAGTTTCATCCTGAACCATATCCGGGACATGCAGATTTTGATTACCTGCACCGATGTGGACGGCTTTCAGATGGATGGGGACGTGACCCTGTTCTATGTGGAAGAGGGAAAGGCGACAGAAAAGCAGAATTGAATGTTCCAATAATACAAATCAAGTGCGCAGAAAATTAGGTAAGATTTGATCGGAGCAAGACGTGACAAGGCAGGTGTGTACTCCTTGTACATGACTGTCTTGGCAGGGCGAAGATACGGACGAAGATTGCCTGATTTTCAAGCACGATTGTAATAAGACTGGAGGTATCCCTATGTATCTGCACTTAGGCAGCGACACCGTAGTCAACACCAAAAACATCATTGCGATTTTAGATTTAGAGAGCACCTCCATGTCCAAGAACACTAAGGACTTTTTAAAGATTGTAGAAGAAGAGGGATTTGTTCGGAATGTTTCGGAGGAACTCCCCAAAACCTTTGTTCTGTGCGAGATTGACGGTCAGTCAGTCATCTACATCACCAACATCTCATCCAAGGCGTTGGCAGGACGTGCAGAACGATTTAAGTAACGAAAACTACCTTTGCCGTCTTACATAGCTCACAGTAAGACACAGGGCGATTGGAATACGTGAGCAGAAAGGCTTGATTCTACCATGGCAGAAGAGCAAAAGAACATAGCAATCACAGAAGAGGAGCATATGACCAGTGTTCCGGTTGCTACCGAGTACGATGAAAACCAGATTCAGGTATTGGAAGGTCTGGAGGCGGTTCGGAAGCGTCCGGGTATGTACATTGGTTCTACCACCACCCGTGGTTTACACCATTTGGTATACGAGATTGTGGACAACTCCATTGACGAGGCGTTGGCGGGCTACTGTACCGAGATTGAGGTGGTCATTGAGGAGGATAACTCCATCACCGTCACCGATAACGGTCGTGGTATCCCCACCGGTATCCATCCCAAGGAGGGAATCCCTGCGGTGGAACTGGTCTTCACCAAGCTCCACGCCGGCGGTAAGTTCGGCGGCGGCGGATACAAGGTTTCCGGCGGTCTTCATGGTGTAGGTGCGTCCGTTGTTAACGCTCTTTCTACCTTCCTTGAAGTGGAAATCTGCGACGGAACCAACGTTCACTATCAGCGGTACGAACGCGGTCACAGAATGGAACCTTTGAAGATTATCGGCACCACCGATAAGACAGGAACCAAGGTTCATTTCAAGCCGGACGGAGAGATTTTTGAGGACTTGATTTATAACTTCGAAACCCTCCTTCTCCGTTTGAGAGAGCAGGCATTCCTGAACGCAGGTATTAAGATTGTCTTAAAGGATGCCAGACCCGATGCGCCGGAAGCTAACCAGGAGGTTTCTCTCCAGTACAACGGCGGTATCCGTGAATTCGTAGAATACGAGAACCGAAACAAAGAAGCCATTCATCCCGACGTCATCTATGTGAATGCAGTACGGGAGACCTGCGAGGCAGAGGTTGCCATGCAGTACAACGATGGTTACAGCGAGAATATTATCAGTTTCGCTAACAACATTAACACCACCGAGGGTGGTACCCACGAAACAGGTTATAAGGCGGCGCTCACCAAGGTTATCAACGACTATGCCAAGAAGTATGGCTTCTTGAAGGACAACGACGATAACTTAAAGGGTGAGGACGTTCGTGAGGGTCTGACCTGTATCATCTCGGTAAAGGTTACCGAGGCACAGTTCGAAGGCCAGACCAAGACCAAACTGGGCAACGGCGAAATCCGTTCCATGGTTGAGAAGATGGTCAACGAGAAGTTGGGTGAATTCTTCGAGGAGAACCCCTCCATTGCCAAGATTGTAGTGGATAAGGCGCTGACCGCATCTCGTGCAAGAGAGGCGGCAAAGCGTGCCAGAGAGAACACCCGTCGTAAGAGTGCTTTAGAGTCAAGTACCCTGCCGGGTAAACTGGCGGACTGTTCCGACAGAGACAATACCTATACCGAAATCTATATCGTCGAGGGTGATTCTGCAGGCGGCTCCGCAAAGCAGGGCAGAGATCGTCGGTTCCAGGCGATTCTTCCTCTTTGGGGTAAGATGCTGAACGTAGAGAAGACCCGTATCGACAAGGTTTACGGCAACGATAAACTGATGCCGGTTATTACCGCGTTGGGTGCAGGTATCGGTGAGGACTTTGACGTTTCCAAGATTCGTTACGGCAAAGTTGTTATCATGGCCGATGCGGACGTGGACGGTGCTCATATCAGAACCCTGATGCTCACCTTCTTCTTCCGTTATATGCGCCCCCTGATTGAGGAAGGCCACGTTTATATTGCGCAACCGCCTCTTTATAAGATCAGCCGTGGCAAGTTTGAGAAGTATGCTTATTCTGACGAGGAACTCCAGACCGTTTTAAGCGAGATGGAAGATGGCAAGCAGCCCAACATCCAGCGGTATAAGGGTCTTGGTGAGATGAACCCGGAGCAGTTGTGGGAAACCACCATGAACCCCGAAACCCGGATTATGCTTCAGGTTACGCTGGAAGATGCCCGTATGGCAGACGAAACCTTTACCATCTTAATGGGTGATAAGGTAGAACCCAGACGTAAGTTTATCGAGGACTACTCCTCCACCGTAATCAATCTGGATATTTAAAAAGGGAGGTTATCCCATGATTTTAATTGAAAAAACAGAAGTAATGAATTTCGAAGGTGCCATTCGTGGTGCTCGGAATCCTATGAACAGTTGGGACAGAATGGACAGCAGTTATGACGAAAAGGGTAACTATGTTTTGGGCCCCAACGACTTGAATTTGGCAAAAAAACTCTGTAAGGCAGGTTCCGACCATCGGAAGTTCATCCGTCAGATTATGGTGTCGGTGGATATTACCGCGCCTATGTACTGGTGGAAGGAGTTCGATACCTACAAGGTGGCAACGGTGGCAAACTCCACCAGCACCATGCACAAGCTCTGCAGTAAGCCCTTTGAACTCACCGACTTCAGTCATGACCAATTGAGTATTGATGCCATGGCGGCGCTCTCTTCCTTTATTGCGTTCATGGAGGAGAAACGGATTTCCTACTTAGAGACCAAGGACAAGGCGGATTGGTATGACCTGATTCAGCTTCTGCCCTCCAGTTACAACCAGAAGAGAACCGTGACCATGAACTATGAGAATCTTTTGAATATGTACTATGCACGGCGGAACCACAAGCTTAACGAGTGGCACACCTACTGTGATTGGATTTTGTCCCTGCCCTATACCAAGGAGCTCTTTTTGCAGGACGAAAATTCTCTTGACAAATAGCGAAAAATGTATTATAGTAAGGAAAGAACTTTGAATTAAATGATGTGAGGTGAATCAGAATGGCTTACACAATTAACGACGATTGCATCAGCTGCGGCGTTTGCGCTGGCGAGTGTCCCGTATCCTGTATCGCAGAAGGCGATGGCAAGTACGTGATCAACGCTGACGAGTGCATTGACTGCGGTAACTGCGCTAACGTATGTCCTGTAGATGCTCCTCAGGCATAACCAAACAAAACAAAAGGGGTGTATCCGATGGATACGCCCTTTTTTATTGATATAGGAGGTTTGTATGAACGAAGCCTTATTCATCGATGGCGTTTCCGCCTTGGGCGGAACCCTGACCGAAACCCAACTTTCTCAGTTTGCAACCTATTCTGAATTATTAAAGGAATGGAACCAAAAAATGAACCTGACCGCCATCACCGACGATGACGGTATTTCGGTGAAACATTTTTTAGATAGCATTCTGCCCCTTTATCATCTGGATATTCCAAAGGAAATCAAGGTGGCGGACATCGGCACCGGAGCCGGATTCCCGGGAATCCCCCTGAAGATTCTCTGTCCCGATTGGGAACTGACCTTGGTGGACTCTTTGAACAAGCGGATTACCTTTCTGGAAACGGTGGTGAAGGAACTGGGACTTTCTAAGGTAACCTGCATCCACGGCAGAGCCGAGGAACTGGGCAAGGATAACAAGTATCGGGAGAAGTTCGATCTGGTGGCATCCCGTGCCGTGGCAAACCTGCGTGTCTTGGGTGAATATTGTCTGCCCTTTGTGAAGACAGGTGGACAGTTTATCGCATTAAAAGCCGATGGCGTGGACGAAGAATTACTGGATGCCAAGCCCATGCTCGGCTCTTTGGGTGGCGGCAAAGTTCAAGTGGTATCCGCCCCCCTCCCCGAAAGCGATATGGTGCGGAAATTGGTAGTTATCCCGAAGGATAAACCGACACCACCGCAGTTTCCCAGACGAGCCAATAAGATCAAATAACAGGCGTGCTTGAAAATTCAGCAATCTGCGCCCGCGCTTATCATTGTATTATCCGTCAAGCATTGTAGGGGAGGGGCTTGCTCCTCCCGCTACAAATCTAACAGATTCTAAAAATTAGTTGAGGTAAAACCCCATGGAACTACCAAAACGCAAACCAACCCGATTAAAGGAATACGATTATTCCACATCGGGTGCCTATTTTGTTACCATATGTGTAAAAAACCATAAGCAACTATTATCCCAAATCCATGTAGGGGAGGGGCTTGCTCCTCCCGTTACAAATCTAACAGAATACGGAAAGGTTGCGAAGGAACAAATCGAGAACCTCGAAAATAGATATTCAAGTATCAAAATTGATAACTATGTAATTATGCCGAATCATATTCATCTTTTAATTTCTTTAAATGATAATGCGGGAGGAGCAAGCCCCTCCCCTACGATATCTGATGTGGTTTGTTCGTTTAAATCAATTACCACTATTCATTGTAGGAAAAAGGGTTTAATGGAGAAACAGTTGTTTCAACGTTCCTTCCACGACCATGTTATTCGGGAGGAAAAGGATTACCTGAAAATCTGGGAATACATGGACAATAACCCAACCACATGGGAAAACGATGTGTTTTATCGGCAATATTAAAATAAAAAGAAAGGCAGGGGAAGAACATGGCAGAATTTCTTTGTAAAAACTGTGGGGCTACGCTACAATACGGGTCGGTAAAAAAAGAGATTGTCTGTCCCCGATGCGGAACAAAATATTTGTTGTCATCCAGAAAAAAAGCTCGCACCATCTATATTTCCCAAAACACAGTGAGAGAACCTCTGTTGCGTCGTGCCTTTCTCTTTTTAGAAGACGGAGACTGGGAACAAGCAAACCTTTACTGCGATAGAGTTTTGGACGAAAACCCGGAGAATGCCGGCGCTTACCTGGGAAAGCTGATGGCATCCCGTAGTGTGAAAAGCCCCAATGAACTGGTGCATTGCAAAGAGCCTTTGGAGGAAGATAATAATTATCAAAAAATCCTTCGATTTGGGGATGCCTCTTTGTGTGATGCCCTAAAAGCATATAACAAAAAAATCCGAAAACAAAATGTAGCGAAGAAAGAGAAACGAAAACGATTAATATGGAGTGTATTTACATCAGTTTTATCGATACTTATAATAGGCATTTTGATTATCGGCGTTCTTCCTTCAAAACCTACAGATGAGGAGGTTGGATTTACGGATATTTTGCTAAAATCCAGCGATATTGTGGCAATTGCTGCCGGAGATGAGCATCTGGTTGGACTAAAAGAGGATGGCACCGTGGTGGCAAGAGGAAACAATGAATATGGTCAATGTGCGGTAGGGAATTGGTCAGATATCGTGGCCATTTCTGCCAGAGGGAATCAAACAGTTGGGCTAAAAAAGGATGGCACCGTAGTGGCAACGGATGATAATTATGACCGATGTGATGTAGAAGATTGGACAGATATTGTGGCGATTTCTGCCGGATGGTATCATACGGTTGGGCTGAAAAATGATGGAACCGTGGTGACAACGGGGCACAACAATTTTGGGCGATGTAATGTAGAAGATTGGACGGATATTGTGTCAGTTTCTGCCGGACTTGATTATACGTGTGGGTTAAAAAAGAATGGAACGGTAGCGGTAACGGAAGATAAAGATTCTAGCGAATGGGATCTAGATGATTGGGATCTAGGTGATTGGACGGATATCGTGGCGATTTCTAACGGATGGCAATTTGCGTTAGGATTGAAAAAAGACGGCACTGTGATTGCAATGGGGAGTGACAGCTGTTGCGATGTAGAAGATTGGACAGATATTGCAGAAGTTTTTGCCGGACGGAAACAATCGTATGGACTAAAAAAGGATGGCACCGTAGTGGCAATAGGGAACAATGAATACAGCCAATGTGATGTAGAGGGCTGGACAGATATCGTAGAGATTTCTGTCGGAAAGTATCAAACGTTTGGACTAAAAAAAGACGGTACCGTAGTGGCGACACATTACAGCTATGATGATCAAAATGAGGTAGAAGAACGGAAAGGTTTACGAGGATGGCTGATTAACTTGTTCTAAAAGCATGGAAAAAGAGCAGTTCGTTTGAACTGCTCTTTTGTATTTTATAGAATTACTTCTCATCTTTTTCATACTTCTCAATCACTGCCTTCATGGTCTCCATGGCAGGACCGCCTACGATTTTTCTCTGGTTCACACAGGTGTTAAGAGAGATGGCGTCATAGATATCCTCGGCAATCAGTTCCGAGAAGTCTTTCATCTCTTCCATAGAAAGAGCATCAATGACGGTATCTTTCTCGATACAGTAGGCAACCATCCGTCCTACCACCCCGTGAGCGTCACGGAAAGGTAGGCCTTTCTTTACCAGATAATCCGCCACGTCGGTTGCATTGGTGAATCCACCCTTGGCGCCGGAAAGCATTCTGTCTTCCCGTACCCGCATGGTGGCAAGCATCTTGCCAAAGACGGGGAGAACCATCTTCACAGTATCCACCGCATCGAAAATCTGTTCCTTGTCCTCCTGCATATCCTTGTTGTAAGCAAGGGGCAAGCCTTTCATCATGGTGAGAAGACCCATGAGAGAACCAAAGACCCGACCGCTCTTACCACGGGCAAGTTCCGCCACGTCAGGGTTCTTCTTTTGGGGCATAATACTGGAGCCGGTGCTGTAGGCATCGTCCATCTCCACAAAACTGAACTCGTGGGAACTCCAAAGAATCAACTCCTCGGAGAATCGGCTGATATGTACCATAATCTGAGATAAGTCAAAGGCAAGCTCGCAGGCAAAGTCCCGATCCGAAACCCCGTCTAAGCTATTCTGGGTAATTCCGTCAAAGCCAAGCTTTTCTGCCACAAAGTCTCTGTCCAGAGGATAGGTGGTGCCTGCTAAGGCTCCGCTACCCAAAGGCATGATGTTAAGACGCTTCCGGCAGTCCAAAAGACGTTCTCCGTCACGGCGGAACATCTCATAGTATGCCATCACGTGATGTGCCAAGGTAATGGGCTGTGCCTTTTGCAGGTGAGTGTAACCGGGCATAATGGTGGCAAGATTCTTCTTGGCAATTTCCAAAATCACCAGACGAAGATCCCTTACCATCTGTGCGATGGTGTCCAGTTCCTCCCGAAGATACATCCGAATATCCAAAGCAACCTGATCGTTCCGGCTTCTGCCGGTGTGCAGGCGCTTTCCCACATCCCCGATCCGAGAAATGAGGATGGTTTCAATGTTCATGTGAATATCCTCGGCATCGATCAGGAACTCAACCTTTCCGTCTTCAATGTCCTTCTTGATTTCACCTAAGGTCTTGACAATCAGTGCCGCATCTTCTTGGGGAATAATCCCCTGTCTGCCCAGCATCTCCGCATGAGCCTGACTGCCCTGAATGTCCTGGGCATACATCCGCGCATCAAAGCGGATGGAAGAATTGAAATCGTCTACCAATGTGTCGGTGGCTTTGGAGAAACGACCACCCCAGAGTTTTTCTTTTGCCATAACAAAAATCTCCTTTACAAGAAAGGCCCCCTTGTGTAAAGGGGGCTGTCAAAACTTGTTTTGACTGGGGGATTGTTTTTGATAGGATAGTTACAATCCCTCCGTCACGGCTATGCCGTGCCACCTCCCTTTACACAAGGGAGGCTTTTTGATAGGCGTTACGCCTTGTTCTTTTTCTTCATCAGTGCACGGACTTTCAGGGGCAGACCGAACAGATTGATGAATCCTTCGGAATCCTTGTGGCTGTACAGCTCACCGCTATCACCGAAGCTTGCAATATCCTCATTGTAGAGGGAGTAGGGAGACTTTGCACCTGCAGGAGAGCAAACGCCCTTGTAGAGCTTCAGGCGAACCTCACCGGTTACGGTTTCTTCCATGTTGTCTACCATTGCAGACAGTGCCTCACGGAGCGGGGTGTACCACTTACCGTCATAGAGCAGTTCACTGAACTTGATAGCAGCCTGACGCTTGAAGGATTGGGTATCTCTGTCTAAGCAGAGGTATTCCAGCTCCTGAAGTGCGGTATACAGAATGGTACCGCCGGGAGTCTCGTAAACGCCTCTGGACTTCATACCAACCAGACGATCCTCAACGATGTCTGCAATACCGATGCCGTTTGCACCGCCCAGCTCGTTCAGTTTCTCAACCAAGGGACGTGCCGCCATCTTCTCACCGTCAACAGAAACGGGAACACCCTTCTCAAAGCCGATGGTGACATAGGTGGGGGTGTCGGGAGCCTTTTCGGGAGAAACACTGAGCTTCAGCAGGCTATCCAGCTGAGGCTCGTTGGCAGGATCCTCCAGATCCATACCCTCGTGGCTGATGTGCCAGATGTTACGGTCTCTGGAATAGAGGTCGGTCTTGGTAACCGGAATCTCGATACCATGTGCCTCTGCATAATCCACAGCGTCTTCACGGGAAGTAATATCCCAGATACGCCAAGGAGCAATAATCTTCAGGTGGGGAGCCAATGCCTTAACGGTCAACTCAAAACGAACCTGGTCGTTACCCTTACCGGTTGCACCATGACAGATAGCAACTGCACCCTCCTGCTCTGCAATCTCAACCAGACGTCGAGCAATAATGGGCCGTGCATGAGAAGTACCAAGGAGGTACTTGCCCTCGTAAACCGCACCTGCCTTCAGGGTGGGGAAGATGAAGTCTTCAACATATTCATCCCGCAGGTCCTCAATATAGCATTTGGAAGCACCGCTTGCCTTTGCCCGCTCTTCCAAACCGTCGGTTTCCTTGCCCTGACCAACGTCACCGCAAACCGCGATTACTTCGTAGTCATAGTTCTCGATTAACCAAGAAATGATGATGGAAGTATCCAGACCGCCGGAATATGCCAGAACAACTTTTTCTTTTGCCATTGTAAATTCCTCCAAACTATGATAGAATAGTTTTAATCAATAGAAGTATTATATAACAGACTTCGGGTTTTTTCAAGTGTTATTCGCAAAATTTTAAGGAATTTTAGGTGAAAAATTATGATTATTTTGGGAATTGACCCCGGATTTGCCATTGTGGGCTACGGGGTACTGGAATATCAGAACAATAAATTCAAGGTTTTGGACTACGGTGCCATCACCACCGATGCCAAAACCCCCATGTATGATCGGTTCTTGTCCATCTATGAGGACCTGAACAAGGTCATCGAAACCTACAAGCCGGACTTTATGGCCATCGAGGAACTCTTCTTCAATACCAACCGCACCACCGCCATCAACGTGGCACAGGCAAGAGGAATCCTCCTCTTATCCGCCCTGCAACACGGGGTAAAAGTCTATGAATACACCCCCCTGCAAGTGAAGCAGGCAGTTGCCGGCTACGGCCGAGCAGAAAAGCAACAAGTCCAGCAGATGGTGAAGCTTCTGCTGAATCTGGAGAAAGTCCCCAAGCCGGACGATACGGCGGATGCCCTGGCTATTGGTATATGCCACGCTCACTCATACAATCCCAACCGTGCTTGAAAATCAGGCAATCTTGGCTCGCGCCAGCGCCTTCCTTGGTCGGTTACGTACACAAAGTACGCGCCCTCCCAAGAAAGACTTGGTGCAAACCAATCTCACCTAATTTTCTTCGCACTCAAATTGTGCAAAAGGCGGCTCGGCAACCACGGGGTTTCAAAAGGGGCGGTAGCCCCTTTGTCCGCTGAGCCTGAAAGGCTCAAGGAACCGCTCGGGTCGGCGTTCTCGCGTGAGCAAATATGCCGGTGGCATATTTGTAGCGGAAAATGAGGTGCGACAGCACCGGCTTTTAGGAAATGCAAAGCATTTCTTCGTTCGTTCTTGGAATGGGGTAGGCAGAGAATTGCGAAGACCATCCGTCAATCATCTCCTACAATCGACAATTTCCCCTTGTTATTTTTGGCAAAAATGATGTCTTGACGGAAGATGTTATCCGTGTTACAATAAGGACAAGTTGAAACAAGTATCATAGAATCGCTGCTCTAACTATCAATGAGCAGCGGTTTTTATAAAATCTGCGAAAGGATGTGTGTCATTTGTTTATTGACAAATTTCAAAAAGAGGGTCTTACCTTTGACGACGTACTTCTGGTTCCTCAGAAATCCGATTTTCTGCCCAAAGACGCCGATCTGTCTACCCAACTTACCAAGAAAATCAAACTGAATATTCCCATGATGAGTTCGGCCATGGATACGGTTACCGAGGCAAACATGGCAATTGCCATTGCCAGAGAGGGTGGTATCGGTATCATCCATAAGAACATGAGTATCGAGGCACAGGCGGCTGAGGTTGATAAGGTTAAAAGAAGTGAGAACGGCGTTATTATGGATCCCTTCTCCCTGTCTCCCGACCACACCTTAAACGATGCAGAGGAACTTATGAGTCGGTTCAAGATTTCAGGTGTTCCCATCACCGAGGACGGAAAACTGGTAGGTATTCTCACCAACCGTGACCTGAAGTTTGAGACCAACTACCAAAAGCAGATTAAGGAGTGCATGACCAAGGACAATCTGGTAACCGCTCCTGTGGGAACTACCTTGGACGATGCCAAGGAGATTCTCCGTCAGAATAAAATCGAAAAACTCCCCATCGTAGATGAGAACTATCATCTCAAGGGTTTGATTACCATTAAGGATATCGAAAAGGCAATCCAGTACCCCAACTCCGCAAGAGACGAGAACGGCAGACTCCTTGCCGGTGCGGCACTGGGTGTAACCGCCGATGTACTGGACAGAGCAAGAAAACTGGTTGAGGCTAAGGTTGACGTGGTGGTATTGGACTCCGCCCATGGTCACTCCCAGAACATCGCAGATTGTCTGGTAAAGATTAAGAAAGAATTCCCCGACCTGCAGGTTATCGCAGGTAACATTGCCACCGCCGAGGCGGCAGAGTTCCTGATCAAGGCAGGTGCCGATGCGGTTAAGGTTGGTATCGGTCCCGGTTCCATCTGTACCACCCGTGTGGTTGCAGGTATCGGTGTTCCTCAGGTAACCGCAGTATGTGACGTGGCAGAAGTTGCTTATAAGTACGGCGTTCCGGTTATCGCAGACGGTGGTATCAAGTACTCCGGTGACTTGGTAAAGGCAATCGCTGCCGGTGCTGACGTTATCATGATGGGTAGCATCTTCGCAGGTTGTGACGAGTCCCCCGGTGAGAACGAGATCTATCAGGGTCGTCAGTTCAAGGTATACCGTGGTATGGGTTCTCTGGGCGCTATGAACGCCGGAAGTTCCGATCGTTACTTCCAGGCAGGTGCTAAGAAACTGGTTCCCGAGGGTGTGGAGGGTCGTGTTCCCTACAAGGGTCCCCTGTCCGAAACCATCTTCCAGCTCCTGGGCGGTCTTCGTGCCGGTATGGGCTACTGCGGAAGCAGAACCATCGAGGAACTGAAACTCAACGGTAAATTCGTAAAGATCACGGGCGCAGGCCTCAAAGAGAGCCATCCCCATGATGTAAGCATCACCAAAGAATCTCCCAACTACTCCGCAAACAATTAAAAAAATACAGGCGCCCGAATTATGGGCGCCTATTTTTTTAATTATTTACGGAGAACAGTCGTGCTTGAAAAATTGCGACCTTGCTCTGTGACATCGGCTTGCCAAGCCAGTCACATACACAAAGTATCGTTCTGCCTTGGCAAACCTCGTCCCAAAGCAATCTCATCAATTTTTCTGCGCACTACCGAGTGCAAAAGCAATTCCAAAAGCCCTCCTTGTGTAAAGGAGGGGGGACCGCTTGCGGTGGGAGGATTGTCTATAATTCGCAAAACCTTTGCGGGACGTCATAAATGCCCTCCCCTACAACGAACACAAACGAAACAGAAAATTTGCCGATCTGTGCGGGAGGAGCAAGCCCCTCCCCTACAACGAACACGTCTCACTAAAATTTCTGCGCACTCAATTTGCGGGAAAGCCCTCCTTGTGTAAAGGAGGGGGGACCGCTTTAGCGGTGGGAGGATTGTCTGTCTTACCGAATTTTGGAGCGTCACCGCCGTTAACCAATATCTTTTTGCAACAGCATGTGGCTCCGTAGACAACGATAAACCTTTACCACGAATAAAATCCGGCAATGGATGAAACGTCACGTTTCCGGCATTGGGTGGAGCGTCACCGCTCCTCTGCGCACTACCGAGTG
>JAZRQC010000003.1:0-6435 GCA_045649565.1 Ructibacterium sp.
CGGTAGAATTAACCCAAGGAGAAAAGGTTGGAATTCGCGCCAAAATGGATGATTTTGCAGAACGTCGGGTATCCAAACAGCCGCTACATCTTCCCAGTGCAGGAAGTACATTTAAGCGCCCTGAGGGGCATTTTGCAGGAAAGTTGATTCAGGATGCGGGTCTTATGGGATTTCGTGTGGGCGGAGCATCTGTTTCGGAGAAGCATGCTGGGTTTGTAGTCAATGACCAAGGGGCAACAGCCAAGGATGTAAGAGATCTGATGGAAGCGGTACAGGAAAAGGTAATGGATGCCTATGGCGTTATGTTAGAGCCGGAAGTTCGTTTCCTTGGAGAGTTTTAGAAGAGACAGACAAGAGGACATACTTATGAAAGTTTTAATCATTACCGGCATGAGTGGCGCCGGTAAAACTCAAACAGTAAATGCGCTGGAGGACTTGGGATGTTTTTGTGTGGATAATATGCCACCGGAACTGATTCCTAAATTTGCAGAAATTTATTCCAGAGTCGAACAAACGGAAAAGATGGTTGCCATTGTTTGTGATATTCGTGGCGGCAAACTGTTCGGACAGTTGGAAGAGAACCTGAATGAGCTGGAGAAATTCGGTTATGAATACGAGATTCTCTTTTTAGAAGCCGGCGATGATGTGTTGCTGAAGCGGTACAAAGAAACCCGTCGGGAGCATCCGCTTTCTCATGGCGGCCGAATTCCTGATGGCATATGTCGGGAGCGGGAACTACTGCGAGATCTTCGAAGCAAGGCAACGCACATCATTGATACATCCATGCTGTCCACAGGGCAGTTAAAAGAAATCATTATCTCTGCATATGGTAAGACGCAATCCTTTGCAGGTATGACGGTGCACTTGGTTTCGTTTGGGTTCAAGAACGGCGTTCCCACCGATGCGGACATGGTCTTTGATGTTCGTTTCTTGCCGAATCCTTTTTATCTGCCCGGATTGAAAGAAAAGACCGGCGTGGACAAACAAGTAAGAGATTATGTAATGGGATTTGAGCAGAGCCATGAATTTTTGCAGAAGATAGGGGATATGCTCAAGTATTTGATACCCTATTACCGGAAGGAAGGAAAAACACAGTTGGTTGTTGCCATCGGATGTACCGGTGGTCAACACAGAAGTGTTACCATGGTGGAAGAATTGGTTGCGGTATTGAAGGAAGAAGAATGTAACGTTCTTTCTACGCATCGTGAACTAAAAAAGAAAAATTAGAAATATTTGCCATGCGGAGGAGGTGGAAACGTGAAATCATTTTCTCAGTTGACCAAGGAAGAATTGAGCAGAGCAAAAAATAAAAAAGAATGCTGTGATCGTGCAGAACAGATGGGTATTCTTTTGTTTGGCACCATGGCGCCGGGGGGAGAAGATCAGTATCGTATTCCGCCGGAACTTGTAACAGAGGAATGTTGCAAACGTGCATTTATTAAAGGCGCCTTCTTAGGAGGGGGCACGGTGATCAATCCGCAGAAGACGTATAATCTGGAACTTACCACACCTTATCCGGGTCTGGCTGAGGATATGCAAAATCTGTTGGATGAGATTGGGTTTTCTTTTAAGTCGGTTCAACGGCAGGCAAAGGAGGTTTTATACTTAAAGAATAGTGAGAGTATCTCGGATTTTTTAAGTTATATTGGTGCTTTTCGTGCACAGATGGAACTTCTTAACATTAAAATTGAAAAGGAAATCCGCAACGATGTGAATCGAACCGCAAATAGTGAGATTGCCAATCTGGAAAAGACCATCAATGCCTCTGTCGAACAGGTAAAGGCAATTGAGGCGGTGGATCGACGAATCGGAATTGAAAATCTGCCGGAGGATTTGAAGGAAATTGCAAAGTTGCGGCTTGCCAACAGAGATGCAAGCTTGAGTGAATTGGGGAAGATGATGGATCCACCCCTGACCAAATCCGGCATTAATCACCGAATGAAAAAACTCATGAATTTATAATCATAGCAAAGGAGGGAAGAAAGGTGGCATTTACCCATTTACATACCCATACGGCATATAGTTTGCTGGATGGTGAAGGAACCATTAAAAAAATGGTGGACAGAGCAAAAGAACTTGGTCAGACATCTCTTGCAATTACCGATCATGGAAATATGTATGGCGTGATTGACTTTTATGAGTATGCAAAAGAACAAGGCATTAAGCCGATTTTGGGTTGTGAGGTCTATGTTGCTGCCCGATCCCGTCATGATAAGGTGCATGAATATGATGCACAAAGTTACCACCTGATTCTGCTTGCAGAGAATGAGGAGGGGTATCAGAATTTAATGAAGATAGTATCCATCGGTTTTACCGAAGGATTTTATTATCGTCCCCGAATTGATATGGAGGTTCTTCGTAAATACAACAAGGGACTGATTGCTTTAAGCGCATGTATGGCAGGCGTGCTTTCCCGTCATATTCTGAGTAATAATTACGAAGAAGCAAAACGACGTGCAGAAGAATTCGTAGAAATTTTCGGGAAGGACAGATATTTTATTGAGATTCAGGATCACGGGATTCTGGAACAACAAAAACTGAATCGTGAATTGATTGCGCTTGCGGAAGAGTTGGACTTATCCTTGGTTGCGACCAACGATATTCATTACGTGAAGCAGGAGGATGCAGAGTATCAGGATGTCTTGATGTGCATTCAAATGGGCAAGACGGTGAACGATGAAGACAGAATGAAGATGTCCACCGATCAGTTATATCTGAAATCGGAATCCGAGATGCTGGAGTTGTTCCCCAATCATCCTGAAGCCATTGAGAATGCACAAAAAATTGCAGACCGATGTCAGGTAGAAATTACCTTCGGGGAACTGCATCTGCCGAAATTTGAGGTTCCGGAAGGATACACGTCACAGGAATATCTTCGCAAAATTGCTGACGATGGCATGAAGGAACGTTATCCCGAAGACGACGGAACCGTTCGGGAACGGTTGGAATATGAACTTTCAACCATTGAGCAGATGGGATATGTGGATTACTTCCTGATTGTGTGGGATTTTATTCGTTATGCCCGGGAACAGGGTATTATGGTTGGGCCCGGTCGTGGTAGTGCGGCAGGTAGTGTTGTTTCATATTGCTTGCATATTACCAACGTTGACCCTGTTCGGTATGGATTGATTTTTGAACGATTTTTGAATCCGGAACGTGTCAGCATGCCGGATATTGATATTGACTTTTGCTACGAGCGTCGTGGTGAAGTTATTGATTACGTAAACCGAAAGTATGGGGAGGAACAGGTTTGTCAGATTGTTACCTTTGGTACCATGGCGGCGAGACTTGCGGTTCGAGATGTGGGACGTGCATTGGATATTCCCTATGGAGTGGTAGATCAGGTTGCGAAACAGATTCCTAACGAACTGAAGATGACCATTGAAAAGGCATTGAAGGTAAATTATCAGTTGGAGGAACTTTATCAAAGTGATCCAAGAATTCAGAAACTGGTTGATACCGCTAAGGAACTGGAAGGTCTCCCCAGACATACATCCACCCATGCGGCAGGTGTTGTAATCACCAAAGAACCGGTGCAGAATTATGTGCCATTGCAGAAGAACGACGATGTTATCACTACCCAGTTTACCATGACTACCATTGAACGACTGGGTCTTTTGAAGATGGATTTCCTGGGACTTCGTACCCTGACAGTGATTCGTGATGCGGTAGAACACATCTATCGTCAAACGGGAGAAAGAATTGACATCAATGCATTGGATTTTGGAGATGCACCCACCTATGCCATGATTTCTGCCGGAGAAACCGACGGCGTGTTCCAGTTGGAAAGCGGCGGCATGAAACAGTTTATGAAGGAACTTTGCCCCAATTCCTTAGAGGACATTATCGCGGGTATTTCTCTGTATCGTCCGGGTCCCATGGATTCGATTCCAACCTACGTGGCAAACAAAAAGAATGCTTCTATGGTGCGGTATAAGCACCCCATGTTGGAACATATTCTGGATGTAACCTATGGTTGTATCGTATATCAGGAACAGGTTATGCAGATTGTCCGTGAAATGGGCGGATATTCATTGGGAAGAGCAGACTTGGTTCGTCGTGCCATGTCGAAGAAGAAAGCTGATGTGATGGAAAAAGAACGTCAGAACTTTATCTATGGCGTGGTCGAAGACGGACAGGTTGTGGATGGTGCAGTAAAACGTGGGGTAGATGAAAAGGTTGCCGCATCCATTTTTGATGAAATGATGGATTTTGCTTCTTATGCATTCAACAAGTCTCATGCGGCGGCTTATGCGGTGGTAGCATATCAAACTGCATGGCTTAAGTGTCATTATCCTGTTGCCTTTTTTGCAGCACTTCTGACATCCTTTATCGAACATGCGGATAAGGTAACAAAGTATATTGAAGTAATCAAAGGTCAAGGAATTACCGTGTTGCCGCCGGATATCAACTGTAGCGGCAGACAGTTTTCTGTGGAAGACGGAAAGATTCGTTTTGGCATGGCAGCTATCAAGAATGTAGGCGGTGCGGTTGTTGACGAGATTGTTGCGGAGCGGGAATCGGGAGGTAAGTTTACCGGATTCCGTGATTTCTGTCAGCGTATGGCAGGACGTAAGGTAAACAAACGTGTGGTTGAAAACCTGATTCGAAGCGGTGCATTCGATAGTTTTGGATTAAAACGATCGGTTTTATCAAGTGTCTATGAAAAGGTTTTGGATAATGCAGTAAGTGAACAAAAATCCTTGATGCCGGGTCAAATGGATATGTTTTCCATGATGACGGATGCGACTCCTGTGGGGGATGATTTTCCCGACATGCCGGAGTTTGACGAGAGAGAAATTCTGGCAATGGAGAAGGAGTGCATCGGAATGTACATTTCAGGGCATCCTTTGGATCGTTACCGTGATCGGATTTTGCGTTCTGCATCGGCACAAATTCAAGAAATTCAGGAGAATGAGAACGGAAGGTTCAATATTGGAGAAAAGGTCCGTCTTGCGGGAATCATTACAAAGGTGAGAAATCAGATTACCAAAAAAGGTGAGATGATGCGCTATTTGGAATTGGAGGATTTAAGTGGTTCTATTGAAGTGTTAGTATTTCCAACACTGCTTCGCAAATGGGAGACGTTTTTGCAGGTAGATCAAATTCTGATTTTAGAGGGGAATCTGGATATTACGGAAGAGGCTCCTGCAAAACTCCGCTTGGAGTCAGTTTCGTCCTTGCCTGAGCAGATGGATAACAAGAGGTTGTACCTTCGACTCATGAGCAATGAAACGGAAAAAGAAGAGAAGGTAAAGGAAATTCTGCGGATGAATAAAGGCGGAACACCTGTTTTACTGCATTATGCAGATAAGAAAGAAACCTTGTCTGCGCCGGAGAGCCTGTGGGTTAACAGTGATGCAAATACGCTGGAACTTATGGAACTTCTTTTGGGAAAAGAAAATGTTAAATTAGTGGAGAAAGCATAATGCAAAGAGAAGAAAAAATTTCCTTGGATAGAATCGCAAAATATCTGCCTTCTGAATTCTGTAAGGAAAAGATTCGGGTGTTTGAAGAGATTGATTCTACCAATTCCGAAGCGAAGCGTCAGATAGCAAAAGGAGTTCCGCATGGTAGCATTTTAATTGCCAATAGCCAAACCGGTGGTCGCGGCAGAGTGGGAAGAAGTTTTTATTCACCCATTGACGGAGGAGTATATTTCACCATCGTTCTTCGACCGTCACTTTTGCCGGAAGATAATGTTCTGATTACCGTTGCGGCATCTGTCCAAGTAGCAGAAGCAATACAAGCGGTCTGTGGTATTTATCCCGAGATTAAATGGGTAAATGACTTGTATTATGACGGAAAAAAAGTCTGCGGCATCTTGGCAGAATTGGTATCGGAACCAACAACCCATGCTGTGGTGTTGGGTGTTGGAATCAATTGTCATGTTGTATTTCCAAATGAACTTCAAGAAATTGCGGGAAATGTTCCATCTGTTGATGATGTGAAAAATCGTCTGGCGGCAGAACTTTCAGTAAGGTTATCAATGCTTGAAGATGTTATTCATAAAGGGGAATTCATAAAGGCGTATCGGGAACATTCTATGGTAATTGGTAAATGGATTACCATTTTACAAGAGGAAGGAAGTTCGTATTTTGTTCGCGGAATTGGAGAGCGAGGGGAACTGATATTAGAAGATGATGCAGGGAATTCTCGGGTGTTGTCAACAGGAGAAATCAGTATTCGCCTATCATCTCGTTGACAGTATGGAAAAAACGTGATAACATGCATGAGGATGGTTATACTAAAAGTGAGAAGGGAGCGATGGAAATGTCATATAAAAAGAATACAGAAGAATGGAGTTGCTCCGGCAATAGAAAAAGTAGCGGAGGCGGCTGGAAAGTTTTTGGCGTGTTTGGGATTTTGATGGCGGTTCTGTTTGCAGGTATCAGTTTTCTCTTGAAAAAGAAAAACGACCAGTATCGTGATTTG
>JAZRQC010000004.1:0-32880 GCA_045649565.1 Ructibacterium sp.
AAATCATGGACTGGGATTTGCGAATTTTGAACTCTCCCCAGATTTGTCAGCAGATGGGTGGAGCTATCTTGAAGAACGTAAAGGGTCTGTCGGTGGATGTTCACAACCCGGATATTCTGGTACAGATTGAGATTCGTCAAAAGGCGTACATCTTCACCCAAAAGATCAGTGGTGCCGGTGGTATGCCGGTGGGAACCAACGGCAGAGCAACCCTGCTCTTATCCGGCGGTATTGACAGCCCTGTTGCCGGCTGGATGATTGCCAAGCGTGGCGTTGGATTGACGGCGGTGCACTTCCATAGCCACCCCTATACCTCCGACCGTGCTAAGGAAAAGGTAATTGACCTTGCCAAACTGGTTTCGGTTTACACGGGAAAAATTCGTCTCCATGTGGTGCCCTTTACCGAGATTCAGCTTGCCATCATCGAGCAATGCCCCAAGAACTACCTGACCTTGATTATGCGTCGGATTATGATGCAAATTGCAGAAAAACTTGCCCAAAAGGATGGGGCAAGAGCCCTGATTACCGGTGAGAGTATCGGTCAGGTGGCGAGCCAGACCATGGAGAGTTTGGCGGTAACCGACAACGCAGTTTCCATGCCGGTGTTCCGTCCCTGTATCGGTATGGATAAGGAGGAGATAGTTGCCATCTCTAAAAAGATTGACACCTACGAAACCTCTATTCTCCCGTATGAAGATTGTTGTACCATTTTTGTGCCCAAGCACCCCAAGACCCGTCCCGAGATTGCGGAAATTGTCGAGGCTGAACAGGCACTTACCAATATAGACGAGATGATAGAACGTGCTCTGGCAGAGGTAGAAACCATTATGGTGGAACCCTAAAGCCTGAAACGTCGTAAGGAGTTACTATGAACTTTGAGATTCTTTCGGTGGGAACCGAACTATTACTGGGACAGATTGTAAATACCAACGCCCGTGACATCAGTCAGATGCTTAGTGAACTGGGAATGAATGTCTACTACACCACCGTGGTGGGGGACAACCCCGGTCGGTTAAAGGATGCCCTGAAAACTGCCGCAGGTCGTGCGGATGGTGTTATCCTGACCGGAGGACTTGGCCCTACCAAGGACGATTTAACCAAGGAGACGGTGGCGGAGTTTTGCGGTCGCAAATGCATCATGCACGAGGAGAGCAAGCGTCGACTGGTAGAACGGTTCCAAAAGATGAACCGCCCCATGCCCGACAGCAACTGGAAACAGGCAGAAATGCCCGAGGGATGTATTGTTCTTGATAACGATAACGGAACGGCACCCGGTGCCATCATCGAACATGAGGGAAAGGTGTTTATCATGCTTCCCGGCCCACCTCGTGAGATGGTGCCTATGCTTCGGGATAAGGTTCGGCCTTATTTAGAGCAGAAAGCCGATTGTGTGATTTATTCCAAAACCCTGAAGGTCTTTGGGGTGGGAGAATCGGCGGCTGAGGAACAGTTGAAGGAATTAATTGAAAAGCAGGAGAATCCCACCATTGCTCCCTATGCCAAAACCGGAGAGATGGAACTGCGCCTGACCGCCAAGGCAGGTTCGGTGGAAGAGGCAGAATCCATGCTGAAACCTCTGGAAGAGGATGTGAGGAAGATTCTGGGTGACTTTGTCTATGCCGAGGGTGAAACGGCTACTCTGCAAGAGATGGTGGTGGAACTTTTAAATCAAAAGAAGATGACGGTGACAACTGCCGAGAGTTGTACCGGCGGACTGGTTGCCAAGAAGATTACCGATGTATCGGGGGCATCCCAAGTATTCCATTGCGGATTGGTCACCTACTCCAACGAGAAAAAAGAGGAACTGTTGGGGGTTTCCCATGATACCCTGATGCAGTTCGGTGCGGTATCGGAAGAGACCGCCTTAGAGATGAGCCGAGGCGCAAGAGAAAAAAGCGGTGCGGATATTGGTGTTTCCATGACCGGAATTGCAGGTCCCGACGGAGGCACCCCCGAAAAGCCGGTTGGATTGGTCTACATCAGTATTTCCGCCAAGGATTTCCACAAGGCGTATCGCCTTCAGTTATCGGGAGATCGGGAAATGGTAAGGGAACGCACCTCCCTTTATGTACTGGATATGATTCGTCGGTATCTGCTGGGTAGTTTGGGAGCCGATTATATTTGGTAAAAGTAGAAAAAATGCTTGAAAATATAAGAAATAGATGATATAATGAAATTTGATGTGATTGCAGGGTTGGTTTAGGAATCGACCATGGTATCACTTGATCAAAGAGAAACTGAAATTTCCCATTGGGATTTTCATACAGAAGACAGAGAGGAGCGATTTTGTGGCTAAGGAACTTTCAAAGACCTATGACCCGAAACAGGTAGAGGAACGGACCTATCAAAATTGGGTGGACAAGGGGTATTTCCACACCAAGGCAGATCCGAACAAGAAGCCTTTTACCATCGTAATTCCCCCTCCCAATGTAACCGGTCAGTTACATATGGGACATGCACTGGACGAGACATTCCAGGATATTTTGATTCGTGCCAAGAGAATGCAGGGCTATGCGGCTCTGTGGGTTCCCGGCACCGACCACGCAGGTATTGCAACCCAGATTAAGGTAGAGGAAGAACTTCGTGTGAACGAGGGTCTTACCCGTTACGATTTGGGTCGTGAAGAATTCTTGAAGCGCGTTTGGGCGTGGAAAGAAAAGTTCGGTGGCAGAATTATCAGCCAGCTCAAAAAGATTGGTTGTTCCTGCGACTGGGAGCGGGAGCGGTTCACCATGGACGAGGGTTGTAGCCGTGCCGTTAAGGAGGTTTTCGTTAACCTCTATAACAAAGGTTTGATTTATCAGGGCAATCGTATCATCAACTGGTGTCCCAGTTGTGCTACCGCCCTTTCCGATGCGGAAGTTGAGTATGCTGAGCAGGATGGTTTCTTCTGGCATATCAAGTATCCCATCAAGGATAGTGACGAATTCATTGAGATTGCAACCACCCGTCCCGAGACTCTGTTGGGCGATACTGCCGTTGCCGTAAACCCCAATGACGAGCGTTACACCCACTTGGTTGGCAAGATGCTGATTCTGCCTCTGGTAGGTCGTGAAATCCCCGTCATTGCCGATGACTATGTGGATATGGAATTCGGTACCGGTTGTGTAAAGATTACACCGGCACACGACCCCAACGACTTTGAGGTGGGTCTCCGTCATAACTTAGAGCAGATTAAGGTTCTCAACGACGATGCTACCATCAATCAGTATGGTGGTAAGTATCAGGGCATGGACCGTTACGAAGCAAGAAAAGCAATGGTTGAGGATCTGGAGAAAGAGGGACTTTTGGTTAAGGTGGTTCCCCACAGCCATAACGTAGGTCAGTGTTATCGTTGCGGTACTACCGTAGAACCTATTACCTCCAAGCAGTGGTTTGTAAAGATGGAGCCTCTGGCAAAGCCGGCGGCAGAAGCGGTTGTAAACGGGGATACCAAGTTTGTTCCCGACCGATTCTCCAAGACCTATCTCCATTGGATGGAGAATGTACACGATTGGTGTATTTCCCGTCAGCTTTGGTGGGGACATCGGATTCCTGCATATTACTGTCAGGATTGTGACGAAACCGTAGTTTCCAAAGAAGATGTATCCGTATGTCCCAAGTGTGGCGGCAAGATGAAGCAGGACGAGGACGTATTGGATACATGGTTCAGCTCGGCACTCTGGCCCTTCTCTACCTTGGGATGGCCGGAAAAGACCGAGGATTTGAAGTATTTCTATCCCACCGATACCTTGGTTACCGGTTACGACATCATCTTCTTCTGGGTTGCCAGAATGATGTTCTCTGCCTTGGAGCACGTGGGCGAGGTTCCCTTCAAGCATGTGTATATCCATGGTCTTGTTCGTGACTCTCAGGGTCGGAAGATGAGTAAGTCCTTGGGTAATGGTATTGATCCTCTGGAGATTATTGACCAGTATGGTGCTGATGCGCTGCGGTTTACCCTGGCATCCGGTAACTCTCCCGGTAACGATATGCGGTTCTACATCGAGAGAGTAGAGGCAAGCCGGAACTTTGCCAATAAGATCTGGAACGCTTCCCGTTTCGTTCTTATGAACCTGAACATCGAGAAGTGCGAACTTCCCGAATATGATAAGCTGAAGTTGGAAGATAAGTGGATTCTCCACGCCTACAACGAACTGGTGAAGGAAGTAACTGACAACCTTGACAAGTACGAACTGGGTGTGGCAGTTTCCAAACTCTATGACTTTATCTGGGATAGCTTCTGTGACTGGTACATCGAACTGGTAAAACCTCGGTTCTTTGAAGAGGGCGAGAGCAATGAGACTGCACAGCAGGTACTCACCTATGTTCTCTCCAATACATTGAAGTTGCTCCATCCCTTCATGCCTTTCATCACCGAGGAAATCTGGCAGGCACTTCCCCACGAGGGCGAGAGCATTATGATTTCCGAGTTCCCCGTCTATGACGAGAAACTCTCCAATACCGAGGCAGAGGCAGAAATGCAACTGATTATGGACTCCATCAAGGGAATCCGGAACATCAGAAACGAAATGAATGTTCCTCCCTCCAAGAAGTCTACTCTGTACATCGTCACCGAAAAGCCCGAAGTATTTGAAAAGGGTGTTGTATTCTACACCAAACTGGCATCTGCCGATGAGGTGAAGATTCAAAAAGACCGTGCCGGTATCCCCGAGAACGCAGTTTCCGTTCCGGCGCCCGGTGCAGAACTGCTCCTGCCCTTAGATCAGTTGGTGGACAAAGAAAAAGAACTTGCCCGCCTGACCAAGGAAAAGGAACGTCTAGAGGGTGAAATCAAGAGAGTTGAGGGTAAACTCAACAACAAGGGATTCACCGACAAAGCCCCCGCCGCCGTAGTAGAGGAAGAGCGGAAGAAGGGCGAGAGTTATAAGGCGATGCTTGAGACTGTTTTGGAAAGCCTCGCAAAACTGTAAACAGTCGTGCTTGAAAAATAAGCAATCTTTGCCCGAACCTGCAAAGGGGAATGACAGTTACGTACACCAAGTACGCGCCTGCCATTCCCCTTTTTGTTTCGAACAAATCTCACTCATTTTTCTGCGCACTCGTTTTGCAAAAGCCCGTGGCTCGGCAACTTCTGTAAATCTTTATAACAAATGAGCAACGGCAATGGGTGGAGCGTCACGCTCCTCTGCGCACTCACGAGATGAGAAAATAAATCAGCCTTCCTTAGAACCCAATCCAAAGTTCATTACGGTCTGACCTGATCATAAGAATCACCGGATTATCAATGTGAACATGAGGAAATTCGTCTTTTGGAGGAGTATCGGTGATATTGGAATAGTGTAAATATGGTGTCCATCCTGTCTCGTAAAGTTTTGAATAATAATCTCCGAGATAATCTTTGTTGCTATAGTTGTAGATATAGGCGGTTTGACCATCCTTTAGCACCCGGGACTCCTTCAATGGAATTCCGGTAACCCCGGTGTAGGTTGGCACAGTAGAACCAGGATATGCAGAGGTTATGTTGACGATATTTTTTATATCATCCCAGGTTACAATACATTCAAATGCTTCGGCAACAAAACGAACAGGAATCAAGGTGCGATTGTCTATGAGAATAGGAGCAACATCCATTTCTGTTGGTACTCCGTTTATAAACATGATTGGTTGTCCAATAGTAAGGGAAACAATACGATTTTCTTTGGTAGCAGTCACGGTTTCTGTAGTATCATCCCATGTAATTGCTGTTCGTAACGCCTCAAAAATAGGGCGCAGAGGAACCATGGTTCGCCCATTAATTAACTGCGGGGAGACATCAAAGACAATCTCAATGCCGTCTACAAAGACCTTTACGGGTTTTTGAGCAGAAACAGAAATAGAAAAAAAGGAAAAGAGTAATACAAAAGTCAGAGCATAAGATAAAAACTTTTTCATAAAACCACCTTTCTTTTATAGAGGATTGGATATGATAACCATAAACCATTTTGGTTTAAATGTCAATATACCATCTTGGTTTATCGTATAATCTGCATGAGGTGGTTGGATGTATAAACGGATAAGGGAATTGAGAGAAGACCGTGATTTATTGCAGAAACAACTTGCTGAATACTTGCATTGCTCTCAGGTGGCATATTCCAGATACGAACTGGGGACAAGAGATATCCCAACCCAGGTTTTGATTGAATTAGCAAAATTTTATGACACTAGTATAGATTATTTATTAGGAATGACAGATATTCAAAAACCATACCGATAATGAAAAGATGACTTTCTTACGAAGGTTGTCTTTTTTATATGAATAGTTGGTTTATCATCCTTTAAGAAAATATTGACTTAACTCCCAACCCCGTGATACAATGACAATAAGAAAACGAGGCGAATGTTATGAAAATCATTGATTTTTTGAAAAAAGACACCCTTTCCATTTCCTTTGAGGTATTTCCACCCAAGACGGAAACGGGGTTCGAGAGTGTGAGAACTGCCACCGAGGAGATTGCCAAACTGAAACCGGCCTTTATGAGTGTGACCTATGGTGCCGGCGGTGGTACCAGTCAGTATACTCTGGATATTGCAAAAAACATCAAGGAGCGGTACGGGGTTCCCACTTTGGCGCACCTGACCTGTGTGTCCTCTACCCGGGATACGGTTCGGCAGAAGATTCAGGAAATCCGTGATGCAGGACTTGATAATATTATGGCGCTTCGGGGAGATATTCCGGAGTCCATGAAGGATGCCGACCGGAGCCATTGGGATTATCGGTATGCCATTGATTTGATTTCCGAAATCAAGGAGATTGACCCACATTTCTGTATCGGTTGTGCCTGCTACCCGGAGATTCACCCCGAGAGCACCAACCAAAAAGAGGACATCAAACACCTGAAAGAAAAGGTGGATGCAGGATGTGACTTCATCACCACCCAGATGTTTTTCGACAACAATCTGCTCTATAACTTCCTATATAAAATTCGGGAGGCAGGAATTACCGTGCCGGTGATTCCGGGGATTATGCCTATCACCAACGGAAATCAGGTGGAGCGTGCCATCAAACTGTCCGGCTCCCTGATGCCGCAGCGGTTCAAGAGTCTGGTGGATAAGTTTGGCGATGACCCCGATGCCATGAAACAGGCGGGTATTGCTTATGCAACCGATCAAATGATTGACTTGTACGCCAATGGTATCAATAACATTCACGTGTACTCTATGAACAAGCCGGATGTGGCGGCAAAGATTCAGGCAAATCTTTCCGATATTCTGGGAAAATAAAGTTTTTGTTGACAAAAGTGTAAAATGGTACTATAATAATAAAAAATAGAAAACCGTTGAGACAGAAAAAAGACAGAGGCGGTCTTTCCGAGCGAGTGGATTATGGTGTGAGTTCCACAAAGGCTCTCTGTGTAATATGGACTGTTGAGGGCAGTGTTAAATGCACTGACGTAAGACCTGCGTAATGGGTCAGGAGTATGTTGGTACTCTGTGAGTGTGCAGAAAGTCTGCAAAGCAAGGTGGCACCGCGGAATCATATCCGTCCTTGACAGAGAAACCAAATCTGTCAAGGGCGTTTTGTTTTTGGCAGGAAACACAAGGAGGAGTTTTTTTATGAAACTGAACAATGTGGATTTTGAAACCTATTTTAGCAACTATCCGGACAAGAATGGATACTTCGGAAAATATGGTGGCGTTTACATCGATGACAAATTGAAGAAGGCAATGGAAGAGATTACCGAGGCGTACTACTCCATCTGCCAGTCCAGAAAGTTCATTGCCGAACTTCGGAGAATCCGAAAAGAATTCCAGGGAAGACCCACTCCGGTCACCCATTTGGAGCGGCTTTCCGATATGCTGGGTGGCAAGGTTCAACTCTATGCAAAGCGTGAGGATTTGAACCATTCCGGCGCTCATAAGTTAAATCATTGTATGGGTGAGGCGCTTCTTGCCAAGTATATGGGCAAGAAGAAGGTCATTGCCGAAACAGGAGCAGGTCAGCACGGTGTGGCTCTGGCAACTGCGGCGGCATACTTTGGCTTGGAATGTGACATTTATATGGGCTCTGTGGATATCAAAAAGCAGGCACCCAATGTAGCCCGGATGAAGATTTTAGGCGCTAACGTGGTGGAGGTTACCCACGGTCTGCAAACCCTGAAAGAAGCAGTAGATGCGGCTTTTGATGCCTACAGCAAGGAATACAAGGATTGTATCTATTGTATCGGTTCGGTGCTGGGCCCCCATCCTTTCCCCATGATGGTGCGTGACTTCCAGAGTGTTGTAGGTATTGAGGCAAGAGAGCAGTTCCTGGAAATGACCGGGCATCTCCCCGATGCCATTGTTGCCTGTGTGGGCGGTGGCTCCAATGCGGCAGGATTGTTTGCAGGATTCCTGAATGACCCGGTGGATATCTATGGTGTAGAACCCCTTGGCAGAGGTGAAAAATTGGGCGACCACGCCGCAAGCCTGAAGTATGGTACCGAGGGTGTAATGCACGGGTTCAACAGTATTATGTTAAAGGACGAAAACGGCGAGCCTGCTCCCGTTTATTCCGTGGCAAGCGGTCTTGATTATCCCTCCTCCGGCCCCGAACATGCATTCCTCCAGGAAATCGGCAGAGTGAAGTATGACGTGGTAGACGACGAGGAAACCATCGATGCATTCTTCAAGTTCTCAAGACTTGAGGGTATCATTCCTGCTATTGAGAGTTCTCACGCAGTAGCTTATGGTATGAAACTTGCCAAGCAGATGGAAAAGGGTTCTGTCCTCATCAACCTCTCCGGCAGAGGGGATAAGGATATGGACTATATCATCGAAAACTACGGAATTAGATAAAAAAAGGCTTCCCTTTTTAGGGAAGCCCTTTTTTATCTGTCTACAGTCGTGCTTGAAAATTGGCGACCTTGCTTCGTGTCATCGGCTTGCCAAGACAATCACATACACAAAGTATCGTTCTGCCTTGGCAAACCTCGACCCAAAGCAATCTCATCCAATTTTCTGCGCACTACCGAGTGGAAATGACAAATCTCATCCAATTTTCTGCGCACTCAAATCAATAAATCGTAGGGGAGGGGCTTGCTCCTCCCGTAGGAATCCTTTCGTAGCACCTTGCGGAAATCATAAATACCCACGGATATCCACCGCTAATTTTTCTTCTAAGTTAATCAATCGTTTGGCGATATCCTTAGAAACCTCGTCGGCGGCTTGGTATTTGTTCAGGTATTTGTTCAGGGACTTGACACCCATATTACATCCGTCGGTCATCAAATCCGCTACCGTATGGTCGGAATCGTTCATGGCAAGCATTACATTGGTCTTGAGCCATGACATGCCCTTTGCCATGGCGGCAGGCTCCTTGCCCTCATCCTGAAACTTGTCCAGTTGCTCCTGAATCTCCCGGTCCAGCTTTTCGTGTTCTTCCTTGCAGGTAATCAGGAGTTTCTTGAATTTCTCGTTTCCCACATAGTCAAGGACATCCTTGATGGAGGTAACCCCCATCTTCACGCCTGCATCACATTCCCGAAGTAGTTTGATGGTATCTTGTTCAATCATGGTATCACCTTTCCTTTCTATGGAGGTAGCATTTCCATCTGTTTGGAAGTTTATACAACGGGAAGAAAAACAAGATACAGAAGTGGAAGAAAGGATTCGGTGAAAGTGACGATTTTAGCGGTGGTTTTTTGGCGAATTATAAGGAGCAAGGAAACAAAAAACAGTTGAAAGTTACGAAAATCTGTGATATAATAAAACAGATTGTCAATTAACAAGAAAGATTCAGGAGTGATCTTATGGCAAAAGAAAAAATTTGGCTTTCTTCTCCCACCATGCATGGGGAGGAACAAGCCTTCATCAAAGAGGCGTTTGATACCAACTGGGTGGCGCCCCTTGGAAAAAATGTAAACGAATTTGAAAAGGAAGTTGCGGCCTATGTGGGCTGTAAAGCGGCGGCGGCAATGACGGCAGGAACCCATGCTCTGCATCTGGCAGTGAAGCTGGCAGGTGTTGGACAGGGGGATATTGTGTTGTGTTCCGACCTGACCTTTTCTGCTACGGTAAATCCGGTAAGTTATGAGGGCGGTGTTCAGGTATTCATTGACTCGGAGCGGGATACTTGGAATATGGACCCCAAGGCTTTGGAACTTGCTTTCGAGAAATATGGTGACAAGGTGAAAGCGGTAATGGTTGCCAATCTTTACGGAACCCCTGCAAAACTGGACGAGATTGTTGCCATTTGTGATCGATATGGCGCAGTTTTGATTGAAGATGCGGCGGAGTCTCTTTCTGCCAAATATCAGGGTCGCCAGACGGGAACCTTCGGAAAGTACAATGCCCTGAGCTTTAACGGAAATAAGATTATCACCACCTCCGGTGGCGGAATGTTCTTGTCCGATGATGAAGAGGCGGTGCAGAAGGTTCGATTCTGGTCCACACAGGCACGGGATCAGGCGCCTTGGTACCAGCACAGCGAACTGGGTTACAACTACCGGATGAGTAACATTGTTGCCGGCATTGGTCGGGGACAGATGCTCCATCTGGAGGAACATAAGGCGAAGAAGACGGAAATCTATCATCGCTATCGGGAGGCATTTGCGGATATTCCCGTGGAGATGAATCCCTATACCAAAGATTGTGAGCCCAACTTCTGGCTCAGTTGCTTTACGGTGAATCCGGAGGCTATGGATCGTGTGAATCCCGAAAAGATTCGGATTGCCTTGGAGGAAGAAAACATCGAAGCAAGACCCATCTGGAAGCCCATGCATATGCAACCGATTTTTGAAGGTCGGGACTTTATTACAGCAGGAGATTCGGTGGGTGAGGATATATTTGCACGTGGACTGTGTCTGCCCTCTGATATTAAGATGACAGAAGAGGAGCAGAATGAAGTAATCGCAATTATTAAGGGGATGTTCTGATGTATCAGAGATTTTTGAAACGACCGGTAGATATCTTTTTTTCCTTGCTAGCATTGGTGGTGTTTTGCTGGCTCTATCTGTTGGTGGCGATTTTGGTTAAGGTGAAACTGGGTAGTCCGGTTCTCTTTAAGCAACCAAGACCGGGTAGGGATGAAAAGATTTTCCACTTGTATAAGTTCCGTACCATGACCGACGAACGTGACGAGAATGGAGAAATGCTCCCGGACGATGTGCGACTGACCAAGTTTGGAAAACTGCTCCGAAGCACCAGTTTGGATGAACTGCCCGAAGTATTCAATATCTTAAAGGGCGATATGAGCATCATTGGGCCAAGACCTCAGCTGGTACGGGATATGGTATTCATGACCGAGGAACAACGAAAGCGGCATACGGTACGGCCGGGTCTTTCAGGTCTTGCTCAGGTAAAGGGAAGAAACGGAATTACCTGGGAGGAGAAGTTGTCCTACGATCTGGAATACATAAAGAAAATCACCTTCCTTTCCGATGCAAAAATTGTGTTTATGACGGTTTGGTCTGCTTTTGTGAAGCAGGATGGCATTTCTCAGGAGGGAATGGATACCGCCGAGGATTTCGGTGATTATCTGCTCTCGGAGGGAAAGATTGACGAAGCGTCTTATAGCAAGGGACAGGAAGAAGCAAGAGAGTTACTGAGGGTGTAATGATGAATGAATTAAAATTTTCCGTATCCATGTGCGTATACGGAAAGGATAATCCCGATTGGTTTAAGGTGGCGGTGGACAGTATTCTGAACCAGACCGCTCCGCCGGATGAAGTGGTTCTGGTGGTGGACGGACCTGTCCCCGAGGAACTGGATTGTTTGATTCGGGAATATGAAAAAGAAACATCGTTTCGGGTGATTCGTCTGGAAAAAAATATGGGTCACGGGGAAGCAAGAAGAACCGGACTTGCCGCATGCTCTTATGGGTTGGTGGCATTGATGGATGCTGATGATATCAGTATTCCAAGCCGCTTTGAGAAACAACTTGAGATGTTCTCAAAGGACGAGGAACTTGCCATTGTAGGCGGAAATATTTCCGAGTTCATTGACACGCCTGACAATGTGGTGGCAGAGCGCATGGTTCCCCAAACGGACCGGGAAATTAAGAACTACATGAAAAAGCGTTGCCCCATGAACCAGATGACCGTGATGTTCCGCAAGGCTGCGGTGGATTCTGTGGGCGGATATCTTGATTGGTATTGCGAGGAGGACTACTACCTTTGGCTCAGGCTGGCGCTGGCCGAAATGAAGTTTGCCAACCTGCAGGAGAATCTGGTGAATGTTCGAGTGGGGGCAGATATGTATCGCCGAAGAGGTGGTATGAAGTACTTCCTCAGTGAGGCGAAATTGCAGAAATATATGTTAAGGCATAAGGTAATCGGTCTTGGAACCTATTTGTCCAACGTGATACAGCGTTTGATACTTCAGGTTCTGATGCCCAACAGACTTCGGGGCTGGGTGTTTCAGAACCTTGCCAGAAAGCGGGTGTAACCATGGAAAAGAAATATAAAATCGGCTATACCACAGGTGTGTATGATATGTTTCATATCGGGCATCTGAACATTATTCGCAAGGCAAAGGAACTTTGTGATTTCCTGATTGTGGGCGTTACCACAGATAGCTTGTGCTATGAAAGAAAGCAGAAATACCCCATCATCTGTGAAGAGGACAGAATTGCCATTGTGGAAGCAATCAAGTATGTGGACAAGGTGGTTCCCCAAGACCACATGGATAAATTAAAGGCGGTCATAGAGCATCAGGTGGACGCGGTATTTGTGGGTTCTGACTGGAAAGGAACACCTGCTTGGGATAACTACGAAAAGGAATTTGCTAAGGTAGGATGCAGCGTGGTTTATCTGGATCATACGGACGGCATTTCCTCTACCATATTAAGAGAGAGATTGAATAACCAATGATTTTTGTAGTAAAGAACTGGAAAAAGATATGCAAAAGTCTGGCAGATGCAGGACGTATTTCTGTCCCATTGAAGGAACGGTTGGAAAAGAAGGGGAGTGAAGTATTCCTCACCCTGAAGCACGATGTGGAAACCAATGTTCCCAAAGCTTATCGGCTTGCTGAGATAGAGGCAGAACTGGGTCATCGGGGGTCTTATTATGTGCAGGCATATCTTTTGGAAAAAGAAGAAAATGTGAAACTTCTTCAGGAGATGCAGGATATGGGTCATGAGATTACCTATCATCACGATGTGATGGACAGTAACAAAGGTGACCTTGAAAAGGCATTGGCAGAGTTTGAAGAAAAGGTGAAACTCTTTCATGAGAAAGGGTTCTCGGTTATCAGTGTGTGTCAACACGGAAACCCTGTGGTGGAACGGGTAGGATACACCTCCAATCGAGACTTTTTCCGAAGCGATTCGGTGCAGGAAAGATTTTCGCATATGGCAGACATTATGGTTGATTTTTCCCGAAAGGCGCAGGCGACCTACGATTATTATTCCGATGCAGGGAGAAAGTTCAAATTGATTTTTGATCCCATCAACAACGATGTGGTGGATAGTGATGACAAGAATGTTGCCTATGAGGACGGAGCGCAGTTGACAGAACAGATTATCAAAAGCGGTAACAGTGCCATCATCAGTATGCATCCTCACCGGTGGGAAAGTAGCGGATTTGTTGCCATGGGAAAGGAATATTTGTTTAAAGGAATCAAGAAGGTTGCCAAACTTTTGATTAAGATTCCCATTGTGAAAAAAATTGCGGGAAGATATTACTATCTTGCCAAAAAGATATGAGGGGTCGGCATGAGTAATCAAAGTGTACGGGAAGTGCAGGAAAAAATTCTGGAGGTTATGAAATACATTGATGCCATCTGCAGAAAGCATGGTATCGTGTATTATATCATGGGCGGAACCGCTTTGGGAGCGGTTCGTCATGGTGGGTTTATTCCCTGGGATGATGATTTGGATATCTTTATGACCCCCGAGGAGTATGGAAAGTTTAAGCAGGCCTTTGAAGAAGAGAAAAGTGATAAGTTTGTGATACAGGAATGGAGAACTACCCCTGCTTATCTGGAGTATGCCAAGGTGCGGATGAACGGTACTACCTTTGTGGAAGAGGTATACAAGGACAGAAAAGATATGCATCACGGCATCTACGTGGATATTATGATTCTTCACAAGGTGCCCAATAATCGGGCGGTTCAGAAACTGGTTTACTTAGAGTCCAAGTTTGTGACCCTTTATGCTCTGTCCCAAAGAAATTGGAAGCCTAAGAGCAAGGGCCAGAAGTTGGTGCTTGATGCTTTGAAGTTGATGCCTTGTAAGTGGATGGCAAAGATTGCATACAAGTCCATCTATCGGTATGACCGCATGGAAAAGGATTACCGATACTGTTACTGGATTACACCGGCAAAGTTTAAAAACGGCTTGTTTGATGCGGCCTTTTTCCGGGAGCCGGTGGAGATTCCTTTTGAGGATACATCCTTGCTTGGGTCTGCCAATATTAAGGAGTATTTAGCCTATCGGTATGGGGATTATATGAAACTTCCGTCGGAGGAACAACAAAAGGCGGCGGTGCATGCCATGTATTATGATACGGAAAAGGACTATACCGAGTATATCAAATAAAGTATGAAGGAATGTGACCTATGACCATACAAATCTTAGTTTCCACCATGCACCAAACGGACAAAAGTTTGTTGGATACGATGAACATTTCCACGCCTGCGGTGGTTATCAATCAGTGTGACACAGAGGGAACAGAAACCTTGATGCATCGGGGTTGTCAGGTTCTTTGGATCAATACCACGGAGCGGGGATTGAGCAAGAGTCGGAATATGGCGCTTCAAAATGCCACGGCGGATGTTTGTCTCCTTGCGGATGACGATATGATTTATCGGGATGGCGTCGGGGAGAAAGTAGAGGAAGCCTTTCGGCAATATCCCCAAAGCGACTTAATAGGATTTGAAGTAATTGGCTTGGAGCGTTTGTTTAAAAAATACCCGGACACGGCACAGGAAATCGGATATGTAAAATCGTTGCGAATGGCATCGGTGGAATTGGCCTTTCGACGGGAAGCGATTCAAAAGGCAGGAATTCGATTTGACGAAAGGCTGGGTGCCGGTACCAAGTATCGGATGGGAGAAGAAAACGCCTTTTTGTTTCATTGTCTTAAAAAAGGTTGTAAGGTGCGTTTTGAACCTGTGGAAATTGCGGATTTGCATATGGGAAATTCCAGTTGGTTCCATGGGTGGACAGAGGAGTATTTTGTGGGCAGAGGTGCTGCTTTTGCAGGGATGGATCCAACCTTCACTTGGTTTTGGATGTTGCAATGGGCGGTGCGAAAGTATAAGGTTTACGGAAAAGATATGGGATTCTGGCGTGGTCTCCGACTCATGAATCAGGGACGGAAAGCCTATCGAAACGATGTGAAAGAGGGAAAATTATGATTCCAAAGGTAATCCATTACTGTTGGTTCGGCGGAAAACCTTTGCCGGATTCTGCAGTTGCATGCATAGAATCATGGAAAAAATTCTGCCCGGATTATGAAATCAAGGAGTGGAATGAAAACACGTTCGACATATCATGTTGTGCTTATGTAAAAGAAGCTGCAGAGATGAAGAAGTGGGCGTTTGTTTCGGATTACTGTCGTTTTTATGCGCTGTACCGAGAGGGTGGTGTCTATATGGATACCGATGTGGAACTGCTCAGATCCATTGATGACCTGCAGGGTGCGGTGGTAGGCTTTGATCGTACCGGTGCAGTGAACAGCGGTTCTTTGCGGATTGCACCTGCGGGAGACGAAATATGCGGACGGATGTTGGAATCCTATCATACAGATCATTTTATAAAGAATCAAGAGCCGGATTTCACCACCGTTTGTGCACGGGAAATGAGTATCTTCCGAGATTTGGGGCTTCGAATGGATAACACCATGCAGGTGGTGGGAGATACCACTGTTTATCCTGCAGAGTATTTTGATCCTAAGGATCATCGTACCGGAGAAGTTCATGTAACAGAGCAAACCTACTCCGTTCATCACTATGATAGTTCATGGTTCTCGGATGCAGAGGAATATGCATCAAAGTTAAGGAAGAAGATTGCAAAGGTGCTGCCATATAAAGTGTCGGGGCAGTTGGCGTATTTTCTTGCCCAATGTAAGTATCACGGCATCAAGCGTGCGGTGATACGAACATATCGTAAATTAAAGGGGAAATAATCTATGATCACCATTTTTACACCTGCTTATAACAGAGCCTATATCCTGCCTGAGGCATTTCAGTCTCTGTGTGCTCAGAGTTGTTTTGAATTTGAGTGGATTATTGTAGATGATGGCTCTGTGGATCATACGGAGGAACTGGTGAAGGAGTGGCAGAAACAAGCGTTGCCCTTTTCCTTGATTTATCATAAGCAGAAAAACGGCGGAAAGCATCGCGCGGTCAATCAGGGGGTTAAACTTTCCAATTATGAGTATCTTATGATCTTGGACAGTGATGATGTTTTAGAACCCAATGCAGTGGAGTTGATTCATCAGTGGATTGGAACCATTGAGGGGAAAGAGGACTTTGCCGGTGTATCGGGACTTCGTGGGTGGAAGGAAAAAGACGAACCCATCGGTCACTACCTGGCCGCCGAGTATCTGGATTGTACCAATCTGGAGCGGAAGAGGAATCATCTGGATGGTGACAAGGTAGAGGTATACAAAACCGAAATTCTTCGGAAGTATCCCTTCCCGGAATTTGAGGGAGAGAATTTCTTGCGAGAATGTGCGGTTTGGGATGCTATTGCACGAGATGGTTATAAAATTCGCTGGTTTAACAAGATTATTTATCGGTGCGAATATTTAGAGGACGGCCTGACTCAGGGGACCGATACGGCGGTTTACCTGAAGAATTTTCAAGGGTTTACCTATTGTATGAAGTTACAGGCAAAGATAGATCCGTTCCCTTATCGGTACTTGAAAATTGGTTCTTATGCCAACGTCGCAAAGGAAAAAGGCTTGTCTGATAAAGAGGCAAGAGCGTTGTTGGAAGTTGGCGTTTGGGATTTTCTTCTTGGCAAGAGTTTGTATTTTTTAAGAGATTGCATCAAAAATGTAAAGAAGTAGGATGAAGTTATGAGATATGAAGAACTGCAACAGAAAAAAACAAAATCAGGAATTGTAATGTTATATGTCTTTTTGATTCTTCCCTTTTTGGGAATTGCAGGCATTCGTGACATGGTAGGCGGTTTATATTCTGTCTGGCAGGCAGGAAGCATGTACGCCCTCCTGATTATTACCTTCGTGAAGGCGAAGCATGCGAGGATTGATTCCTTTGTGGGAGCACTTGCCATTTACGAACTTGTGATGATAGGCGTTACCACCTATTATTCTGCCTTCAGTACGGGTATTGCGGTCGTTTCCATGACCTTTATATTGCTGGCGATATCGGCACAGTTCTATTGGGAAGAAATGATACATGCGTTAGCGTTTATTACCTGCAGTTGTGTTTTGATTAATCTGTTCAGTATTGTAGGACGATTGGCGGGTGTAAATAAACTGTTCTTCTTGGGTGGTAAGAATCAACTTTCCATGTTTATGATACCGGGTGCAGCATTTATTATTGTTCACGCTTTGCAACGACGAGGAAGGCTCAATGTCTTTGAGTTGTTTGTTATGGGGTGTATCATATTTAGTATTATTGCAGGTGCCAGCGGAGCCGGCATTGTCTGTGCTCTCTTGGCAATTGCCATGTTTTCATCCAACAAACTGGTGCAAAACAAGAAAATTTTGTTTGTTGTTCTGTTGTTGGCGTATGCATTGGTCATCTTTGGTTTTGAACATATTGTAGAATCAGAATATTGGCTTCGGTTCACCACTTGGTTAGGAAAAGATGCAACCATGACGGGTAGAACCACCATCTGGGAAACCTCTCTTGACATGGTACAGGAAAACTGGTTGTTTGGTCATGGACGTGCAGAGCGTCTGATCTACCTCAGTACAGATGAAAACTGGGTAGCCGGATATGAAACCCACAATATGTTCTTGCAGGTTATCTTTGTAACCGGTGTGGTTGGATTCCTTTGCTTCCTCAGATACCTGTTTAAAGCGATTAATCGTCTGCACATGCACAGCACTGTGCAGAGAGTATTGTTCATTGCAATCTTCATCTGTTTGGCCAACGGATTGGTTGAGGCAACCAATGATAACATGTTCTTCAGACTTCTGCTCGCCTTAGCATATTATTCAATAGAACATGTCATGAAGAACAAAAAAGAAAGCAATGAACCTGAAGAAGGAGATGAAATCAGTGTCGGATCGAATGAGGAAATTACGGCTTAACTCAACCTTTGCCCTGTTGTATCAGGGCCTTTTGGTGATTAGCGGACTGGTTCTTCCCCGTTGTTATTTGGCCTTTTACGGGTCGGAAGTCAATGGCTTGATTTCCTCTATCACGCAGTTTTTATCCTTTATTAATATTTGTGATATGGGAATCAGTGCCGTCATTTCGTCGGCGCTTTACAAGCCTTTGGCAGAACAGAATTATGACAAAATCAGTCGGGTATTTTTGTATTCCAAGAAGTTTTTCCGCTTCATCAGTTATATTCTGCTTGGCTATATTTTGGTTCTTCTGTTTGTCTACCCCCAATTGGTTGCAGAACAATTTAGCGTAACCTATACCATCTTGTTGATTATCTGTATGAGCATCTCGAACTTTTCTCAATACTTTTTGGGAATCTCTTATCAGTTGCTCCTTAATGCAGACCAACGTTCCTATGTACAGCTGATTATCAATGGCGGAACTCTGATTGCAAACACCATCCTTAGTGTGGCTATCATGGCGCTGGGCGGCGGTATTCATGTTGTCAAGTTGGTAGCATCTTTGATTTATCTTCTGCGCCCTGTCCTGATGATGATTTACGTAAAGAAACATTATCGGATTGATGAGACCGTCAAGGCGGATGCGAATGCGGTTCCTCAAAAGGCAAGCGGTATCATTCAGCATATTTCTTATATTATATGCGAGAACACCGATGTGGCGGTGTTGACCATTTTTTCTACCTTGGCAAATGTTTCTATCTACTCCGTGTACTTCTTGGTGCTTGGTAGTATCAAAACCTTAATCAATGCAGCAACCACAGGGGTTCAAGCTATGTTTGGTAATATGATTGCCAACGAGGAAAAGGAGAAACTGCACAGTACCTATCATTTCTACGAATGGTTGATGCATTGCGGAACAGTATTGCTCTTTGTGGTAGCAGGGAAGTTGATTGTGCCCTTTGTATTGCTTTACACCAAAAATGTAAACGACGCCAATTATAATGTGCCCCTGTTTGCAATTTTGATTACCATTGCCTATGCTATTTATACCCTGCGAAACGCCATGTATGTGCTGATTCGGTCTGCAGGACACTATAAGCAAACCCAGGCGGCATCCTTGCTGGAAGCGGTTTTGAATCTGGGCATATCCATGATTCTGGTGTTCCGATTCGGTTTGATTGGCGTTGCGGTGGGAACCATGACAGCGGAACTGTTCTACGGTATTTATCTGGCGTGGTACCTGTCGAAGAATATTGTAAATCAACCCCAAAAAGTCGTTTTGATGCGTGTCATTGTGGATAGTATTGCGGTGGCAGGTATGATTCTTTCGGTAAGTTGGATTGATGCTAAGGCAAGCAATTTCCTTGAATGGATTGGAACTGCCGTTTTGGTCACCGCAATTTGTAGTGGTGTTCTGTTGGTGGTACAGTCTCTGTTTTCGTGGAAAAACGTGAAGCGTTGCCTGAGTTTCCTGACAAAGAAAAAGGAGATAGAAGAAAACGATATTCAGCCCAATCAAGAAGCAATTCTTTCCCTGCTTCAAAGCAGTTTGCTGGGAAAATCTGCTGAAATCCCCGATGGGGTAGACTGGGATCAAGTGATTGAATTAAGCCATAAGGCGCAGATTGTTACCATTATCTATGATGCTATTTGTAAGAATCAATGTCAGGTCTCTCCTGAACAAAAAGCACGGATGCGGGATCTGACATTAAAGCGGATTCTTCGTGACGAGATGCAGGAAGAACAAATCTCTCGGCTTACTGATGCCTTCGGAGAACATAAGATAGACTATGCCTTCTTGAAAGGTGCTTCTATTAAGCATTTGTACCCCAACAGCAGTTTCCGATCCATGGGTGATATCGATGTGCTGATTCGTGTAGAGCAGTATGATAAGATTAAAGAAATCCTGACCGAGATGGGCTATAGCGAGTGGCGAGAGACCGACCATGAATTGATCTGGATTAAGCCACCGTTTATCTGTCTGGAACTCCATAAGCGGATTGTTCCTTCCGGTAATAAAGTATTCTATGCATATTATGGTAACGGATGGAGTAAGATGAAACCCTTGCAGGGAACCCGATATGCCATGTCTCCTGAGGATGAGTTTATCTATCTGTTGATGCATTTTTCCAAGCACTATCGGGACGGCGGTATCGGTATTCGTCATCTGGTGGATTTGTGGATTTATATGGAAGCGCATAAAGAGATGAATCAGGAATATATTATAGAGGAACTGAACAAACTCAGACTGGATCAATTCTTCCATAATATACTGCAGACCGCCAACGTTTGGTTCTTTGGCGGAGAGCAGACGACCGCCACAAAAATTATTGCGGACACGGTGTTCCAAAGCGGTTCGTATGGTAATAAGGATAAGAGCGACTATGCCTATGCGGTAAAGGTGGAAGGTAAGTATGGTTCCCCCTTTGTGGCAAAGGTAGTAAGTGCATGGAAACTTGTCTTTATGCCTCCTGCCCTGTTAAAAATCAAATATCCTGTCTTAAAGCAAAAACCATATCTTATGCCTGCTTATGCAGTAAGAAGATGGTGGGATGCCATTTTCTATAAGCGAAATAACATCAAGAGTCAGGCAAAGAGATGGCATCGTATTAACAAAAAGAATATCAGACAATATCAGAATGAACTGGATTCGGTAGGTCTTGATTATCTGGATAAAGATGAATTATAAAAAGAAGCCGCTCCCTTAAGGGGGTGGCTTCTTTTTGCAGAAGCTATAAAAATCAAAAAAAGTGGAGAAAAGGTTGCAGAGTAGCAGGGTTTTGTGATATACTATAAAGGAATATGAGACAGAA
Organism: Ructibacterium sp.; assembly: GCA_045649565.1. Taxonomy (GTDB): domain Bacteria; phylum Bacillota; class Clostridia; order Monoglobales; family Monoglobaceae; genus Ructibacterium. The sequence continues at coordinate 20,927 of JAZRQC010000004.1, forward strand.
AGCAGGTGCGCTTATGCGAAAGACGAAGATTGTATGCACCATTGGTCCTGCCAGCGAGACCGAAGAGGTTCTTGTGGGGCTCTGTAAGGCGGGAATGAATGTGGCAAGACTGAATTTTTCTCATGGTACTCATGAGGAGCATCAGAAACGAATTGATATGATCAAAAAGGTTCGGGAGGATTTGAATCTTCCCATTGCCATTATGCTTGATACCAAAGGCCCGGAGTATCGGATTAAGACATTCGAGAAGGATAAAATTTTCCTGAAGGAAGGGGATTCCTTTACCTTTACAACCCGAGAGGTTGTGGGAAACGAAGCCATCGTTTCGGTCACCTATTCCAATCTTGCCAAGGAGTTGGAGGTTGGTGACAGTATTTTGCTGAACAACGGACTTCTGACCTTCCGCGTGGAAGAAACCACCGATACCGAGATTGTTTGTACCGTTATTAACGGGGGTGAACTTTCCAACCGAAAGAGCATGAGTTTCCCCGGCAAGGTGATGAAGCAGGAATATCTGTCTGAACAGGACAAGCGCGACATTGAGTTCGGTGTTCGAAACGGAGTGGACTATATTGCTTGTTCCTTTGTGTCGGGCAAGCAAGACCTGTTAGATATTCAGGAATTCTTAAAGGCGCTGAATGCAGAAGCCATCGAACTGATTGCGAAAATCGAGAATCAGTCCGGCTTTGATAATATTGATGAAATCTGCAGGGAATGTGATGGTATTATGGTAGCCCGTGGCGATATGGGTGTGGAAGTTCCCTTTGATCTTTTGCCGTCCATCCAGAAGAAGTTGATTACCAAATGTCGGATGTTGGGAAAGCGGGTGATTACCGCAACAGAGATGTTGGAATCCATGATTACCAATCCTCGTCCCACCAGAGCGGAGATTTCTGACGTTGCCAATGCGGTTTATGACGGAACCAGTGCGGTGATGCTCTCAGGTGAGACGGCGGCAGGAAAATACCCGGTGGAGACGGTGAAGACCATGGCAAAAATTGCCGAAACTACCGAGGCGAATATTCATTATAATAAGCGGTTCCACAATGCAGAATTCCGTATCAAGAATGAGGTGGATGCCATTTCCCATTCCACCTGCGGTATGGCTATTGATTTGGATGCCAAAGCCATTGTGGCCTGTTCCCTTTCGGGGCGCACTGCACGAATGGTGTCCAGATTCCGTCCGCCCATGCCCATCATCGGATTGACCACCGACGAGAGAACCTGGCGGAGACTTGCCCTTTCTTGGGGCGTGATTCCTGCCATGTGCGAAAAGTATCCGTCCACCGACGTGCTTTTCTATACGGCGAAGAAGGTTGCCGAGAAGGAACTTCCACTGGAAAAGGATGATAACATTATCATTACCGGCGGTGTTACCACCGGCAAATCCGGAAACACCAACCTGATTAAAATTGAAAAAATCGAGAAATAAAAACAGCGGTAGAGTTTCCTCTACCGCTGTTTTTGGTGCGGGTGACAGGACTTGAACCTGCACGGGGTTGCCACCAGAACCTAAATCTGGCGCGTCTGCCAATTCCGCCACACCCGCAAATTCTTACCTATTTTATCACGTCAACTTGAGTTTGTCAAGGAAAACCGCTTTGAAAAGAGCGGATAATACTTGACGGGAGACGGGTTTCTTGCTATAATATAAGGAATAAAATTAACATGGCAGATTATGTACATCTGTCGATAGAGATGAAATGAGGAATAATCATGGAAAAATTGGGATTGAATGAAATCAGAGAAAAATTCCTTACCTTCTTTGAGAGTAAGGAACACTTGCGTTTGCCGTCTTTTCCGTTGGTACCCCAAGGGGATGCCAGCTTACTTTTGATTAATGCGGGAATGGCCCCCTTAAAGCCTTACTTCTTAGGAAAGGAGACGCCTCCTCGGAAGCGGGTTACCACCTGCCAGAAGTGTATCCGTACCCCCGATATTGAATCGGTAGGTAAGACTGCACGTCACGGTACTTTCTTCGAGATGTTGGGTAACTTCTCCTTTGGTGATTACTTCAAGACAGAGATTACCCTCTGGGCGTGGGAGTTCATTACCAAGGTGCTGGAAATTCCTGAGGATCGCCTCTGGATCAGCGTTTATGAAGAAGATAAGGAGACCACCGAGCTCTGGGTGAAGAACGTGGGTGTTGATCCCTCCCGCATTGTTTATCTTGGTAAGGAGGATAACTTCTGGGAAATCGGTACCGGTCCCTGCGGACCTTGTTCCGAGATTCACTTCGACCGGGGCGAGGAATTCGGCTGCGGAAGTCCCGATTGTGCGGTTGGTTGTGATTGCGACCGTTTTGTAGAGTTCTGGAATCTGGTATTTACCCAGTTTGACAAGGACGAGAACGGAAACTATAACCGCCTTGCTAACCCCAATATCGATACCGGTATGGGCCTTGAGAGAATTGCTTGTATCATGCAGGGTGTAACCTCCATCTTTGAGGTAGACACCATCCGTAAGATTTTAGATACTGCCGCAGATATGGCAAAGGTAGAGTATGGCAAGGATAAGGAAACCGATATCTCCCTCCGTGTTATCACCGACCATGTCCGCAGTACAGTATTTCTGGTATCCGATGGCGTACTTCCCTCCAATGAAGGAAGAGGTTATGTGCTTCGTCGTCTCCTGAGAAGAGCGGCACGTCACGGAAAATTGTTGGGTATTGAAGGTTCCTTCCTGTATACCTTGGCAAAGACAGTTGTTGAAGAGAGCCGGAGTGCTTATCCGGAACTTGAACGGAACTTTGACTATATTGAAAAAGTAATTAAGACCGAGGAAGAGCGTTTTGCAGAAACCATCGATCAGGGTCTGGAGATCCTGAAAGGCTATCTGGATGAGAACAAGGCTGCCGGCAAGAAGGAATTCTCCGGTGAGCAGGCGTTTAAACTTTATGATACCTATGGATTCCCCATTGACCTGACTCGTGAGATTGTGGAAGAAAACGGCATGTCTGTAGATGAAGAAGATTTCCGCAAGCGGATGGAGGATCAGAAGAATCGTGCCAGAACCGCCCGTGGGGATATGGAAGATGCGGCATGGGAAGAGGATATCTTTGCGGTAATCGAAGGCAATACTCCTTTTGACGGATATCTTAAGAGCAGTTATGACACCAAAGTTCTTGGCATCGGTGTGAACGGAGCCTTGACAGACGAGGCATCTGTGGGTGATGAGGTTGTTGTGGTTCTTGAACGGACCGTGTTCTACGCAGAAAGCGGTGGTCAGGTAGGCGATACCGGTGTTCTGGAAGGTGACAATGTGGCAGTTCGTATTACCGACACCAAAAAGAAGAACGGTAAGGTTCTTCACAAGGGTGTGGTAGAATCCGGCTCTTTGAAGGTTGGCGATGTGGTAGTTGGCCGATTTGATTGGGAACGGAGACAGCAGATTTGTCGGAATCATTCCTCTGTACATTTGTTGCAGGCGGCACTCAAGTCTGTTTTGGGAAGCCATGTGGCACAGGCAGGTTCCTATGTTGACGACGGAAGAATGAGATTTGACTTCTCTCACTTCCAGGCAATGACTCCTGAGGAAATCAAGGCAGTAGAGGATCTGGTGAATCAGGAAATCTTTAATGATTTAGACATTGAATGTTTCGAAACATCCATTGACGAGGCTCGTAAGATGGGCGCAACCGCACTCTTTAGCGAGAAGTATGGTGCTACCGTTCGTGTGGTACAGATGGGTGATTACAGTATGGAACTTTGCGGCGGTACGCATGCAGAGTCCACCGGAAAGTTGGGACTTTTCAAAATCATTTCCGAAAGCGGTGTGGCGGCAGGTGTTCGCAGAATTGAGGGTGTAACAGGTCTTGGCGTTCTTAAACTGTTGAACGAAAAGGATGCTTTGATTCAGGAAACCGCACAGGTTCTTAAGGCAAATCCCAAGGATTTGAAGCAGAAGGTAGAGTCTTTGACCGAGGAACTGAAGGAGAGTCGTCGTGAAGTGGAAAGCCTGAAGAGTAAGATGGCATCTGCTGCGGCAGGTAACCTGATGGACGATGCGACAGAAATCGGCGGCGTGGCTGTGGTTGCAAAGTTGATGGATGATGGCATGGATATGAATACCCTGCGAGAAACCGGTGACACCTTGAAACAGAACAAGGAGGATGCGGTAATCGTTTTGGCATCCAAGGGCGATGGCAAGGTAAGTATCATTGCCATGGCAACTTCCGGCGCAGTAGCCAAGGGTGCGCATGCAGGTAAGATTATTTCTGAAGTTGCTAAGGCCATGGGCGGTGGCGGTGGCGGTAAACCCGAATCCGCACAGGCAGGCGGTAAGAATCCCGAGAAGGCAGAAGAGGCTCTGGCTTTGGTTGCCGGTATTGTGGAATCTCAGGTGAAATAGGAGGTAGAAACCATGGATTGCTTATTCTGTAAGATTGCGGCAGGGGAAATCCCCTCCACCAAGGTATATGAGGATGAGTTGGTGTACGGCTTTCTGGATATTGAACCTCAGGCACCTACCCATATCATTTTGATTCCCAAAGAGCATATTGCATCGGCAAATGAATTGACCGAGGAGAATGCAGGTGTGGTTGGTCACATTTATGCGGTTGCTGCAAAGATTGCCAAGGAGCAGGGCTTTGCAGAAACCGGTTATCGGATTGTAAACAATTGCGGTAAGGATGGCGGACAGACGGTAGGTCATATTCACTTCCATGTTCTGGCAGGCAGAAACTTGGGCTGGCCTCCGGGCTAAAAACCGAGAAACAGGGGCGGACATCTCATTTTTGCGGTGTCCGTCTTTTTTATCATGTATGTTCTGCCACATAGGTGGAATAATAGATCATAAGTAGAATGAGGAGTGAACATCATGCAAACCAAACAAATATGCAATGGAGTGGATTTGAGAGTTCTCGAAAACACTAAGTTTAAAACGAATACCCTGAGTTTATTTTTTCATCTCCCTTTGAAACGAGAGACGGTGACCATGGCGGCGCTTCTGCCATCGGTGTTAAAACGGGGTTCGGAAAAGTATCCCAAACTGACCGATATGGCACGGCATCTGGCGGATTTGTACAGCGCTTCTTGCGGTGCAGGTGTGCGAATGAAGGGTGACGGCGAGGTTCTGTATGTGACCATGGAGTATATTGCCGATGAATTTATCGGTGAAAACCTGACAGAGCAGGTACTGGAATTTTTGAAAGAGTTTGTGTTCTTCCCCAAGGTGGAGAATCAAGGCTTTGTGGCCGAGTATGTGGAAAGTGAAAAGGAAAACCTGAAAGAATCCATTCTTGGCCTGATTAACGATAAAAAAGAATATGTGGATGCCAAATGCCGTGAAGCCATGTTTGGCGGAGCGGGATATGGTATGTTTGAAGCAGGATATGTGGAAGATTTAGAGAAGATTACCCCCCAGAGTCTCTATGCATTTTATCAGGATGTGATTTCCAACGCTAAGGTGGATATCTTTCTGGGCGGTACGGTTACCCAAGAGACGGGAACCCTTACCGAGAAAATATTGGGTGGAGTTCTTGCTCCGCGTCAGGCATCTTATCCCGAAACCAATCCTGCTGTTTCCAATCGGGATGAAGTGCAGTATATTGTAGAAGAAATGCAGGCATCCCAAAGCAAACTTGCCATGGGTCTTTGCTGTGGTGTAAATCCAACAGAGCAGGAGTATTATGCCTTGATGGTAGGTAGTTGTATCTTTGGTGGAAGTCCTTTCTCTAAACTCTTCAATAATGTGCGAGAGAAGTTGAGTCTTGCCTATTATGCGGCGGCAAGAACCGATCGACTCAAGAGCGTTATGATGATTAGTTCCGGCATCCAGACCGAGAATTATCAGGCGGCTTATGATGAGATTATGGTTCAACTCAATAAGATGAAAAAAGGCGAAATCGAAGACGCGGAACTGATGGCGGCTAAGAAATATTTAGAGAACGGCCTCCGTTCCATGGAAGATAGTCTGAGAGCAAAGGAAGACTATTATTTGAGTCAGGCGGTGCTGGGACAGGAACAGAGTCTGGAGGACTTGCTTGCCTGCATCGGAGCGGTAACCAAGGAAGAAATTGTTGCCGTTATGCAGAAGGTAACCTTAGATACGGTTTACTTCTTAAAGGGTATCGGCGGCGGAGAGGAGGAAGCATAGATGGAAATCAAGCGGATTTATAATGAACAACTGAAAGAAGAAATGCAGATGGCGGTTCACGAAAGCGGTCTGCGGGTCTATGTTTTCCCCAAAAAGGGTTTTAGTAAATACTATGCCATTTACGGAACGGAATATGGATCGGTTGATCGGTGTTTTCAGGTGCCCGGTGAGTCAGAATTGACCACTGTTCCCGACGGCATTGCCCATTATCTGGAACATAAACTCTTTGAGCAAGAGGACGGAGGCAACGCCTTTGATCTGTTTGCCGAAACCGGTGCCAGCAGTAATGCCTTCACCAGTTTTGATATGACGGCATATCTGTTCTCCTGCACCGATAAATTCTATGAGAATTTAGATATCCTTTTGGGGTTCGTGAACCATCCGTGGTTCACAGAGGAGAACGTGGCCAAGGAGCAGGGCATCATTGGTCAGGAAATCAAAATGTATGACGACGACCCTGAGTGGAGGGTGTTCTTCAATACCCTTTCTGCCATGTATCATGAGAACCCGGTCAAGATTGATATTGCCGGTACGGTGGAAAGTATTTCGCATATTACCCCGGATCTTTTGTATCGTTGTTATAACACCTTCTATAACCCTGCCAATATGGTTTTGGTAATGGTGGGTGATGTGGATATGGAAAAAGCCATGCTCTATGTGGATAAGCACGTGGATGCAAGTCGGAATTTAGGTCAGATTCCCCGAGGGGAAGTAACCGAACCTGCAGAGCGAAGACAGGAAAAGGTAGAACAAAAATTGCTGGTTTCCCGTCCCCTGTTCCGTATCGGATTCAAGGAAACGGCCAAAGAGTGGGATGCAGATTCCAGATTGCGCCGTGAGATTGCCAATGAATTGATTCTGGAGGCGGTCTTTGGTAAGAGTAGTGATTTTTATATGGACCTCTATGAGGAGGGGCTGATTGACAATTCCTTTGGTGCCGAAACTGAAATTGCCAAGACCTACGGCTTCACTCTTTTGGGCGGTGAATCTAATGACCCCGAGAAGGTGTATGAAAGAGTGTTGAAGAAATTGGATGAACTCGGAACAGACGGGATCTCGTCGAAGGAACTGGAACGAGCAAGAAAGGTTTTGATTTCGGGAAACATTCGGATGTTTAATAATGTGGAACGGATGGGCAACGCCTTTATTCGACATATTCTGGCAGGATATGAGCCTCTGTCCTTTGCAGAGGCGGTCAGAAACGTCAGTGACGAAATGGTGATGAACCAATTGGCAGAGCATTTCGATACCAAGAATGCAGTGCTTTCGGTGGTCCTTCCTATGGAAGTGCAGTAAGGAGGGGCTTTGGGATGATAAATCAGATTTTATTCCCCGGATTGGGGTTGGAGTTCTCCATCAATCGGGTGGCCTTTCAGGTGTTTGGTATTCCGATTTACTGGTATGGCCTTTTGATTACTGTCGGATTGGTTCTGGCAATTCTTTATGGCATGAAAAGGGCAAAGGATGTGGAGTTGAGTCAGGATGATCTGGTGAACATGGTCCTTTTCTCGGTTCCCGTTGCCATCATCTTTGCCAGAATCTATTACGTGGTCTTTAGCTGGGAGCAATATGCAGGAGATTGGACCTCGGTTTTCGACATCCGCAGCGGTGGAATCGCCATTTATGGCGCCATCATTGGTGTGGTATTGGTTCTGATAACCTACTGCAAGGTAAAGAAACTTTCTCTCGGAAAGGTGTTGGACGTTCTTGCTATCGGCCTTTTGATTGGTCAGGCTGTGGGTCGATGGGGAAACTTTGTAAATGCAGAAGCCTTCGGTACTGAAACCGCTCTTCCTTGGGGTATGACCATTCAACAGGGCGGTCGGGTGATTGCTCAGTCGGTTCACCCCACATTCTTGTACGAATCCTTATGGAACGCCGTGGGTATTTTGGTGCTTTTGTATGGTCGAAAATTCCAACGCTTTGCCGGTGAGGAATTTTGCGGATATCTGGTTTGGTATGGTTTGGGCAGAGCATGGATTGAGGGTCTTCGTGCGGATTCCCTCTACATAGGAAACCTTCGGGTGTCGCAGATTTTGGCAGTGGTTACGGTGCTGGTTGGAGTGGGCATCATAATCTATGGAAGAAAGTACGGCAACAAGAAGGGAATTTCCATGACGGAAGAGACCGTAACACCGGAAGATCTTCCCGAAGCAGAAGAGCAATCAGAATCGGAAGAATAAGAATCATCGTTTATCTTGTAGGATATAGCAACAAATTTGGTGCGAAGAGAAGAAATTATCTTCTCTTCGCACTTTTTTTCTTTTACTGAGAAAAAGAGTGGATTGTTGGAAGAAAAGAACAAGGAGAAAAGAAACCTGCTGTGGTTTTTCATTGGAATCTGTAAAATGCGGTAGTTCTGTCTCTAAAAACCGAAAAAATGTGGAAAAGCGCAAATAAAAGGGGTCAAAAAGAGGGGTTTTGGTCAGCATTTGTCTGATGAATTAAAAATTTGTAAAAAAAACTTAAAAAAATTTTAAAAAAACTATTGCATTATTTGAAAAAATGGATTAGAATAGAGAGGAAGTGGAGCGAAGTGGATGAAAGTGTATCGAAGTGGATGAAAAACGGATGGCATTTTCACCGATTTCCCTAAATGAAAGTTCAGTGTAAAGGAGGCGACAAAGGTGCTGGTAGGCGAGTATTTTCAGAACATTGATGAAAAAGGAAGAATCAACATTCCGTCTAAATTCCGTCATGATTTAGGCGAGTCCTTTGTCGTTGCCAAAGGTCTGGACAATTGTGTGAGTATTTATCCCAAAGAAGAGTGGGAGCGCTTTTTGGAATTATTGAAAAGCATTCCTCCCAGCCAGCGTCGTCCTTTGCAGAGATTCTTTGGTAGCGGTTCGGAAGAATGTGCTATTGATAGTCAGGGGCGTGTGGTAATCCCTCCGAAGATTCGTGCCCATGCAGGTCTTTCCAAAGAGATTGTGGTTGTGGGTGACACCGAAAAGGTGGAAGTTTGGAATCGTCAGGATTGGGAGGAATATATCAGCGGTTCTGAATTTGAAACTGAGAATGTTGCAAAGATTATGGAAGAGTTAGGTATGTAGGAAAAACGGAGGAAGAAGATGGAGTTTCATCATATTTCCGTATTGCTTCAGGAAAGCATTGAACAATTAGGAGTCAAGCCTGACGGTATCTACGCCGACGGAACATTGGGCGGTGGCGGACATTCTTCCATGATATGTGAAAAATTGTCATCGTCAGGATGTCTGATCGGTATTGATCGAGATACCATGGCACATGAGGCTGCAGGAAAACGGCTGGAGCCTTATTCTTGCCGAAAGATGTTTTTCCACAGAAACTTTTTTGAGATTAAAGAAATCCTTCGTGAAGCAGGAATTGCTCAGTTGGACGGAGCTATTTTGGATTTGGGAGTTTCCTCTCCCCAATTGGATATTCCGGAACGGGGATTTAGTTATAATATGGAAGCGCGTCTGGATATGCGGATGAATCGGGATGCAGAGTTAGACGCCTATCAAGTGGTCAATACCTATTCGGAAGAAAGACTTTCCGAGATTATTTTTCAATATGGTGAAGAGCGGTTTGCACGAAAGGTTGCATCTGCCATTGTGAAGCGACGTCAGGAAAAGTCCATCGAAACCACAACGGAACTGTCTGAGATTATTAAGCAGGCGTTTCCGGCGGCGGCAAGGTATGGGGACAAACATCCGGCAAAGCGAACGTTTCAAGCCATCCGGATTGAGGTCAACGGAGAACTGGACGGATTGGAGCAGGCGGTTCGGGATTTTGTGGATGTGTTGAAGCCGGGCGGCAGACTGGCGGTGATTACCTTCCATTCCTTAGAAGACCGCATTGTGAAAAATGCCTTTCAGGATATGGCAAAGGGATGTACCTGTCCGAAGGATTTTCCGGTCTGTGTCTGCGGAAAGAAACCTTTGGCAAAACCCGTCAACCGAAAACCGATTCTTGCAGGGTCGGATGAATTAGAAGCGAATAACAGAGCCCATAGTGCGAAACTGAGGGTAATCGAAAAATTATAAAGAAAGGATGAGGACTGTGGCAACACCAACCATGGAAAGACAAAGAACAACAGAATACAGACGTGTTGCAAGCAGTCGTACCCGTGGAGAATATCGGGAGATGAGGGCAGTTGGAAACGCTGTCGCTGTTCCTGATTATGCACGTCCTTTCCCCAAACCGACAACCAGACCGGTTGCAAAACCTGCGCCCAAGACCACGGTTAAGCCTTCCGTTAGTCAAGAGGAAAGAAACAGGGCATATGCAAAGGCAAAGAAAAAGCGGCTTTTGAGGACCTTCTGTCAGATTGCCGGTGTTGCCATTATGTGTTCTTTGATGATTTATCGGTACGCCATGATTCTGGAAACCAATGATAAAATTTCCAAGTTGAATCAGCAGATTGCTGCCATGGAATACGATAATCAATTCTTGGCGGCAAAACTGGATAGTGCTCTTGAGTTGGGGGCATTGGAAAGTTATGCGGCAGAAGAACTTGGTATGATGCGGCCGGAAACCAGCCAGATATTTTATGTCGATATCAACATGGGAGATAGTTTTATAGAAGAAACAGAAACAGACAATCGGACTTTGCAGGGGACACCCGGTGCATTAATGCATGCAATCCGTGTTTTAAAGTAGCAAATTCTTACATAGAATATAAGAGACATCGCAGAGAGATACAATTGAGGATGTTGAGTCATAATAATAGCGGGGATGGAATGAGGATATCTCCGCTATTTACGTATTGACTTCCGGAAACTGAAATGGAGGTGCAGAGTATGAAAACCAGCAGAAAAACGCAGAAAAAGAGAATTTCTATTCTGTCATTGATTTTTATTGGCGTCTTTTGTTTGCTTGCGGTACGAACTGCATGGATTCAGGTGGTTCGAGGTGACCAACTTTCAAGAGATGCTCTGGAACAACAGACCAGTGACCAGACAGTCAGCGCAAAAAGAGGAAAGATTTATGATCGGAATCTGACGGTGCTTGCCAGCAATGTGTCCGTGGAAACCATCAGTATTACCCCGGGTGATTTAAGAAGCAGTATTGAAAAGAACGGACTGACCATTTCCTCGGTGGCAGAAGGTCTGGCAGAAAAATTGGGAATGAAGCCGGAGGATGTGGAGAAGAAGATTCATCGGGAAAGCAGTTTTGAATATCTTAAGAAGAAGGTAGACAAAGATACTGCGGACTTGGTACGTAAATATATGGAGGACAGAAAGTTATCCGGCATTAATTTTGCAGAGGATGTTCGACGGTTCTATCCTTATAATAATTTGGCCTCTCATATTATCGGTTTCGTGGGGGAGGACAACCAGGGACTGGAAGGTATAGAGAGTATCTATGATGAGACATTAAGCGGTGTTCCGGGACGTGTTATTACAACCCGTCAGACCACGGGTTTAGAATCCGGTACACATTATGAGAATTACATTGAAGCTCAGGACGGCAACAGTGTTGTTTTGACCATTGACGAGGTAATCCAGAGTTACGTAGAGAAGCATCTGGAAAATGCCAGAATTTCCAATCAGTTGGAGATGGGTGCGGCAGCCATTGTAATGGATGTAAACAGTGGTGAAATCCTTGCTATGAGTTCTAAGCCGGACTATGATTTGAATGCACCCTTTGAAATCACCGATGCCATTCGGGCAAAGTATGATGGTATTGATAAAGAGTTAAAGGAATTAGAAGGGGAAGAATACACCAAACGTTACAATGAGGTTATCCAGACAGTGCGAAGAAACAAAGCAGTGGTGGATTCCTACGAGCCCGGTTCCACATTCAAAGCAATGGTTGCAGCAATGGCGTTGGATGAAAACATCGTAACTCTCAACGAAAATTTTGTCTGCAATGGTTCGGTTCACGTTGATACC
>JAZRQC010000005.1:0-3646 GCA_045649565.1 Ructibacterium sp.
CAATGGGGATGAAAATGTATATTATATCGACAACGAAGCCCTGACCGCCCTTTGTAAGGATAACGGACTGGTTGACCGATGCCATCCCACCGATTTTGGCTTTGCCTCTATGGCAAAGGCGGTCTGTGGTGTGCTGAAAGATATTGATGTGGTGTAATTTTTGGTTCTAACTTGCCACGAGTATATGCGGCTTGATGACAAGCCGCAGCGATATAAATTCCTGACGGAATTTGCGATATACCCTTGCGGATGCGATATCCCTAAAGGTGCGATATGTCCCTTCGGGACGAGATAAGGAATTTAATACGAGTTTACGAGTATCAAGGTTCTCCGAAATATAGAAATCTATGATTTCGTTATATTTCGTGAGGTTCTTATATCATATCGCAACGTAGCAAAGCGGAGTTATATCGCATTTGTAAAGCAAATATATCGCACGAGCGAAAGCGAGTATATCGCCTGAAAGTTTGGCATCCAGTTTATACAGTTTATATATAAAGAATGTTGAAATTTGGCGGAAAAAAGGAGAAGAAAATGATGTTTAAAACATACTTATTTGATTTTGACGGAACACTGGTTGATTCAATGCCGACCTTTGTTTCCATGGTGCTTAAAATACTTGATGAAAATGCAATATCGTACAGTGATGATATTGTGAAAATAATCACGCCTTTAGGGTATAAAGGCACTGCTGAATATTTTATCGAGCTTGGACTTGATAAGAGTAGGGATGAGCTTTTGTCCATTATGAATGCATATGCATTGGAGGAATACACGTATCGTATTGAGGCAAAACAAAACGTAATCAGTGTTTTGAAAAAATTAAAAGAGAATGGTGCTGACCTTAATATTTTAACAGCAAGTCCTCACAGGGTGCTTGATGTGTGTTTAAAAAGGATAGGAATATACGATTTGTTTACGAATGTTTGGTCCTGTGATGATTTTAACACAACGAAAGCAGACCCGAATATATATAAATTGGCTGCAGAAAAAATTGGAAAGCCCATAGATGAAATTCTATTTCTTGATGACAATTATAATGCAGATAAAACGGCAAAACAGGCAGGAATGAGCGTGTGCGGCGTATATGATGCATCATCTGAGGAGTATGTTTGTGTCATAAAAGATGTCGCAGACTATTACATATATAATTTTTCAGAGTTGCTTGAGATGGAATAGATTTTGATGTAAGTCTATAGATCGTAAGAGTGCCGGAAGGAGGGCGAGCATGAAAAAGGTATGGATACCCGTTTTTGTGGTTCTTGCTTGTATTGTAATGGGGCTAATAGATGCAGTGATACAACCGGGATACATAGTGAAATCCCTCGTTAAGATAGCGCTGTTTTTGCTGATTCCAATTATCTATAGTCTGTGCATCAAGGATGACAGCATCAAGAAAATCTTCAAGGCAGACAAGAAAGGAATCCCCGTGGCATTGGCTTTGGGCGTGGTGCTATACGGTGTGATTTTGGGGGCATATTTTCTGGTGCGGAATGTGTTTGACTTTTCGGCACTGACAAAGAGCCTCAACCAAACCACAGGCGTAAATCAATCCAACTTCCTTTGGGTTTCTCTTTACATATCCTTTGTGAATTCTCTGTTGGAAGAGTTTTTCTTCCGTGGATTTGCCTTTATGACCTTGCAGAAGGTGACATCCAAAACCTTTGCCTACCTGTTCAGCAGTATTGTCTTTGCTCTTTATCATATTGCCATGATGATTGGTTGGTTTGGTATCCCGGTCATTCTGATTTCCCTGTTGGGACTCTTTGCGGGTGGATTGATTTTTGATAAGTTTGATGACAGGAAAGGAAATATCTACCTATCTTGGCTGATTCATATGTTTGCAAATTTCGCCATTAACACCATTGGTTTTATCTTGTTTGCAGGCTGATTCTACTTAAGGAGGACTTTTTATGACTGAAATATTGAAAGCTTATGTCACGCGGTTCAATACCGACGATAACGAATATTATATGCAGGACATTCCCAATGTCAACGCGGAAAAGTGGATGGCGGAGAATATTCCCATGATAGAGATTCCCGACAAGACCATGGAGGAGATCTATTACTTCCGTTGGTGGACATTCCGGAAACATATCAAAAGCACCGAGGACGGCTATGTTCTCACCGAGTTTCTGCCGCCGGTTTCTTGGGGAGGTACTCATAACACCATTGTGGCACCGGTGGGACATCATCTTGCCGAGGGCAAGTGGATCAAGTGCGGGAAAACCATATTGGAGGATTATAGCAAGTTCTGGCTGGAGGAAAAGAGTAAGACCTACCTCTACAGCACATGGCTTTTGGATGCCATTTTGGAACTTTCGGTTCATAACAACGATTTTTCTTTTGGTATAGAGCATCTTGATTTAATGATTCGATACTACGAAACCTTTGCAGAAGAACACAAAACTGAGTCCGGCCTTTACTGGTCCTTTGACGGCGACGATGCTATGGAATATAGCATTAGTGGCGGAAGCGGACTTGGAGAGAATTCCGGAAAGAACGGACTTCGCCCAACCTTGAATTCCTATATGGCGGCAAATGCTCTGGCGATTTCTAAATTTGCTCAAAAAGCAGGAAAACAGGAACTGGCAGAAGAGTATTATCAAAAATATTCCGCTATTAAGGAAAAAATGAACGAGATTCTCTGGGATGGTGAATTCTACAAGGCAATCCATACCGATAATCTGGATGCTCCCAAATGGGAAGAAATTCCCGATGGACAGAATGTGAAGGAACTGGTTGGCTACATCCCCTGGTGCTTTGGCCTTGCTACCAAGGGTCGGGAGTTTGTCTTTGAAGAACTGAAGAAAACCGACGGTTTCTTGACAGAGTTTGGATTTACCTCAGCAGAACAAAGGCATCCCCGGTATCTCTTTGAGGCAACCCACGAATGCTTGTGGAACGGATATATCTGGCCCTTTGCTACCGCTCAGGTGCTTCGGGCGGTGCAGAATCTTCTGAAAGAGGAGCAGGATACCCTGACCAATCAGGATTTTTACGAGATGCTCCACACCTATGCCAAGAGCCACGAACGGATTACCTCGGAGGGAAAGCGCGTTTGTTGGATTGATGAAGTCAAGCACCCCATCACCAACGATTGGAGCAGCAGAACCATTCTGAAAGAGGCAGGCTGGCGTGAGGGCAGAGGCGGCAAGGAACGTGGCAAGGACTACAACCACTCCACCTTCTGTGATATTGTCCTTAGCGGTCTTTTGGGTATTGAGAGTAGGGATGGCAACCTGACAGTTTCTCCTCGAATCCCTGAGAATTGGGATTACTTCAAGGTGGATAACTTGTGGATTGACGGAGTGTGTTATCGAATTGAGTATACCTTCGATAGCGGTGTTACCATTATCAAGAAATAAAACAAACCCCTCGCATTTGCGAGGGGTTTCGTGCACCTATTATACGCCAATTTTCGGACAGAGGTGGTTAATCGGGCAGGTGTCGCATTGGGGCTTTCTGGCATCGCAGTAAGCTCTGCCGTGGTAGACCAGTTGATGGCAGAACTCTGCCCAGGATTCCTGAGGAATCAACTTTTGCAAATCTAACTCTATTTTATAGGGGTCTTTCTCCTTGGTGAATCCCATCCGGTTGGAGAGCCGGGTGGCGTGGGTATCTACCACTACACCGGGGATTCCGA
>JAZRQC010000006.1:0-8152 GCA_045649565.1 Ructibacterium sp.
GCAGCATTATTCAAGTTTATTATTGACGGACTTAAGGCTGTTCCCGGAGAGATTTCATTCCGCATCAAGCTCCTTGCAGGAGAAATAGGAACACAGATTTACCCCGCTGTTATGAGCGTTGGTTATATCTGCGGGCCAAGAATTTCTTCCTATATGTTTGCAGGCGGTGTTCTCAGTTGGTTGGTTCTCATTCCTATGATGGTGCTTTTCGGTAAAGATCTCATTCTTTCTCCCGGCACAGAAACAATCGGTGCCATGTTTGCAAGCGGTGGCGGTTATGCAATCTGGGGTTCCTACATCAGATATATAGGCGCAGGCGCTCTTGCAGCAGGCGGTATCATCAGCCTGATTAAGTCTCTGCCCTTGATTGTAAAGACCTTTGGCGGTGCTATGAAGAGCATGAAGGATGCAGGTTCCGGCTCCGGACTTCGTACCGAGCAGGATATCAATATCAAGGTAGTGCTCGTTGCAATTATTATTCTGACCATTTTGGTATGGTTGGTTCCGGCGGTTCCCGTTTCGTTGTTGGGTGCTTGTATTGTGGTTGTATTCGGATTCTTCTTTGCAACAGTATCCTCCCGTATGGTAGGCTTGGTAGGAAGCAGTAACAACCCTGTATCCGGTATGGCAATTGCTACCTTGCTGATTACCACACTGCTTTTGAAGGCAACCGGTACCACCGGCGTTCCCGGAATGATCAGTGCGATTTCCATTGGATCTATTATCTGTATTGTATCTGCTATTGCAGGTGATACCTCTCAGGACTTAAAGACCGGATTCTTGCTTGGCGCAACCCCTAAGAAACAGCAGTACGGTGAGTTGATTGGTGTTGTTGTGGCGGCATTTGCTATTGGCGGAACACTCTACCTGCTGGATAGTGCATGGGGCTTTGGCTCTGACCAGTTGGCGGCACCTCAGGCAACCTTGATGAAGTTGATCATTGAGGGCGTTATGGAAGGAAACCTTCCCTGGGCACTTGTGTTTGTTGGTGTGTTTATTGCTATTGTTGCAGAGGTAGTTGGAATTCCCGTTCTGCCTTTTGCCATCGGTGTATATCTTCCTGTTCAATTAAATGCATGTATCATGGTGGGCGGTTTGGTTCGTCTTGCTATGGATAAGTTAAAGAGAAGTAAGGAAGAAAGAGAAAAGATTACCAGTGACGGCATCCTTTTCTGTTCCGGTATGATTGCAGGTGAGGGTCTTGTGGGTATCCTTCTGGCGCTCTTTGCAGTATTCGGATGGGATAAGGTGATTGATTTGTCAACGAAATTCGGCATTTCTCCTGCCTTTGCTAATATCGGAGGACTGGTACTCTTTGCGATTTCTATTTTAACCGTCCTAAAATTCTCTCTTTGGAAGAAACGGAATAAGTAAGATGAAACAGAAAAAAATATCCGAAAACTTTCTTGAGCGGAAACCTGTACCTGCGGACTGGTTCCGATGGACAGAGGAATCGGGCGCGATAACCTTGGAAATTGAAAACAAGGGTATCATGAACCGAATTTGTCAGAAGTTATTCAAAAAACCTCCTGTCAGTTATGTTCACTTGGATGAGATGGGAAGTTTCCTTTGGCCACATATGGATGGTGAAAAAGACATTATCCAACTGGGTGAACTGGTAAAGGAACGGTTTGGCGAGGATGCAGAACCCCTTTATGAGAGATTGGCAGTATATATGCAAAGATTGGAAAGTTATCGATTTATCCTTTGGAAGTAGAAAGGAGTTGTACGGCGTGAAAAAGAGCATGGCATACATTCTTTTGATAACAGTTGTGACAATGATTTGCTTGACCGGTTGCGGAGCAAAGAGCAATGCAGAACAAGCATTTCGCACCATGATGGATACGTTTCAAACCGGTGAAGCGGAAAAAATCAAGCCTTATTATGACTTTGAGAAGCAAAGTCAGGTGGAGGCAGAAAGCACATCTGTTGCGTTGCAGCAGTCTATCTTAGCCACTATGGAGGAGATGGAGTATCAGGTAAAAGATGTGAAAAAGTTAGATGGCAATACCGTGCAGATTACGGCGCTTGTTACAACGGTTAATTTTTCCGAGGTGATGAATCTCTACATCGAACAACTGACCACAATGGTGGGTGATGAAGCGTACCAATCGGGAATTCCCGATATGGAAGAAGATGATTATCAAGAAATCATTGCCACCAAAATGACAGAAAGTTTGAAGACGGAAGACCTTGGCACGGAAGAAAAATCTTTGACGCTTACCATGGTAAAGCAAGAGGATGGCTCGTGGGTGCCGGGTGCGGATCAAGATGCATTCTACGGAGGCTTGTTTGGGAATCTGGTAGATGCAGTCAATTCTTTGATATAAGAAAAAGCTGAACGAGTAATCGTTCAGCTTTTTTATATGATTATAATCCGATCAGTAAGATAGCAAGAATTCCTATAACGAGTACGACGGACTCAATTTTTGAGGGTTTCTCACGAAAAAGAATGGTTCCCACCACAGAGGATGCGATGATTGTGCCGATGTTGAGAATGGGCGAAAAAATGGTAAGAGGTATCATGCCGGCAAGAGTGGTGTTTAAAAGGTTGCTTCCCGAAAAGGCAACGCCGGTCAGGATAGCGAACAGAAGGGAACCTTTTGGGGAATTGGTTTGTCGCTTTGGCTGAAAAAGAGCCATCAACATAGAGATAATCCCTGCAATGAGAAACGCCACTGCAACAAAGGGGATTCTTTCGTGTGGAAAGGGAGATGCCTGTTGGATTTTTTGCATCAAACCCAATCCCCCGGAGGAAATCATAGCCAGAATCAGTGGGAACAGATAGGATTTTTTGTCAACAGAATCATGTTTCGATTTTGAATCGAAGCCGCTTAGGAGGATGGAGACCAGAACCAACAAGATGCCGATGGCTCCGGTTACTTTCAGAGTATCCTTCCACCAAAGAACCCCTGCCAGTGTGGGGATAATAAAGCCAAAGTAATAAACGGTAGAGCATACACCCACATTCCCTTGTTTCATGGCCATTGTATAAAGCCATTGTGCCGAAATCAAAAGAAGACCATAGCAAAGGGAGTAGACAAAGGTTAACGGTGACAGAAATGATTCGGAGCGAAAAGAGAAAAGCAACAGAAGGAATCCGCCTGAAAAAAAGAGAAGGGATTGCAGAAAGAAGAAACTTCTGCTTCCGAAGGGAGCAGCTGAGAGCCTTTTCGAGAAAAGATTTCGTAACGTGGAACAGAGGACGCTTAAGACTATAAAGAAGACAGCAAGAGAACTCATTCTACATCACCTCGAATGATTCTGCCAAGTTCGGGGCTTAAGATTTTGCGAGTATCGTCATCCACCAGACTAAACCGATTCCCGTCGTTGGGTGTACTTAAGTAGTTCCAGACACAGTATGGAATCTCCCATTCTTTCAAAACCCGAATCATATCCCGCATCCAGTTTTCCCGATACTCTAATTTACAATGGCGGATGGTACCGAACTCACCACACCAGAGGAACTTGTCAGGATGTCGTTCCATAAACCGTTTGGCAGGTTCCATGTACGCTCGTAAATAGTTGATATCCATCCGCTCAAGTCCGGGATAAGGGTTTTCTCCGCCGAAGAGACGGTGATAATCCCGATACCGCTCCACGTCGTCACAGGGCCATGCCATCTTGCGGTTGTAATAAAGAGCCGCGTGTTGTAACACACCCTGCTGATGAGTAAATTCATAGGGCGCATAACAATGGAAGGTGTAGAGAATGTTTTCGTCCTCATATACCTGAAGAGAGTCAAGACCCGGCGGATTGTTCCAGTTGATGCACCCAAGGACAATCAAGCGGTTTTGGTTGATGGCACGAATGGCATCAATGGTTTTTTTGGCAAGAGCGTTCCACTCCTCTGCGGTGCAATATACCACCTCGTTTAGGAGTTCAAAAATGATGGAATCGTCATGGGAGAATTCCTTTTCCAGCATGGTCCAGACCGCAATGAAACGATTCTGCAAATCCTCTTGTTGCATTAAGCCGGCTTCGTCTGGAATATCACAGTAATTGCCCACCGCCTTGTGCATGTTCAGGACCAGTCGCAGATTATATTTTTTGCACCAGTCATGAAAATCGTGAAGAAGTTGAAGAATATTTTCGCGATATCGGTATGGGGATTCCTCCACAACAATCTGGTCAAATCCCAGGCGGATGTGATCCATGCCGAGGGATGCAATGTAGGCTACATCTTCTTCGGTGATGTATGTTTCGAAGTGTTCCATATCACCTGCGGTAATCACCATGCGACGTTCTTTGGGAAGGACGTTGAAGCGTTTGTAGTTGGTAAGCCAACCGCCAATACCCATTCCTTTTTCTAAACCCGATATCTGTTTCATTTGATACCACCTCCGTTTTTTTATTTTATCAAAGAAAATGGAAGCGGTGTTAGGATTCTTTCTAAAAAAACTTGTCGAAAAGATAGAAATATGATATAGTGGTATGGGTGATATTATGGAAATGCAAATCAACAAAACGCCAACGGGTACCAAAGAATATCCCATGCATAGTCATCAGACTTACGAAGTAATGATGTACTTGGAGGGGAAAGGGTATTTGAAGACGGAATCGAAAAACTATCCGTTTGAACCGGGAACCATCCTTATTGTTCCGCCGGGAATGATGCATGGTTCGAAATCAATCAATGGATTTTGTAATATATCTATGTCTGGCTCCTTTGAGGATAGATTTCATTTTTCCAACCCCATATCCTTGATGGATAACGGACGAAATGAGGGGAAACTTCTTGCAGAATTGCTCTATGATAATCGATACGGAAATGCAGAGTATCTCTCCGGTTTATGTTCTGCTTATATAGGATTTCTCCTGCAGAATGTTAAAGAAGATGATGAGGTAACCAATGCGGTACATCGGATTATGGAGGAGATAACCCGATCCTTTTGTGATTGTAACTTGACGGAGATTCTGAGGCAGAGTGGCTATGCGGAAGACTATATTCGGGCACAATTTAAAAAATGTACCGGGAAAACCCCCGGTACATTTCTGACCCAAATCCGAATGAAGCAGGCTTGCTTTTTGATTGAAGTTTATGCAGGAACCATGTCCTTGAACCAAATTGCAGAAAAGTGTGGCTATCAGGATTATGCCTATTTTTCCAAAAGGTTTCGGGAAATATGCGGTGTCTCTCCTCGGGATTACATGAAAATGTGCGGAGGCCGAAAAGGAGAACGGGAAGAATTTGTGTAGAAAAATGCATCAACTTTCCTTTAGAAGATTTTCCATTCTTGTTTGCAGTTCCTGAAGATGATTCAGGGCAGATGCATAGCGGCTTTGCTGAGTACATATTTGGTAGATGCATGCATCAATCTCATGAAGATCGGATAAATAGTTGTAGTTGTGTCGGGCGACCTTAAGCGAAAGGTAGATTCGGTTGGCCTCCTCCAAGGCGGCATCGTATGATTTTTTAAGGAAGGCTACCGCTGTTCGTTCTTTGCGGGAAAGACGACGAGGAAAAATCGGATGAAGTTCGGCAGGATATAAGATGACAGATGGTTCCATGATATACGCTCCTAAGGATGATATTGTGGTTATTTTATGAGGATTTGTTCCAAAATATACAGAATCAACAAAAGAAATGTGAAAAACTTTACAGTTTCTTCATATCTTTTTGATGCGATTTATGATATACTGAATGCAAAAAGAAAAAACACCCTGCGAAAGGAGTGACGGTGATGGAAATCAACCAGAAGATTTTAATTGTTGATGATGAAGAAAATATCTGCGAGTTGTTACGGCTCTATGTGGAAAAAGAAGGCTACCAGACACTGATTGCAACCAATGGGCAAGAGGCCATGGATAAGTTCCGTGCAGAAAAGCCGGATATGGTCCTTTTGGATATCATGCTTCCTATCAAGGACGGATGGCAGGTATGCCGAGAAATCCGTGCCATAGACGATACGCCTATTATTATGCTGACCGCAAAGGGCGAAACTTTTGATAAGGTTTTAGGACTTGAACTGGGTGCAGATGACTATATGGTCAAGCCCTTCGAACCCAAAGAATTGCTTGCCAGAATGAAGGCGGTTCTGCGGAGAACCACCGGCAGAGCAGAGGAAGAAGTCAATAACGAGATTGTTTTTGATCGTCTTCGTATCAATCAGGAAACATACGATGTATACCTTGATGACGAAAAGATTGAAATGCCACCCAAGGAGTTTGAGTTGTTGTTCTTCCTTGCCAAAAATGCCAATAAGGTATTTACCAGAGACCAATTGCTGGACGAGATTTGGGGATATGAGTTCTTTGGAGACTCTCGTACGGTGGATGTTCATATGAAACGAATCCGTGAGAAAATTGATCGGGATGATAAAAGTTGGCATCTGAAGACGGTGTGGGGTGTTGGCTATAAATTTGAAGTGGAAGAAAAATAGGAGCGTAATCCATGAAGAAAAAGATGTGGGCCGTTCTCGGTAAGACGGTCTTTGCCAGAATTCTTTTGATTAATATTGCAGTCGTTATGGTCTGTCTTTCTCTGCTTGGATCCATGCAGTTATTTTTGGTGACCCAATACATCTATCGGCAAAGTGAGGAGGCATTGGGCAGAAATGCAGAGTCTGTGGTAGGGTTTATTCAGAGTAATATCAGTGCGGAAAATCTGCAAACCATATTGGATGGATATTCTCGAAGCAATCAGGAGCATGTGATGGTTATTGACAGTCGCAGAAAGGTGATTATCAATACCATGGGAAGCGGATTTTGTAACGAGAAGCCCAAATTTATTCCTGCGGAATTCAGCAGGGTTGTTTTAAAAGGCGAAAAAACGTCTGAAATCGGAAACATGGGCGGATTGTTCCGTGAAACCATGTTTACCCTACAGGTGCCGGTAAAAGACTCGTATGACAACACACAAGGTGCGGTCTTTATCAGCATCCCCATTCCGGAACAGCAACGTGTGGCACGGGAATTCAGCAAAATCCTGGTTACATCGGCGATACTGGTTCTGATTGTTTCGGTGATTCTTTCTTATGCATTGTCCAAACTGATTTCCATGCCGATTAAGAGTATTCGAGTCAGCGCCAAAGCGTTTGCCCGAGGGGAATTGGATGCAAGAGTTGGAGAAGAAGCTACCCGATCCGGAATCAGTGAAATCTCCGAACTGGCTGGAACCTTCAATGATATGGCTGAAAAATTAGAAAAGGCAGACGATACCAGAAAGACGTTTATTTCGGATGTGTCTCATGAGTTGCGAACCCCGATGACCACCATCAGCGGGTTTGTCAATGGGATTTTGGATGATACCATTCCTCCGGAACGGCAGAAAGAATATCTTGAAATTGTAAACAGCGAGGTTCGGCGCATGTCTCGGTTGGTAAATACCTTCTTGGATATCAGTCGGATGCAGTCCGGAAAACTTGCCATTCAAAAGCAGAATTTTGATATCAACGAGGCGATTCGACTTACCGTTATCGGACTTGGAACTCGTCTGGAAGAAAAAAAGATACGTGTTTCTTTGGAGTTTGAACATGAGGTCTGCTACGTTTATGCGGATGCGGACAGCATTCGTCGGGTACTAACCAATCTCCTTGACAATGCCGTGAAGTTTACCGATGCAGAGGGTGAGATTTCTGTTGCGGTAAATACGAAAGGGCATGAGGTTATTGTTTCGGTTATGAATACCGGTTGCGGTATTCCGGAAGAACAAAGAAAGATGATTTTTGAACGTCTGTATAAAGTGGACAAATCTCGGAGCATAAATAAAGAAGGAACAGGAATCGGATTATATTTGGTTAAGAACATCATTCAGGCGCACGGGAAACAAATTCATGTAGAAAGCGTAGAGGATGAATATGCTAAGTTTATCTTCTCCTTGGATAAAGGAAAGATGCCGAGTCGACGTGATGAGGTTATCCATGGTACAGAAGAAACCATTTAAAATTCTTTTACACTTTGTTAAAGATTTTTTCATATTCAGTTGTTATAATGAACACATGAAATATGCAAGAGGAGGAATGATTGATGCAGGATTTTAATGACAACAGAGAAAACCAGGATTATGGAACCGCGAATGGTTTCTTCCGTCCTGCTGATGATTCGTTGGATCAAAATACAAGTGCGATGGATACAGAAGCACAACCGACACCTGCGGTTGAAACAACAGAGGGTGTGACTGCAACCGAGCCGGTTCAGCAATACCCCAATG
>JAZRQC010000007.1:0-12687 GCA_045649565.1 Ructibacterium sp.
CCATTGTTCTCCCATTTCGGACACCACCATTATGGCGTCTGCCGGTGCACAATGTAACCACATCAACCATGTATCCACCCAGCTTCCCTATGCGCTGACCGTTGCAGGTGTTTCCTTTGTTACCTACCTGGCAGCCGGTTACATCAAGAGTGCATGGATTTGCTTGCCTATTGGTATTGTTCTTCTCTTTGCGACTTTGTTTGTTATCAAGTCGGCAACTGCCAAGAAAGAGGCGTAAGAACCAAGTTTCAACCCGGGTATACCGCGATACCTTGCGGTATACCCCTTTTCTTTGTAATTTAGCATAAAGATAGAATCTGAAGGAGGAAGAATAGTATGGGGACATCAAAATTAAAGGGCAATCTGCTCCTGCTTTTGACGGCGTTTATCTGGGGAACATCCTTCATTGCCCAGAGTGTGGGTGTGGAAAAAGTGTCGCCTACGGCATTTATCGGGATGCGGTGTATGCTTGGCTGTCTGGTGCTTCTGCCGGTCATCTGGATTCTGGATGGGAGAAAGAAGCAAAAGGGCGAGGTTATCCAAGGTGTGGACAAAAATCTTTTGGTCAGCGGGATTCTGTGTGGGGTTATTTTGTATCTGGCAACGGTGTTGCAAACTGCAGGCATGATCTATACCAGTCCCGGAAAGTCGGGATTTATCACCGCACTTTATATGGTGTTTGTTCCCATTGTGAAGCTTTTTTCGGGAAAACGACCTTCCTTTGCGGTGCTGGGAGCCGTGGTTATTGCGGTTGTTGGTATGTATTTTCTCTGTATTGATGAGAATTTTTCGGTGAATTATGGAGATATTCTTACCTTGATTTGTGCCATTTTCTTTACCGGACATATTTTGGTTATCGACCATTATTCTCCCTTGGTAGACGGTGTGAAACTTTCTTGTCTCCAGTTCTTTGTTTGCGGATTGCTTGGTGTGTTGACCATGTCGTTTGATACGCCGGCGTTTGATGTTTCGGCGGTGCTTGCTTGCTGGAAGCCCATCTGTTATTCCGGTATTTTATCCTGTGGTGTTGCCTACACATTGCAGGTTGTGGCACAAAAATACACTGACCCAACCTCGGCGTCTATTTTGATGAGTCTGGAATCGGTGTTTGCCACCTTGTCAACGGTTGTTTTGGTGGCAATCGGTTGGGAGTTAACCGGTGGTGCGCTCTCCGGGAGAGAGATTGCGGGTTGTGTGTTGATGTTTGTGGCGATTTTATTGGTTCAGTTGCCGGATTTCAAGAAGAAAATGTAACAGTATTGTAATTGCACTCTCTAAAAACCGTGATATAATGACCTCAAAATAAATCAACTATCTCTTCAGTGGCAGGTGCTGAATATGAAGAACGAGACCAAGTATTATTGGATGACGGTACTTTATGCATTGGTTGCCTTTGCATCAGGTTCGGTGTTGCAAGCATTTCTTTTGGAGTTGGGACTTTCAGCGGAGACGGTTTCTGTCTATATTTCTGTAACGCAGATTGTTCAGGTGGCGGTGATGCTTTCTCTCGGTGGATGGATTGAAAAGGCAAAGAATATCATATTTCTTTATGCTGCTACGATGGGTTTGCAGATTTTGATGATTATCCTTCTTTTGTTTTTCAGTTTCTTTCCTCAAGGTGCAAGTTTATACAAAACAATTCTTGTCTACGGAGTCGGTATCCTGATTAATATTGCACTGGGAGTCTATTGTATAGTTGCATATAAATTTCCCTATCGGGTTATTGATATGCGGCGATATGGAGCCATTTCCGGAATCTCGGGAGCATTAGGGGGCGCCGCGGGCATTGTACTTTCTATGGTAATGACCTATTTCGTGGCAAGATATCCCTATTTCTCGGTGATGAAGGTCATTATGATTCTGGGTATCATCAGTGCAGTTGCTTGCTTCCTTGTTACCATGTCGTGCAAAGATACAGGATTTTCTGTGGGGAAAAGAGAGAAAAAGCAAATCAATCTTTTTGGCTATAAACCATTCTGGATTTTGTTGGTTCCTAATCTGTTTCGTGGAATCCACGGAGGTGTTTACGGAGTCAGTGTTGCCATTGGATATCATCTGAAATTGCTGAATAGTACTACATCTACGATGCTTTTGGTGATTACCAATGTGGCAACCATTTTGAGCAGTTTGCTCTACTCCGTGGTAGCAAGAAAACAGAGAATAGAGAAATGGTTAATTTTCATTCCGGGCATTACCATGTTTATTACAATGCCTTGGATGGTGGGAGGAAGTACCACTACCTTTTTGGTGATGTATACCATTACCTATGTGGCGTTCCATTTAATCAATAATGCAGTTCCGGTAGGACTTACCAAGGTAATTGACTATGATGTGATTGGTCAGTTTTCCGCTTGGCGGATGGCTTGCTTTGCTCTGGGGACTGCCCTTGCAGGAATGGTTACCATTCCATTGATTGATGCTCTGGGCGGTGTTCCGGTGATGATCATTGCCGGTGTTTTTCAACTGATTTCTTCCGGTGTTTATTTCTGGTATATGAAAAAGATGGGACAATAAGGAGGCAGAGTATGAAACTATTGATTGTACGCCATGGTGATCCGGACTATTCCATTGATTCTCTTACCGAAAAGGGGTGGAGAGAAGCGGAGTTTTTGTCGGAGCGACTGACAAAACTGGTGGTAAAAGAATTTTATGTTTCCCCCTTGGGCAGAGCCAGGGATACGGCGTCCTTTACTTTGCAAAAGATGGGTAGAACCGCAATCGAGTGTGACTGGTTGCAGGAGTTCAATGTTTTGGTGCAAAAGCCCGAGCATGAGCAGAAGACAGGGGCCTGGGACTGGCTTCCCCAGAGCTGGACGCCGGTGCCGGAGTTTTACTCCGAATCAGAGTGGATGAATGCACCGGTCTTTGCGGAAAGCGAAATTTCCAAGCGGTACCAATATGTAACTACAGAACTGGATAAGCTATTGGAAAAGCACGGATACCGGCGCGAGGGAAGAGTTTATAAGGCAGTAAATCCCAACCACGATACCATTGTATTGTTCTGTCATTTTGGGGTGGAATGTGTATTGTTATCCCATCTTTTAGGGATCTCACCAATGCCACTTTGGCACGGATTTTGTGCCCTTCCCACTTCGGTGACAACGGTGGTTACCGAGGAGCGGAGACCGGGAATTGCAAGTTTTCGGACGCTGGGCTTCGGGGATATTTCTCATCTTTACGCCAAAGGTGAGGAACCGGCATTTGCCGCCCGGTTCAGTGAATGCTATGATGACGAGGACGGACGACTGGATTAGAAAAGAAGTTCCTCTTGATGAAACGATAATTTTGTGATAAAATAGGATAGAGGAAGTAGAAAAGGATGTGTTTACCATGGCGATCAGACAAATTTTAAAATCAGAGGATCCGGTTTTGCACAAGAAGTGCAGAACGGTAGAAAGCATAGATGACAGAATTATTACCCTATTGGATGATATGATTGATACCCTTTATGACTCCGGTGGTGTGGGACTTGCGGCACCGCAGGTGGGTGTTCTTCGTCGGGTTGTGGTTATTGATATTGGCGAGGGTTTGATTGAATTAATCAACCCTGAGATTATCAAGACCGCAGGAAAGCAGACGGACGGAGAGGGTTGCCTCAGCTATCCCGGAAAGTTTGGGATGGTAACAAGACCTAATCGTGTTACGGTTCGGGCATTGAACCGAAAAGGCGAAACCTTTGAGGTAAGCGGTGAGGGACTTCTCGCCAGAGCCTTCTGTCATGAGGTAGACCATCTGGACGGTAAGATGTTTATGGAATTGGTCAGCGAGTGGCTGGAAAACGAATAAAAAAGATGTGGCGTTGCCACATCTTTTTTTAATATTCTTCTTTTCGTCGTTGTTTCCGTAATGAACAGCGTCGTTTTCCTGCCTCCCATTGCAGACGTTCCTCATGACTCTCAGGAAGGAGTTCGGGTACGGGCGTGGGACGGTCAGTTTCATCCAGAGCCACCAGAACAAGGAAGGCGGTGTTGATTAATCGGCGTTTGCCTGAGAGTTGCTCTACATATGTTTTGACACAAACCTCCATGGAGGTTACACCAACATAGGTTAATTTCCCTGCAAGAACCAAGGTGTCATTGGGGTAAGCAGGGCCCAAGAACTGAAGGTTGTCAATGGCGGCAGTGGTAACGTTTCTTTCGGAGTGTCGACGTGCCACCGTTGCGGCAACCACATCAATCCAGGAAAGCAACTGTCCGCCAAAGAGACGATTGAATCCGTTGATGCTGGATTGGTTCAGTATCTGAATCTGTTCGGTATAGGAATCACCGGGTTTTTTGGTTATGGTTTTCATGGGTATGACCTCCTTGGGGACATACCTTCATACAAATTCCACAGACAACGCCACGGCCGATTTTCTGGAAGGCGGACTTCATATAATCGCTACAAGCCTTGGCATCTAAAATGGTTTCTCGCTCCATCCCCGGTTCCCAAGGTTTTCCTGTAATTGCCATGGCAGGACAACTTCTTGCACAAAGGTTGCAATCGCCACAAGGAGAGGGAAGAACTTCCGCTTTGTCGGGAAAGGGACAGTCTGTTAAGATGGTGCCCAACCGAACCCGAGGACCGTGGAGGGAAGAGAGGAAGAGTCCGCTTTTTCCCACGGCTCCCAATCCCGCCAGAGAGGCGGCATACTTGTGGGAGAAAATCCCTTGAAGTCCGTTAACCGATTGAGAAGCCGGAACGGGAACATACCGATAACCGGATTGGGCAAGCATACGTCCCACCCGAAGGGAGAGATGATCAATCAAGGCATTGATGCTTCGGTAATGATGAAAGTATGTATGGGTAGGTGCCTCATCAATCTGATCTACAATGGCGTCGGATAGGGGAATGGTATAGGAGATGGCATAGGGAAGAGAAAAATCATTCTCTTGGTTAAGTTGACAAAAACCAACTTGTCCGGCACCATGTTCCAGAAGAAAATCTTTGATTTGATCTTGTAATTCCATGGTTAATCCTCCAGAGCGCAAACGCTCTTTAAGTAGTCTAAGGTTTTTAAGTGTTTTTCCAGTTGCAGTTCGATGCAGTATTCACCCAATCTGCTTAAGTATGTGAGAGATTGCTCCGACAGTTGGAAGGAGAATACCTTTTTCGGCTCTGCGGAAAAGATGTAGGAAAGAGCACCCATAACGGCACTGCCCGGTGTCACGGCATTTGGTGGTGCAGTGTGGGCACAACCTTTGCAGTAGACCTTGTTTTCTCGTGGGTCAAAGCAGATGAGTTCATCTGTCTTGCCACAAGTACAAACAGAAAAGTCAGGCAAAAGTCCTTGGATGGCAAGGGTGCGAAATTCATAGACGCCCTTGATTTGCTCGGGGGGAACTTTCCCTTCGCTGAGCAGAAAAAGTGCGTTTAAGAGAAGCTGCATCTGTTCCGGGTCAGGAGAATCCTCAGGAATAACCCGATTGGCAATCTCACAGAAATAGGAGGCATAAGCCATAGCCTCCAAAGAGTTTCGAAGATTGGCAAAGGACTGTACCACATCTCCGTGATTGATTTTGTAAAGACCCTTTCCGCGTCCCTGAAAGAGGGTGAATTCACCATAGGTGAAAAGTTGTGTCAGGGAAAGGAGTCCTGATTTATTGGAACGGGCACCCCCTGCCAAAACAGAGATTTTCCCCAGTTCCTTGGTGATGACAGTTAAAATACGGGAACTGTCTCCATACTTGATTTCACGGGTTACAATTCCGGTAGCTTCCACAAGTCCCAAAGACGGTTCCCTCCTCTTATCAGTTGTTTTCCGATTTCTGATCCTCTGTTGGTTCAGAGGAGGAATCGGGTATTTGATTGCTTTTTTCTCGGTAGGCAAGGTATGCCGCAACCGAGCCGGTGGTTTCGAATTCCTGCCAGGAATCCTCCGGAGTATATGCCATGACCGTCCCCTCCATATCCAATACGTTTAGTCATAGTATTATGATATGCAATCGGCTTTATACGGTGCCGGGGACGGTCAATCTTTTCCAGTTATTCTAAATTATTCAAAGCCAATATCGGTAATGAAGTTCTCGCGGTTTCTCCAGTCCTCTTTCACACGAACCCAAAGTTCCAAGTAGACCTTGGTGCCCAAAAACCGTTCAATATCGGCTCTTGCCTGCTTGCCGATTTGCTTGAGTTTCTCTCCGCCCTTGCCGATAATGATACCCTTGTGGCTTTGGCGCTCACAATAGATGGCGGCAAGAATTTCGTAGGTGCCGGAATCCTTTAACTTCATCCGCTCAATTTCGACGGCAATGCCGTGGGGAACTTCCTTGTTGAGAAGTCGCAGAGTCTTTTCCCGAATAAATTCAGATACAATCTGTCGTTCCGGCTGATCGGTAATCACATCATCAGGGAAGAATTTGGGTCCTTCCTGAAGCAAATCCGCAATGGTAGAAATCAAGTCGTTTAAGTTGTTGCCCTTCTGCGCAGAAATGGGAACAATGGCAGTAAAGGGGTACAAGTCCTTCAAAGAGTCCAAAACAGGAAGAAGTTGCAAACGCTCTACCGTGTCAATTTTATTGACCGCAAGAATCACAGGTACATCAGATGTTTTCAGACCAGCAAGAGCCTCTTTTTCAAGCTCCAATTCCTGAGGTTTGATGTTACAATCAATTACATAAATTAAAACGTCAATATCCTGTGTGGCGGTATAGATGTATTTTTCCATCCGCTGGCCTAACTTGTTATGGGGTTTATGGATGCCGGGGGTATCAATCAAAACCATCTGTAAATCCGGCTGGGTATAAACACCCAGAATCTTGGTGCGGGTGGTTTGTGGTTTGTTGGAAACAATGGCAACCTTTTCTCCCACCAAATGATTGAGCAGGGTTGATTTTCCTGCGTTGGGGCGGCCGGTAATGGCAATAAATCCTGATTTCATAGCAGTTCCTCTTTCTGTATCTTAGTCACGGGTTAACTTTATACTGTCTAAGATCTCCCGTTGATATCCAAACATCTCGGTTTCCTCTTCCGGAGTCATATGGTCGTAACCGAAGAGATGAAGCATGGAATGTACGGTCAAAAAGCCGACTTCACGATGAAAACTATGTCCGTATTCCTCGGCCTGCTCGGCGGCACGCTCTAAGGAGATGACAATATCGCCCAAGCATAATCTCCCGTGTCCGTCCCCATCGTCAATGATGTTTCCGTCCTCATCATAGTCAAACATGGGGAAGGAGAGTACGTCGGTAGCACGGTCAATATTCCGATGCTCCGCATTAAGACTACGGATGCCTTCGTTGTTGGTAAGCATGACGCTGATTTCCACATTGGTGGAAAAGTCCATATAGGAGATGGAGGCCTTAGCAGCCCTTTTGATTAGTCGTTTCAGGGAGAAGTTTACCGGAAACTTATCTTGATTATTCAAAAAACTGATTTTCATCAAATTCCTCACCAATCCTTTAGGAACGATCCTTGTTCTGTCTTGCTTTTTGTACCCGTTCCCGTTCTAATTCTTTTCTTTCGTAGGCTTTGACAATCCGCTGTACCAAAGGATGCCGAACAACGTCTCGTTCATCCAGGTAGACAAAGTCGATTCCTTCTACGTTTTTCAAAACAATTTCCACATCTCGAAGACCGGACTTTTTGTCTCGGGGCAGGTCAATCTGGGTAATATCACCTGTAACCACAATGCGGGAGGAGAACCCCATACGAGTCAGGAACATTTTCATTTGCTCCGGAGTGGTGTTCTGTGCTTCGTCTAAAATAATGAAGGCATTGTCTAAGGTTCTGCCTCGCATATAGGCAAGGGGAGCAACCTCAATGGCACCACGTTCCAAGTTCTTATGAAATACCTCGTATCCCATCATCTCGCCTAACGCATCATAGAGAGGACGGAGGTAGGGGTCAACCTTCTCCTGCATGTCACCGGGCAGAAAACCAAGACTTTCCCCTGCCTCAATGGCAGGTCGGGTGAGAATAATGCGGTCGATTTCTCTGGCCTTGAACGCTGCAACCGCCGCCGCAACCGCAAGATAGGTTTTTCCCGTACCGGCAGGACCGATGCCGAAAACAATGTTGTTTTCCTTAATAGATTGAAGGTACTGCTTTTGTCCCAATGTTTTTGCCTTGATGGGAACACCGCGGGTGCTGATGCAGATGACATCCTTGCCAAGTTCCTCTAATTGTTCTTCATTGCCGGCTTCTATCTGGGAGAGTACATAGCGAACCTCCTGTTCGCCAATGCTTTCTCCGCGATTTGCCATAGCAAGGAGGTTGCGGACTACACTCATTGCCTTGTCCACCTGAACCGGCTCTCCACCCAGTTTGATTTCCGAGCCCCGGTTAATGATGGCAACATCCAGTTCCTTTTCGATGAGTTTCACATTCTCGTCAAAATTTCCGAAAAGGTTGATAACCAATTCCATTCTTTCTGCTTCAATAAATCGTTCCATGCAAGTACCTCTGATTTTTCTTCAAATTCACACCTTTTATCATAATCTATCCCTCTGTTTTTGTCAATAAGAACCATATCCACAATCCAAATAAGTGGAAAGATTATTGGGGTTTCAAAAGGGGCTAGCCCCTTTTGTCGGATCCAACCCGAAGGGGTGGAACGAACCGCTCGGGGTCGGCGAGCGGAACAGGGGCAGGCAAGAAATAAAATTTCAATTATTATTCTTCCCCGTTTCTTTTAGAATACACACATCCGCAAAAATCCTGCCGATAAAGGTTGTATTCCTTGGAAAGGAGAATGGATTGCTTGTAGCCCTCTTTCTTTTTAAAGTCGGCAGGAAGATGTAAAACGCCATATTCTTTTGCCAACCGATCACCGATTTCATTTAGTTTTTGAGCGTTTTTAAGAGGACTGATGGATAAGGTGGTGCCAAAGTAATCAAAACCACCTGATTTGGCAAGTTCCGCTGTCTTTTTAAGCCGAAGCTCATAACACAAAAAGCATCGGCTTCCCCCTTCGGGTATATCCTCCAGACCTTTTGCCATGGCGGAAAAAGACTCAGGATCCCAATCACAATCCAAAAAGGATACGGGGTGATGGAAGGAGCCTTCTTTTAAAAATCGAATCTGCTCTTCTTTTCGTAAATCATACTCCTCTTTGGGAGAAATGTTGGGATTGTAGTAAAGTAGGGTAATATCAAAATATTGGCTCAAATAAGTCAGTACATAACTACTGCAGGGAGCACAACAACTGTGGAGCAAAAGTTTTGGAACTTTGTTCGATGATTGCAAGGAAAGAATCAGGGAATCCAATTCTTTTTGATAATTGATCTTGTTTGCCATCGGTATTGCTCCTTTCGGTTTGTGTTTTATTATAAAAGAAAAATCCCGTCTTGCGACAGGATTTTCTTTTGGTACGCCCGACGCGATTCGAACGCACGACCTTCAGAGTCGGAGTCTGACACTCTATCCAGCTGAGCTACGGGCGCATATACAACGAAGGTAAGTATATCACATCTTATTTTATTTTGCAAGCACTTTTTTCATTTTTTGAAAAGAAAAAAGAGGAATCACTCAATTGTAAAGTGAAATGCAATACTTGTTTGTTTGATTTATATTTTTGAGTATATAAATTATAATTACGAGCGGGTGTTGCATTTTGTTTTGCAAAAAATAATTAATGCTAATGCTTTGATACTCTTTGGTAAAAGAAAAAATAATCTCATCAAATCAAAAAAATACTAAACATATTTACAAAATCACTTTTTTCTGTTATAATGAAATATATTTTAGTGAATTATTTTATGGTTTTGGAGATGATATTATGGCAACACTAAAAAAGCAAAGACGAATAGAGACAGATAATAGAATAAAGGCTGCAGCAGTTGAAGTGTTCGCAGAATATGGATATGAAAGAGCACAGCTCTCTTATATGTCAAAGATTGCCGGAATATCCATCGGACTTATAGGTCAGAATTTCGGCAGCAAGCAGGATCTTTTTATGGCGGTTGTTCGTGATGGATATGATAACTTACATAAGGTGTTTAACAGCATAGGCGAAAATAAATCATGGGAAGAATACTTAATCGGTTTGCTTCAATATTTCAAATCATCTATGAATGATGAGGAAAGAAAAAAACGAATAGCCTTTACCTCCACTATTGCAAACAGTAAGGATACTCCACCTTGCTATTTGGAAGAATCGGTGAAAGAGCTTGAAAAAACACCTGTTGCGGAAGCGCTTCGCATCGGACAGAAAAATGGTGAGGTTAAAGAAGGAAATCCCGGCATTCTTTATGCACTATTCTTCCGCACTGCCTGCAATATAATTGTAGCGTGCAACAAAAACAATATTGCCCTGCCGGAAGATGAATGGTTTTTGAGTTTGATAAGAAAGTAAGGTGAAAAACATTGAAAATAGCAATATGCGATGATGAAACTATAATTTTGGACGAGGT
This sequence comes from Ructibacterium sp., assembly GCA_045649565.1. Classification (GTDB taxonomy): domain Bacteria; phylum Bacillota; class Clostridia; order Monoglobales; family Monoglobaceae; genus Ructibacterium. The sequence continues at coordinate 10,332 of JAZRQC010000007.1, forward strand.
TTCAGCCTATATAAAAAATTATTCCGAGCAAAGCGGAAAATCGGAAATTGAAGTTTTCCCGTTTAACTCGGCAAGTTCACTTCTAAATAGTATTGATAACGGTGCCTTGTTTGATATATTTATGCTTGATGTATATATCGGTGATGAAATGGGAACAACCCTTGCAAGGGAAATCAGAGCAAGAGAAATTGAAAGTCCTATTATATTTTTAACAACCTCTGTCGAACACGCTCCGCAAAGTTATGAAACAGGAACGCTCCGTTATCTTATAAAACCGCTTGAACCTGAAAAGTTTTATGAAGCAATGGGTGCAGCTCTCTTGCAGGCAGAAAAAATTACGAAGCAACTTATTAGACTCAAAACTGAAAATGGTATAGAGAGTATCAATGCGAACAACATTATGTATTCAGAATCACACGACCATCACCAATATATAACACTTGATAATGGTCAGCATCTCAAAGTCAGAACGACAGTTTCGGAGCTTTACGCAATGCTTGCAAAGAATGACGGCTTTGTCCGTTTGGGAAGTGCATACATTATCAATCTGCGTAACATAAAGAATCTGACTTCATCCGAGATTCTTCTTTATAACAACACTACAATACCGATACCAAGAGGCAAGTACGCTGAACTGAAGAAAGTCTTTTGGAACTTTCAATGCGAATGATAGGAGGACTAACTGAATATGACCGGAACGATTATTGAATTTATACTCTTATTGGTAGCCCACGCTGCTGCCGGTATCTTTTCCTCCACTCTCAAATACAGTGAAAAGACCACATATATCATTTGGGGCACCTGGGTTGTGCTTCAAACAGCACTTCTGTTCTATACGGAATTTGTGCTGACGAATTGGGCGCTGCAGTTTTTCGTTGGATTTGTACTTTCTCTTGTCGGTCAGTATGTGATATTCTTTGTAACGACAAAAGGAAAGCTTGCACAAAGAATTTTTACCATGTTGACCTATTCAATCTTCTTCTGTATTGTTATGTCCTTGGTTACGATGGTCAATGGCTCTTTTGGTGAGCTGCACTGGATACTTATCGCACTCATTCAAGCGGCTTTGCTTTTCGCTATTGTGTTCTATTTTCTTCGCTATGTATGCCCTTTGTGCCGTACTGCTGCAAGGAATATAACAACAGGTTGGGCACCGCTGATTTTTGTGAATATTGTCTTTTTGATTACCGTTATTCTGTCCTCGGTATTTCCGGTTAGACTGACAACCTTTAATGACCCTGCGGTTATTACATTCGGTTTCCTTAGCATATCTATTATGGCGGTATATCCGGTTATTTTTTCAAACATTAACAGCCTATCCGAAGCGGCAATGAAGAAAGCTGTGGAAACGCAAAACAAGTTATTGCTTGCACAGATTGAAGTGGAAAACGCACAACTTGCGGCAGACAGCCACGCAAGGCATGACAGACGCCACCACAATCTCATTATGTTGGAATATGCCAACAACGATGATTTTGAAAGTGTAAAAGAATACCTCAAAAGCCTTGTGGAAATTGATAAAAAGGTATCAGGTGAAGTGCGGTACTGTGAGAATAGGACGATGAATACCGTTCTGACCGTTTACGAAAGACGTGCAAAAGAAAACCGTATCTCCGTAAAAATTACTGCGGAAGGTAGCCGTGAGCTTAGTGTTCTTCCGCAAGACCTTGTAGTTGTCATTGCCAACCTATTTGAAAATGCAATCAACGCCACAGTAAAGCTAAAGAGTAGAGAAAAGTTTATAGATATTCGTATTAAGGAAAACTCCAAACGCCTTGTGATAAAAGTGGAAAACCCTTGCAAAGCAAACCTTACCTTTGATGAGTCAGGCTTTGGCGTTGGTATTCGCTCGGTAATTGCCACCACAACCAAGTACGAAGGTATGTATGATTTCACCGCCGAGGATGGAATTTTCTCTGCAAAAATCATCTTGAATTTGAAATAAAACTGCGATCTACGACAAAAAACATACAATCTACGCCAAACTCCCCACTTCGGGGAGTTTTTTTGTTACAATTTATTGGAAGTAATTTTACTCTGTTTTCAGAAACCTATATGAACACTTGTGCAAAGGAGGCATAATAGTGAACGATAAAAAATATAACGAGAACGGTTATCTTATTATATCTGAAATGGATACTTGTCCTTTATGGGAAAGAGATACCATTCCGTGTCTTTTCGGTTGTACGCAAGCTTGCTTTTATTGCCGATTTACCGACTTCCGCACTGATGAAACTATAAGGCGTACCCAAGAAGCATCACAAGGCAAAATACTATATAGTATATGCCGAAACGAGAAAAATCGAAAAATCAAGCAAAGCGGTTAATTATAATATTTACATAGACACCGAAACGA
>JAZRQC010000008.1:0-40587 GCA_045649565.1 Ructibacterium sp.
CTTACCATTCCCTTGCGGCGGCTCTGTGGAACGATACCGGATTCTCCAAGGGCTATATCACCATCGTTGACGAGAACCTGGATTCCGTGACAGGCTACAAGGAACTCATTCAGCATGACGTTACCGAAGAGTAGTTCGGTAGGGTGAACACTCTGTTCATCAAGTAAAACAACACTTTCCCTCTTTGCTTTGATACAATAAGGCAAAGGGGGATTTTGTTATGTATACGAACTCTGAGATTACCTTATTAATAGACGAACATATTCACAGTGAGAGAAACCGCAAAATTTTAAAGCGCCGCCTAATCGATGGCGTGTGCTATGAACCGCTGGCAGAAGAGTTTGAGTTGTCCGTCAGACAGATAAAGCGGATCGTGTGCGCAGCTCAGGCCATACTATTTTATAGAGAGGAGTAATCCTCTTTATTTTTTTGCAAAAACCACGGAAAACGTGAGAAAAGCATTGACAAACCACGGAAAGCGTGGTAATGTATAATTGCAGAAATGGAAAACAAAGCAACTAAGAAAGGAAGGTAAAGGTTATGAAGAAGTACACAGTTGATTACAAGAATTGTGCAACTGATTATGGATGGTCAAGTGAACATGACGGACTTGATGAATTTGAAGGTTTAACCAATGAACTGCGAAACGATTATATGACAATGATTCATGTGTGGGACAGTGAACTTGAAAAATTTATCTTCTGGAAAGACTGCCTGACACATTATCCAAGAATTGACATGCTGCACACCATTGAAAGAGATATGAGAACAAAAACGCGAACAGCAAGGATGTTTTGCGAACAGTAAACCAAAGCAACCTTGACAGTGGGATGGTTAAACTACCAGAAAGAAGGAGAAAATGACAACGGCAAGGGAATTAAGAGACTTGGCAAAGATGAAAAGAGTTGACTTCTGCGAGAAGTACGGAATCCCACTCAGAACGATGGAAGATTGGGATGCAGGAAAGAGCAAGGCTCCTCAGTATGTGATGGATTTGTTGGAAAGAGCGGTTCGGCAGGATTTAGGCTTGCAATCCATCTATTATGTTTACAAGATTGGCGATCATGACGAGGTTGTTGTATATATGGGCTACAATATCAACGAAGCGAGAAGATTTGCCAGAAGCATGAACGAGGACGGCGATGTAGAGATCCGCAGATACTATGAGAACATCGAAGACGAGGATTGTAACAATTGGGATTATGATACAATAGATTTCTAAGTCACTTTTTAGGCACGAAAGATGCCCCTTCACTTCATTGTGAGGGGGTCTTTTTTTGCCTAAAATTATAGTAGGAGGATAAATCTATGTATATACCATTTAACCCGAATCCATGTGTTAAACGTGTCGGTGATTGCACGGTCAGGGCAGTTTCTAAGGCACTAGACATACCGTGGGAAGATGCTTACATGAAATTGTGCATGGAAGGGCTTTTACTCTGCGATATGCCCTCATCCAATGCCGTATACAGTGCGTTTCTGCAAGAGCATGGCTTTGTGCGTGAAGTAGTGCCGAATACTTGCCCAGAGTGCTACACGGTCAATCAATTCTGCAGAGACAATCCCACAGGCGCGTATATTCTTGCCACGGGTTCCCATGTGGTATGCGGGATTGACGGAAACTTTTACGATTCGTGGGATTCCGGGGACGAAGTACCGCTTTTAGTGTTCAGAAAGGAGTAGAGTATGCCATACCCTTATTACAATGTTTATCCGCAGAATTATCAGAATTATCAGCAGATGCCACAACAGCCCGTGCAACAGCAAGCGCAGAATACTGGATTCATTCCTGCGCCGAATGAGATGTACGCACGCAATTACCCGGTTGCTCCCGGAAACAGTGCGATTTTTAAAGATGAGAATGCTCCATACGTCTACACAAAAACCATGGGATTCTCACAACTTGACGTGCCGAGGTTTGAACGCTATCGGCTTGTCAAGGAAGAAACGCAGGAGCCCCAAACAGACACGCAGGCAAACAAGGTGGACGATTCTGCCAACTACGTGACAAAATCCGAATATGAAGCGCTGAGGGACATTGTGGACACATTGCAGAAGGATGTAGAGACACTCCGTGAAACTTCTGCAAAGAAAACTATCAAGCCGAAGAAAGAGGAGGGCGAAGTATGATAAACGTTATGCAGATTATGCAATTGTTACCGCAACTTAAATCAAATCCCATGGCGATGCTTGGACAGTTAGGAATTTCGCAGGATATATCCGGCAATCCGCAGGCAATCATTCAAGACTTAATGAACCGTGGTGCGATTAGCCAGGATCAGTACAATTCTGCAATGCAGACGGCAAAGAATATGGGATTCAAAGTGTAATAAAAGTCGGTGCACAGGCTTTTATGAATAAATACCGGCTACACAAAAATGAGTGTAGTCGCTGACCGCAAAAATTAGCGGTAGAAAGGAGTATTTTATGGCTTTAACAGATGAAGGAAGTGGTTCTATCCCTGCAACAATGTTGGTGGGTCCGGCAAATATCGGCGGTTCTCCCATGCCTTATCCTTACCCTATGATGATGGGTGGACAGGGCAACGGTGGCTTGGGCAACGGGAATGACGGCTGGTGGATTGTGCTCTTGATTATTCTGCTTGCCGCAGGTAATGGTTTTGGCAACAACAACGGCGGTGGAGGATTCGGCGGCGGTCAGCCCATTATTATCAACGATGGGCAGAATGGCGGTTCCGTGCAGAGAGGATTCGACCAGGCGGCTATTATGAGCGGTATTGGCTCGATTCAGAGCGGCGTACAGGCTCTTAGCACTCAGTTGTGTTCATGTTGCTGTGATATGCAGAATACTGTTAATCAGGGATTTTTCGGAACGCAGAACGCTCTCAATGCGGGATTTAACAACGCAGAAACTTCTGCCAACGCAAGACAGATGGCAAATATGCAGCAGGCTTTTGCAGCGCAGACAGCCGTATCACAGGGCTTTAATGGCCTGCAGGCACAGTTGGCTGATTGTTGCTGTGAGAACCGCTTGGCAACCAATGACCTGCGCTACACGATTGCGACAGAGAATTGCGCAGACCGTGCGGCTATTTCTGAGGGAATCCGTGACATTCTTGTCAACCAGACTTCCAACACTCAGAGAATCCTGGATCAGTTGTGCGCAGACAAGATTGATGCAAAGAACGAGAAGATTGCAGACCTGGAGCGCCAGCTTACCATGGCGAACCTCAACGCATCTCAGATTGCGCAGACCGCACAGATTCAGCGTGGACAGGTAGCAGAGGTTGATGCACTCTATCAGAGATTGAGAGATTGCCCTGTTCCCTCCATGCCCGTGTATGGTAGCCAGCCTATCTTCACTTGTCCCAACAATAACAACGGTTGCGGTTGCGGCTGTGGTAACAACTTTTAGGGGGTGACAGTATGGCAGCTGAGTATAGTGCTAATGCGGTGCAGATCGTACCGCCCGGCGGAAGCGTGATTTTCACAGAATCCCCGGTCCCTTGTAACCGTGGTTTGATTTATCACAGAGACGGATCAGGGATTTTCCGGCTTGTCAACAGGTTTTTCCGGCAAAACATTTGTAATTGCTGGAACAGGCGCACCAACTATGAAGTAGCCTTCCATGCCAACATTGCAATTCCAGAGGACGAAGAAGCGCCGGATGATGGTATATCATTGGCCATTGCTATTGATGGAGAAATTGATCCGTCAAGCACAATGATTTCTGATGTTACCGAGGTTGAAACATTTGACAATGTTGGCACTGATATTATCGTATCTGTACCTTGTGTGTGCAGTTGTTCTACAGTAGCAGTAAGAAACACAAGCACGATTCCTATTTTGGTGCAGAACGCAAATATCATTTTTGATAATTAGGAAGGAGGGATAGTATGCACAAGTTGGAAGAATTAAAGGAAATGCTGATGCGTGAGTTGGAAGAGTTGACCAAGAAGGGCGAACTGTCCGCAGGCTCCTTGGATGCGGTTGACAAACTGACCCACTCTATCAAATCCATTTGCTATATTATGGAAGAGATGGAAGACGAGGGATATTCCGGTGCACGAGGTGGCGGCAGAGGCCGTGGCAGAAACGCCCGCCGGGACAGTATGGGAAGATACGCCGAAGGTTATCGTGAAGGTGGTAACTACAGAGAAGGTGGAAACTATCGAGAAGGTGGCAACTCCTACAGAGATGGCGAAAACTACAGAGAAGGCGGACCGTACCGTGACCGTGGTGGACGTGGCAACCGAGGTTATAGCAGAGCTGATGCCAAGGAGGAACTGGTGGAGCAGCTTCGTGAATTGGAAATGGATGCCAAAGACGAAGAGACAAGGCGCATGGTGCAGAAGTGGATTAAGCAGGCAGAGATGGACTAGGGGGTGATTCCCCATGTTTACTCATGCAGAGTTGGTTGATGCCATTGATGAGATCGCCCAGGGAAAGCACAGTATACAGAACTGCGAGAGATTAGCGGCAATTTATACCGTTCTGGATCACCTTTATCCCAAAGAGGAAGTAAGGTATTATTCAGATAGCGGAACAGAAGCCGATCCTACAGTGGGGAACTATGGAAGCAGTGAGTTTCTTGTGAAAGTCTCCGGGCGAAATGCCGAGGATATGTGGTTACTGATGGACGAGTTAATGACCACGTTGGCTGTAATTAATCCGAGGTTATACGATGGCGTTATGAGAAAAATTTAGACAGGAGGGGCTTGTGCTCCTCTTGTTTTTTTGGAAAATTTTACCCATGAATTACCCACAGAAAAGAAAAAAGCCCTATTTTACTGGGCTTTTAGCAAGCAGGATACGGGAATCGAACCCGTTTCGGTGTGGTTATGAAAAATGCCGTAAAATGGCACTTTATCCCATCTTTGCTAGTGTTTTAGGCGTTTTTTGTGGCTGATTTTATACGTTACAGATATACTTTATATTAGAAAATTATAAAAAATTACCCACGATTTACCCACGGAGCAATCAAAAAATAGAGCTGCTTAATTTTTCAACCGCCGCCCGCTTTGCCTTTTCTTGTTCCTCTTTGATAGAGTGAGCATAGATATTCTTCATAACCGTATCCGTTTTCCATCCACCAAGGGCTTGTACCGTTTGGGTGTCCGTGATCGTGAGCATTTTGGATGCGAAGTAATGGCGCAGTTTATGCAGAGGGAAGTGCTGGATTCCCAATTTGTCCTCCAAAGCCGTGATGTGCTTATTAATTGAATTGGGATGCCCTCTGTATATGTAGCCCTGATTGCGTATCATTTCTGCGATATTGTGAGGGATAATTATATCACGCTCCGATTCGGTAGTTTTGGTGGATTTTACCACCCATTCAAGTCTATCATTCTGCGCCATTGATTTATTGATGTGTACAATATCTCCGTCAATATCACCCACAGTAAGAGCACAGATTTCACCCCGGCGCATACCGTAGCACCCAAGAACGAATGGTATATAGAACTCCGTTCCTTCCAATTCTGCGACAAGTTGTTTAATCTCATTGTCAGATGGTATATAAGGCTCATTTTTGCGTTTTTGTGGCAGAGTGGTGTAAATCTTAAGTGATGGGCGAAATGTGCCTAAAACAGCCGATACGAAGCCGTGGTAGTTATATATGGTCTTTGGGGAACGGTCAACGGACAACTCATTCACAAGTTTGTTCAATTCCATCTGTGATATATCATCGATTTTCATTTTCGTGAACCACTCCGGCATTCTTAAACAATATCTTGAATAATCCCTGATCGTGGACGGCGATAAAACATTGCGTTTTGAATCCACATACTTTGCAGAAGCCTGTTCAAACGTAAGCGTGCCGTTCACTGCGTTGGACGATTGCGCTATCATTTCGTGCAGATCATGTTCAGCCTGCTTCTTTGATGGCTTATCTTCATAAGTAATCCTATACCGTTTGCCATTCTTCATCATGGTTGCCCGGTAAGACCCGGACGGTAATTTTTCGATTGTCATTTTATTTCCTTTCTGTAAGAAAAAACCCTTGCATTATACAAGGGTGTCTTTCCTAAATGCTCCATGAATAACCGCAAGCCTGGCACGCACACATGGTTTTTTGTACGTTTACGGCTTTCTGTTTCTTGTGCCCGAAAATGGCAACCAACAGGGCGGGAACAGTTAAAAAAATCCACTTAACCGGAACCCACCACCAACCAACGCAGAGCCACCAGATGATACCGTGATGCTTGTTCTTCAGATGAACCTCATTGACGATTTGAGTTGTTACGTTTTCGCTTTTACACTTAGGACATACCATAGATTTTTCCTCCTTTTGTTTATTTGTCTAACCCATCATTATAGTGGGATAGTATTTTTGATAACATTTCCTGATGCAATTTATCTTTGCTGAACACGGATTCAAGAAGCTGATCCATGCGCTTATCTTTTAGTTCGATTTGATGGGTGAGAAAGTCGATGCTCTTTTGGTGCCGTTCACGTTCTCGGTCAAGTTTTTCGTGGTACTTTACCTTTTCCCGGTTCAGGGCCGCTTCCAATTCCTCAATGCGCTCGATTTTATACTTGAGAATGGCTTTCATGGCCTTAGTATCCAAATCATCGTCTTCTTCGATTGTTTCAATGTCAAGCAATGCGTTAGCAACAGGCCTGATGGTGTACTCATAGTCAAAGTTGCGGTCTTCTGATCCGTCAGAGAACAGGTTGGACAGAGTAGACTTTGCAAGATGTACGCCATCCTTCTCGAGAAGTTGCTTAATGTACCCAAGAGACAGATTCCGGCTTTTCTGCACCTGCTTAATCTGAATGATAATTTCTCTTATCGAAGTCATTTCGTTGTTTACCATTGAACCCTCCGTTTCATAAATCGAATAGTTGTTTCACACATAGAACTCCATTCTGCGCCATTGTTGTGATACTATGATAAAAAGCCTGAAAGGAGTAACGCTATGGATCAGTTAACATTTGTAACACTTATGCTTTCACTTGATGATGATACTATTGCTCAGATCGAGGAGATTTTAGCAGACCCTCGACAGCAGATTGTATCTCTGGAATAGCCTTTTCGTATTTTTGGTATAATTCAAGAGCCTTTTCAACTCGGCCTGCTTGTTCAGCAAGATTGCTTGGCCTTACCCTTTCTAACAATATGCTTTCATCAAAATAGTAATCGGGCTCACCCAACAATTCGGAGGGTGTAGTTTGCAACGCAGAGGAGAACTTCTTTATCATAGTAGTGGACAAATCTACATCGCCTTTTTCAACTTTAGAAATCATGCTTTTCCCGGAATACCCAACGAGGTGCGCCAACTCTTCTTGACTTAATCCCAATTCTTTTCGTCTGCTTTTTATATTCTCATATAACTCTATCATATCTCACGCCCCCACATCCCTTTTCCACCATTTTATCACAAAGTGTAATTTATTTCAACATATCAGTTTAAAACTATTGACAATAGTTGAATGATAGTGTACTATAAACTTGTGGTTGAATTTTAGTGAACCACAAAACCACATTATATTGAGGAGGAGGGTTGAAAAAGTGGCAGATATTGAATTTTTACGAAAAAAAATATCAGAAAGTGGTATGACCGTTGTTGCTATCGCAGAAAAGTCGGGAATCCTTAGAGAGACATTGTACAATAGGATGAACGGCAAGGGGGACTTCACCGCAAGCGAGATTATGGGTCTCACCGCAACGCTTCATCTGACAAAGCCTGAACGTGACAAAATTTTTTTAAGCTAAAGGTTGAATGAGAGTGGACTTAAAGGGGTGATTAGATGCCTAAGATTTATTTTTCGGAAGTTGATAGAGCATTGGCAAGGTTCCGTAGATGGTACCACGATTCTAAGCCCAGCCGGGACATGACCGATTCAAAGATGGCAAGGGTATTAGGAATTGCTCAACCAAATGTCAGCAACAAACTGAAAATCAAGGGAAATTCGCAGACGCAGATAACTCTGGGTGAAGCAATGCTGATTTTGAAGGAAATGAAAGCCACAGATGAAGAAATTCTGCGACTAATGAAAATGTGAAATGAGATATACTTCGTGCCTTCCGAGTGGCTAAAGCCACAACGCTATTACTTCTTCTTTGTTGTTGTTTGTGGCGCATCTTTTGCCGGGTGCGTCACTCGGAGGGCACGAGGGCAAGAAAGCGAGGTGAAAATAATGGTGTCTTATGTATTTGGGATTATTGCAATGATTTGCATGTTTCTTGCGCCGGGTGCGATCGGTTCGGATCATTACATTCTGGGCGCAGGATTGTTGCTGATGATGTGGGTATCGACTACAGTATCAATTCGGACGTATGGGCGAAAAAAAAGATGGTAGGCCAAAAGGGGATCAATTGCACCTACCACCACGTTTCATGGATGCACTATCAAAATGCACGTTTTAATTATATCACAGGAAGGAGGATTTAGTCAAATGACAAGGTTAGAAGCGCAGATGATTATGAATCAGTTGGAAATTAGACGAATGGCAATGGAAACTGTTAATACTGTCCCTGATGTTAGGATATTCGAGCCGTCAACACTTATTTACGGACTTGAGAAGATTGCCGATGCTTTGCAACTCACAAGGAAGTATTCGCCGTGGAAACATGACGGAGGAGGGATTCGAGTTGAAGTGCGTTATCACGGGCACGAATACTGGGAGGTAATAGAAAATGCAGACGTCTGACATATGGGAATTTGGCAACGAGAGCGAGCCTGGAATCATCGGTAGGTGTTGCGAATGCAAAGAGCCTATATATGAGGGCGAACACTACTATGATTTTAGAGAACTTGGTTGCGACAAGGAAATTGTATGTTATCCATGCCTGAGAGATTGGGCTGATTATTATTTGAGAGGAGTAGAGAAATAATGGCAAGAGTAATTGGAGTAATGGGTGAGAGTGGCGCAGGCAAAACTACAGCAATGCGCAATCTTGATCCGGCAAAAACATTTTATGTGGATTGTGACAAGAAAGGTTTGAACTGGAAGGGCTGGCGTAGTCAGTATTCTGTGGACAACAAAAATTATTGGTCTTCCGATAGTTTTTCAGCAGTAAGCAGCTTGCTCGAAAAGATTAACTCTGAAGAGCAGTTTAAGCATATCAATTATGTGGTTATCGACACTATTAACGGCCTTATGGTCGCAGAAGAGATGCGCATACTTGCTATGCAGAGTGGAGACAAGCGAAGTGCATGGAGTGATCTTGCACAGAACGGATGGAGCATTGTCAACCAGGCATTGACCATGCGAGACGATTTGACCGTCATTATTCTGTGCCATTCGGAGACCATTTCGGATGATAACGGAATTATCCGCACGAGGATTAAGACCAATGGCAGAAAGTTGGAGAAGTTGGTTTTGGAATCCAAAATGACCACGGTGGTTTGGGCGGTTAGACAGGATGGAAAGTACAAATTCATTCTTTCTGCAGACGGAAGTACCTGCAAAGTGCCTCTTGGAGCATTCCAGGAGGATGAAATCGACAACGATATTACCTTGGTGATCAAAGCGTTGGAGGACTTCTGATGGACACAAGAATTATCAATCTCTTCACTGATTACTATGACCGCTTGACCGATGGGCGCTATGTTGAGGGTTGCATGGGCACAAGCGATCCGCAAGAAATTATGGTACTTAATGCTTCTTTAGCATCAGTATACACAATCAATCATTTACTCAAGGAGGAAATAAAGAATGAAACAGTTTAACAACTACAACGAGGCAAAAAAAGAGGCTCAGGCTTCTGTGGCTTTGAGACTTCCGGCAGGTGCTTACGTCTGCAAGATTGAGGGCGTGAAGTACGAGGAGACAGAATGGGGTGACAGAATTGCACTCAGATTCGACATATGCGAAGGAGAGCACAAGGACTTCTTCAAGAAGCAGTACGAGGCGAACACAAACGAGGACAAGAAGTGGAAGGGCAGAATCAATGTGTTCGTTCCTAAGGATGATGGAACCGAGAAGGATGCAATCACCAAGAAGAGTTTCGCAAGTTGGACAGATGCTTTTGAGAAATCAAACAACGGCTATACCTGGGATTGGGACGAGAACAAGTGGAAGGGCAAAGTTGTCGGCATTGTTTTCGGTCAGACCGGAACCGTGATTGATGGCAAAGAGATTGTCTATGTAGAGCCCAGATTCCCCATTGATGTTGATCGTGTACGCAAGGGTGATGCCCCTTCTGCCAAATTCAAGGCAAAGAACGGTTACACTGGCAACGGCAACAGCCAGACCACTGATCCCGGATCATTTGTGAATATTCCCGCAGGCACTGAGGAAGAAATCCCGTTCTAAATGGAGAGGCTTGATATTGAGGGTTGTTTGAAGTCAATGACCATATTGGTCGATACAAGAGAACAGCCCTCTGTACGGGCGAAACGGAGATATACAGACTTCAATGTTCCTTATGAGCGCAGGACACTCGATTACGGTGATTATACTTACAATTTTGTTCTGCCGGACGGTTCTTTGTTATTCACAGAAGGCAGAGTTAAGGGTCACGCAGTAATTGAGCGCAAGATGGATCTGGACGAGTTGGCAGCGTGCTTTACCCATGAGCGAAAGCGGTTTGAAGCAGAGTTCAAGAGGGCAACAGAGAATAACGCAACGATTTACCTACTTGTCGAGGATGCCACATGGGAAAACCTCATAAATGGGAAGTACAAATCAAAGTTTCTGCCAAAATCATTCTTAGCTTCTATCACGGCATGGACAGTTCGATACAACCTAAAGTTAGTTTTCTGTAAAAGCGAGACATCAGGAAAGCTGATTAAAGAAATCCTTTACCGGGAATTAAAGGAGAGGCTTGAGGAGGGCATCTATGGGTGAAGAAAGCAGAGAATTACAGAATTATACAAGAATATTTAATCCGATTCTTGAAGCACTATACAAACAGGCCAGCAATTTGACCGCAAGCGAATACGCAATTCTGCTGTTTATTATCAGATCAACTTACGGGTGGCAAAAGAAAAACCATCCAATATCCACATTGCTGATAGTGCAGAAAACAGGAATCACAGAAAAGACGGTTAAGCGGTCAGTAAAACGGCTTGTTGAACGAGGGTATGTTATTGATTTTGGCATAGACAAAAAGTCACGATGCCGCATTCTTGGGCTCAACAAAAAATACTCTCAATGGAGCGCTGAGGGGGTCACGGATGACCCGGACATTTCAGGTCAGCTGAGGGGGTCATCTGAGGGCAAAATGAGGGGGTCATTTGAGGGAAGAGAGGGGGTCACGGATGACCCACAGAAAAGAAAGAACAGTAAAGATACTCTCAGTAAAGAAAAAATAAGTAAAGATATGTGCCCGAAAAAGACCATTTTTCTTTCTTCGACAGGAGTGCCGTATGAGTACATAAAGAACGGACACGGGATATGGAGAAACGAGAAAAAAGAAGTGGTATGGGAACCGATAATAGAGGGCACGGAGGTGGAAGTCGATGATGGGGATTTATAAGTTTAGCGCAGAAGATGCTTTCCGGTTTGCCCAAAGTCGAGGAATCAAAACCAAGACCAGAGGAACGGAATTGATATTCAGGCATTGTCCGTACTGCAACGCTACAGACAAGGATACATTTTCGATTAGCCTGCAGACGGGAAAGTTTGAGTGCAAGAGAGGAACCTGCGGAGCAAAAGGCAACATGATTACGCTGAGTAGAGATTTTGATTTTTCGCTCGGCAGAGAAGCGGATGCATATTACTCCACGGCAGATTATTCGTTAAGGCAATATAAGAAGTTTAGAGATGCCCACAGAAAGATTGAGACCAAAGATAAAGCAATTGAATATATGCAGACCAGGGGCATTAATCCTGAGATAACAAGAAAGTACGAGTTGACGGTAAAACAGGATCGTGCAGGGAAGGATACAATCTTAGTTTTTCCATTCAAGGATGAAAACGGCGAACTTGTCTATGTGAAGTACAGGGATATGGAGTACACAAAAGACAAGGGAACCAATAAGGAATGGTGCGAGCCGAATTGCAAACCGATCTTGTTCGGTATGAATCACTGTGCAGAAGATTGCAAGACATTGGTTATCACAGAAGGGCAGATTGATAGTATAAGCTGCACGCAGGCCGGAGTTGAGAATGCTGTGAGTGTTCCGACAGGCAAGAATGGCTTTACCTGGATTCCATATTGTTGGGATTGGATTAATGAGTTTGAGAAGATTGTGGTTTTTGGTGATTGTGAGAATGGAATCATCACTCTGGCAGAAGAACTCAAAAAACGCTGGGAGTTAAAGGTAAGCGTTGTTCGTGCAGAAGATTACAAAGGGTGCAAGGATGCAAACGAGATTCTGCAGAAATACGGTGCGGAAGCTGTGCGGTTTGCGGTTAACAACGCAGAAGCGCCGAACATCGATTGCATTAAGCCATTGGCATCTGTCAAGTATATCGACTTAATGAATATGCCAATGTTCAAAACCAATATGCCATCGATTGACAATTTGTTTGATGGTGGCTTGAGATTCGGACAGTTCGCAGTGTTAACAGGCAAACGTGGAGAAGGTAAGTCTACTTTTGCCAGCCAATTAGGTGTTGAAGCGTTGGCACAGGATTATAATTGCTTTTTCTACTCCGGGGAGTTGCCGGACTTCCATTTCCGAAATTGGATGGACAGGCAAATTACCAAAAAGAACGAATTAACACAATCAGACATTGACAAGGTGAATCAGTGGTACGGAGAAAAAGCATTCATCTATGACAATACTTGTGTGGCAGATGAAAACAGTGACTTAATCAAAGCAATTGAGATAGCCATTGTGCAGAAGAACTGCAAGTTTATCTTGGTGGACAATCTTATGACGGCCATGGATTATGATCCAACTTCGGACATATACAAAGTGCAAAGTGCATTCTGCGGAAAGTTGGCAGCGCTTGCAAAGAAGTACACGGTTTTTATCCTGCTGATTGCACATCCCAGAAAAAGCAATGGAGCGCTTGACAATGATGATATATCAGGATCATCAAATATCACGGACAGGGCGGATATTGTTATCACGTATTCCAGGTTTAACAGCATGGAGCCGGACACAAGAAGGCTTGAAGTGTTGAAAGACAGATTAACAGGCAAGAGGGCAACAGGTGAAAATGGAATCAATCTTGTGTTTGACCCCAAGAGCAAACAGATAGCAGAACATACAGACGTATTTTTTGATCGTGACTACGGCTGGAATACAGAAGAGCCCTACGATGGATTTACAAGCATCACAGAAGACGATGAAATGATTATTCCGTTTTAGATTGGAGCAGAAAAATGGACGAGAAAAAACTTGTGTATTCAATAATTGTGGATTGTTGGTCACTGTTTAAGGACAGGATGAATAACAAACTGTCAGATGCAGAATGGGAGCAACTTGTTAACAAAGCCAACGCACGGTCAGAACACTACAGAACCAATGACAGGCTTGTGTGGAACTTGTTCCGGGATATTTACACAGCATTAGAGCGTTACAAACAGGAGCGTGATAAACATGGGCGTAATTAAATACTACATGATCGTCACCAATGATGGCCTTGAAACGCCCGTAGCGGTCGATTTAAGGGGCGCAAAGGAAGTAGCCGAGTATTTGGGCGTAAGCGTGAACAGGGTGCGTAAAAACCTCTGTACGGGCGTGTTGAACCATAGGGCGAAGTACAAGGCGGTTGTTTCCGGGATTGTGGAGATAGACCACAAGGAGTATCAGAGAATTTATCAAAAAACGAGGAGGAAATACGCATGAGTGAACAAGTGAATCATCCTTCCCACTATCAGCAGACGGGAAGGCGGGAGTGCATACAGGAAATGTGCTTCTTGTTTGGCACGAATTATACGGCGCACTGGGCGGTGATTACGGCATACAAGTATTTGTACCGTGCCGGAGCCAAAGAGGGCAATTCTTACGAGCAGGACATAGCCAAAGCAAAGTGGTACCTGGATTGGGCGGAAAACCACAGAAGCTATTGGACACACGATACGCTGATGGCATATAACGCCGTGAGGAAGGAATTTGGGAAGGTTGCAAAGTGTGCGATACACGCAGAACGTCCGTAATGGCACTAAATAGCCACGAAAATGATTTATGCGATAATGTTACCGCCTAAATAGTTAAAGTGGCTAAATGGGGCTGATAAGGGGCTTAAACGGCACAGTAGAAAAATAACAGAGGAGCGGAGAAATGGCAGATAGGGGATTTATAATTGATTGTTTCGCCGGAGGAGGTGGAGCAAGCGTAGGAATAGAAATGGCATTGGGCAGAAAAGTTGATATAGCAATTAACCATGACCCGGAGGCAATTCGGATGCACACGGTTAATCATCCTAGCACCATTCACTTGACGGAAGATATTTTCAAAGTTGACTTGACCAAATATGTGGGAGACAAGCACGTTTCGCTTATGTGGGCTTCACCTGATTGTACAAGTCACAGCAAAGCAAAAGGTTCACAGCCTAGAGACAATGGCTTGAGAATCCTTCCATGGGCGGTATATAAACACGCAAGGGATATTATGCCGGACGTTCTTATCATGGAGAATGTTGAGGAAATCCAAAAGTGGGGTCCGTTAGACGAAAACGGCCATCCGATTAAGGAGCGTGAGGGAGAAGAATATCAGCGGTTTATCAGATCAATGAAAATCCTTGGGTATGAATTTGAAAGCCGGGAGTTGGTAGCAGCTGATTATGGAGCGCCAACAACAAGAAAGCGTTGGTATGCAATCTTTCGCAAGGACGGATTGCCTATTGTATGGCCTAAACAGACCCACAGCAGATTCCCAATGACGGGATTGGAACCGTGGAAACAGTGCGGAGATTACATTGATTGGTCAGACCTTGGTACATCCATTTTTGGCAGAAAAAAAGACCTTGCAGAAGCAACCCAACGCAGAATTGCAAACGGCATTAGAAAGTACATCATCGAGAATCCCAATCCGTACATTGTGAAGGATGATAAGGCATTGGCTTTTATGATTCAGTATCATGGCGAACAGAAAGCCGGAGACAGCAGAGGAAACCTGTTGACCGAACCGATCAAGACCATTGATACATCCAACAGGTACGGTCTTGTAACCGCATTCGTCACGAAGTTTTACAAAACAGGTGTAGGGCAGAGTTGCGAAGAACCGCTTCACACAATCACCACAAGTCAGGGACATTTTGGTTTGGTGTCTGCATTCCTGGTTAAGTATTACGGTACGGGATGCGGGCAGGAATTAAATAGCCCACTTGCAACGATTACCACAAAAGACAGATTTGGACTTGTGAATGTCATTTTGGATATTCAAGGCGAGAAATATATCATATATGACATTTTCTTGCGAATGCTGAAACCGTCAGAATTAAAACTGATGCAAGGATTCCCGGATGATTACATTATTGATCGTGACATTAATTTCAGACCTTATCCGGCAAAAGAACAGGTGGCAAGAATAGGTAATAGCGTAGTACCTATCATGGCACAGAAACTTGTTGAGGCGAATTGCTATTATCTCAAAGTCGGAGAACGCAGAAGAAATATCATTTTATCAAATGACCACAATGGTCAAATGGTATTCAGTTAGGAGAGACAGCATGGCAAAACGAAGACACTTAACCCCGGCGGAAATTAAAGCGCAGTGTAGCGCAATAGCCCGGGAATGCAGAATGGCAGACAGAGCGCCGTGGACAGCAATGGCAATTATATGCGGTTATGTTCTTTTAAAATCAGAGGGATTCAAAGGACAGAGAATCAGCAAGGTACTTTCTGCCATAAACGAAATGGAAGAACGGTTCGACAAGGGCGAGATAACTGTGGAAGAAATGAGCGAAAGGCTTGAAGAAAAGGCAGATTGGCACGTTGAAAGCAAGGAGTACACGGAATCAGACATAAGGGCAAAGAAGGGCACATATCAGTATTGGTTAGACCAAAAGCAGATAGCGCCGCAGAACACCATAAACCGTCAAGCAACCAGGTACATGACGTTCATGTTTGTTGCCCTGATCGACCTTTACGGCTATGGGAAAGACCGCCTGACCCGTGTTGAACATTCCATGAACGAGCTGTTACTTGACTACCAGCAGAACAAGACCACGGTGGCATTGTGGCGAGAAACGTTGTTTGACGAAACGGGGCTTGTGTTTGAACAGCCCATTGATCCGCTGACACAGAAGAGCGGAAGTATGTTGACGTAGGGAGGGAAATATGCAGAAGAAAATTAAATGCGAATTATACAACGATAGCATGCAGGGTTGGAAGTGCTATCCGATTCAGAAGGCACAACTTATCATTGCAGATATACCGTACAACGTAGGTACAAATTTTTATGGTTCTAATCCTATGTGGTATGTGGGGGGGGAGAATAGTAACGGAGAGAGTAAACTTGCTGGGAAGAGTGCTTTTGCAAGCGACTTTAACTTTAATGTTTATGAGTATTTCCACTTTTGTTCAAGGCTTATGAAAAAGGATGATACAAAGAAACAGGGAAGAGGAAGAAGTTCAGATAGCCCCTGCATGATAGTATTCTGTAGTTTTGAACAGCAACACGATTTAATTAAAGCGGCAGAAAAACAGGGATTCAAGAAATACATACCATTGTATTTTATCAAAAATTATAGCCCACAGGTTTTGAAAGCCAACATGAGAGTTGTTGGGGCAACAGAACACGCATTGCTTTTCTATCGTGACAAACTTCCAAAATTCAGAAACGGATTACAGGTTGATGAAAATGGAAAAAATATCCGTGGAACAGGTCACATGGTTTTTGATTGGTTTGAGTGGGAGAAAGACGGGAAAGACATACCGAAAATACACCCGTCACAGAAGCCTGTTAAACTTCTCAAAAAGTTAATTGAAACATTTACGGATGAAGGCGATGTTGTTATTGATCCTTGCTTTGGCAGTGGAAGTACAGGAAGGGCGTGTCTGGAACTGAATCGCAATTTCTATGGCTTTGAGATTAACAAAGAATTTTATCGCAGAGCAAAAGAAGAAATGTGTGTGTTGCCTGTAGATAATCAGATTAGTATTTTTGATGTTATGAAAGGATGATTGAATGACAAACGCAGAAAAATTCACAAGGGTGTTCGGTATTCACCCAAACATTGACGATTGCCCCATGCCATATAGCGAGTGTGTGAAACATCGTAGTTGCGCTTTGTGCGAACATCGTAGTTTTTGGCTGTATGAGTACAAGTCACCATTCAAAAAGTGGCTTGACCGCATACGGAAAATGCGAAAAGGAATAAAAAATACCATTTTGGTGATTTTGATTGCGATTTCTGCCTGTTATCTCCGTGCAGATGCAAAATCCATCCCGGAAGGTTGCGAGTTGCTAAGATGCACTTGCTACACTCCGACAGGGAGTAAGACCGCAACAGGCATCTGGCCATATGAGGGTATATGTGCCAGTAACAGAGAGCACTTGGGGCAGATAGCCGTTGTTTACACGCAAGATATGGAGTTTGTCGGCTACTTTGAATGCAAAGACACAGGTGGTCATGAAGGACTTAAGAACGGCACACGGATTGACATTTTCAGAGACAACATGAACGGAGTGCGAGAGTGGCAGAACACAGTTGGCGATTGGGTGATTGTTCAGTGGATAAAGGGGGAAGGGTGACCAGTGATAACAGTTTATTTTGACGAGTTTTTAACCGAAAACACGAAAGCGATTCAAGAATTGAGAGAAATGGGGATGAGCGATAAAGAAATTCAAGAAATGGTAGACAGACAGGCCGAACTGGACGGACACATTCTCAGAAAGGAGAAGGATGATGGCAACAATAGAACTACCAATCGAGGTAATTGATGCAATCGCAGACAGGGTTGCGGAAAAGCTGAAAACAGCAGAGCATGACGGATGCAGAGGTTGTGCATTTGAGGATTTGGACGAATGGGAGTTGCCTTGCTGTGAGTGCAAGCAGAACAAGAAAGATTATTGGAGGGCGAAAGGATGTTAGGAAGTAAAGAACAGCGAACCGAAGGAATAAAGAGACAAGCGCAAGAACTGATTAACCAGGCGTATGTTCGTGGATTCAATGCTGGATATGACGAACATGTTACTGATACAAAAAAAGCATGGGAAACGGCAGAGAGAGAAGCCTATCAGCGTGGCTTGGATGATGCGTGGGAGTGTGCAAGGAAGATATTTGGTGTGAAATATGGATATACGCACGATGAAATAATAGGTATATATGGCCGCAGGTTAGATGCCATTGATTTATCTCCATCCGAAGCCATTGAGAAAATCAAAGCCTACGAGGAAAGGAAGAAAGCCGAAGAAGTTAAGGTTGGTACAAGGGTGCGAACAATAAAGGATAAAGATAACGCTGGTACTACACTTTTCCCTGTTGGAACAATTGGCGTAGTGAAAGAAATAGACACAAGTACCACTCTCCCATATTTAATAAGTACAGATAACGATACCTTCTACTATTCAAGGGATATGTTTGAAGTTATCGGTGAAGATAAAATCCATGTTGGCGATGAAGTCGAGTTTGACGGTGGAAAAGGCGTTGTGATTGATATTTTGAATGACGATGAAATGTACATTCTGAACGACAATGGCTGTATCGAGAAAATAGAAATTCGGCTGACCGTCAAGACAGGACGTGTATATCAGATTGGCAGAATTATTGCACAGTTACAGGAGGGCGAGCATGAGTAGTTTTGGACATACTTTTATCGGAATACTAATCATTATTGCGGCGGTGATTGTTTTGAGTTTTATAATCGATGAAATGGGGGATGATGAATGAAAGATCAATTGAAAATCTGGGTATGGATTTTAGGGTCATGTGTGTTGGCTACGATAGTTATGGCTATGCCAATATTATTGGTTATATCTTGTGTGTATAAATGGCCAATACTTATTATTTCAATTTTGGGATTTGTAACGTTTTGTGAATGGTGGTATTTGGTTGATATATTACTTGATACACGGTAGGAGGGTGAGTGAATGACCAGAGAAGACAAGTATTTGTTGGGTTGCCTATTCGCAATCAACCGATTAAGAGAACGTGGAAGTGATAGTTATGCGGTAAAAGTAGAGGGCAAGTGGGAAACTATTCCATGGAGCGAGATTGCAGAATGGATTGAGAATCAGTATGCGATAGAAAGTACGGTGGTAGGATGACAAAGGAAGAAGCATTAAGACAAGTAAATAACATCCTAACGGATGTATTCCCCACAGACTGTTATCACGAAGTCGAAGAACTTATGGAAGCACTAGAACAGGAAACGCACGATAAATGCACGGAAACACACGCGTGCGTTTGTGGGGATGCTGTAAGCCGAGAACGTGTTGCTTATATCCTTGGCTACCATGCAGACGATGAGGGCGGAGTTATGAAAGCGTATCAGAAAATCAAGGAACTGCCGTCAGTACAGTCCATGAGAAAGCGTGGGAAGTGGGAATTGCTAGACGAATGCTTAAATAGTGGCTACTACTGCTCAAATTGCCACAAGAAGGTAGTTAAAGAGGGGTGGAGCAATACTGTTAAGAAGATTAAGTTTTGCCCGAATTGTGGTAGCGACAATAGAGAGGATGGTGAGTAAATGAAATTAGTGATTGATATACCCGAAGATTACTACAACGCAATTAAAAAATTGTCCGATTTTAGATGTACTACCGATATGCTGATTATCAAATACGGCACACCGCTTTCGAAAGGGCATGGGGATTTGATTGATATTAACGATTTGCTTGAACAGATAGGCTTAGAAGATACAGAAGAGAATCGTGAAGATAATGTTGGAGAAATAATTACACTTGAGGACATTGATCGTGTGGATGTAATCATCCCGGCAGACAAGGAGGTGGAAGAATGAAGATTGTAATTGATATTCCAGATGAAATGTATGATTGGCTTGATAATGGTTTTCCAGATGAAGATGATGCCGAGAGATTGTGGCAAGTTGTCAAGAATGGCACACCGCTTCCTAAGGGGCATGGAAGATTGATTGATGCTGATGAATTATTTGATAAGATACAATTTGCCGATTTTTCAAGTAGTGATGATGTAAATACAGCCTTGTTCAGTATAAGCGATGCACCGACAATCATAGACAAGGAGGAAACCACATGATTATATATGACGATGATGGCATAGGTCACAATGTTGTGCCTATGAGAGTGATTGAGGGGATTAAGGCGGATTTGCTGAGGTATGAGGCTGATTGCCAGTTATCAGCGGATTCACAAACTTGTATGAGGTGTTCTGCCGATACGTTTAGAAGTATCGAAAGAATCATTGACAAGCACATAGGCGGATGGGAGGGATAACATGGATTACAAAGAATTTTACAACACAAACGCAGAATTTCAAACATACGTCAACCGATACATGGCGAGTTATCACATTCCGTTGGATGCAGCTTTGGAGCACGCCATTGTCCGCTCTGTGGCACATCACTACAAGGAGGTGCAGAACAGATGAACACACCATGCCATGATTGTCAGGATCGCCACGAGACCTGCCATGCAACCTGCGAGAGATATGCAGAGTATGACCAGCGCAGGAAAGAAATCAGACAGGCCCGGGCAGAATCCAATAATAAGTACCGCAAGAAGATAACCAAGAGGAGACCGTAACCGTGGATATGCACATTTTATCCTATTTTGCAGCACATTACATTGACGAGGAAGACAGCGAGGAGACAAGGCAAAATGATGAGAGAACCGATCACGAAGAACTGCGAAGTGTGTGGGAAGGAGTTTACAACCGTACAGCCATACCACATCTATTGCAGTAAAAAATGCTCGAAGAAAAATGACAACATGCGCAGGAAGATGCGGAAGATTGAGCAAGAGACCCATGCCAATTGTGTCAACGCAGAACTGATCCGCATTAATCGGCTGGCACTTGAAGAGGGATTGTCTTATGGAAAGTACGTTCAAAAGCACGGCTTATAATGACCTTATCGCTAAGTACGAAACGCCAACACTGCCACTATTCCGCTGTGGTTGCTATCTCTGCCCGGAATGTTCTAAGAAGGTCAGACCACGCAACAACCATTGCCACAGATGTGGGAAAATGCTCAAGTGGCCGCAGAATATTGACGAAATCGAGGAATTGCGGTAAAATAAAGGTGAAAAACCGTTGAAAGCGATAATTGATGCCGGAGGTCGTTCACGTAGAATTATCTATGTGTGCGGCCTTTTTTGTTTGGGAGAGAGTATGGAAGTAAAAATTATAAGTATCGATGATGTTAAGCCATATAGCAAGAATCCAAGGATTAATGACAATGCAGTGGAATATGTTGCCAACAGTATAAATGAGTTTGGATTCAAACAGCCTATTGTGATCGATAAAAACAATGTTATTATTGCAGGCCATACAAGGCTCAAGGCGGCAAAGAAACTCGGCTTATTAGAAGTACCATGTATATATGCAGATGATCTGACGGACGAACAGGTAAAAGCATACCGTTTAGCCGATAACAAGGTTGCGGAAATATCCGAATGGGATTTTGATTTGCTCGGTGAAGAATTGGATGGCATTTTTGATATTGACATGTCAGATTTTGGGTTTGATTTGTCAGTAGAAGAAGAACCTGCGGAAGTTGTTGAGGATGAAGCACCAGAAGATGTTGAAACCAGATGCAAGTTGGGTGATATATGGAAACTTGGAAATCACAGACTTATCTGCGGAGACAGTACGGATACGAATGTGATTGATAAACTGATGGATGGTGCAAAGGCTGATATGGTTATGACCGATCCCCCGTATGGTATCAACGCAGAAAAAATGACAATGGGATCGGGTGCAAAGGAATTTTATAGGGGAGAAAATTGGGATTCCGAAAGACCTAATATATCATTAGCATTGACATTGGCAGACAATGTTTGTATATGGGGTGGCAATTATTTTACTGATGTATTGCCTGTTTCAAATGATTGGCTTGTATGGCATAAAAAGAATGATGGTTTATCATTTAGTGAGTGTGAATTGGCATGGACTAATTTCGGGAAAAATGTACGGCATATGTCTCACCATTGGGGGAATGAAAAGAAACTTCATGTAACAATGAAACCTGTATCAGTAATATCATGGGCAATTCAACAGGCGAAAGAAAAAGCAGAAATAATTGTTGATTTGTTTGGAGGTAGCGGATCAACTTTGATAGCTTGCGAACAGTTAAACCGCAAGTGTTATATGGTTGAACTTGATCCTCACTACTGTGATGTTATCATTCAAAGATGGGAGAACTTAACAGGAGAAAAGGCAGAATTACTTACACCCGAAGAACCGAGGTGATTAAATGGCAAAAACAGGAAGGCCACGAAAAGAAATAGATGAAATACAATTTGAAAAGTTGTGTGGGTTACAATGCACGGAAGAGGAAATAGCGGGTTTTTTTGATTGCAGTATAGACACAATTGAACGCTGGTGCAAAAGAACATACAACGAGACTTTTGCGGAGGCATTTAAAAAACATTCTGCAAAGGGCAAAATGAGCCTGAGACGGAATCAATTTAAACTGTCCGAGAAATCAGCTGCAATGGCGATTTTCCTTGGAAAACAATATCTTGGGCAGAAGGATAATTTTGAGTACGAAGACAAAGAAGCTCTTGGAAGATTGGATGCGATACTGAATGGAATCATCAATAACGCTAAGCAAGAAACAGAATGAATATATACGCAATGCGAATAGCAGGTGGAATCTTAAGATTGGAGCAGTGCGTTCCGGCAAGTCATTTGTAGACGTTAACACTATGATTCCATATAGGCTTCGCAAGGTTTCTGGTATGGCAGGCCTTAATCTGATCCTTGGAGTAAGCCGAGAAACAATAGAGCGTAATGTATTGCAGCCAATGAGGGAAATGTATACAGATCGGCTTGTTGGAACCATCAATGGCCGGAATATTGCAAGAGTGTGCGGGGAGGATGTGTATTGCCTTGGTGCAGAAAAGATAAACCAGGTTGCAAAAATACAGGGAATGTCGATCAAGTATTGCTATGGTGACGAGATAGCCAAATGGAACCCGGAAGTGTTCGCCATGTTGCAATCACGTCTTGACAAGCCTTACAGCCGTATGGATGGCGCTTGTAACCCTGAGAATCCCGGGCATTGGCTGAAGCAGTTTATTGACCGTGAAGATATAGATGCGTACATTCAGCACTATACCATTTTCGACAATCCTTTTCTGCCAAAAGAGTTCATTGATAACCTGTGCAAAGAGTATGCAGGCACTGTTTACTATGGCAGATATATCGAAGGACAATGGACACTTGCAGAAGGCTTGATATATCCAATGTATCAAGATGCCATTGTGGACGATGTAGAGGGCGAAATAAGCGATTATTGCTTATCTATCGACTATGGAACCATGAACGCCTTTTCTGCGGGCGTGTGGGGCAAATCTGGGGGTGTGTGGTACCGCTTAAAGGAATACTACTACTCTGGCAGAGACACGGGTGTTCAGAAGACAGATGAAGAGTATGCAATTGCGCTGGACAATCTGATAGAACCAATCATGCAGACCAAAGTGGGAAAGATGGAAACCATTATAGACCCTTCTGCGGCATCGTTTATCGCACTTCTGCACAAGAAGCCGTGGTACAAGGTAAGAACCGCAGACAACGCAGTGTTAGACGGTATCAGAGACACGGCAAGCGCACTGCAGACCGGGAAAGTCAAGATATTATCCTCATGCAAGAATTGGGTAAAAGAAGCGCAAGGGTACGTATGGGATTCTGACGAAAGCGTTGATAAGCCGATTAAGGTTAACGATCACGCCATGGATGAATCACGCTATTTTGTAAAAACTAAGAGAATTGCGGCACATAAATCAATATTAGCACCATCAATCTACAGTTAAAGGAGTGGGGGAGAGACAATGGTTACTTTTCAGGACTTAATTGCCGTTGGGCAGAACGAGACCAGCAGGGCAGACTTTATTCGCAGTGCAATTGCAAAGCACAAGGGTACGGAACTGTATAAAAACGCAGAAATTGCATATAAATACGATGCAAAACAGAATGTGACGATTCTGCAGTACGAGAAAACACTTACAACGATTACCGGGCAGATTATTGCAGACAAGTACGCACCGAATCACAAGGTTACAAGCAATTTCTTTGACAGATTCGTTATTCAGCAGAACCAATTCCTTCTTGGTAACGGCGCAACCTGGAACAATGACGATACAGGCGAGAAACTAGGCAAGGACTTTGACACGAAACTGCAGAAAGCGGGCAAAGATGCTCTTGTCGGTGGCGTTTCCTTTGGATTCTGGAATCTTGACCATCTTGAAGTGTTCCGTGTGACCGAGTTTGTACCTTTGTGGGATGAAGAAAATGGATCACTTCGTGCAGGTATTCGTTGGTGGCAGATTGACGATAGTAAGCCACTCAGAGCAACACTGTATGAGGAAGATGGCTATACAGAGTATATCTGGACAAAGAACGGTGACAAGGAATCCGGCGAAGTGTTCCGGGACAAGCGCAAGTACATCATTAACATCCGTACAAGCGAGATTGACGGCACTGAAATCATGGACGGTGAAAACTATCCTGCATTTCCTATCGTTCCTTTGTGGGGCAATCCACAGCATCAGAGCGAGTTGGTTGGCTTGCGTGAAGGCATTGATGCTTATGACCTTATCAAGAACGGCTTCGAAAATGACCTTGACAATGCGCAGATTTTTTGGCTGATCCGTGGTGCCGGAGGAATGGATGATGAAGACCTATCTCATTTTCTACACAGATTGAAACTGCAGAACATTGCCGCTCCGATGGACGGGCAGGACGTGGAAGTAAAAACCATTGAGATTCCGTATGAAGCCCGGGAGAAACTTCTTGACAGAATCAAGAAAGACCTTTACGAGGATTACATGGCATTGGATTTGCAGGGCATTGCATCAGGTGCCGCAACCGCAACGCAGATTCGAGCAGCTTATGAACCGATGAATACCAAAGCGGATCAGTATGAGTATTGTGTCTTGGAATTTGTTCACGGCATTTTGGCTTTGGCAGGAATTGACGATGAGCCCACATTCACCCGTTCAATGCTTGTGAACACCCAGGAGGAAGTGCAGACCGTTCTACAGGCGGCTACATATCTGTCTGACGATTACATTACAGAGAAAGTGCTGACCCTTTTTGGTGACGGTGACAAGGCTAAGGAAATCATGCAGAACATTGCGGCAGATGAACTTGACCGATTTACAGATAATGAGGATGTGGTAGAGGATGGCGAGACCGAGCAGTGATCCGGCACACGCTGAGACCGAAAAGATAATCGCAGAAATGGAGAAACGCATTAATCGTGAGTATGCACAAGCAGAGAAGGAACTGCAGGGCAAGATTGACGATTACTTCCGCAGATTCGAACTGAAAGACCGCAAGTGGCGAGAATGGGTTGCTGATGGCAAGAAAACCGCAGATGAATACAAGCAATGGCGCATCGGTCAGATGGCTGTGGGCGAGCGTTGGGAGAACATGCGGCAGACAATTGCGGAAGAGATTTACCGTTCTGACCAGATAGCCGCCAAAATCGCAAACGGCTACAAGGCTGACATTTATGCACTCAATTACAACTACGGCATTTATGAGGCTGAGGTTGGTGCGAAAATTAATACGGGATTCACTCTGTACAACCGGGAAGCCGTAGAGCGAATCATGCGAGACAATCCTGATTTACTTCCTCCACCTGGTAGAAAGGTATCGCAGGCCATTGCAGAAGGAAGAGCACTGCGCTGGAACCGTCAAGTGGTGCAATCTGTTATGACCCAAGGGATTCTGCAGGGCGAAAGCATTCCGAAACTTGCCACAAGGCTTGCTGAGGCTGTGGGTGAAACAAACCGCAAGGCGGCTATCCGCAACGCCCGCACAATGGCAACAGGAGCACAGAACGCTGGCAGAGTGGATGCGTACAAGCACGCAGAAGAGATTGGCGTGGATATGATGCAGGAATGGAAAGCCGTTCACGATATGCGGACGAGACACGCTCACAGATTGTTAGACGGTCAGTTGCGCAAGGTTGGCGAGCCTTTTGAAGTTGACGGCGAAGAAATAATGTATCCGGGTGACCCTTCTGCGGAAGGCTATCTCATATATAACTGCCGATGCACACTAGGCGGCAGGGTTAAGGGATTGGAACCGAGGGCAAGGAAATACCGCTCTGACGATTTCGAAGGCATGACATACGATGAGTGGCTTAATGCGAAGGCAAAGAGCAATCCTATAGACCTGCAGGAAAAGAAGGGTGAAGCCATTGCAGAGAGTTACCGAAGAAAGTACAGAAGGTGGTAGCGTATGGGTGTAGAAATTATAAACCATCGCACAGAAGTCGAGAACGCCATGGGGCTTGCATTGGAACGTGCGCTTACAAGCATTGGTGTTTTCGTTGCAGGCGAAGCACAAGACGAGTTGGAAAATGACCCACGCAGAATTGACACCGGCAACCTGCGGAACAGTATTAAACCTGAGGTTGTTGAGAGCGAAAAGGCGGTATATGTTGGAACTAATGTGGAATACGGCATCTATGTACACGAGGGGACCCAGCGCATGGCACCGAACCGATTCCTCAAGAACGCAGTTGAGAGAAATAAAGACCAAATCAAGGATTACATGGAGAATAGTCTGAAAAATGGCTAAAAATGGCTTGTTTCGGCAGAATAGGGGTGGTATAATGAAAGAGACAAGTATAGATTCCATCAAAGAGCAGATTGAGAAAGCACTGGATGATGGTTACTTGGTAGAGATAATTAAATTGCGTGACGGCACGGTTAAGGCCAAGACCGTCAAGAAAAAAGAAATACAGATACCCACTGCGAAGTAGATCGCAGGGAAGAACCAATAGAGGTTGATTATTCACAGAAATGTGAGTAGTTGACCTCTTTTTTTGTTTGTTCATAACGCTACGGCGTTTTGATAGATACATTCTAATGGCAAAGAATAGCCACCAAAGCAAAGGAGAATGACAATGAGCCTTACGAGAAAATTTTTAGCATCAAAAGGAATTGATGCAGACGTAATTGACGAGATTATCCAGGCACACGTTGAGACCGTAAACAGCCTTAAGGACAAACTTGACGAAGCAGAGAAGTACAAAGCGAAAGCCGACAAGTACGATGATGCGGAGGAAGAGTTGACCAAACTTAAGGAAGAAGTCGCAAAGAACAGCGACAAGGACTACGAAGCTTTGAAAAAAGAATATGACGATTTCAAGGCAGATGTAGAAAGAAAAGAGACCAAAGTAGCCACAGAAAAAGCCGTGAAAGCTTATCTGAAAGAGAAAAACATCACGGATGAGGGTAATTTGGAAATCTTTATGCGTGGCAGCCGTGATGAGATTGAAGCGGCAGAGTTGACCAATGACGGAAAAATCAAAGACACGAAACCGTTTGATGATCTTATTGCAGGAACGTACGCAAAATTTGTTGAATCTAGTCAGCAAAAAGGTGCAGACACACCGAGACCGCCTCATAGTACAGGCGGCACAAAAATGACAAAAGAAGAGATCATGAAGATTAAAGACCATTCGGAACGGCAGAAAGCCATTGCGGAGAATCACGAGCTCTTCGGTTATTAATTATCAAGGAGGATTAAAAAATGGCATTGACAAACACTGAAAGTTTTACCACACCCAGAGATTCTTTACCCAACGTATATACCGACATTACCGCAAGAGAGAAAGACTTTGTAACCCGGTTCGGTTTGAATTGGAAAGCCCTGCAGGAGATTCTGGGCATCATGCGCCCCATCAAGAAAGAGGCAGGCACTAAGCTGGTATCCTACACCGCATCTGTAGCTCTTGAAGATGGCGATGTAAATCCCGGTTGTTTAATCCCTTATTCCAAGGCAACCGTTGAGCAGGTAGGTTATGCAGACCTTACCCTGAAGAAATACGCTAAAGCAGTTCCCATCGAGGATGTGGACAAGTATGGCGTTGAAGTTGCAGTTGCTAAAACCGATGATGCTTTCCTGAACGAGCTGCAGGGTGTTGTTCTTGATAAATTCTATGCAAAACTGACAGATGATACCTACGCTATGACCGGCACTGAGGCATCTTTCCAGATGGCAGTTTCCATGGCAATCGGCAAGGTAAGAGATAAGTTCAAGAAAATGCACAAGGATGCCAGCAACGTAGTTGTTTTCGTGAACACTTTGGACGTTTACAAGTACCTTGGTGCGGCAGGCATTACCGTTCAGAATCAGTTCGGTATTGAATATGTTAAGGACTTCCTTGGTGCGAACACCATGATTATCTCTTCTGAGATCGCAGAAGGCACCGTTATCGCAATCCCTGCAGACAACCTGGTTCTGTACTACGCAGACCCTTCCACCGAGTTCGCAAAACTTGGCTTGGTTTACACTACAGATGGCGAGACCAATCTGATCGGCTTCCACATCCGGGGCAACTACGGCACTGCGGTAGGCGAGAACTTCGCTCTGATGGGTATGGCTCTGTGGGCAGAGTATGCTGACGGCGTGGCAATCATCGAGATTGACGATTCTTTTTAACTGATCTCACCGTTGCTCCCGATCCGGCTGATACCACTTATCCTTGGACTGCTTTAACTCCCGGGGATTTCCAAAGTGATATCACTGTGAACGGCGGGGAGATTACAGGAGCCTTGACATTTGTTGAAGGTGGACTTTCCCCTTCCGGCCCTCTTGCAGGTGATGGATATTTCCTTGCACTGAAATTCAGTGATTTTGCTGAAGGCCTTACCTACGAGGACGTACAGGTTGGACTTGTTGCGAGCGCATCTGGCATGGATTTGGTAACACTCGATTCTGACCAGGATTGCGTATTCAAGATTGCAGATAAGGATCATCAGAAGATTAAAACTGTGCAGACCGATAGCGCAGGACACAAGAACATTCAGTTGTTCGGCTTGTCCGGCTTGACACTGGTGGAGGGCGAATAAATGACAGTTATTGTTGGAAACGGCAAGAAGGAGAGCGTAAAGAACGCTCCCAAGGCTGAGAAGCCCAAGAAGGGCACTAAAAAGGAGAAATAATATGTTAACAGAACTTTGCGGATATTTGCGGAATTGGTTTGATAGGGAACGTATCTTTGGAAAATTCAAAATCCAAGGTGGCGTTATCGTGCCCGAGAACTCCTTGGGCGAACTGTCATTACTGAATGGGCAGTATATCCGCATTGTTGGTTCTGTCTTGAATGACGGAGTGTGGCTGTTTGACGAAGAAGGCATTGAAGGATTGCGTGACGAGACATTCGATGGCGCAATTTGGAGCCTTGCCATTCCGCAGGCGGTGGTTGAGATTTCTGCAGAGATTGAAGCATGGCAGGCGAAGTACGGTGGTGCAGACAGTGCCGCAATGTCACCGTTTAACTCTGAGAGTTTTGGGGGATATTCCTACTCAAAATCAAATAATACGGAGGGGAGCGCAGGTGCTGGCGGATGGCAGAGTGCATTCGCTGGCAGACTTGCGCAGTGGAGGAAGATTTAATGTCACTTTTAACAGAAGCCATGGAAAACTGCATATTTCTTAACAAGACCAAGGCTCCTGACGGCTATGGCGGATATATCGACACGTATACCGAGGGCGTGGAGTTTCAAGCAGCTATTGTGTTCGATACATCTATCGAGGCAAGAGTTGGCGAGAAACAAGGCGTAACAAGCCTGTACACGGTCACAACAAGCCGTGGCATGACCCTTGAGTATCACGATGTATTCAAGCGGCTGAGAGACGGCAAAATCTTCCGTGTAACCTCTGACGGTGACGATAAGTTCACTCCTGCAAGCGCATCACTTGATATGAGACAGTGCACTGCAGAAGAGTATGTGATAGGGGGTGCGTGATGGACAAGTGGCAAGCACAACAGACCTACTGGGAAGGCTTCGGATTGCCCGCTTATGACGAGTTAACCGTGCCGGACAATGCAAGTATGCCCTACATCACATACGAGGCTGTATCGGGCAATATTGGCGCCACAACAACGGTTTCTGCATCACTGTGGTATCGCTCTAATTCCTGGGCAGAAATATCGCAGAGGGCGGATGCGATTGCTAAGGCAATATACGAAGACCCGAGAAGCGCAATCCCTATTGATGGCGGCTACATGAAGGTGAGATTGCCTGACGGCACAATGCACTCTGACAGAATGGACGAGCCAAACGATAAAGACGTAAGACGGATTCGGTTTACAGTTGAAATCGAATTTTTGACAGCATTTTGATGAGAGGAGAGATAAGAAATGGCAGGAAGATTTACTAAAATCCCTGAGAATACATTTTCTGCACTGCAGATGGATGCCGGGGTTCTGCTTAGACGGTTTGATCCGGACAATCCCGCCGAGCCTGCGGATGCAGACATTATCTGTGCAACTACAGGCGGTGTGAATCCTGTTTGTGAGCCCACATTCAGCGATTTTGGCGAGGATGTAGATAACGTGCCTAATAATATGATGGAGTTTAAGCATCTTGACGGATGGAATTGCTCTATCAGCACAACCGGACTTGGCACAAGCCCCGAGTTGATTAAGTTGGCGCTCGGTGCGGCTGACATTGAGGGAACTACCAAGATTGTACCCAGAAGTAAGGTTGAACTTACCGATTACTCCGACCTTTGGTGGGTAGGTGACAAAGCTGATGGCGGTTTGGTAGCAATCAGACTTATGAACGCACTTTCCACAGGCGGATTCAGCCTGCAGACAAGCAAGAACGGCAAGGGCACTGTAGCGTTGACCATTACAGGCCACGTGTCCATCACTGCGCAGGATGTGGTTCCCATGGAATTTTACTCTATGGATGCAGAAGAGGTTGTTTCCTACACCTATACCGCCGTGGAGCCTGTTGGAACTGAGAACCCCAACGAAGAAGGTTGGTACGTTTTGGTAGGTGACAACTACAGAATTACCGCAGATACCACTGTGGATTCCAATGTAACCTACTACGAGAGAACTGAGGTGTAATAAATGAAAAATCTTGCAAATTGTAGCCCTGTTGAGTTTCTGAGACAGACAAATAAAATCCGTCATAGCGTTCAGGCATGGTTGAAGGATACTAAAATCCTGGAAATAAGAAAAAACAAGGCTGATCTTATCGACATTACCGACAACATGACCGCAGAAGAAAAGGCTAAGGCTCTGGACGAGAACAGAATCCGTGCCAGAGAGCAGGCCATGAGAAATCTGTCCGATATGTTGGACGTTGCGCTTGATACTCACGCAGAAGAGACCCTCGAGGTACTTGCGCTGATGTGCTTTGTGGAACCGGATCATATCAATGATTACAAGGCAACAACATACATCAAAGAGTTCGGCGAAATGATTTGTGATAAGGACATTCTTGATTTTTTTACGTCATTGATGCGATTGGAGCAGACGGGTATTTTCGAGCTGTCGAAGAAATAAGGCTTGATTTGCTTGAGATTATGGGAAGAGGGTACGTGATTGAGCATTGCGTATCCTTTTTTCAGAAAGAGACACGTCAGAAATCGTATCAGGTTTACGTGACGGATTTGTTAATGGGTATCGCAAGGGCAAACGGCCTGAAAATTGATGCCCGATTCAAAGATATAG
This sequence comes from Ructibacterium sp., assembly GCA_045649565.1. Taxonomy (GTDB): domain Bacteria; phylum Bacillota; class Clostridia; order Monoglobales; family Monoglobaceae; genus Ructibacterium. Next base: position 31,390 of record JAZRQC010000008.1, read on the forward strand.
TTGATCCCGTGGAAGTGGATGAAGCCGAAGCGGACAACATTATATCTAATATTCGTAAAAAGTTGGGGGGAGGTGAGAAGTAGTGAATTTAATGGAATTATTTGTGAAGATTGGCGCAGATACCACAGGGCTTGATAGCGGAATGAATGATGCGGAAAGTAAAGCGAGCGCTTTTGCATCTAAAGTCGGTAGCGGATTAAAAACTGCGGCAAAAGTGGGCGTTGCGGCTGTTGGTGCGGCAAGTGCGGCGGTTACTGCTATAACAAAATCGGCGGTAAGCAATTATGCAGATTATGAACAGCTTGCAGGCGGCATTGAGACCCTTTTTGGGGATTCTGCAAAGAAAGTTATGGCTGATGCAGATGCGGCCTTCAAGAGCGCCGGAATGAGCGCCAATCAGTACATGGAGACGTCCATACAGAGTGCGGCGGCACTGATTAATTCCCTTGGCGGAGATCAGGCAAAAGCGGCAGATATGATGAACATGTCAATCACAGATATGGCTGATAACGTCAACAAAATGGGTACGTCCATGGAAGCCGTACAGAATGCATATAGAGGTTTCAGCCGAGGGAATTTCAGCATGCTTGATAACCTTGCCCTGGGATTTTCAGGAACAAAAGAAGGCATGCAAGAATTGCTTGATAAGGCACAAGAATTATCTGGTGTAGAGTTCGACATTGAAAGTTATTCAGATATTGTAGAAGCCATTCATGTTGTTCAGACAGAAATGGGTATCACCGGAACCACCGCAAAAGAAGCCAGCGGTACTATCTCTGGATCACTTGGAGCACTTAAGAGCGCTTGGGACAATCTTGTAACAGGAATTGCTGATCCGAACGCTGATCTGGGGTCTTTGATTGACAATTTGGTTGATAGTGCAGAAACGGCGGCAGGAAATTTGGTGCCCGTGATTGAAAAAGCACTTACAGGTATTGCAAGTTTGGTTGAAAAGTTGGCTCCTATAATCGCAGACAAACTTCCAGCACTCATGGAAAGCATTCTGCCATCACTTCTGTCGGCGGCAGTAACGCTGATAAATGCTTTGATAACCGCATTACCCGGGTTGCTTCAACTATTGGTAGACCAGGTGCCACTGATTTTCGATACGCTCATACCTGCGATGATTTCCATGCTACCTCAGATTGTAGAGGTTGGATTGCAGATGATACTTGCTCTGGCCAACGGTCTGATTGAATCCTTGCCAGAATTGATCCCTGCGATCGTGGACGTAGTTTTGCAGATTTATGAGAAATTAACAGAGCCGGACACACTTGTTCAGTTGATAGATGCGGCGTTGCAGCTTATCTTGGCTCTGGCAGAAGGGCTGATTGCCGCCTTGCCGAAATTGATAGAAAAAGGCCCTGAAATCGTCATGAATTTGGGAGAAGCGATCATCAAAGCCGCCCCTAAGATTTTGGCTGCTGCGCTCGAGCTGATAAGTATGCTGATACTTGGTCTGTACAACAGTTGGACACAGATTCAAGAAGCCGGGCAAGACTTGGTTGACAAGGTAAAAGAAGGCATCATGGACAAGATTGAACAGGCGAAAACCTGGGGTAAAGACCTGATTGCAAACTTTATCAGCGGAATCAAAGAGAAATTCACGGACGTTAAGAGCACAATGACAAACTTGGGCCAGACGATCCGGGATTACATCGGATTCTCCGAACCGGACAAGGGCCCGCTGTCTAACTTCCATACTTATGCGCCCGATATGATGAAACTTTTCGCAGAAGGTATCGCAGAAAATGAGGACTTGGTAGCAAATCAGTTGAATAAATCGCTTGACTTCAAGACAAACGTGACTACTTCTGCAATTCAGACCGCAGGCGCTCCTTCTATGGGGGGTACATTCGTTATTCCGGTATACATCGGTGGAGACAAAGTTGACGAGAAGATAATCAGTGCGATTGATGCCTACAATTACAGATCGGGGGGAAGGTAAATGCAGAAAATTAAATTCAACAACAGTGAGATTCCATTCCCCTTGACCTGGAACGAAACGGCAAAGACGATCAAAACCACGTTTATGACAGAAGGCGGAACGGATGAAGAACTGATTGTCCGCAGAGATAAGTTAGTCATTTCTTGTTCGTTCAAATGCACCGATTATTGGGTGCGAGTATTCAAGAGTTTTTACAGGCTTAACGAGTTTATTCTGCGACAGTATGACCCGTGGACGAATGACGAGGAATCCCGAACAGTAAGAATGCACGATTTCAGTTATGGATTAGTCAAAAAGTCATGGGACATTGACGAAGAAGTAACGCAGGGCATTTGGGAAGTATCGTTCACATTGGAGGAGTTCTGATGTATGGAGTTTCAAATGATTATATAACCGCCATGCACCAGAGAGTGCAGAGGCACAAAATAAAGGGCACGATTGGCAATGTGGCTTTCAATGACGAAAACATTCTTGAGGGCTCCCTAACCATTGTCAATCAGTGCTCCGGTAATGAAGAAGTAGGCATTGGACAGGTTTTCGTGGGAGAACTGACCGCCACGTTTCTGAACGTCAACATTGAGAGAGGTTATTGGCAGGACAAGGAGATCACGGTTATTTTTTCGCAGAATACCGAGGGCACAACCTGGGAGGATATTCCCGTGGGAGTGTACACGGTGGCGCAAGCTGATTGGAGTGCGAGCGGTGTGATCGTCAAAGCCTATGACCACATGCAGAAGTTTGACGATGACTGCGGGATAAGATTCACAGCAACAACGCCTTATGACATGCTGACATACGCTTGTACAGAGTGTGGTGTTGAATTTGGCATGACACAAGCACAAGTTGAAGCCTTGACCAATGGCAACACGATTTACGATCAATACCCTGAATCAGACATTGAAACATGGCGAGACCTTATATCATGGTTGGCGCAGACACTTGTGTGCAATGCCACAATGTCAAGAACAGGCGCTTTACTGCTAAAGCCGTATACGGATACAGCAGTAGACACCATTGATGCTTACCACAGACATGACGGATGCACGTTTTCTGATTTTGCAACACGTTACACGGGTATATCCGTGGTTAACATGAGTGACAATACCACATCGTATTATTCGCAGGAAGTAGACGATGGATTGACCTACAATCTTGGTTCTAATCCGTTTCTGCAGAACAGGGAAACCGAGCGCAGAGCGTTGTTGGATGCCCTTGCAATCATCAACTATGTACCATTCACGTCAACCATGATTGGCAATCCTGCTTATGACTTGGGAGACGTGCTGACGTTCACGGGCGGTTCCGCAGGAACAGAATCCATGTGCTGTATCACAAAGTATGTTTACAAGCATCATGGCGGGTATTATGTGACAGGCGTTGGTAAGAATCCAAAGACCGCAAACGGAAAGTCGAAAACAGACAAGAACATAGCCGGAATTATCAGCAGAGGTGGCAATGGTGACGTTCTGCAGGATGTTGTAACAAACGGTAGGTATATAGGCGTGCCGGACGGCTACGAGCGCAGAATCATGCGAGCCATGTTAGTTACCAAAGATAATGCAAAGATTAAGGCTGACATTGAGATTCTGTTAGAGATTACCGCACCGGATGAAGCAATTCTGGAAGTGACCTACTACGTGGACGGCATCGCACTTACAAGACAGCCTGTGGAGACATACACGGCAGGCAAGCACGTTTTGGCTCTGATGGTGTTTATGCCCTTTGCCCTTGGTGGAAATCATACCTTTGATATTTACTTCACCATCAATGGCGGATCAGTGGACGTACAGAAGTTTGATGCCATGATAATCTTTACCGGCTCCGGCCTTGTGGCAGATACCGGATTCAATGGTGAATTAATTCTTGAAGACTTCCAGCTTGAGCCCACTAATATTGTGGAAATGGTAATGCAGAACGATGCTTCTGACAGCGTTACCGTGGCTGTACAGGCGCCTTTGGCGATTGGTGGCACGGACGTAGCACCAAGGTTCACAATCCCTGAAATTGAGGATGCTAGGGATGCAAACGGAGACATTATCTGGGGTGAAGTGGTAGGCAACATGACATGGCAGAGAGTGAACACGAACACGTGGGGCGCTCTTAACGATAATTACTTGTGGGGAGGAACATTGTAATGGCAGTAACACCACATATCAATCTAACAAAACCTGCATATACAGACCCGGCAGACATTGCTGTGCTGAATACCAACTTCGATAACATCGATTCGGCGGTACACGGAAACAGGCAGATGTTCGGGTATGTTGAGGAGACCAACTTGGCAACAACTAACCACTCCATCGGTGAAATCATTGTGTGGGGTGGACAACTTGCCAAAGTGACGGCAAACATTGCGCAGAATGACACGATTGTAGCGAACACAAACGTGACAATCACAACATTGTCGGAGATTATAGCCGACATTGTATCACAACTTTAATAAGGAGGGCTTGAGAATGAGTTACATCGTAATGGAGATTCAGAAAAACAACGAGGGCACTATTGGCACGATTGTACGTCAGTATGATGGCAAACCCGAAGCAGAATCCGCCTATCACATGACACTTGGCGCTGCGGCAATCAGTGGCTTACCCGTGCATGGCGCTGTAATCATGGCAGAAGACGGCTTCGTTCTTGAACGCAAGTGTTACAAAAGCGAGAACGCCATTGTGACAGTTGAGGAGGGATAACATGGAGAGCAAGTGGACAGACAGAGATATTAAGGAAATCAAGCCGAAATTGTACCACGGGCATACGGTTATCGAGCTGAAGGACGTGCGGAACGGCAGGCGTGAACGCATTGAACATGACAATGACTTCACAGACGGTATCGAGCAGTTTCTGACAAGTGGCGGATACTTTGCCAACAATCCTTATGTTAACGCTGATTGGCGAGGCGTTGACCGCTGGCATCGGCTTATTGGTGGCATCTTCTTGTTTGACAAGGTTATCGAACAGGACGAAAACAACAATTACCCGCTGTATATGCCTGCAGGAACCAAAATGACCGCAAATGGCGCTTACAATGTGTCAAACAACGCAACGCCTGAACTTGGAAGTTTTAACGCTGCTGAAAGTCAGTTCTCAAACAATGCGCATACCTATGTATATGATTGGTCTACTTCACAAGGCAACGGCACAATCAATTCTGTATGCTTAACGTCAGACGTTGGTGGATACATCGGCTACGGAAACCCTAGTGGGCAGTACGTGACCGCAAAGTCACTGACAACGCTACAGACAAGCAACAACTTTTCGCTTGAATCCAACTACAGAGCGGTTATCATTGACGGAACAGTTTGGAGTGCGCAAAACAGACCGACAAGCACTCTATGGGTAAAACGGCTTGATTGTCCCATGGAGACTTTAAGCCTGTTTGACAGATACGGTGTAATCAATGTGGTTCTGCCGTCAGGGTTTGAGGAAGCATCGTATAACCTTACCATTCCCGCTCCCGGCGTGGGTTTTGCGGTAATCAAATTAACCACCAACAACTACAGGGTTGATCGTGGCGGAAGTACAACGATTGCGATTTATGACATTAAAAACCGGCAATTAACCACCAAAACGGTATCGAATCCAGAAGACACGTATATCGGTTTGGTCAATGCCGTTCTTGTCGGCAACAACCTTACCAATGTGACTATCGGTAGTTCTACTACCAGGAGAATCCATCTTCCGTTGACGGGTGGGCATAGTTTTGCTGAGTTTGAGAACAGTGCCGGAGGAAACTCGGTAGTACCGCTTGGCACAAACGATTTGTTCCTTGCACGTGGTGCGTATGGAAGTAACGTGAGCGCATGGGACGGCGAGAACTTGACAGCGTATCCCACAAATGGATCATTGGGGATTGGCTTTTCCTCTTCTGAGGGAATCAATGTAATTTATGAATCCACAAACATTGCCCGGTACAGGAATCCGCTGTACTTGGCAACGGTAAACAACCTTGACAACGAAGTAACCAAGACCAGCCAATTTAACATGAAAGTGACTTATATCGTGACCAGAGAGGAGTAAACCATGACAGAAATTATCACGGCAATCATCGTAGGCGGCTTATCCTTAATCGGAGTTATTTTTACAAGTACGCAGAGTAGCAGAAAAATCGAGCAACAGTTATCCGTTTCACAAGCAATAACCGACACCAAAATAGAGCAGTTGACACAGGAAGTCAGAAAGCATAACACCTATGCTGACCGGATCACGGCTCTGGAAGTTAAAGTTGACAATCTCGAGAAGGAGGTAAAGGGATGAAGTTTTCGAACAGAGTTTATGACGTAATGAAGTGGCTTTGCATCTTGTGTCTGCCCGCATTGGCAACACTTGTAAGAGTAGTGTTCGCCATTTGGCAGATTCCGTATGGGGAGGAGATATCTGCGACTATCGTAGCAATTAACGCCTTTTTGGGTGCTTGCCTTGGTATTTCTTCGATTCAGTACAAAGGGGGCGAGGATGAATGAAAATCAATTGTCATGCCGGGCACAATCCTGACGGCAAGATAGCCTGCGGTGCGGTGGGCTACATCAAGGAATCCACAGAAGCCCGCAAGGTTAAGGATGAGGTAATCAGCCAGCTCAGAGACTTAGGCCACATGGTATACGATTGCACATGCAACAACGGCACAAGCAAGCAGGACGTGCTGACCAAGATAGTAAAGTTGTGTAATGCGAGAATTGTTGATTTGGATATTTCGATTCACTTCAACGCCGCGACCAAGGAAACCATGGCAGACGGCAAGACAAAGGGCGTGGAGGTTTATATCTACAGAGAATCCGACATTACTAATCAGTATGCGCAGAGAGTTTGTGCAGAGATTAGCCGATTAGGATTTCAGAATCGTGGCGTGAAGGTAAGACCGTCACTGTACGTTCTGCAGAAAACCAAAGCCCCTGCGATGCTGATCGAGTGTTGCTTTGTGGACGATAAGGACGATGTACAGTTGTACGATGCACAGAAGATGGCGGATGCTATCGTCCGTGGAATTGCCGGGCAGAACCCCAAGCAGGTTATCTCTGATATTGATCCGGACACGGAAAAGCAGAATGCAGAGACACCCGTTGGTGATGGAAAAACCATCTACAGAGTGCAGGTGGGTGCGTATTCCGTAAAGGAGAACGCAGAAAAAATGGCGGAACGTCTGCGACAAGCGGGCTTTGATGCAATAATTACTAAGTAAGGAGGGTAACAAGATGGAACCGATAACGAGAGAAGAACAGTTCCTGCAGAACATCGAGAATGCCGCAAGCGGTGCTGAAACTGCAGAACTCGAGCCGATTACACGGCAGGAAAAGTATCTCAAGGAAATTGCTGATGCCATCAAGAACGGTGGCGGAGGCGGTGGAGGTGGAGGCGTAACACCAGCGCAGTTGCAGGAGGAAATCAACGAGCGAATTGAGGGTGATTTGGCGCTTGACGATGCGAAAGCGGACTGGATTACCGACACGTCAAGTGGCGCAGTTGCAAGTTTCGCAGATAGTGCCGGAAAGAATGCAGTGAGTGTGGTTGCCACGATTGAGCCTGTACAGGACTTGCACGGGCAGAGTAATCCGTATCCGGCTGGCGGTGGAAAGAATAAACTAAATGCAAGTGATAAAACACTTTCTGCGCCTGGATATATTATTGGCAATCAGAGCGGTGGAGCCCCAATATCGCTATCAGCAGGAACATATACGTTTTCTTTTGACTTCACGGGTACGCAGTCAACGTCCAATTATGTACGCATAAAACTTCTTAATGGTGCAACAGAAATTTTAAATACTACAACACCGGCGAATGATAAGGTATATGTATTTACGATTGATTCAAGCGTAGATGGAATAGTTTTATATGCATACAATCCAACCGGAGGAACATGGAAAAACCTTCAGATAGAATCCGGTTCAAGTAGAACCGCATACGCACCATATGAAAACATCTGCCCTATCAGCGGATGGACAGGGTGTAATGTAAATGTCACAGGAATAAATCTCTTTAACATGAGAAATGTTCCCGCCGTCGGAACTTATACCAAAACATATAACGATGACGGTAGCATGACAATTGTTACAACAAGCGGACAGGCAGGAGCAAAAATCGAACTGACTGGTGCTATTAACGCAGGAACTTACACCGTCAAAAACCATGGCGATATTACGTTTTATGTTCAAAGTGTATCCAATGATTACACCCATGCTATAGCAAGTGGACAGAAATATACATTTATATATGATGGCACTTCTTATTTGCGTATACTATGGGTTACTCAGACTGAAAACACAACCAAAACGTATAAATTAATGTTAGAGACAGGTACTGTTGCAACAACCTACGAACCCTACACAGGCACTACCACACCCATCTCCTGGCAGACCGAAGCCGGAACAGTTTACGGCGGTACGATTGATGTGACGAATGGTGTGATTAGTGTTACACGTATTAAGTCAAGTAAAACGGTTAATGTAAGTAGTGGATGGCATAGCAATACCAAAACGAAAAATAAATCAATAGCAAATTTCTTCACTGCGAATGTTAGGGGATTGGCGGCAGGAAACAGTAATCCAATGTATAAGTGTAATATTGCTCCATATGGATATAGTACACAAGACACTGTACATTGGTATATTAACGAAAGTTCTGGAACTACCCTTAATATGTTCATTCCCATTGATGCGACTGGAGATATAACAATAGAGTGTGTCGCAGAATTGGCAGAATACCTCACCTATCAGTTGACACCCACAGAGGTTGCACTTCTGCAAGGTCAGAACAATGTGTGGACGGACACAGGCAACACAACAGTGACGTACAAGGCAGACACAAAGCCGTACATTGACAAGAAAATTGCCGAAGAGGATTCTGCAAGAAATTCCATGCTTGCGCCCACAGAAAACGGTGATACGGCTTCACAGGCGTATGCACAGGGCAAATACTTTGTGAAAAACGGTCAGTTCTGCAAAGCGAAGGTTGCCATTGCGAGCGGTGCGACATTCACACTTGGGACAAACTACGAAGTAACCACTATCGCTGACGAATTATTCAGCGCATTAAATTCTTAATCGAGGAGGAATAATCTATGAAATATGCAGTTGTAACAGTAACCGATGGCAATTTCCTTATCCGTTCTCAGTGGGACAACCTGGAGGGCGCAATCAAGTCTTACCATTCCCTTGCGGCGGCTCTGTGGAACGATACCGGATTCTCCAAGGGCTATATCACCATCGTTGACGAGAACCTGGATTCCGTGACAGGCTACAAGGAACTCATTCAGCATG
>JAZRQC010000009.1:0-134302 GCA_045649565.1 Ructibacterium sp.
GCACTCAAATAGTTATATCGTAGGGGAGGGGCTTGCTCCTCCCGTTTAAATCTTTTGCCTAATCTATGCGGGAGGAGCAAGCCCCTCCCCTACAACGAATACAAACGAAACAGAAAAATTGCCAATCTATGCGGGTGGAGCGTCACGCTCCCCTACAACAAAACGGAAAAATTCGTGATTATTACGTTTTGATTGCAACTATTTACAGAAGAAGAAATTTTGGGTATAATATAGACTAGTATACTATAGACAAAAGGAGGAATCCCCATGGAAAAGGCAGAGGGCAAAAAGGCGGCAGGGACCGTCATTCTTATGGCTTTTATCATCCTGATTGCCAAGTTTATGGGTCTGTTGCGCGAGACCATGGTGGCAGGTATCTACGGTCAGGGTATGGAATCGGATATTCTGAACACCGCCACCCAGATTCCCCTTTTGTTCTTTGATATGGTACTGGGTGTGGCCATTCTCTCCACCTTTGTTCCCGTCTTCAACAAGCGACTTCAGGCAGAGGGAGAAGCCTCCGCTTTCGCCTTTGCCAACGCCTTTTTGACTATGGTGCTCACCATTGCCACCGTGGCGGTGCTTCTGGGCATCTTTCTGGCCAAGCCTTTGGTTCTGCTTATGACCCCCGGCTATGCCGCTATCCCCGGCAAGGTGGAACAGACCGCAGGACTTCTGCGGATTCTCTTCCCGTCCATCCTTTTTACTGCATCTGCCTACATTGCGGTGGGAATTCTCCAGTCCTACGGACAATTTACTATTCCCTCCCTGATCAGTGTGGTTTCCAACGGGGTGATGATACTCTACCTGATTCTCTTCGGGAATCGACTGGGTCTTGTGGGTGTTGCGGTCTCTATGGTGATTGCATGGGCGCTTCAGCTTTTGATACAGATTCCTTGGCTGAAAAAGTTCGGGTTTTCCCTGAAACTATCCTTCCGTAAAGACCCCGGCCTGAAAGAGGCGGCAGGGATTGCCCTGCCCGTTCTGATTAGTTCTTGGGTACAGCCTCTTTGTAATGTGATTAATATGGCATTCGGCTCCTCTTTAGGGGATGGTGCCGTTTCCGCTCTGAACTGGGGCAATAAAATCTATATCATCATGGTGGGCGTCTTTGCCTACGCCATCACCAACTTCATCTTCCCCAAACTCTCTCGTATGGGAGAGGATGAAGAAGGCTTTGCCACTATGACCCGTCAATCCTTGGGTTGGATGCTCTTGGTGATTACCTTGGTTTCGGGACTCTTCCTTGCATTGGCTCAGCCTATCATCCGTGTGGTTTTCCAGCGTGGCGCCTTTACGGCAGAGTCCACCAAAATCACCGCAACGGCACTGTTTTACTACTCCATCGGCATGGTGGGGTACGGCGTCTGCGAGGTGCTGAACAAGAGTTTCTATGCCATCTCCGACGGAAAAACACCCATGGTAGTGTCCATGGTGGGTATCGGGGTGAACTTTGTCACCGCCTTTATTCTGGCAGGAGTTTGCAAAATGGGTGTCAAAGGCCTGGCCCTTGCCTCTGCCATTAGTTCTTTGGTTATGGGCGGATGTCTAATGAATCAAATCAACAGAAAACGAAAGGGCTCGGTGACCCTTGGATTTTTGTGGAATTTTGGGAAAATGCTGCTGGCGGGTACTTTGGCATCGGTGACCGCGTATCTTCTCTATGGTGCCACCGCCTCCATGGGTGATGGCATGATTCTGACCCTTGTTCGGTTGGCAGTTTCTGCACTACCCGCCTGTGTGGTTTATGTAGTTGCAGGATGGATATGTCAAGTGGAGGAATTACGCGGAATGATAAGACGTTAAATCATAGATGAGAACCACCATACACAAAAGAAAGGAAGGAATGTCATGGAACAAAAAGGTTTTTTTGAAGCCATCTGGGCAGTTCTTTGGTGCTGGATTCAAAACAGCAAAATTTATCATATTCTCCGTGGGATTTACAACAAGATCTCGGGCGGATGGAAGAAGAGTCGGATTGCAGGATGGTTTCGGAAGGATCAATGCCCCAAGGAATTCCATCAACAGAGCCTCATCGGAAAGATATTAGGCTGGCCCTTTGCGCTTTTGGGGTGGATGCAAAAAAAGTGGGGCGGATGGTTGCATGAAAAAATCCAAAAAAGCCTGATTCTCACCCTTGGAAGATGCTATCTTCATCACTTTCTTGCTTTGAATCTGCGGTTTTTGGGGCTGTTGCTCCTTGGCGCAGGCATAGGAACCTGTCTCGGTTCTTTGGTTGCAGGAACACCCCTGGATCGGTTCTGGCCGGCACTGGGCGTTTTGGGTCTGATTCTTGCCTTTTTTGATGTCAACCTGACCGATTGGCTGAGTGGTTCCTGGCTTGTCAACCTTGTTTGCAAGGCATTGAATATTCAAACGGACTTTGCTTGGTATGACCAAGAAAAACAATCCCCGAAAGCAGGCGTCTTTCTCGGCCTTGGTGTTGGTCTCCTTTGCGGACTGGCAGGGGGGGTAACCTTGCCGGTTCTGGGATTTTTGACGCCCTTTGGGTTGATGGCTCTTTGTTTGGTATTGGAAAAACCCGTTGCAGGGCTCTTTGCTCTGGTCTTTCTGGCACCCTTGGCGCCTACCATGGCAATGGCAGGCCTTTCGGTGCTGACCTTGGGGTCTTTGGCGGTCAAGAGCGTCGTGGACAAGGATTTCCGCTTAAGGTATGACGGCATGAGTTTTCTCCTTCTGGGATTTATCCTGGTTTATTTCTGCGCGGCAGTCAGTTCCTTTGCCATGGTCAAGAGCCTGAGCATCTGGGCGATTTATACTGTCTTTATCGGGGCATATTTCCTGATGATAAACCTGATCAAAAATCGGAAACAACTGAACAACCTCCTCATTACCTTTGTGGTATCGGGACTTTTGGTCTGTGCCTACGGCATCTGCCAGTACATCTTCGGTTGGGACACCCAGCAGGCATGGATGGACGAGGAAATGTTCAGCGATATTAAAATGCGTATCTATTCCACCTTGGAAAACCCCAATGTATTGGGTGAGTACATCTTGTTGGTTCTGCCCGTTTCCATCGGCCTCATGTGGACAGGGAAGAAGATTTGGCATAAGTTGGTTTATGCAGGTATCTCAGCGGTACTTTTGGGAGCGTTGATTCTTACCTTCTCCCGTGGCTGTTGGGTAGGCCTGATGGTGGCGGCGGCCATCTTCATCACCTTCGTGGCAGGAAAACTCTGGGGTCTTGGCCTGATTGCTCTTCCCATCATTCCCGCCATCCTTCCTGAGAGCATCATCAATCGTTTCACCAGTATCGGTGATATGAAGGATTCTTCCACCTCCTATCGTGTCTATATCTGGATGGGAACCTTAGCCATGATTCGGGATTTCTGGATTTCGGGCATCGGCATGGGCGCAGAGGCCTTCAAGGCGGTATATCCCTTCTATTCTTATAACGGCATCGTAGCACCTCACTCCCACAATCTGTTCCTGCAGATTCTGGTGGAGTCGGGCATTATGGGTATTGTTTTGTTCGGTATCATTCTCTGCTTCTTCTTAAAGAGAATGGCAACAGGCTACCAACTGGCAGGCGGCAAGGGCGCAAGCCTTTCCACCATCATCTGTGCCATTTCCGCAGGTGTTTGCGGATTTTTGGTGCAGGGCCTCTTTGACAACTGTTTCTACAACTACCGTGTCCTGCTGATTTTCTGGATGGTCATCGGCATGGGCATGGCGGCAGTAAAACTTACAAAGGAGGGGACGGAATGAGGAAAATTCTTCAGGTGTCCTCCGACTCCAACATTGGGGGAGCGGGAAAGTGCATCCTGACCTTTTGTAAGTATGTGAACCGTAAGGAATTTGAGGTAAAGGTAGTCCTCCCTGAAAATAGCCTCTTAAAGGCGGAACTGGAAAAACTGGAGATTCCCGTCATAGAGGTTCCTTATCTGGCGGAAAAATCTTTGGACAAGAGAGCCATCGGGGTTTTAAAACAAGTGTTCCGAGAGGAAAATCCCCACTTGGTTCATACCCACGCCAGTATGTCGGCACGAATCGGTGCAAAGCTTCTGGGGCTTCCCGTGGTCTATACCAGACACAGCGTATTCCCCCCAAGCAGAAGGCTCACCACCTTCCCGGGAAAGCAAATCAATGGCATTATCAATAGTCTGACGGCGGACAGTATCATTGCGGTGGCAGAGGCGGCAAAAGAGAACCTGACTGACACGGGAGTTCCCGAAAAGAAGATTTCGGTGCTCTTAAATGGGGTGGAATCTTTAAAGCCATGCAAGGGGGAAGAACTTCCTGACCTGAAAAAGTCCTTCGGCATGGAGCTGGAGGAGAAGGTGGCGGTTATGGCGGCACGGCTCACCGAGGTAAAGGGACAAACCTACCTGATTCAGGCGGCAGAAATCCTGAAAAACCGAGGAGTAGAGGGGAAATTTCTCATTGCTGGCACAGGAGATACCCATGATGCCTTAGGGGAAGAAATCAAGGCGAGAAACGTGGAGGACAGGGTAACTTTGCTTGGCTTTGTTCAGGATGTTACTCCCCTTATGCAGGTGATGGACGTTCAGGTGAACTGCTCCTTTGGTACCGAGGCCACATCTCTTGCCCTTTTGGAGGGTATGAGCATCGGAAAGCCTATCATTGCCACCGACTTTGGCGGAAACCCGGGCGTTGTGCAGGACGGGGTCAACGGATACTTGATTCCCACCCATGACCCTGAGGCGTTGGCAGACCGATTGCAGATGCTCTTTGAGGATCAGGAAACCTACACCAAGATGAGTGAAAACGCTTCTCGGATATATCGTGAGAAATTTACGGCAGAGGTCTACACCCAAGGGATTGAGAACCTCTACAGAGAAACCATAGAAAAAAGGAAAGGCGGAAAACGAAATGAAGGTTAAGTTTAACGTGATGGATGCGGTGATTGTGGCAGTCCTTCTGGTGGTTATTGTTGCAGGAGTCCTGCTTTTGGGCGGTGGTTCCGGCGGCGTCTTGAGCGGCAAGCAGGAAGACGCCAAGACCATTCGGTTGCAGGTGGAACTGAAGGAACAGGAAGAGGACTACACCAAACTCCTCAAGGTGGGTGATGTGGTAATGATTGGTGTCAAGGAAAAGATGGAGACCACCGTTACCAAGGTGGAAGTAAAGCCTGCCAGGATGATAAGCTATGATCAGGTTGGAGGCCGTGCTTATGAAACCGAACTCCCGGATCGGTACGATGTGGTGGTTACCTTAGAGGGAGAGGGAACCGAGAGCGATTCCGCCATCAAACTCAACGGGGTAGACGCTCGTGTTGGCGCCGAGGCGGTTGTGAAGAGCAAGAACTGGGCAGGCGTTGGCAACTTTTTGGCAGTAGAGCCCTTATAAGGAGGAGAAGAAGATGCTGAAAAAAGACGGAAAATTATTTGGAAAAATCAGTATCATCGACCTTTTGGCGGTGATTGCAATTGTTGTTTTGGTGGCAGGCCTTGCCTTTCGGTTCTCCGGCAGTCAGCCGGTATCGGTGAGCACAGGCGAAAAGATGGAATGTGTGGTTCAGGTTCGTGGTGTTCGGCAACAGACCATTGATGCTCTGTCCAAACTGGGACCTGTCTATGACATTGAATCCAAGGAATATGTGGGTGAAATCATCCATGTGGAGAAAACCCAGAACGAAACCATGCTTACCATGAACGATGGCAGCAAACGCTTGGTTCCCACCGAGGGAAGATACAATGCACTGGTAACCATTGCCTTTACGGGAAATGTCAGTGCTGAAGGCTATTACACCGACACCAATCGCCAGATGAGTGTAGGTGGTTCCTTGGGCATGAACACCAAGTATGTACAATGCTGGGGTGGAATTGACTCCGTAAAAATGGCAGAAGAAAAGTAAAAGGTGGGATGAACCATGATGCTGAAAAACGCATGGGGACATTTTAAAACCATAACCAGACATCGGCACAGAGTGATTGCCCATTGTGCCAAGGCAGGAATTTTGTGGCAGGGCCTGTTCCATGACCTGTCCAAGTATACATTCTCTGAGTTCATGGCAGGGGCACGGCATTGGGCAGAGGGAAAGCGAAGCCCCAACGAGGTGGAGCGGAGCATCTACGGATATTCTCCTGCGTGGCTTCATCATAAGGGGCGGAACCGCCACCACTACGAGTATTGGTGGGACTACAGTCCCAAGGCACAAGAAAATTTACCCGTAAAGATGCCCGTTCGGTTCTTAAAGGAATTGATTTGTGACCGTGTGGCGGCAAGCAAAATCTATCAGGGAGAAAACTATACCCAAAAGCATCCCCTGGACTACTTCTCCAAAGATATTGCCAGTCGTTTCATCTACCCCACCACCCATAAGGAAATCGAAAAAATCCTCACCATCTTAGCAGAAGAGGGAGAGGATAGAATGTTTCAGTATTTGAGAAAGTTAAAGGAATATTAAAAAAGACCCGCTTAAAGCGGGTCTTTTTAGTTTTCCGGAGAGTCGGCTATGTAATGGGGGCATTGATTTCCTTCCCAACACCCGATGTATGGGCACGCCTCCGAGGTGGGGTCAAGGGTGTAGAAGGATTTGCCTGTTTTACAGTGGGAGCAAATCATGGACTTTTTGTTCATTCTGCCCATGCCCGTGTCATCCTTTTTGTTCACATAACCGGCATAAATCAGAGCAACATAAAGAACAACAGCAATAATGATAAGTGCAATGCCGATTCCGAATCCAAGTAGTATTTTCATATGCCGTGATCCTTTCTGTTGATATTCTGCTCTGTTGCAGAAAGTTCTTTCTGCAACAGAGCCAACTGTTTTTGTTAAGATTCAAGGCTCGACCAATCGGGGATTTCGGTTAAGGAAATCCATCTTTCGTGGGTTTCGTCTGCCTTGATTTGATAGGTATGGCTGTTGGTTGCTTCCTGTACCGCCAGATAGTACCAAGCGGATTCGTCTGCATTGTCGACCCAGACATTCATACCGTCCAAAAGGTCATACTTGCTTGCAGGCTGACGTTTCAGAACCCGATTCACCAGAGTCATAACCTCGGCTCTTGTGATGTTGTCATCGGGACGGAAGAGTCCGTTGTAACCCACAATCCATTCAGCCGTAGCGGCTTCTTTGATATAACCTTCTGCCCAGTGTCCCGCAACGTCGTTGAACATCTCCTGATCCTCGTAGAAGATCTCCACCATTCTTGCAAAGATGGTTGCAAGTTCTGCCCTTGTGATAAAGGCGTCGGGGGCAAAGGTGTCCTCGGTCCGACCATTTACCAGCCCCAATTTTGCCAGCGTGGACACTGAGGTGGCGAACCAATCGGTATCACTCACATCCCCAAAGGCATTTTCCTTGGTCTTTGCCTGATTTCTGGTTTCATCCTTGAGGATACGGTAGATGATGGTAGCAACCTCAGCTCTTGTGATGTTGCTGTCAGGAGCAATCATGCCACCCTCACGGCCAATGATATAAGCATCGTGGGAATCGGTGAGAATTGCCGGTTTGTAGTCGGGTTTTTCTCCTGAAATCCACTTGGCATAAAGGGTAACGTTTTCGGTAAGGGTCAGGTTGGTAGCCTTTTGGGTAAGTTCCGTGTCGGTGTACCAGCCTGCGAAGGAGTAGCCTTCCTTCCGATAAGTATAATCCGTAAGATCAATACGGGTGTTGTTGGGCTTTGTCATAGTGTCAAGCACAATGCCGTCGGTGGTTTTGAAGGTAACGGTGGATTGTGAAACACCGCCACCGGCACCGCCGCCACCACCCAGGGGAGCCCCGCCACCGCTGTTTTCTGTGGTATACCACTTGGCGTAAACGGTAATATCCTCGGTGAGGGTAACGCTGGTAACGGGTTTTCCTGTCAGGTCGGAGTTCAAATACCAGCCATCAAAGGTGTATCTTGATCTGGTGGGGACTTGCGTCAGAGGAACCACGGTTCCTGCCACACCGCTGACTGCCTGAACAAAGGAGCCTCCGTTGGAATGGAAGGAAACAGAATAGGTCACCGGTGTTTCGGAAACCCACTTGGCATAGGCGTCAATGTCTCTGTCCACCGTAATGGCAGCCCCCGCGTTGTAGGGAGCGTTGTCAATCAGCCATCCGTCCAGAATATAACCTTCCTTGGTCAGGGTACTGTTCAGGTGGGTGGTTTGTCCGTTCAGGATATCTTCGTCAACCAACAGAACACTTCCGTCATTATCCCGATAAGTAATATCGTATTTTCTGGTATCGGGGGGTGTTTCACCAATCACAACGGTAAGATTTTCTTCGGCAATGCCGGGGTTGGTGCCGTTTGCAAGTTGGCTTTTGGTTTCGATGACGGTGGATGCACCAACCGTAGTCTCGGTCACCTTCAGCTTAAAGGATGCCACCTTGTGCTTTTGAGGAAGGACGGTATCGGTAATGGAGTTGATAAACACTCTCTTTTCTCCGCCGGAATATTCCTTAAGAGCGCAAGAGGTCTCAGGATACACAATACTCTCGCCCTGTGCATAGTCAAAGAAGTTATCGTCAAAGTAAATTTCGTTCTGGAAGCTGGAAAGAGTAAAGGGTTCGCCTTCGTTGTTCTCAATGGCAAAGTCAATGGTCAGAATGGTTCCGGAAGGAACGGTAATCACCTGGTCTTCGTCATAGTCCAGCTCGTTGCTAATATGGTAGGTCAGGTTTAAGCCTGATGCCAGTGCCGTTGTTCCCAAAGCGGTAACAAGCAGAGCAACTGCCATCAGCAGGGATAATACTCTTTTCAAAATCTTTCCCCTTTCCGTCGCATGTTTCTTATCAATCGCCTTGTAAAAGGATTCCCACCGCCAAGGCGGGAATCCTTTTTTGGTTTTGTTTCAGGGGTTGTTATCTTACAACCACGTCTTTTACTGCCTGAGCATCGGCGGTGTTTACAATCTTGTTCTTGTTGTAGTCAGCCTTCAAGATGCTCATCTGGTATCTGTCAACATTGTAAATGCTGTTGTAGATACCCTTCACGCTAGAGTAGTCGTTCACGTGGAGCGCATCCTTGTCGTTGATATCTGCATCATAGGTTACCTTTACGGGAGCATAGGATGCGGTGGGGTTCTTACCTGCGTAAGCAACGCCCCTTGTGTACAGACCCTCGTTTGCTTCGGTAGCTTCGTAGCCGTATTCAGCAGGAACAACGATAGCATAAACGTGCTGATACTGACCTTCGGAAAGGTGGGTATCGTTATCGTAGTCATGGTTCACGTATTCATAACCTGCATCCGATACGTCATACATCTTCTTGCCGTTGTAGCTGAAGAATGCATAATCGGAATTGGTGTGAACCAGAATCATTCTGGTGCCTACGGTGTAGTCCGCCATAGTGTCAATGCCTGCATTGTTGTTCTTGGCGTTGTCAACAACCTCAATTACGTAAACCGCATCGGTAATGGTCAAGGTGCCATCCTCAATCGTAACAATGTAGTTGTTGTTGGGGGTGTAGGTTGCGGTAATACCGTAGGTGCCTTCCACTTCACCGGTTTCTCCCGGAGCTCTTACCACGGTAATGATGCCAAGGTCGTTGTCAATGATGGAAGGACTTGCGGTGGTTCCCCAGTTGGTTGCCTCGGAATCTGCCTGACCATTCTTTTTGGAAGCATTGTTAACGTAGATGGTAACTTCTCTGCGAACAATCTTCACCAGAACGGTTGCGGTGTAATCGTTGTATTTGCCGGTGGTATCGGTAAAGGTAACATCAACCACGTTGATATCACCGAATACGGTTACGCCGGGATGAGCAGAAACAGAAGCGGTCCAGCCGTTGGGAAGTTGTGCCTGATCGATGGTCACATAATGGGTCTCTCCGTCATAAACAACTTCACCGTTGCCGGCAATGGCATCTTCCAGATCGCTCTCGGTAGTCTCGTCAATGGTGCTCTTGTCAACGTTAACGGTGGCAGTACTCTGACAGGAAGTATAGTTGTCATCTGCGCCTGCTATGTACTCGATGGTCAGGGTCAGGTTGCCGGAGGTAACACCGCTGATGGTGAGTTCTCCGCCGGTATAAACCGCTTTACCATGGCCGTCGTAAGCAAAGTCACTTGCGGGCAGGGTTTCCAGTACATCGCCGTCAGCATTCTTGATGGTTACGGTACCGCCTTGGTAGGTTTCATCCAGAACGCCGGTGATAACGGGGGTATAACCAACCCGATTGGACTCAGGAGCAACGCTCCAAGCCACAGAGGGGTTCACGTCAATGGGAGTGATGGTAAGGGTTCCTGCCACAACGGAAACATCGTAGCCGTCTACCTCAATCTTTGCGTAGTAGGTATGAGCTCCTGCATCTACGAAAGCGGGGGGAAGGTTGGTTCCGTTTGTGAAGTCGTTGGTCTCAGAGTAGGTGATTCTTGCATTGGCGGGAGCGCCCTCTACCAGATTACCTCTCTGTTCCATACCATTGTAAGGAACTTCCATAGGAGCAATGGTTCCTACGCCGGCCTTCAGTTGGATGGCAACGGTGTCATTCTTGGTAGAAGCGGGAACGCCGTCAAACTCAATTGCCATAGCATAGTTATGAACTTCTGCTTCCACAATCTCAAATACTGCATCACCGGGTCTTACATCTTCGTTTACGGTGAAGGTGTAGGTGCCAAGAACGGTGGTTTCGTCAAACTCGTCAATACCGTTGTCGGTGTTGCCGTCGGTCTTAGAGCCGGAAATCTTGAAGTTCTTTGCATCGGTGCCGTTGTAGGTCACATAGGTGGGATCATACTTCAGAACCCAGGATGCGTTGGTGTAGCTACCGCCCTCGGTTACCTTAACTTCTACGGTAATGGTGTCACCTGCAACTGCGGTGTCCTTGTCGGCAATTGCCTCTGCCACGAAGTCGGTTACAACGTGATAGGACTCTGTGGTAGGCAGATATACCGCTTTGTAGCCATCCTGGGTATAGGTATCTACATTCTCGGAGAAGGTGCCGCCTGTTACAACCAGGGAGCCTTGATTGTCGAAAGAACCGACGATTTTACCCAAGGAAGAAGAATTGGTATCTTGAATGGTGAGAGAACTGCTTGGAACAGTAGAAATGGCATCACAATTCTCAGCGGTTAAGGTTTTGCCATTCAGGTCAAGAATGAATTCCTTGCCTGCAGGAATGGTGAGGGTTTCTTCTAAAGTAACATCATCAATCAGTTTGATCAAATTGCCGCTTTCAGCCGCTTTCACAGCCTCGGCTAATGTTGCGTAGCAATCCACAAGAACCCATTCCGTGCTTCTTGCAACGGTATTGCGCTTATAAACCTCTGCAACAGCGTCGAGATTAACCAATCTTGTCAAAGCTTCGTCAGTGTAGTAGTTTAAAATCTCATACTTGTGTACGCCGTCACTATAATTTTTATAAGTTGCAAGCAAATTATCGGCAGAATCTTTTTTACCAATGGTAGGAGCATCGGCGTTGCCCCAATAGTTGTAACTCATTTTAATTTTTGCCGCATTTTCGTTGGAACGCTCATCTGCAATCACAGGACGACCTTCTTGAGTGTTCTTAAACACATTGTAACGAATGTTAATTGCTGCAAATTCTTCTCCGGTGTCGCTGGTAGTCTCGTTGAACGCGATTGGCTTGTTGGTACAACCATCAATAACATTTTTGTTGATGTCCAGGGTTAAATCCTTTGTATAGCCATACTGATTGAAGATGAAGAACAACTTAATATCGGTACAGGTATTACCATCAATGGTAAGATTTCCTGTGGAAATAAGCTGGGAAGTAGCAAGGGTTTCACCTGCGGTACCGCCTTCAATCATAATAGCGTATTTTCCGCCGTCTTCAGTTGTGAAAGTATTGTTGGTGATCTTGGAATCGCCCTTTACGGCATAGATGATAACATTGCTGCTATCCTGATTTGTAAAATCACAAGAATCAACAAGAATATCCTCTGCTGTAATGCAAAGTGCATACTTACCGCCTACAAAATCAATGTTTTGAAGTTTAACATCGGAATATGCAACCGTATACGCGCCATACTGGCCGCCTCTTGCAACAGAGATAAAGAAGGAACTGTCTACAACCTTTTCCTGAACCATGGTCAAATCGCTGATGGTAACATTATCTGCTGCCACAGTAAATGCAGAAGCTGCACCGGCAAATTCAAAATTCAGAATGGTTTTGCCCTTACCTGCACCCTTGATGGTAACTTCCTTGTCAATGGTATAGGTTGTTTTACCAAGGTCGATTTCGCCTTCATAGATTTCGATTGTGTCGCCGTTTTGTGCGGCATCAAGGGCATCCTGCAGGTCACTGTATTGTGTAGAGCCGATGGATGCAATATAAGAGGAAACCAACTTGATTTTTCCGTCAACAATCTTGGCTTCAAGTCCATCAGCGTTTGCAATCTTAACCGCGCCACCAAAAGCGGACAAGTTCACATTCTTAAATGCCGCAACCTCACCTGCGGACATCTTGGAGGCATCGATAACAAGATTGCCTGAGCCTTTGATATTCTTTACCTTGATAACACTGTCTGCATCGATGTTAAGCACGCCGTTGACGAAAAGAGTTTCGCAACCTTCAAACATTGATGCCTGCATATTGAGGGTACCGTTAACTGTAGCGGTAGATGTTTCATAGTTGCTGGCAATGACATAAGCGCCATTTATCATGTTCATGGTATTGCCTTCATCAACCGTTAAATATACAGTTTTGTAGCCTGCAGTAGTGTTGTATGCGCCGTCAGTTCTTCCGCCATCAACAGTAAGGGAACTTCCGTTGCTTAATCCGTCAACCAGGCTGATAAATTTAGAGCCGGGCTCGATATACATATCTCCCTGGAATATAAAGTTTTTACCATCGTCGTCACGGGTGATGGTAGAGTTGTTAATCAGTTCGACCTTGTTGATAGCAAAGAACTGATCTGTAACAACAAGATTTACACCGTCAAACACAAACTTGCCGAGCGTCCAGCCGGTATAAACATCAAACAGATAGTAAGGTTTGGACGCATCTTCCTGACGGATGGTAACCGTGTTAAATGCCGTTCCGTTGTCATATTTGAGATAAAGATCAATACTGTCAGTTGTGTTTACATCGGTATCTCCTACCAAGGTGATAACAACATCCTTCACGCCTGCATTGTAAGCCGCCTCAAGCGCAGCATCAACAGAGTTATAGCCAACATCGCCGACTTTTGCAACGTAACCGGCAAGTTCATCTGCAGTATAGGTGTATGAATCAACCTGAACAAAATCAGTGTTCTGTGCCGCATCAATATCCTCGCTCAGGCCAAGTTCCAGAGTAACTTCCAAATCCGGATTGTTCTTCAGAACCTCGTCGGACAAATAGATGCCGCACTTGAAGTCCTGAACATCAGAACAGATGTCGGTATATTTGAAATCGAAACCAAAGGTAGTAATAACGGGATAGGTCACGCCGTCTTCGATTTCCAAACCATCAATAGGAATCTGAATCCAACCGAAGGACCCGTAGTTTCCTGCCAGGTAACATCCGTCAGCAATAAAGCTGTTTCCGGACAATCCGTTCATGGTAATAAAGAAATCGGTGGTATAATTGCCGTAATAGTTTGCAGCCGCCTCTTCGGGAGTATCTTTTGCGATAAACTCCATAGCAACCTGCAGGTCAATGGGGGTGGTTCCCTCACTAAGACCGCCATCATACACACTGTACTCATCGATGGTGATTGCACCCAGTTCCAGAACTTCTGCATTGGGAAGTGCGGGGGAACTCGAATTCTCTGTTGCAAAAACAGAAAAACTCATGGTGCTCAGCACCATGGCAACGGCCAGAGCCATAGCCAAAACTTTTTTCATTCTCATAGTCTTCTCCTTTTTGTTGTATATATTTTTTAATTTTTTCCATAAATAAAGTGTTGCCCCCGTAAGAAAAACCGCGCCCCGCCTGATACAAGCATATGCAGAAAGGGGATTGCAACATTCCCACAGGACGGGAAAATGCCCAAGGATTCTTATTGAGGATCCATCTCTCGTTGGGGATTGATCTCTGCAATTTCTCGTTTCACTCTGTCACGAAGATTGTCCAGAAGCATTTGCGTCTTTCTTCTGTCATCCCATACAACATAATCAACCACAAGGGTAATGATGGTATAGATGAAAACCTCTGCCAGCAAAGGGGTACAGCCGGATATCTCTATCAGCTTTGCGCCATATGCTTCGTACAGGTGGTTGAAGCCGAACAGAGTCTCTCGCATGCTTTCACCAAAACGATGGTTGGTGGTAATCTGTACCACCAGACGAAGGTCCCCCTTGTACTGATCCACCTCGTCAAAAAGGGTGTCAAAATAGTGATCCAGATGGTCAAAGCTTTTGACCGTATGTTCCAGCATCCGAAGTGCTACCTTCTGGACGCCGTACTTTCCTGCACTGGTCCACACATCGTCCTTATCCTTGAACCAATAATAAAGACTACTCTGAGAAATCTTCTTGGATTTACACAGATCGCCAATGGATGCCTCGGACATGCCCTTTTCCAGCAGGTAGTCCCAAATGGTCACAAGCAGTTCTTTTTTCTTCTCAGGAATATAATGACCGGTCATGGTGATTCCTCCCAATATATTAGGTATATATAAGCATATATGTTATGTAAGCACAAGATGTTGTGTAACGAACATTACATACAAGGGGATAAAAAATACCCGATGTATCGTAAATTGGTGAAAAAATCATGTTGTGTAATGAACGTTACAATCAAACGGGCAAAAAAATGCCTGCCACATAATCGAAATTATGTGGCAGACAAAAACAGTTTTTTGTGGTGCAACCATAAAAATTTAAACGTTTCTTCCAAATAAACCTATCTTCGGGCATAGCAAACAGATCGGGAATGTCAATTCTGCATAGCCGATCTCTTTTGTTATGTCCGTTTTTTTAACACATTGCCTTTTTTTGATATCCACTATGTAAAACCATTGACAAATTAGCATATCCGTGATATACTGACCGAGTCATTTAGATAAATATATAGGATGCTTCCCACATAATTTCGATTATGTTTGAATGCTGAATCACATAATTTCGATTATGTGTTTTTTTATGCCCTTAACAGGCCAAGGGATTGAATCTGTCGGCGGTGAATCTCACCTGTTTCCATGGTGTAAATACGGGTGGTGTTCACGCTGGAATGTCCCAGAATGTCCGCAAGACGAACGATATCCTTCTGTATGGCGTAATAGGTACGGGCAAAGAGATGGCGCAGGTTATGGGGGAACACCTTTTCTCTGTCCACGGCCGCGTCCTTACAAAGGGACTTCATCATCTTCCATATGGTACTTCTGTCAAGGGGTTTTCCCGTTTTTGTAATGAAAATGGGACCCCTTGTTATATTTTGTTTTTTGGCATATTGTAGCAACATGCGGCAAAGCTCCCGCGGTAGCATGACCACCCGAATCTTTCCTTTACAATGAATTCTGGCGGTGCGGTTTTTTACCGCCTCCATGGTAATATAGGCCAGTTCCGAAACACGGATACCGCTGCTGCAGATGGTCTGCATCAGGAAGTAAAGTCTTCGGTTCTGTTTTTTCTCCGCAGCGGCGAGTAACCGCTCATATTCTGCCTTGGTAAGTTCCTTGCGGCTTTCTGCAAAAATCTGCCGTTGAATTTTCAGGGCTTTTACCTTGCAATCATACCATTCATAATAAGAAAAGAAACTGTTCAAAGAGGACAAAGCCGCATTGATGCTTGCAGGTGCATACTTTTCCATCAAGGCCTGCTTGTACTGCACCACCACCGATTTGGACACAAGTTCCCCCTTCAGCCAATCCATAAAAAATACCACGTCACGAATATACTTTTCAATGGTTGCAGGGGTCTTTTCCTCCTCCATCAGGTGCTCTTTAAAATCTAAAATAGCTTCATAGGTTATTTTTCTCATAACATGACAACTCCTTTTGTGCTTAGTGTGAACTCTTTTGTCTACAATTATAATGGAGTAATCAAAATTTTGGCTTTACTTTCGAAAAAGAAAACAAAAAAAGACATCCATTGGATGTCTTTTTTTCTGGAGCTGGAAAAGGGACTTGAACCCTCGACTTCCTCATTACGAGTGAGGTACTCTACCAACTGAGTTATTCCAGCAATCACGAATGTCAGTATAGCACAAAAGACAGGCCTTGTCAAGAAAAAATGGGTGCATCAGTAAGAACCGATGCACCCCCCAAAACTAGCAACCGCAACCACAGCCGTTGTTGTCATTGTTACCACAGCAGCAGAACAAAACAATGATCAACAGAATGATCCATAAACAGCTATCGTTACCGCCAAAGGTGTTGCCGAAGCAGCCCATTTCTCCACCTCCTTTCCAGTCGTGCTGGAAAAATTGCGACCTTTGCCCGTCGCTGCGACGAGCAATGACAGTTACGTACAAGGAGTACGCGCCTGCCATTCCTCATCTTGAGCCGAACAAATTTCATCAATTTTTCTGCGCACTTACGAGTTCTAAAGGCAAATTTTCTGCGCACTCAAATTTTCAGTCGTGCTTGAAAATTCAGCAATCTGTGCCCCTTTCATCGACTCGGCAGGACAGTCACGTACAAGGAGTACGCTCCCGCCTTACCAAACCTCGCCCCAAAGCAATTTCATCCAATTTTCTGCGCACTCAAATTTACAACAACCTATCCGTCAACCATGGGGTTTCCAAAGGGGCACTAGCCCCTTTTGGTCGGATTCACCCTGAAAGGGTGGAACGAACCGCTCGGGGTCGGCGTTCTCGCGTGAGCAAATATGCCTGTGGCATATTTGTAGCGGAAAATGAGGTGCGACAGCACCGGCTTTTAGGAAACGCAGAGCGTTTCTTCGTTCGTTCTTGGAACGGGGGAAGGCAAAGAAATATTGATATCATTCGCCAACCCTTGCGAGAGACTCGAGAGTCTCCCCTACAATTTACAAAATCCGGCATTAGATGAAACGGAACGCTGTCAACCGATATCTTTTTGCAACAGCATGTGGCTCCGTAGACAACGATAAACCTTTATCTCATATAAAATCCGGCACTGGGTGGAGCGTCACCGCTCCTAGTCACAGCAGCAATCATTGATACGACGGCCTTCGTTGCATCCGCCACCGCAACAACAAAGTAAAAGAATCAGAATAATAATCCACCAGCAGGAATTATTTCCGCAACCGTTTCCAAACATCTTTGTTCCACCTCCCATTTTGTTTTCACTTTATCCTATGCGAAAAAGGATTTTTGGTTCCCGTCAAAACCCGAATTTTTCTTGCAAGAAATTTTCCCGTATGATAAAATAACGCTGAACGTAAAAATCTCTACAGAAAGGAGAACCCCTATGGCTATCATCAAACTGGAACACATCACCAAAACATACCCGCAAAACAAGGCGACCAAGACCGCCCTCGGGGACGTCTCCTTCTCTGTTACAAAGGGTGAGACGGTGGGAATCATCGGCAGAAACGGCTCAGGAAAATCCACCCTCTTAAAACTTCTTGCAGGGATTACCGCCCCCACGGGGGGAACCCTCCATACGGAGGGGCAGGTTTCTGCCTTATTGGAATTGGGTGCCGGCTTCCATCCGGAATATACCGGATTGGAGAACATATACTTAAATGGGATGCTTCAGGGCAAGACAAAAGCCCAAGTCCGTGAAAAACTCTCTGAGATTCTGGACTTTGCCCAAATCGGCACCGCCGTATCCCAAAAGGTCAGAACCTACTCCAGCGGTATGTTCTATCGTCTGGCATTTGCCACAGCAATTGCCTTTCAGCCGGAGCTTTTATTGGTGGACGAGGCGCTGGCGGTAGGAGACATTGCCTTTCAGGCAAAATGCTTCCAAAAATTGAACCAACTGAAAAGCCAAGGGGTGACCATCCTCTACATATCCCATGACATAGACTCGGTACGGCGTTTCTGCGATCGGGTCATCTGGCTTGAGGTCGGAAGACTGCGGATGGACGGTGACGTGGCGGAGGTAACCGGTACCTACATGGCAGAACTGGTAGGCCAGGGAGAAACCCTGACCCAAAGCGGATTCGGCACCTGTCCCGGCGCCATCCGACGAGTAACCGCCCCCGGCATCTGGCCATATGGTCGGGACATTACGGTTTCGGTGGAATATTGTCTGCCCAAAGGGGTGGAGGCAGGGGATCTTTCCCTGTCGGTAAAGAATAAAGAAGGCCTTGACCTGCTGGTGTTCTCGGCTAAGGAGATGGGGGTTTCCCTGACCACGGGCAAGGAGGAAAGGTTGGATATTCGGTTCCAAAACCTGCTCTGCGGTGGGAAATACCTGATCTCGGTGGGGTTGGAGATTCCCAATACCCACCCCATTGCCTACTACGAATATCAGGATGCCGCTTTGGAGATTCAGGGGGAGGAAACCCCCTATTTCGGCATGGTTCATATTCCTGCGGAGGTGAAGAAGATTGAAAAAGACCAAGGCTAATATTTCCTTGTCCTCGGTGGCGGAACTGACCCCCGGGAACCTTTGGCCTGCCCTGAGAAAGGGCATCTGCGAACTGCGCAGACCCTCCCGACCCAAGGTGGTTTCCACTCCCATTCCAAAAGGGGCAGGGGAAAAGAGTCTGTCGGTCATTCTCTGTACCATGGGCACTTGTGCCACCCTTTTTTCTGCGGTGGATGCCGTCCTGAACCAAACGGCGGAGGATTATGAGGTACTGGTGGTCTGGAACGGCGAAAAAGAACCCCCATGGCAGGACTTTCCCTCGTCGGTTCAGGTGGTTTGGGAGAAAACCACGGGGATTTCCCATGCCAGAAACGCAGGAGCCCGTCAGGCAAAAGGGGAGATTCTTCTCTACATAGACGATGATGCGGTGGCAGACGAACATCTGGTGGAACAGATGATCAAAGCCTTTCGGAACCGTCCCGATACCGCGGTGGTGGGCGGTCAGATTTTCTTAAAAGTTCCCGAGCCACGGCCACAGGTGGTTCTTCCCGGTCGGGAGGGACTCTGGAGTGCCTATCGGGTGCCCTATTCCCGTTATCGGCAGGTGCGTGAGCAGTACGCCTTCCCCTACGGTGCCTGCTTCGGGGTGCGGAAAAGTGCCCTTGACTTGTTGGGGGGATTTCCCGTGACCTACGGAAGAGTGGGTGAGGATTTTGGCGGCGGAGAGGAGACGGCGCTCTGCTTCATGGTGCAACAAAAGGGCTGGAAAATCGGAATCCAACCCAAGGCGTGGGTGGAGCATAGGGTAGAACCTCGGCGGTTTACCAAAGAACATGTGAAAAAGACCATTCGGGCAGGGATTTTTACCACCTGTCGGCTCAGTCGGGAAGGCTATGCCCCTGCAGGTTGGGATCTTGCCTATGTCAAAGAACGACTCCGCATTGCGGAACTGGAATGGAAAACCCTCCAAAAACGAGGGAAGTTATGGGAAAGTTACTATAAAGAATGTGAACGTGACGCCTTTTTGGAATTGGCTCTGGAATGGGAGGGTGCATAATGAAACAAAAACGACTGACACGGCTTCCTGCCAAAGAGATTCTCACAGGGGCGGAGTCAGGCTTGGTTTCGGTGGTTCTCCCTGTCTATAACGGAGAGAAATACCTGCACGAGGCAATCCGCTCGGTGCTTTGCCAGACCTATGAAAACTGGGAACTGATTGTGGTAGATGACGGGTCGGAGGACGAAAGCCTTGCCATTGCTGAAGGTTATGCGGAAAAGGATTCCCGTATCAGGGTGGTTACCCAAGAGAACCAAAAACTCCCACGGGCGCTGAATCGAGGTTTTTCCTTGGCAAAGGGGGAGTTTTATACATGGATTAGCGGAGACAACCGCTATCTTCCTGCCTTTTTGGAAACCATGGTGGATGAACTGAAAAAGCACCCAAGGGCGGACATGGTGTTCGGGAATCAGTACCTGATTGATGAACAAGGGGAGCGAATCACCAACCACGGCTGGTTCGAGTTTCCCGTGGGGAGCGGAGCGGTCTGCTTTCCTCCTGCCACACCCCTTTTGAACAGAGTAGCAAACAATACCATCGGTGCGGCATTCCTCTACCGTGCAGGATGCGAACGGGTACTGGGCGGATATTCTCCCAACCTCTTCCTCTTGGAGGATTATGATTATTTTATGCGGATGAACAGTCTTTTTCGGATTCGGCATCGAAAGGGAGAACCCCTCTACGAATATCGGTTTCATGAGGATTCCCTCACCGCACGGGATAAGGAACTGGGCATAACCGCATCAAGACCGAGGTTGATGGCATTTGACGCCCATCGACGGAAAAAGTACCGAGAAACGGTGACTTGCAATGTTCAGGGGTTGCCGTCGGGACTTTCAAAGTATGCCCGTCGATACGGCATTGAGATCATGGCAGAGGGAGAGCCTTGCTATCAGGTGAAGACCTGCCCTGACGGGTATGAGGTTATGAGAAATTCTTCCTCCCTTGCCATATTGAAAAATCTGCGGAATTTGGCGGTTTTTCTGAAATTTCGTGGGTTAATGGACAACCTTTTCGAGGAAGAAAAGGAATTTTTTGAAAAAACTTCTTTACCTGAAGAAAGTAATATGTTAGAATAATAAAATGATGAATCAAAAAAAGGAGGCGCAAAGAATGTTCCGACAACTGTATTGGCGACTGACGGCAAAAGTGTTGCTGGCAGTCTTACTGGCGGTGTTAATCACCGGCGGCGTGGGATTTTTCCATGTATATGATATGTTGCGGACAGAGTTCTGCGCCTCTACAACCAAGGTAGAAGAAAGCACCCTTCCCTCGGCAATCGGTCAGATTATGGCAGGTTCTGCCGACTTGGAGGAAAAACTCCCTCAGGTGGAGACCGCCATCAATGCCTATGCCGGCATCCTGAAACTGGACGAGAATCGCAACTGCTTCCTCCTTTCTGCACGGGATGCATCGGTGATTGCACCTGCGTCTTTGCAGGGAACCATGGTGGGTCGCACCGAGAACTTAGAAGACGCCATGCGTGGCGGAAAGGGAAATCATCTTTCCCTCTTTGATAAGACCATGGATTATGCGTTCTTTATTAAGAACGGCTCCAAGGTGGAGGACGGATACATCCTCTATGTTCGTGATAACAAGTCGGACATGAACAGAGCCCTGACCCAAACCGCCATCCGTACCCTTTGGGCAATGCTTGGAGGATTGATTCTTGCCGCATTGGCAGGAGCCTGGGCAACCAGAGTGATGATGGCGCCCTTCCGTCAGTTAAGACGACGGGTGGACAAGTTTGCAGAAGGAGATTTCAGTCCCAGCCTGGACAAGGCCCCCACAGGGGAGATGGGAAATCTTCTGCGCTCCTTTGATAAAATCGGTAATGTCATGAGCAACAGCCTCAACCAGATCAATACCGAAAAGCATAAGGTAGAAGTAATTTTAGAGAATATCACCAGTGGTATCATGGCCTTTGATACCGAACAAAAGGTAGTACATATCAATCCTGCGGCAAAGCGGATGTTTATGATAAAAAATCCCGAGGATGTGCAGTTTGACGACTTCTTCCATCAATGGAAAGGTGACATCTGCATGGCGGAGTTCATGTATCTGGACGGTTCCAAAACCGAGGAGCGGGAACTTCTGGTGGGAAGCAAGCATATCAAGGCGTATCTGGTTCCCTTCAAGATGGACGCAGAGCGGATTGCAGGTGTGGTTTGTGTCTTTGAGGATATTACCCAGCAGTTCAACTTAGAAGCGGCACGGCAGAAGTTTGTTGCGGAGGTTTCCCACGAGTTAAAGACCCCTCTGACCACCATCCGAACCTACACCGAGACCCTGTTGAACGGATACTTAGACGATAAGAAGACGGCGGCAAGCCTCCTCTCTACCGTAGAGAGCGAAGTAGACAAGATGACGGCGCTGGTACAGAACCTGTTGATTCTCAATCGGTTTGATATGCAGAGAGTGGATATCCAGAAGGAACTGTTCTCCATTGACGATCTCCTGCGGGAGATGGCGGATGTGTTCCGTTTGGAAGCAGAAAAGAAGGGCATGACCCTGACCTACAACCGCACCACCGAAATGCCTGAAATCTGTGCCGATCCTGACCAGATTGAACGTGCGATTAAGAATATCATCTCCAACTCCATCAAGTATTGTGCCCGTGGCGACAAGATTCAGGTCTATGCAGGCAAACTGTATAATAACGTTTATATTAAGGTGGAGGATAGCGGAAAGGGTATTCCCAAGAGCGATCTTGACCATGTCTTTGAACGATTCTATCGGGTAGACAAGGCAAGAAGCCGTGACAAGGGCGGTACGGGATTGGGTCTTTCCATCACCAAAGAGATTATCGAGAGCCACGGCGGAACCATCCAGATCGAATCGGAATTCGGTCGGTTCACCCGTGTCACCATTAACCTGCCTATCGAAGAATAAAAAAGTCGTGCTTGAAAAATTGCGACCTTGCTTCGTGACGTCGGCTTGCCAAGACAGTCACATACACAAAGTATCGTTCTGCCTTGGCAAACCTTGTCCCAAAGCAATCTCATCAATTTTTCTGCGCACTCACGAGATTAGCCCTCCTTGTGTAAAGGAGGGGGGACCGCTTTAGCGGTGGGAGGATTGTGCCACCTAATTTCCTTTGCACTACCGAGCGCAATTGGGCAAGGCAAAAGTCATTGTTGTACACGAAAAGGGCAGAAACCAACAGGTTTCTGCCCTTTCATTTTTAGTCGTATAATCCCGCTCGATCATTCATTACAATATGCCGCAGGTCGCTTTCGGTAAGGCCAAGACCTGTGTCAGTGCCCTTCAAAATTCCTTTGGCAACAACCTTTTTCACCGACGGAACCGCCCAATCGGGCATGTTATCATCGATATAGTTATAAATAGTCGGGTTTTTCAGTTCCCGTATTTCCTGCGCTAAGGAATCTATGGCGGCTTTCAGTTCCTGATATTGTGTCATGGTCAAATCCTCCTTTTGGTCGGGAACCTTTCCGGTGATGCCTTTGCAGAGGGCGGCGGCAACCGCTTTGGCTCCCAAATTCTGATACAATTTGCTGTCGGCTTCACTATCCACAAAGCAAACCTCAATCAAGGTGGCAGGAGCGGTGGTTCGTTTGATAACATAAAGGTGAGAACCCCGCTTGGTGCCACGGTTTTGGAACCCCAACTCTTCTAAAGAGGAGAGGATTCTTGTGGTCTCTTTGGTTTCCTTTCCGGTCATGGTGTATACCTCGCTGCCTCTTCCTCCTCCTGCATTGAAATGAATGGAGTAAAAGGCGTCCAGTTCCCGTGCATTGGCGGCGGCAACAATCCGTGACAGATTGGCAGAAACCGAAGGAGCGGATTGATTGGTGCAATCATAGACGGTGTGACCCAAGGCGGTCAGCAACTCCATCAAGGCTTTGCCCACAGCGCGGGTTTCCCGACTTTCGTTCAGGTACCCCACCGCCCCGGAACCGGGGCCGGATGCGGTATGACCGCAGTCTATGCCGATGCGCATGACTTTTTCACCTCCTTTCTGTTGTTGCTTTCCTGACGGAAAAACTTCAGGTAAAGGTCGCAGAGTATGGCGGCTTTGGTAAAACTGTTGTTCTTCCACCAGGAAACCACCGAGGCGCCCAAGGTCAGGATCAGGGTCACAAACTGATAGACCTGATCTTCCCCAAAGGGAAGGGCATCCCTTCCTGCAACCGCAAGAACCTGATTGATCAGCGCCAAAGCCAGAACCACAGTGCGGGCAATGGTGTCGTGCTTTACGTTTTCCATAAATGTTTCTCCTTTCCTAATCTATTCTTCAGGGTGGTTGGATTATTCCAGTTCCAGATCCCGAAGCCGATGCTCCGAGACTTTCTGGCGGTTGCTGAGAACCGCCACATCCTGTTCCAGATGGAACAGACGTTCCATCATATTATTGTGCTTGTTAACCTTCTCTTCCAGTTGTCCAAGGCGGTAGTTGGTCAGACGATTGGCGGCAAGTATACCAAAGAGCGAACCCAACAGCGTTCCTGCCAGAGACAAAAGAGCAATGACCAGTTCGGTGTTCATCTTCTTCCTCCTATGTTGTCTTATTTCAAGAAAATGCGGATGTGATTCTCGTCCAAACGCTCCATTACCCGATAGGGGGTAGTCGCAGCAGAAGCGGTGGCAATGCCCCCTTCCGAGACGGTGCAATAGCCGTTTGCTTCACAGGTTCCGTCGTCTACCACCACCAACTGTCCCAAAAGTCCAACGGGATCCCACTCGGGACGGGCATCTCTGCCCATATAGGGTCGGGTGGAGTCATAGTCGGGGTTAAGGAGAACACGGGTTTCGGTGTGGGCAGGAATTACCGAGCCGGTTTTGGGGTCGGTGGATTCGGAAACCTCCACCTGATGGGTTAACCGCCGACCAAACACATCGGTCTGATAGGTCCCTTGCCATTGCTCAGAAAAGATGTTGCCCTTTACCACAGGCGTAGCGGAAACAACGCCTAAAATGTAGGTGTCTTCAGGGGTTGCGATTCGGATTTTGTTGCCCGAGAGGGTGACAAAGTGACCGCAACGATCCTCCTTGGCAGGGTTTTGGTCTTCCCATTCAAAGTATTCGGCATAGTCCGCACCGCTGGCGGCAAAGGCGTTTTGGCCATAGCAGTAGCCATCGGCGGAAACACGAAACGCATTGGACGCAGTAATGCCATTTCCGTTACCCACCAAAAAGACAGAGCCGGAACTGTCATAGGAGGAGGTAGGCCCTGAAACAGGGTTGTTCTGTCTTCCTACCACCACCTGAAGATTGTCTGCCTGAAGATCCTGACCAAAGGCCATGGCGCAGGTGCCGGTAGCAAAGTTACCGCTACCCATACTTGTGGCGTAGTCTCCGTTCACGGTGGAGTAAGAACCAAAGAC
This sequence comes from Ructibacterium sp., assembly GCA_045649565.1. GTDB lineage: Bacteria > Bacillota > Clostridia > Monoglobales > Monoglobaceae > Ructibacterium. The sequence goes on from JAZRQC010000009.1 coordinate 24,669, forward strand.
CGACGAACAATATCCGGAAGAGCGTGTTTCCAGACCGGAGGAGAAAGAGCCAATGCCCGAAGCAGAGGGACAAAAGGAGCCACCAAGAGATTCGCCCTCCGGATCCCAGATAATAGCCGAGGCAAGGCCGGACCCTTTTTTGATGGGCTTGTTATCCATATCCGACTGCTTGGCGTAGTAGTCGGGGGACTGTCCGCCCAGTTTTTCTGCATCATCAACCACACCATTTTTTGTGGTATCATAGATAGCACGAACCATGTCGCCGCCACCGGCCTCTGCTACCGATTCATTTACATACTGACGGGTTGCAAGGATGGCATCTTTGGCATAGACATCCCCGGAAAATCGGCCGTTCCCTTTCCAGTCCAGCGTATAGGCGTTGGAGCGAGTACCCTCGTCGGTACCATTGCCCACAATGTGAGCATAAAGACCGTTGGTGTCCTCCAGATTAAATTTTCCGGCTGCATGCTGATTGGGGGAGGATGCCTTGGTATAAAACCCCTCCGCATGGGAGTAGGCACCCTTAGCCACAGAGCCCTCGCCCTCGGCGTGAGAACTCACTCCGGATGCAGTGGTGGAACCACCCTCGGCATGGGAGTTCATTCCGGATGCGGTGGTGTAGGCGCCTTCGGCATGAGCACGGTTATGGGTTGCTTTGGTTCCCGTGCCTTCTGCATGAGAACTGTCGGCGGATGCTTCTGTTTTCTGACCCTCTGCATGAGAGCGCAGACCGGTTGCCTTGGCTTGAAAACCCTCGGCGTGGGAGTAGTTGCTGGAAGCCAGGGTTTCGCCGCCCTCGGCATGGGAACCGTAGGCAGAGCTTTCGCTCTTGTACCCTTCTGCATGAGAATAGGCTCCGGATCCTTTGGTGTCACCGCCCTCTGCATGGGCGTTGATGCCGGATGCCTGACACAAAACACCCTCTGCATGGGCGTTTTCCCCTGATGCCACCGTGGCGTTGCCCTCTGCGTGGGCGTTTTTGCCGGAGGCTTTTGATTGATTGCCCTCTGCGTGGGCATGAGCATCGGTGGCAGAGGTCATGTTTCCTTCTGCGTGGGAGCATTTTCCTGTGGCTTCGGTGTTACCGCCTTCTGCATGGGAGTAATGCCCCGTTGCATGAGAACTTCCTCCTTCGCTATGACTGCCGATTCCCTTTGCACGACAGTTGTAACCCTCCGCATGGGAACATTCCCCTGTAGTGACGGTGGAACGGCCTTCCGCGTGGGATGACCAGCCAAAGGCTTGGGTAATGGTGCCTTCTGCATGGGAATCCAAGGTTCCGGAGGTCAATCGACCCTCTAAATGGAGAGAAAAGTCCCCTTCTGTGTCGGTAACCACGTGAGAACCGATGCTACCGCCATTTACAAAAAAGGTTCCTATGAGAGAAGGGGTTTGGGATGGGGTAAAGACCACATCAAGTTCGGTGTCCTTCTCCGAATCGGTGTTCCCGAAAAGAGTAACGGTATTCTCATGAATTTCCGAGATGGTTCCGCTGTGGCGTTGCTTTTCCGAACCGTTTTTCAGGAAGATAAACCAACTCATGCCCGGTTCAATTCCTTTCACCGAATCTAAGGTAACGGTGTTTGGGGTATAGTCGGTAATCAGGAAGGTGCGAAGTTGGGTAGAGTTCATCCGCCCTTCCAGATGGGCATAGGGAACATTGGCGGTGTTGGTGGTGTCGTTGAAGGCCTCACTGCCTATGGGATCCAAAGAAATCCCCACCGCCGTGGCATTGGGAGAAACCCCTGCCAGTTTTTCTTTTTCCTGTGAGGTAAAGCTCTGCTGGGAAAGACCCATACCGGAGATTTTGTCCACCTTGGTGTCAAGAATCTCCGCAACGGACTGATTGGTCTTGGTCAGAACGTCTTCTGCCTTGTGTTTTCCCTCCGCACCCTTGTAATGCCCGTCAAGACGGGCGGTCAGAGCGTTGAACAGATGTTCTGCATAATACTTTACCCAGGAAGAGTTGCCTTTGGAAGCATAGGACTTCCCTCTTTTGTCATACCATAATGACATGAAATCACTCCTTTGTTTAATGATTGCAGACGGCGCTTTCTGCTTACCAAGAAGTATAATACGGATTTTGGTGTCATGGCGTGTCAAGATGAAAAGAGGTTTCAAAAAAGAATTTCGGGAAAATACTTGACAAGAAGTTTTTCCCGTGATATAATAAGTCCCTGTGATGTAGGGGTATAGCTCAGTTGGTAGAGCAGCGGTCTCCAAAACCGCGTGCCGGGAGTTCGAGTCTCTCTACCCCTGCCAAGAAATCCCCGCTCTCATAGGAGGGCGGGGATTTCCAACAATAATACAGATATCGGGGCGTGGCGCAGCTTGGTAGCGCACCTGGTTTGGGACCAGGGGGCCGCAGGTTCGAATCCTGTCGCCCCGACCATAAAAACCGTCAATCTTAGTATAAGATTGGCGGTTTTTTCATTGAGGTGCTCTCTTAAAAGATAAAGTTGTGGTGCGGCAATGAATTTATTTGCGATAAAGTATGGTTTTCTTCATATTAATAATATATAACTATCCTATGCAGAGGGGGTGTCTTTTTCCCTTTGGGAGAAATTCTTTCCTTATTATAATATATATAATATATAAAGCAAAAAAATTGGAACAAAATACAAAAGTATTTCGTCTAACTATATGAAAACCCCAAATGCAACCTTTGCTTGTCGGTAATATCATTAAAAAGGGCAAAAAATGATAATAAAGGCAAAAAAAGCAATTTTTTCTCTAAAAAGGGTTGACAAATAGGGTTTTCAAGAGTAAAATGGACAAATGCCGAAGGGAAAGGCTGTTTTTTCTGTTGCAAGAAGCATTTTGTGGCAAAACGCCAAATAAGAGAAAACCTTGGAAAAACGTGGGGTTCACGGTGATTCATCGGTATGATTCACGGGGTAGGCTCACAGATACCCGCATTTTTTTGGTCAGTTTGTTACAAATCTATTAAAAATTAAATTAAATATTGACATTTACCCTGTTTTAGTGCTATAATTTGAACAAAGTTAATGGGAGAGGTGTCCGTGATTGGGACTTTCTCGGAGACAAAGTCGTCGCAACAGCGGGTGTTGCGGTGCAATGAAGAAGAAAAAAAAATAAAATTTTATATTATGAAGGAGGATTTCAGAATGAGAAATCTCAAAAAGATTATCGCTTTAGTAGCAGTTTTCGCTATGTTGGTTAGCTCTGTAGCTTTTGCAGCAGACTTCAGCGACGTAGCAGACACCGACAACTATGCTAAGGCAATCGAACTGCTGAACGATCTTGGTATCGTTACAGGTGACGACAATGATGGCGACGGCGTAATGGAATTCAGACCTGAAGACACCATTACCAGAGCAGAAGTTACTGCTATCATCGCAAGAATCCAGGGCATGGACGTAGCTGCTCAGACTGCAACTGAGTTTGACGACGTTGCTGCTGATCACTGGGCATCCGGTTACATCGCTCAGGCTGCTAGCCAGGGTATCGTAAACGGTTACGGCGATGGCAACTTTGGTCCTGATGATAACGTAACTTATGATCAGATGATTAAGATGCTGATGGTAACCTTGGGTTACGAGCCTTTCGCAGCTGATGCTGGCGGCTTCCCCACCGGTTACATCACCGCTGCAACCCGTTACGGCGTTCTTGATGACGTTGTAGGCGGCGGCATTGGCGTAGATGCATCCAGAGGCATGGTTGCTCAGATGGTTTACAATGCAATCAACACCCCCTTGATGGATCCCGTAAGCTACGGTGCTGAGAAGGAATACGGCATCTATGATGGCGTTAACTACAAGCTCATGACTCTGTTGACCAGAGACCTGAAGATGATCAAGTTCACCGGTATTGTTACTGCAAACAGCCTGTCCGGCAGCATTGACACCACCGCTAGAAAGACCGTAACTGTTGCTCCTTATCAGACTGCAGACAACGGCTACTACCTCGGTTGGGTTAACAGCGCTTCCGGTAGCTACATTGCAACTCCTACCATGTACCAGGGTGAAGTTGATTGCGATCCCTTCCTGGGCTATGCTGTAGAAGTATACGCTAAGAAGATGAGCAACTTCGAGAACAACTACACTGTTGTTGCTATGAGCAAGCAGGCAGTTAACAGCGAAGTTGAGTTTGGTCTTGACCAGTTCGCTGGTTACACCGCTTCTAACGGTATCGTTGAGTACCTGAAGGATGCTAACAGCAACGTTGAGATTGCTAAGACCATCCAGGCAGACGCTACCATCCTTTACAACGGTATCCCCGTTGCAACTGACAACACCAACATCTCCACCGCAGATGACAGCCGTAACGTATTGGCTGGTTACCTGGGCGGAACCATCACTCCTAACTCTACCCTGAGCGGTAAGGTTACCCTGCTGGATACCGATAACGATCCTGCATACGACGTAGTTAACATCGAAATCGCTGTAACTGCTGTTGTTAAGGAAGTTACCACCAGAGGTCAGGTACGTTTCTTCGTAACTCCTCAGGAAGCACACACCAGCAATGCTATTAAGCTCGTATTTGACGAGAATGATACCGATACCATCATCAACCTGACCAAGAACGGTGAAGCTATTGACTACACCGAGCTGGCTAAGTGGGATGTTGTATCCATCATCTGGGATGGCGTTAAGAACGTATACAATGTAGAAGTTCTGGGCGAAGACAACTATGTTGAAGGTGCTGTATCCGTAGCTAAGTCCAACGGCGACGTTGTTCTGTCCGACGGTAACACCTACGAAATCGCTCCTACTGCATACGGCATCGGTGCTGTTGAGCCCGGTCTGAGCGGTAGATTCTACATCGATGCTTACGGCAAGATCGTTGCTCTTGACGATACTGTAGAAATCGAAGGCGTAAACGCTAAGGTTGATCAGTATGCTTACGTACTGGCTGCTAAGGTTGTAGCTGGTAACTGGGATGGCGAGAACGTTGTTCAGGTTAAGCTTCTTGACATGAGCGGCGAAGTTTACGAGGCTGAGCTCGCTTCCAAGGTTAAGCTGGTTAACTTTGACCAGACTCTGTCTTCCGTAATCGGTACTGACGGCGCAGGCAAGAAGTCCTTCACCGCAGTTCTGAACGAGACCACTTCTATCACCAACCTGACTGCATTCGCTGATGGCCTGGTTAACAGAGTGATCGCTTACGAAGGCAATGATGCAGGTAAGGTTAAGACCATCGTTGTTGAAGCTGCTGCTAACAGCGAGAGAGACCTGGCTGTAATCAACTCCGGTTCTGCACAGTACAACGCTGACGCTCTTACCTTCAAGAACGGCATCGCTGTAAACGAAGACACTAAGGTATTCTACATCGCTCCTGTTTCCAGCGCTGTAACCTATGGTAACAATGCTGTAGCTGCAAGTGATGAGAACTCCTCTGTTGCAGGTATCACTTCTCTGATCGACGATCAGACCTACACCGTATTCGGTTTTGCTCCTGATACCAATGACGAAGCTCAGGTTGTTGTTCTGATGAACGAGACCGGTCGTCTGGCTCCCAGCACCAACATCGCTGTTGTTGAGAGCACTGGTGTAACCGTTGTTAACGGTACCGATAGTGTTTACTCTGTAAACTACTACATGAACGGCGAACTGCTGACCGCTACCACCAAGGTTGATATGGCTACCGAAGCTGTTATCGCTGGTGCTGCTCGCGGTGACCTGGTTCAGCTGACCGTTGAAAAGGGTGTTATCACCTACGCTAAGGCTATCCTGACCTTCGCTGAGGCTGATTGCTACTCCAAGAACGCTGCTGCTACCCCCGTATTCACTATGGGTGCTGCTGGTACTGACGAGTCCTACATGTTCGGTGCTGTAACTAAGTTCAGCAACAACGGTACTGCTCTGGTACAGCCCTTGAACGCTGATGGTACTCTGAACGGTGCTATTCAGTACGTTAAGGAAGCAGACGCTAACGTATATGTTTACGATGTAAACATGAAGGCTGACTACAGACTGGATCTGGGTAGCCTGGCTGATGCAAACGTAGACGAAGACCTGTTCGCAGCTTCTAAGACCGTTATCGCTGAGGATGGTATCACTACTCTGACCACCACTCCTGCATACGGCATGGCTGACTACGTATTCGTAAGAGTTTACAACAACAAGCCTGCTGACATCGTTGTTTACAAGAACTACGACTTCGGCAAGTACAACGTTCAGTAAGATTATCTTACGAGCATAAGTGCTTAGTAGAGGGGACCCCTTGTGGGTCCCCTTTTTACGTGCTTGAAATTTGGCGAACTTCGCCCGTTGCTGCGATGGGGAATGTCAATCATATACACAAAGTATGATTCTGCCATTCCCCATCTTGCGCCGGACAAATTTCATCCAAATTTCTGCGCACTCGATTCGTAGGTGTGCATAAAAATTGTGACCTTTGCCCGATGTGTCGGCGAGGAATGACAGTTACGTACAATCAGTACGCGCCTGCCATTCCTCTTTTTGTATCAATCACATCTTACCTAATTTTCTGCGCACTGGAATACAGTCGTGCTTGAAATCTGGCGAACTTCGCCCGTTGCTGCGATGGGGAATGTCAATCATATACACAAAGTATGATTCTGCCATTCCCCATCTTGCGCCGGACAAATTTCTGCGCACTATCGAGATAAAAAGGCGGCTCGATGACGGTGGTAAATCTTTATCGCAAACCATGTCCGGCAACGGGTGGAGCGTCACGCTCCTTTCTGCGCACTATCGAGATTAGCCCTCCTTGTGTAAAGGAGGGGGGACCGCTTTAGCGGTGGGAGGATTGTTTGCCTTGACAAACCTTATCCCAAAGCAATCTCATCAATTTTTTTGATCACATAATTTGTTGAAAAGCCTCCCGATGAAGCAAAGGGAGATGGCATCCGAAGGATGACGGGGGGATTGTCGATACAAAGAAAAACAACAATCCCCCAGGCTTGGCTACGCCAATCCAGCCCCCTTTACACAAGGGGGCCTTTTTTATGGGTGGAGCGTCACGCTATCAACAAAATATCTTTTTGCAATAGCATGTGGCTCCGTAGACAACGATAAACCTTCACCACGAATAAAGCCCGGCAATGGGTGAAGCGTCACGCTTCCGGCAATGGGTGGAGCGACACGCTCCTCACCTACAATATAGAAATCATTAAAAAGAACAGAGAAAAAACAAATAAAAAAGAACAACAGAGACACTATCCCGTGGGATATATGCCGTAACATCCACCAGAATGAAAAAGAATTTCTCTATCTGTGGATGGTCTGTTGTTCTTTTTTGTATATCTTTAATTAAGGTATGGTGTGTTAAGTTTTCAAAAGTAATTTAATAGAGTGGAATTCGATGGACGTTAACACGAGGATTATAGGAGGCGAGTTCTTGATAGGTTGAAGTAATACAAATAATCTCGTTATCTGTCACAGAATCGATTATTTGCATATCTCCGCTAGGAATGGAACCGAGCCATCTGTCTCCCCATCCATTTTTGTTTCGCACATAGAGCTGGTTGCCGGAGATGTAGTATAAAAGATTTCCTTTTAAAAAGCCGTATTCTTCTTTGCTTCGTAACATTCCAAACTCGTCGCAATAGGGATTTACAGCCATTTTCCCGGTTCCGTCAGTACGGATGGCGTAGTAAGAGCTTTTTTCGGAGTCATATGGAGAGATTGCGTAATAGATATAGTCTCCATCGCAATAGGTAATAAAGACATTTTTGTCGTTGCAAATTTTCTTCCAGGAAAGGTCTTCCAGATTGATTGAATAGAGGCCACCGGAATAGCCCTGATATTCGTTCCAACCCGGTATAGAAGTATAGCCAACATAATAAAGAATATTGTCAACAATATAGATGTTTCCATCATTTGCCACATTGTCCGCCAACAATCTAACATTACTACCATCCGGATCAGAGGAGTAAAGGGATGCGGGAGAGGAGTCTGAGCCATCAATGAAAACAAAATACAGTTTATCATGGTAGAAACAGAACCGGTAGGCATCCTCTGCCAGACCGGGGACGGTAGACAACGGCTCATTACTTTGGAATTTGATACCACCATTGGTGCCCCAATAAGTTGCGGTATAAGTCCGGTCATGATAGGTTTGCACACATGAGAATTGTACCGGTGCCTCATAGGCGGCGAGGGCGGTGGTGCTCCATAGGGAAAGTGCAAGCACCATGAGTAAAAATACGGATACAAGTTTTTTCATAAGAAAACCTCCATGTATAAAAATGATTTATAATAAAATTTTTTCGTGTATAACAACGCATCAGACTCTATCTGCCAAGGTGGGTCGTATTTTTTTCATGATAACGGTGCTTAAGCCATAAACAAGCAGAATTTCACACCAAAAAATCAAGCCATCAAAGAAGGTGGGAGCAATATGAAATAGCAATGCGTTGCGATATCCCTCCACCCAAAGGGCAACGGGATTCCATCCCACAAGGGTTTTTGCCCAATCGGGCAGAGCGGTTGGCGACCAAAAAATGGGGGTCAGCCAAAAACCCAACTGAATGGCAATGTTCAATCCATAAGCCACATCCTTACAGCAGGCGTTCCAAAGGGCAAAGATTCGTCCAAGGCCCAAGGTCAATAAAAAGCCGCCTGCCATCCAGAAAAATACCCAAAGTTGCGCCAAGTCAACGGATGCACCGCTTAGAATCAGCACCCCATAGGCAAGGATAAGAAGAACACCATGCAGAAATAACGCGCCCGTAACCCGAACAGAGGGTAGATGTTCCAAGGGAAAACGAATGTTTCGAACCAAGAAACTATAATCCCGATAAACCGATGCGGTAAGGGTCAAGCCCTCCGCAAAAAAGAACCAGGGCAGAATTCCTGCAATCAAAAAATGGAGGTAAGGAACGCCCTCCATATCACGGCCCTGAAGGGCAACAGTATAAACAAACCAATAAATAGCAATGGTAACGGCAGGGCTTGCCAATGCCCACAAAAAGCCCCACCGAGACCCGGAAAACCGAGCCTTTATATCATGAACCACAAAGGAGAAGAACCTCATATCACTCATCTGCTCCCTCCCGAATCCAGGTGGGAATTCCCGTCTGGATCGCATGCATCATTTTGGTCTTGAAAAATTTATCTGTCTTGGTTCTCTCGGCAATAAATTCCTTCATATCCTGACGTTTGGACACGCCGTCCATGGGACAGGGGTTATGGACAATGGGAAGGTTCTCTCTCTTGGCAAAACCCTTAATATCCCCCTCCGGAACATAAATCATAGGCCGAATCACATGAATATCCCGTCGGGACAGATAGGTATTAGGAGAGAAACAGTTGAGCCGTCCCTCGTAAAAGAGCGACAAGAAAAAGGTTTCCAAAACATCTTCGTTATGATGTCCCAATGCAACCTTGTTGCAACCATGCTCCACAGCCATGTCGTTGACACCGCCACGCCGCATTTTGGCACAAAGAGAGCAGGGGTTTTTCTCCTGCCGAACATCAAAGATAATCTCTGCAATGTCCGTCTTTTTTACATGGTATTCCACATCAAGTTCCCGGCATAACTCGGCAACCTGAGAATAGTCGCTACCCGGAAAACCCATGTCCAAAGAAATTCCCATGACCTGAAACTTTTTAGGATAAAAATGCCGCAGGGCGGCCAGGGCACAAAGAAGAGTAAGGCTATCCTTGCCGCCGGAAATACCGACGGCAATACGATCGCCTTCTTGAATCATTTGATAATCGTCCACACCACGGCGGACCCGACTTAAAATTTTTCTCATGACAGCCCTCACAGGTGTAGCATTAATCTGCGACCCTTACCGTTCCATCGGGGAGAATATGTACTGTCTTGATTTCTCCTTCTGCAATCTGCATGACGATGGAGTAGTAAAGTTCACCGTTTTCGTTGTACTGAGGCAGGAGTGCATCTCCCACATCCCCTTCCACTTGGGGATAGGCGTTTTTCAGATACTCCGCCGCCTTCTCGGGAGAAAGCACCGGCGCCTCTGTATCTGATGCCTGATCGGAAAGGGAGGTGTCTTCAGAAACATCCTCCTCGTCCGAAGTATTTTGTAGTTCTGCTTTCCGCTGAGCAATGGCGGTTTTAAGTTCTGCAATCCATTGCTTCTGATCCGCTGTAATCTCTCCCTCCGGAAGATCCTTCAGCATATCGGATGCCATGTCCGGATCACTTTGAATCATATCTTCCACAGAGGAGAGATACCGATCCATTTCCAGACGCTGTTCCTCGGCTTCTTCTACATCCGTATTGGAGACGGTAGCATCTTCAAAATCTTCAAATTCCTGAAAATCCTCCGTCTCAAGGTAGTCATCCTTTTTACCGCAAGCGGTAACAGAAACCAGAAGAAGTGCGGCAAGGAAAACCATAAGCAACTTTTTCATAATGGTATCCTCTTATTCCTGTGCAGGTTCGGTTTCTGCAGGAGTATCCACAGCGGTTGTGCTATCTGCGGTTTCGGGAGCCTTCTCAGGAGCAGTTCCATCAACCTCCTCGGAATCCTCTTCCTTCTCCACACAAGCAACAGTAACAACCTTCACGTCATCTGCAAGACGCATGAGACGAACACCCTTGGTAACACGACCGAAGGTGCTGATGTCCTCGGTATCCATACGGATGATAACGCCCTCGGAGGTAATCAGGATTACATCGTCCTTGGGAGATACTACCTGAAGTCCTGCCACGTTACCTGTTACATCACTAATCTTATAAGAGAAAGTACCCTTACCACCACGGGTCTGGCACTTGTATTCGGAAAGTTCGGTCTTTTTACCGTAGCCCTTTTCACTAACCACCAGAAGTTTGCCGTCTTCGCGATAGAGGCTCATGCCGATGACATAGTCTCCTTCTTCCAAGTTGATACCGCGAACACCACGGGAAACACGACCCATATCACGGACGTCGGCCTCGTTGAACCGAATCATCTTACCCTGATAGGTACCGATGAAGATATCGTTGGTGCCGTCGGTCAGGGCAACCTTCATCAATTCGTCGCCTTCATCCAGACGGATGGCAATTTTACCTGCCTTGGGTGCGTTCTTGTATTCCATCAGGTCGGTCTTCTTCACAACACCTGCCTTGGTACACATGGTCAGGTACTTGCCGTCCTCGTATTCACGAATGGGAATCACTGCCGAAATCTTTTCGTTCGGCTCCAAAGCCAACAGGTTTACCACAGCGGTACCCTTGGCGGTTCTGCCTGCCTCAGGAATCTCGTAGGCTTTAATCCGATACATTCTTCCCGTATTGGTGAAGAAGAGAATATGTGCATGGGTGGAGGTAACAAACATGGTGGAGACAAAGTCTTCCTCCTTGGTCTGCATACCGATGATACCCTTACCGCCACGGCGCTGACTCTTATAGGTGTCTGCCGCAAGACGCTTAATGTAGCCCTGATGGGTCAAGGTCACCACGTTTTCCTCCTCCTCGATCAGGTCTTCAATATCAATATCGTCCACTGCAGGTTCGATGGAGGTTCTTCTCTCGTCACCGAACTTGTCGCGGATGGCAATGATTTCTTCTTTCAGAATATCCTTTACCATCTGCTCGTTGCCCAGAACCTCGGTCAGGTGGGCAATGAGCGCCATAATCTCGTTATATTCGTTCTCAATCTTCTCCCGTTCCAGACCGGACAGTCTTGCAAGACGCATATCCAGAATCGCCTGCGCCTGCAGGTCGGAGAACTGGAACCGTTCCATCAATTTTTCCTTAGCATCGTTGTAACTGTTACGGATGATGCTGATAACCTCATCAATGTGGTCAAGCGCCTTGTTAAGACCCTCTAAGATATGTGCCCGTGCCTCTGCCTTTTTCTTGTCGAACTTGGTACGACGGACAATGACATCCTTCTGGAATTCTACGTAGTTTTCAAGAACCTCTTTCAGGTTCAGAACTTTAGGATCGGTCTGGTTCACCAGCGCCAGCATGATTACGCTGAAACTGTCTTCCATCTGGGTGAACTTGTAAAGCTGGTTCAGAACCACGGTGCCGTTGGCATCCCGCTTCAGTTCAATGATAATCCGCATACCGTCTCTGTCGGACTCGTCACGGAGGTCGGAAATACCTTCTACTCTCTTATCGTGAACCAGTTCCGCAATCTTCTCAATGAGACGTGCCTTGTTAACGCCATAAGGAATCTCAGTTACTACGATTCTCTGGCGGTTTTCCTTCCAGTCCTCAATCTCCGCCTTGGCACGAACCCGAATCTTACCACGTCCTGTGTGGTAAGCCGCACGAATTCCGCTGACACCCATAATCTGAGCGCCGGTGGGGAAGTCGGGGCCGGGAATGTGTTCCATCAACTCGTCAATGGTGATTTCGGGGTTGTCCACCAAAGCCACAATGCCGTTGATAACCTCGGTCAGGTTATGGGGAGGAATGTTGGTTGCCATACCTACCGCAATACCGTTAGAACCATTTACCAACAGATGGGGGAAGCGGGAAGGAAGAACCACAGGCTCCTTCCGACTCTCGTCGAAGTTGGGCATGAAATCAACGGTTTCTTTTTCAATATCGGTAAGTAAGTGCATGGAAAGCTTGGACATTCTTGCCTCGGTATAACGATAAGCCGCCGCACCGTCACCGTCGATGGAACCGAAGTTACCATGACCGTCTACGGTAGGATACCGAAGAGAGAAGTCCTGTGCCATACGAACCATAGCATCGTAAACAGATGCGTCACCATGGGGATGGTATCGACCCAGCACGTTACCGACGGTGGTTGCACACTTTTTATATGCCTTGTCCGGGGTGATGCCGTCCTCGTACATAGCATAGAGAATACGACGATGAACCGGCTTCAAGCCGTCCCGAACATCCGGCAGAGCACGTCCCACAATAACCGACATGGCATAGTCAATGTAGGACTTCTTCATTTCGCTGTTCAGCTCAACCGGAATGACTTTCAGTTTGGAAGTATCAAATAATGCTTCGGACATAAATATCCACTCCTGTTCTTGAAAATTCAATTCTTATTAATATAATATTTCGACACAAAAGGGGGATTTCCTCTTTTTTGGCAGAAAATTACGTTATTTTTTCTTTTGCAAAAAAGGATAATCCTTTTTTTACTTTAACATCCCCAACAATTCCTCTTCGCTAATCACCGTCACGCCCAAGGCGTTTGCCTTGTCCAGTTTACTGCCTGCCTCCTCGCCTGCCACCACAAAGTCGGTCTTTTTGGAGACGCTACCGCTACACTTGCCGCCATTTTCTTCAATGATGGCTTGTGCCTCGCTCCGTTTCAGGGTGGGAAGGGTTCCGGTCAGAACAAAGGTTTTGCCGGAGAATATGTCCCCCGTCTGTTTGCTCTCATAGTCCATTTTAACCCCGGCAGACTTCAGGCGGTGAATCAAATCCAGAGATTTTTCCTCTTGGAAATAGTGAATCAGGCTCTCTGCCATCTTTTCGCCAATATCGGGTACAGCGGAAAGTTCCTCCTTGGAAGCCTCCATCAAAGCGTCCATGGTGCCAAACCGATTGGCAAGGAGTTGTGCCGCCCGAGAACCAATCAAACGGATGCCCAGACCGAACAGAACTCGGTCAAGGCCTTGTTGCTTGGATTGTTCGATGGCATCAATCAGGTTCTGTGCCGACTTGTCCGCAAACCGCTCCAAGCCTACAATAGCATCATAGGTCAGGGTATACAGATCTCCGCAGTCCTTGATGCATCCCTCGTCCAACAGTTGCTCCACAATGGCAGGACCCAGTCCGTCAATATCCATGGCGGGTTTGGAGGCAAAATGGATGATACTCCGCATCTGCTGGGCAGGACAGTTGGAACTTAAGCACCGTACCGCTGCCTCGCCTTCTTCCCGATAGAGGGGTTCTCCGCAGGCAGGACAGACTTTGGGCATCTGAAAGACGATTTCGGTGCCGTCCCGTTTGGATTTCACCACTTCCACCACCTCAGGGATAATGTCTCCTGCTTTTTGAATGATGACGGTGTCACCAATGCGGATATCCTTATCACGAATATTATCCTCGTTATGGAGTGTGGCACGACTGACGGTGGAACCGGCAATCCGTACCGGTTGAAGCACTGCGTTGGGGGTAATCACTCCCGTTCTTCCCACCTGCAGGGCAATATCAATCAGTTTGCTCTCTTTTTGCTCCGCAGGGAATTTATAGGCAACCGCCCACCGAGGGGTTTTGGTGGTAACGCCCAAGGCGTCACGCTGAGTGAATTGGTTAATCTTTACCACCGCTCCGTCAATATCGAAGGGAAGTTCTCCTCGCATCTCGCCGATTCGTTGAATCTCGGCATAGGCTTCCTGACCACCATAGCAGAGGTTTTTGATGGGAATGGTCTTAAAACCAAGTTCTGCCAGATAGTCAATGGATTCTTTATGATTGGAGAGGGTTTTCCCTTGGATTTGTTGTATATTGAACACAAAAATATCCAGACGACGGGTGGCGGTAATCCGACTGTCTAACTGCCGAAGAGACCCTGCCGCCGCATTTCTGGGGTTGGCAAAGAGCGGTTCTCCTGCCACTTCCCGTTGCTCGTTCAGTTTCAAAAAACTTGCCTTGGGCATAAAAACTTCGCCTCTGACCTCTAAGTAGGGAAGGTTCTCTTTCAGACGGAGGGGAATGCTCCCGATGGTACGAAGGTTTTCGGTAATATCCTCTCCCACAAAGCCGTTGCCTCGGGTGGAACCACGGGTAAATACACCGTTTTCGTATTCTAACGAGACGGAAAGTCCGTCAATTTTCATCTCCACCGTGTATTCCGCTTGTTCCTTCTCCAGCGCCTTGGCGGTGCGGAGGTCAAAGTCCAAAAACTCTTCCTCCGAGAACACGTCGGACAGACTCTGCATCTGGACAACATGCTCCACCTCCGAAAACCCCTGAAGAACCTGACCGCCCACTCTTTGGGTGGGGGAATCGGGGGTAACCAGTTCAGGAAACTCCCCTTCCAAGGCAAGAAGTTCGTTCATCTTGGCGTCATAGACAAAGTCGCTGACGGTGGGATTATCCTGCACATAATATTCGTAATTATACCGCTCCAACTCGGTGCGAAGAGCGGAAATTTTCTCTTTGGCATCTTGGATATTCATAGGGTTTCCTCTTTTCTGTGTTTGAAATCCTTTTCTACTTCTATTATACCCAAACTCCCCCCAAGAATCAAGCATTAATCTCCGTTTAACATATAGGTTTGGGGGACGGTGCCGATGATGACACTTTCGGCCAGAGGTACCTCGGTATGAACCTCTCCGTCCAGGGAAGAAAAGACCCCTGCAATCCGCACGGGAATCTTGATGGAAAGGCTTAATTGTTGCCGTGTCTGGTTGATGCCTGCCGCATCAAAGGTGTCCAAAAACTGAATCTCAATCCGATGGGAGGCGTAAACCGACAAAGGAACAGGAACCCCAAAGCCTGTCATCATGGTGTCTGAAAAGAAGGCGCCTACGGGAACCTTTGTTATGACGGTGCGGTGTTCCTCCATTACCTGCGCCACCCGAGTTGCAATGGCGGTTTTTACTCGATTGGCGACAATGTAGTCGGTAACAATATTTTCGATGGTGCCGTCCTCGGCTTTGTCCTCCTGCAAGATGGAGCCGGCACGGATGTTTTCTTCTTCCAAGGCCATGGTGGCCGCCAGATTGATTTCCGAAATCAGTTGATTGTTCAGGGTGGACATTGCCATCTCTTGGACAAGGGGCCCCATTCGTTGTTCCGTAAAAAAGGCAAACCACAGCCCAAGCCCCATAAAAACCACAAGAAAGACAAACCATGGATGGGATTTTCGGGGCGGCTTTTTGGAGAATCGCTTTTTCCTGTACCGGTACCGAAGTTTTCGGATAAAGATGGTCAAGACACCACCTCCCTTTCTCTTAAGGTATGTGGAGTTATCCGTTCGGTGCATGTTCGCTTTTTCCTGAAAATACTGGACTTTTTGGAAAAGTTGTGATATATTGAATAAGGAAAACGGAAAAGGAGTGAAATGTATGGCAAGACGAAGCCTTAGAATTGGCGTTATCATTTTATTATGCTGTATGATGTTGCCCGTAACGGGATTTGCCACCGAGGCAGAAACGTTGTTTGTGGAAGAAACATGGGAAAAGCCTGCATGCGTTCTCCGCTGTGAGGCAGAGGAAATGCCCCAAGAGGAATCTTCGGAACAGACGGGGTTATATCTGCTTGCCTCCTCTAAAACCTTGGAAGAGACTTTGTATGATGGATGCTCCGTCATGACAGAAATCATTGATGTGAGTCAGTATGGGCTTTCGGCAGATGAGTTTGAGAGAAAATATTATGATTTTTGTATGATGTATCCGGAGCTTCTTCTGGATACGTCATGGAGTTGGCGAATCATTGGCGGAATGGTTCAACAGATTAAGCCGGTTTATCTGTTCCCTCAGGAGGAGATGCCTGCGCAACGCCAAAGACTGAAAAATACCATATCTGCATTTGCGACAAAGGTGTCAGAACTGTATCAGGATCCCCTGGAACAGATGCTTTACCTTCACGATTCTTTTGCGGCGAAATGTGAATATGACACAGAGGTTGCCAACAAAGCAGGAGAGGTGGAACTAACCGCGGAAGAGGCGCGTTCCTTCCATGCTTATGGGTTGTTTTTTAACGATATTGCAGTATGTCAGGGATATGCCCAAGCCTTTTATGCCATCTGTCAGGAATTGGGGTATCAGGTAAGCTACTGTCGAAACAATAGCCATATCTGGAACTATATTAAGTTAGACGGAGAATGGTATCAGATGGACGTCACTTGGGATGACCCTGTTCCCGACAAGCCGAATTCAGCCATTCATAAGTATTTTCTTTGTTCCGATGAGATTATGAGTGATCATGCTCCGTCTCAGTGGCGGACGCCTTTAGGGAGTATTCCCACCTGTAACAGTACCAAGTATCAGACAGGGTATCTCTTTAACTTTCCCGCCCAGAAGTCCATTGTGAAAAAGGACGGGCTGTATCAGTTTGTCTATGGCGGTATTCCTTTTGTAAGTGAACAACTGTGGGTGGGAACGGTGCTTCCTGCCAAGCCGGGAGGCGGCATCTTGCGATATGTTTATCTGGAGGAGCCCCACCGACCCGTAACCATCTATGCTTCCTGCAAGGATGAAGAAGGGATTCTGCGGAAGGGTGATGTTTCTCTTCGAAGTGGGGAATCCATGAAGAATGACGGCAAGTTAACCCTCTACAGTTACACATTGCCCACGGGAGATGCCATGGACAAAAAAATTTATATTCGTGACGGGGTAACCCAGACCCCTTGCGGACCTACGTTGCAATTTTAAACAAGAAAAGTCAAAATTATGACAATGGGAGGTAGTCCTTTATGAAAAAGTTGGTAGCAAGCCTGCTTGTGGTTGTGCTGATGGTCAGTACGTTAAGCATGGTGGCATTTGCACACAAAGTGCCTATGTACGCCTTAGACGGCAGAGTCATCACCGTGGAAGAAAACGAGGTGGAAGCCCATCGTCAGGTGGGTTGGTATTACGGACCTCCCGTGACCATGTATGCCTTGGACGGCAGAACTTTGATTGTTGGTGAGAATGACGTGGAAGCCTATCGTCGGGTGGGATGGTACTACGGCAAGCCCATCACCATGTATGCGAAAGATGGCAAAACTCTGACCATTGGCGAAAACGACATTGAAATGTATCGGAAGGTAGGGTGGTATCTCCCGGAGGAGTTGGACTATTCCGAGGATATTCTCAACACCGTTTATAAGTTCGACTATATGGCGGTGTACCGGAACTTTATCAACTATTATAACAACAACTGGACCATTGCTCCCCCCACCAATCATCTTCTTCCCATGCAGTTTAGTTTAGGCGATGATCATGCAGAGTTTCAGGATGCCTATGCCATTGATGTGGACAACGATGGAGTCTTGGAACTGGTAGCATTGTTCTCCAACTATTACTATGGTGCTATGGTTATCTATGAATGCGAAAATGGCCAGGTATCCGAAGCCTACCGTCGAGGCGGATTTGGATATGACTATAATCCTTTCCTTGAGTATGCCTTGTATAAAAATGGGTCAGAGTATGGCTTTTTGGAAGTTGAGGAGTATTATGATGAGTCCAGTAGCATCAGCCATTTGGGCTGTCGTTTGAATAAAGGAACGGAAGGTATTTTGGTCGGTGCAAAAATTTATGAAAATAATCCCGACTGGAATGAATATAAGGTGTATAATCAGCCGTCCAATCAAAAAGAAGCCGAAAACTACATGAATCAGATGGATTCTTTTGCCGAAAACGGAACCTTCCTGTTTTCTGCTGGATGTTATGAACAGGATTATGAAGGAAATCTGCCTGATTGCGACCTTGCCAAGGGGTCTAACCTTGAAAAGCATTGTATGCCTGATATTATTCAGGATTTGGACTTTTACACCAAGTATGCCAAGAAAGAGTATATTCCCGATCTGACCTTGGGTGCCTTCTATGTTTACCAATACGGCTATTACTACGAGGCGTTGGATCTTTGCAATCAACTCTTAAAGACCGAAGGTATTAGCAAATCGCAGAAAGACGAAATCAACGTGATTATCAACAATTGTAACCAAAAGCTTTTCGGTAATACCGTGACTTCCATGGAAGAGATCCAGAGCATGATTGATGGTGGTCAGTATTACGAGGCCATGGAAAAGATTGGCGAGTGCCGAAAAGGTTTCTGTTCCCCCGAGCAACTGAGCCTTTTGGATTCCTTGGAGAGCACCTGCAAGGACAAGATTTCTGCTTACGAGACCAAGATGAGCCAATACACCACCATCCATGCAACAAGCGGTATGGAGTTGTATGTACAGAACAAAGAGGTGCAAGGCTATCTGGATTCAGGCGTGTGGTTCTTAACTCCCCAAAAGACCTGGTCTCAGATGAAGCAGGCGGCATATCAGTATGCCAAGAACGCTGTTTCGGACTATCTCTATTATCCCACGGCGGCGTCTTACCCGTCCATCAATCAGGTGTCCTTCTGGAAGGAGTCCCAAAGCGGAAGTCAGGCGGAATACGTGATAGAATTTACCATGCGAGTGAAAAACTGGTACGGAAATTATATTACCAGCACCTTCACTTGTACCTTGAATTGTAACCCCTACGGATTCTATGATTATTACATCGACGAAGATTATTAAAGCCATCCCCTGCAAAAAATTTTGCAGGGGACTTTTTTCGGGTCTAATCCATTTGACTTTTGGGTAAAATGAGAGTATAATAGAAAAACCGAAGTCTGAAGGAGGTGAGATGTATGCCAAAAGAGAAAAAGGACACGGTGATTGCACAGAACAAAAAAGCCTACCACGATTACTTTGTGGACGAAACCTACGAGGCGGGTCTGTCCTTATCGGGTACCGAAGTAAAATCCATCCGTGCAGGCAGGGTAAACCTGAAGGACAGTTATGTTTCCTGCAAGACGGGGGAGGCCATCTTGATTGGTATGCATATCAGTCCCTACGAGTTCGGGAACAGTTTCAACCACGAACCCATGCGGTCAAGACGGTTGTTGCTCCATCGACGGGAGATTAACAAGCTCATTGGCCTGACCCAGCAGGAGGGATATACCTTGATTCCCTTAAAGCTCTATTTCAAGGGCTCCTATGTGAAGTTGCAACTGGGTCTGTGTCGTGGTAAGAAGAACTATGACAAGCGTGCCACCATTGCGGAGCGGGATGCGAAACGAAATATGGATCGTGCCTTGAAAGAGCGAAATCAATAAGGAGAGATCGTTATGCTGAATAGAAAAATTGAGATGTCTGTTGATTATGAGGGGATGGGGTTTGAAAAGCCTGAAAAACAAGCAACCCTTACCACCTATATTCTGGACAATATAGAAAATGAGGGAACCGGATGGCTGAAACGCCCTGCGGTTATCGTATGCCCGGGCGGTGGCTACGGGAATGTTTCTCCCAGGGAAGCGGAGCCCATTGCCCTAAGGTACACGGCAGTTGGATATCACGCCTTTGTCCTTGACTATTCTGTGGCACCCCTTGGCTGGCCTGCACCTTGCTGTGAGCTTGCCAAAGCCATTGCCTATGTAAGAAGCATTGCAGATGAGTACCATATCGACAGCGAAAAAATTATTGTCTGCGGATTTTCTGCCGGCGGGCATCTTGCCGGAAGTGCAGGGATTCATTATGACAACGAGGCGGTAAAGAAATTTGCCGGTGTGGATGGCGTTTCCAACAAGCCGGACGGAATGATTTTATGTTATCCCGTCATCACCGATGATGAAGAAAAAATGCATAGGGGCACCTTTAACAACTTCGTGAAGGACAGAAATGATGCAAAGAAGTTGTTTGGCCTGGAGCATTATGTGACGGAGGATACCCCGAAGGCGTTTATCTGGCACACCTTTATGGATACAGGAGTTCCTCCTGAAAATTCTATGAAATTTGCTTCTGCTATGATGGAGCATAAAGTTGCCTGCGAACTACATATCTTCCCAAGAGGCGGTCACGGACTTTCTCTTGCAAACAAGCAGGTATGTATTTCACCGGAATTTATTTATCCCGAAATCCAGCCGTGGGTTGATATGTCTATCACCTGGATAGAAAATAGTTTTTAAATGTCAAACACAGCGGATTCTTCCGCTGAAACACGGGGGTGTAAAGGTTTCGACGGGGTTGTAGAGACAAGGGGAGCGAGCCGCAGCGGGAACTGCGTAAAAATCCCAACTTTTAAATTAAACGCTAATAATAACTTAGCTTACGCTGCCTAAATTACGCAGCTGTCCTCTCTGATTTACCGCGCATCAGAATCAGGGCATCAACACAAGCGGTGAACGTGCGTCGGGAAAGCTTTGACCCGACCATGCATCATGAAGCTACCGCCTTTGAGAGGTTGTCTGTGGACTCTCATTGGCGGGAATCCTGATCACAGACTACGCTCGTAGTCGCCCTTTGGGGATACTTCTTCGGACAGGGGTTCAATTCCCCTCACCTCCACCAAAATCCGTACACGAAAGTGTACGGATTTTTACTTGTTATTCTATTTTTTCCCCCATTGCTTTTTTGTCGAAAATGTGCTATAATTAGGGTGAGGGAGCAAAAGAAAGGATGAATCCTATGGATATCAAACAAGGTTTGGTTTCCTTGATAGAGGGGAAATCTGCCGAGGAAATCGAGAAAATTTTCAAAGACACCGAGATGCTTATGACCTACTTCCGCTGTGCTATGCTGGAGGTGGAAACCAAGTTAAAGGTGCTCAACGAGGAGTTTCGACTTCGGCACGAACGAAACCCCATTGCCAGTATTTCCACAAGACTCAAATCCATGGAAAGTATTGACGGCAAACTTCGACGGAAGAATCTGCCCATCACCCTTTCCGCCATTGAGAATGAGCTCACCGACGTGGCAGGTATTCGGGTTATTTGCGGATTTTTGGACGATATTTATATGTTGGCAGACTGCCTTCTGGAGCAGGATGACATCAAACTGATTGCCAGAAAGGATTACATCAAAAACCCCAAGCCCAACGGCTATCGCAGTTTGCACCTGATTATCGAAATCCCCATCTTTCTCCAGAGTGAGAAAAAGTATGTAAAGGTAGAAGTGCAGATTCGTACCGTTGCCATGGAGAGTTGGGCGAATTTGGAGCATCGGCTCCGGTATAAAAAAGACCTGTCCCCCGAACTTTTGGAACGGGTGAATCAGGAACTTCTGGAATGTGCCCAAAGGAGCGAAACTACCGATCGAAAGATGCAGGAAATCCGAAATATTCTGGAAAAGTAGTGCACTTTTTGGGTGGTGAGCAATATACTAAAAGGAATGACGTTTGAAGGAGGTTGTGAGGATGGTAAAACAATATTATGCTTGTGTTTACGGAGGCGCCAGCGAGAAAATCGCAGACGCCCATAAAAAAGAAGTAGAAAAATTGGGTAAACTGATTGCGAAACACGGACTATCCTTGGTTTATGGTGCCGGCGGTCAGGGTTGTATGGGCGCCGTTGCTCGAGGCGTCAAGGAAGAGAACGGCTTTGTGTTCGGCGTGGTTCCCCATTTTATGCAGGACTTTGAGGGACTTTTTGAGTGTGATAAAAAGGTTTGGGTGGAAACCATGAGTGAGCGGAAAAATATCATGGAAGAATACGCCGATATTTATATTATCACCCCCGGCGGAATCGGAACCATGGACGAGTTCTTCCAAGTGCTTACCTTGAAATACTTAAAGCGAATCAACACCCCCATTGTAGTGATGAATCTGGGCGGATTTTTCGACAGTCTCCTTGCTATGATTGATGATTTGGTGAAGCAGGGTGCCCTCATTGCGGGAATTTACGACCTGTTCGATGTGATAACCTCGGTTGAGGATCCCAAATTGATAGAACATTTCAATGAAATCGTGAAATAGAAAAACACGCCGAAAGGCGTGTTTTTTTATCCCCCCATCTTCCGTCTCAATTCCTCCAAAATACGTTTTTCAATCCGAGAAACCTGAACCTGAGATATGCCAAGGCGTTTGGCAATTTCGGTTTGGGTTTTTTCTTGATAATACCGCAGAAACAGAATGGTTCTATCCCGTCCGCCCAATTGCTCCAGCAGTTGGTGAAGGGTCAGGCGATTCACCGTCTCTTCTTCGGTGGAATCCTTCCCCATAAGGCGGTCAATCAAGGGGGAAAGTTCCCCTGTTCCGTCATCGGCAGTGGCGTAGATAGACTCAGCAGGAACGGTTGCATCCATGGCGGCAGACAGTTCGGCAGAAGAGATGCCTAAGACGGAAGAGAGTTCGTTGATGGTGGGTTCCCGTCCCGATTTCTGGGAAAGTTCTGCTCGCAACGAACCTGCCCGAGCGGCAGTTTCTTTCAAGGAACGGCTAACCTTAATCATTCCGTCATCCCGAAGAAATCGCTTGATTTCGCCTAAAATCAATGGGACAGCATAGGTGGAAAATTGCACTCCAAAGTCCAGATTAAACTTCTGAGCCGCCTTGATTAAGCCAATGCACCCAATCTGGAACAAATCCTCCGACTCATAACCCCGACCCAGAAACCGACGAACTGCTCCGTGAACCAACCCGGTGTTCTCCTCCACCAAACGATGTTGTGCCGACAAATCCCCCTTTGCAGCTCGAACAAGAAGAGCGTGGTTGTTCTTTTGATATGATTCAGACACCTTCATCCCGCCCGATTCGTTTTGTCATGGTGACAATGGTGCCCTCTCCCGGTGCTGACTCCACCTGAAGGGAGTCCATAAAACTTTCCATAACCGTAAATCCCATACCGCTCCGGTCCTCCCCCGGAACAGAAGTGTAGAGAGGTTGCATAGCAAGGGAGATGTTCTCAATCCCAATCCCTCGGTCTATGATGGTGATGGTCAACAGAGAACCGGAAATTTCGCATTGCAGTTCCACCTGCCCGTCTTCTCCGCTGTAGCCGTGGACAATGGCGTTGGTCACCCCTTCCGAAACAGCGGTCTTGATATCCGCCAACTCCTCGCAGGTGGGATCCAGTTGGGTGGCAAAAGCACCGGCTACCGCTCGGCCGAGGGCCTCATTCCGACTCTTTGCCGGAAAGGTGATGGTCATATAGTTTTCCATGGTATCTCCTCCTCTCATCCGCATTCGATAATCTTCTTCAGGCCGGACAACTCCAGTACCCGATCCACCTGAGGTTGTATCCGAATAATCATGATTTTTCCGCCCCGTAGTTTAACTTCCTTGTATCGTCCCAGAATCATGCCGATGCCCGAACTATCCATAAAAGAAACATCTGCAAAATCCAAAATTAAATTCTTAATAGGGGTACTTTCCAACTCCCGATCAATCTGCTCCCGAATGATGCCGGCACAACTCTGGTCCAGTTCCCCCGAAAGTTTTACCACCAAGGTCGTGCCAATCTGCTCTGTCCGTATCTTCATACAATCCCTCCTTGCCTATGGCTCCAATAATAGTATGATAACACAGCGGAAATATTTCCCAATTATTTCCAACACCAAATTTTCGACATTTGGGGGTTGCAAAGGGAGGCTGGTTTTGGTATAATTTGTCTGTTGCTCAAAAGGTAGAGAAGTCAACGGCGGAAAGGGGAGATACCCATGGCGAAAACGTCTTTATGGACTTTTTTGAAGAATCTGATATTCCCCATGCGATGTATCTTCTGCAGGAGAATTCTTGCCATCAGGGCAGAGGTTGGTATTTGCCATGAGTGTATGATGAATTTGCCCTTCTGTCAGGCCTATGCGCGATGTAGCCGATGCGGTCGTCCGGTGATAGAGAAGGGATGTTTGTGTTTCGGCTGTGCAAGAGATATGCGGTACAGTTACAGGAAAATTTATGGTGCCTATCTGTATTTGGGTTCGGCAAAAGACGCTTTGCTTCGGTTTAAACTGGAAAAGTACAGCGGCTATGCCACGGTTTTTGCTACACATATGGCAGTGGTGGCAGAACACGAAATGCCGGAGGGTTCTTGGGATTTGGTGGTTGCGGTTCCGCCACGGGAGATGCGGATGCGAAAGCAAGGTTATGACCAAGCCCATGCACTGGCGAAGGAAGTGGCAAAGCGGTTGGAGATTCCCTATCAACACGGGGTTTTGGAACAGATTGAGGACAGACAGAAACAAAGTAGCCTGACCTATCAGGAACGACGCGAGAATATTTTGGGAAATATTCGGGTAGTGAAAAGGGAACCCCTTGCAGGACAGCGGATTTTATTGGTGGACGATATCTGTACCACCGGCGCAACATTGGAAGAGTGTGCAAAGATGCTTAGGCGTGCAGGAGCAAAGAGTGTGGACTGTTCCGTAGCCGCCATTGTGCTTGATGAAAAAATTTATGATTTTTAAAAGATTTGTCATTTACATGTAATAAATTTTATGATAGAATAAAAGAGGAGATTTGTGTCGAAAGCAAATCGCCTTGTTAGAATTCATTGGATAAGTAGTTGGTTTAACTGACACCGTTTCATAGATGAAGAGTTTCTTGGGAGGCAAGAATATGGAAAAGATGGTCGTTCTTGGGGGTGCCCCATTAACCGGACAAGTTGAGATCAGCGGCGCGAAGAACTCCGCGGTTGCCATTCTTGTTGGCGCTATCATGGTCAACGGAAAATGCCGGATTGACAATGTACCTCACGTCAGCGACATTGAAGTCTTGATTGACATCATCAACAAATTAGGCGGTGAAGCGGCGTTTGTTGCTCCCGGTGTTGTAGAGATTGATGCCACTCATTTGAATAGTTATTGTGCAGAGTATGACACGGTTCGTAAGATTCGTGCATCTTCGTACCTGATGGGCGCTTTGCTGGGTCGTTTTGGAAAGGCTCGGGTTGCTTTGCCCGGCGGTTGTGATTTCGGAATCCGTCCCATTGACCAGCATATCAAGGGTTTTAAGGCCTTGGGCGCGCAGGTTAATATTGAACACGGCATGGTAGAACTGGTAGCGGAAAACCTGAAAGCGGAAAACATCTATTTGGATGTGGTTTCGGTTGGCGCAACCATCAATATTATGCTGGCGGCGGTTTTTGCCGAGGGTACCACGGTAATCGACAGTGCGGCAAAGGAACCCCATATAGTAGATGTGGCTAACTTCTTGAACTGCATGGGTGCTAATATCCGTGGCGCAGGAACCGACCTGATTCGGATTAAGGGTGTTAAGGAACTCCACGGCGGATCCTTCAGCGTGATTCCTGACCAGATCGAGGCAGGAACCTTTATGATTGCGGCTGCAGCGACCCATGGTGATGTTATCGTAAACAACATTATTCCCGAACATATGGATTCCCTCTCCTCCAAATTGGCAGAGATGGGCGTTGGTATTGAGGAATATGACGAGGCCATTCGGGTTTACGCCAAGGATCAGGAACCGTACACTGCGGTAAACGTAAAAACACAACCCCATCCCGGCTTCCCCACCGACTTACAACCCCAGATGGTGGCGTTGCTTACCACCGCAAAGGGAACCAGTCTGGTAACCGAGAACGTTTGGGATAATCGGTTTAAGTATGTGGCAGAACTGAATCGAATGGGTTCCAACATTTCCGCTGAGGGAAGAGTTGCAACCATCGAAGGAACTCCCTATTTAACCGGTGCTCCGGTTTCCTCTACCGACCTGAGAGCAGGTGCGGCACTGGTCATTGCCGGATTGATGGCACACGGTGTCACAGAAATTTATAACCTGAAATACATAGACCGAGGCTACGAGAAATTTGAAGAAAAACTTCGGAGTCTCGGGGCACAGATTGCCCGTCGGAACAGCGGTCAGAGAACCGAAGAGGACGAGGAATCTGCTACAATGGCATAAAAAAGAAAAAGGGATGTTAATACATCCCTTTTTTTGTGAGAGGAGGTTATCTGCCATGAAACTTTGTTCCATCCGAAGCGGAAGCAAGGGAAATGCGATCCTGGTCTGGACAGACTCCACCAAGATTTTAATTGACTGCGGTATCAGCGGAAAAATGACCGAGTGCGGCATGGCAGAAGCAGGCCTTTCTCCTGAGGAATTGAACGCAATTCTGGTTACTCATGAACACAGAGACCACATTGGCGGTGTGGGGATTCTCAGCCGACGGTATCAGATTCCGGTTTTTGCCAACGAGGCAACCTGGGATGCCATGGAAGGCGAACTGGGAAAGATTGCGCCGGAACACCGAAGAACCTTTCTGCATACCGACGGCTTTTCGGTAGGAGACATGGAGATTACTCCCTTCTCTATCCCCCACGATGCGGCAGACCCGGTAGGGTATTGTCTGGCAAGTGGCGGGAAAAAGGTGGCAATAGCCACCGATATTGGTGTCTTGGAAGAAAGTCTTTTTCGGGCAATTCAAGGTAGCCGAACCGTTCTCTTAGAATCCAATCATGACCGAAACATGCTGGATATGGGCAGTTATCCGCTCCCCCTCAAACAACGAATACGAAGCAACAAAGGTCACCTTTCCAACGAAGATGCAGGAAAGGCGGCTGAGTTCCTGGTGCGGATGGGAGTACGGCAGATTTTGCTGGGACACCTGAGCCCCGAAAACAACTACCCCCTTCTGGCAGAAAAGACCGTAGAAAACGCACTCCTCGCCGCCGGTATCCAACCGGGCAAGGATATGATACTTAGCATTGCCCCGGGGGATAGGATAAGTCGTATATGCGAAGTATAGATTGACAGTCGTGCTTGAAATTTGGCGAACTTCGCCCGTCACTGCGACGAGAAATGAAAGTCATGTACAGAAAGTACACTCCTTCCATTCCTCATCTTGTGCCAGCCAAATTTCATCCAAATTTCTGCGCACTAAAATTACATACATTGTAAGCGGCGGCATTTATGCCGTCCCGCATCGGGCGGACAAAGTCGTCCTCCCCCTACCGTCAAAAAAAAGACCCAGTCGGGTCTTTTTCTATTAGAAATTCATTCCGGATAGGAGAAAACGCCTTTACATTTTGATTGACTTATGTTAAAATAATAAATACCACACTACTTTTAATAATAAATTTATACGCAGGAGAAAATACCTTGGTAAAAGGTGTTTCTCTTTAATCTCCTGTTGTAGGTTTATTATTTATCGGTGTAGTGTGGTAACGAAACCGAGGGAAACACTTTTTCGGCACATCCTTCGGGGTGTGCTTTTTTAATTCTAAAGGAGAATGCCATGAGAAAAAGACGAATCATAGACCCGACAGGGACGCTGATCACCCCATCCTGGCAAGGGAACAAATGCTTGGGAAATGGTGAACATACGGAGAATGAATGTTGTTGTGATGAATGCAACTATTATTTACGTTGTTTTCCGCAGTTTGACTGGGACTTTAAGATAAGAAAATTAAAGAATCAGAAGCTTATATCCTTTTATTTCTATATCACCCGGAATATTAGATAAGATTGATTTGCGATGTCCCGCCAAAATCTTATTGCCAAACCCTGTGGGACGTTCCCTACATCAAGTCGTGTGGCTACACCAATCCAGCCCCCTTATACATAGAAAGGCTTGCACCATAACAAAAAAAGGAAACCCAATCGGGTTTCCTTTTTCTTATCTTAGGGATTTTCTGATTCTTAGTGGATAATGATCTGCTCAGTATCCTTGTCGAACAGGTGAATCTTGTTGGCATCAAGCGCAATCTTAATGTTATCGCCCAGCTTAGTGGTGCTTCTGGGGTTAACTCTTGCGGTGCAGTTTACATCACCAATCTTGAAGTACAGGTAAGTCTCAGCACCCATCATTTCAGTCAGGTCGATTTCTACATCTACCAAGCTGTCAGGGCTTGCTGCGATGAATGCCTGATCATCATACATATCCTCAGGACGAATACCCAGAATAACTTCCTTGCCGTTGTAAGCCTGAAGTTCTTCCTTCTTACCCTTACCATCAGGCAACTTAATGCTGATGCCGTCACCGTCTAAGTAAGTACCATCCTGCTTGCAGGAAACGGTTACGTTCAGGAAGTTCATCTGAGGAGATCCGATGAAGCCTGCTACGAATACGTTGCAAGGATAGTTGTACAGGTTTGCGGGGCTGTCTACCTGCTGTACCACGCCGTCTTTCATAACAACGATTCTGGTACCCATGGTCATAGCCTCGGTCTGGTCATGAGTTACGTAGATAAAGGTGGTATCCAACTTCTTGTGGAGCTTACCAATCTCGGTTCTCATCTGTACACGGAGCTTCGCATCCAGGTTGGAGAGAGGCTCATCCATCAGGAATACCTTAGGATTACGTACGATAGCACGACCCAGCGCTACACGCTGTCTCTGACCACCGGACAAAGCCTTGGGCTTTCTGTCCAGCAGAGCTTCGATACCCAGAATCTTCGCAGCTTCGTCAACCTTAGCCTTGATTTCTGCCTTGGGAACCTTTCTCAGCTTCAGACCAAATGCCATGTTCTCATATACAGTCATATGAGGATACAGTGCATAGTTCTGGAATACCATTGCGATGTCTCTGTCCTTAGGAACAACATCGTTTACCAGCTTGTCGCCGATGTACAATTCGCCGCCGGAGATTTCTTCCAGACCTGCGATCATTCTCAGGGTGGTGGACTTACCACAACCGGAAGGACCTACGAAGATGATGAATTCTTTGTCTTCGATTTCCAGATTGAAATCCTTAACTGCGCAAAAACCACCTTGGTATACCTTGGTGATGTTCTTTAAACTTAAACTAGCCATTTTAAAAAATCCTCCTAAAAAAACATACGTCTCTTTTTAATATTCATATTGTAACACAAGCAATTTGAAAATGATAGAGTCATTTTATCCAAAGATAAAATTATTCTTTTAGCGAAATTATATAATCAGCCATTTTTTTAATTTTCAGTATGCAAAGTTACCAAAAAAGCCCCCTGCCTTATTGTGCAAGTTGCTATGTGTCCTATTTTTCGTCTTTTTCGGCGGAAAGACTTGCATTTCTTGGAAAAAGGGAGTATAATATAATGGATTTTTTGATTTTTTCTCTAAGGAGTTGATTATAATGATCAGAGCAGGTGTGTTGGGCGGAACAGGATATGCAGGAGTGGAAACCGTACGGTTATTGCTCCGGCATCCGGAGGTAACCTTGACCCGTGTGGTTTCCCAGTCCTTTGCAGGAAAGCCTCTTTCCGAAGTTTATCCTAATTTAATGGGAACATGTGATATTGTATGTTCTGCATTGGATGTGGAGGACATTGCCGCAAACTGTGATGTTGTCTTTACCGCACTTCCTCATGGTGCATCCAAAGAAGTGATTCCTGCCCTGTATGAAGCAGGTCTTAAGATCATCGATCTTTCCGGTGACTTCCGCTATCTGGATGTGGAAGTCTACGAAAAATGGTACGGAGAACCCCACACCGACCCTGAACTTCTGAAGAAGGCGGTTTACGGACTTTGCGAACTCCACCGAGACGAGATAAAGACCACTCGTCTGGTGGGTAACCCCGGTTGTTATACCACCTGTTCCATCCTTGGCTTTGCGCCTTTGGTAAAGGCCGGCGTAGTGGATAACAAGAGCCTGATTATTGATGCCAAGTCCGGTGTTACCGGTGCCGGCAGAAGTTTGAGTCTGCCCAGTCTTTTCTGTGAATGTACCGAGACCATGAAGGCATACAAGATTGCCACCCATCGGCATACCTCTGAGATTGAGCAGGAACTTTCTCTGTTGGCAGGAGAAGATTTGATGCTCTCCTTTACCCCTCATCTGGCGCCTATGAAGCGTGGTATTCTTGCCACCTGTTACGCCAACTTAAAGGGTAAGCATACCGAAGAGGAACTTCTTGATCTCTATCGGGAATTCTACAAGGACGAGCCTTTTGTTCGGATTTACAACAAGGGTACGCTCCCTGAAGTAAAGCATATTGCCGGCTCCAATGCGGTGGGTATCGGCCTTGTGGTAGACGAGAGATTGAACCGTGTGGTTGTGGTTTCTTGTGTGGATAATCTGATTAAGGGTGCTGCCGGACAGGCAGTTCAGAATATGAACCTGCTCTTCGGCTTGGCGGAAACCACCGGCCTTGCTGATCCGGGCATGTATCTGTAGGAGGAAAGAAATATGGAACGTTCCATTGAAAAATACATTGGCAAGGCGGAAATCCTCATCGAGGCTCTGCCCTACATACAGAAATTCTATGGCAAGACCGTTGTCATCAAGTACGGCGGTAACGCCATGATCAATGACGATTTGAAGAACCGTGTTATGGAGGATATCACTCTGCTGAAGTACATCGGTATCAATCCGGTGGTAGTTCATGGTGGTGGCCCTGATATTTCGGCGGCTCTGACCAAAAACGGTGTCCAGAGCGAGTTTATCAACGGTCTTCGTGTAACCGATGCGGAGACCATGGCTATTGCCCAGATGGTCCTCATTGGTAAGACCAACAAAGAAATCGTATCCCTCCTTGGTACCAAGGGCGGTAAAGGTCTTGGTATTTCAGGTATCGACGGCAACCTCCTCACCTGTGAGAAGGCGTACACCGAAGTAGATGGCGAGAAGGTGGATATTGGTTTTGTTGGAAACATCGTGAAGGTTAACGATAAAATGATTGCACAGTTGACCAAAGAAGATTATATTCCCGTCATTGCGCCCATTGGTGTGGATGAAGAGGGAAACAGCTACAACATCAATGCCGACACCGTAGCCGGTGCCATTGCCGAGGCGCTGGGTGCTGAGAAGTTGATGCTTCTCACCGATACCGAGGGCATCAAAGAATCCGCAGACAGCGAAGGTGCTATCCCCAAACTCTCCCGTGATGAAATCTATCAGATGATTGAGGACGGTAAGATTGTTGGCGGTATGATTCCCAAGGTAAAAGGCTGTATCCAAGCAATCGAAGCAGGTGTCAACTCCGTCCACGTCATCGACGGACGGGTTCCCCATTGCTTGCTTTTGGAGATTTTTACCCATCACGGAATCGGAACCATGATAACGAAATAAAAAAAGACCCGTCAGGGTCTTTTTTATTTCGTTTTCCAGTCGTGCTTGAAAATTCAGCAATCTGCGCCCGTTTCATCGACTCGGCAAGACAGTCACGTACACAAAGTACGCTCCCGCCTTACCGAATCTCGAAACGAACACATCTCACTAAATTTTCTTCGCACTCAAATTGTGCAAAAGGCGACGGGGAATGCCGGTCATGTACCAAAGTACACTCCCGATTCCACAAAACAAAACGCCGAACCTTGTGGCTCGGCAGTCTGTGGTAAATCTTTATATCAAATGAACAACGGCGTTGGGTGAAGCGTCACGCCTGATTCCACAAAACAAAATGCCGAACCTTGCGGCTCGGCAATTTCAGTAAATCTTTATCTCAAACTATGCCCGGCATTTGATGAAACGGAACGTTTCCGTCACGCTCCTTATCCTCGTTGGAGGCCGGTCATACCGGTACGAACCAGATCTTTTACCTCGTGTTCTTCCATCATGGTAATGAAAGCGCTGATTTTATCGGGGGTTCCGGTCAATTCTGCGGTGAGGAACTCGGGGGAGATGTCCACCACCTCTGCACGGAAGATATCACAAATCTGGATAACCCCCGTACGGTCTTTTGCGCTGACCCGAATCAGCACATGCTCCCGCAGAACCGCATCTTCCTTCTTCAGTTCGATGATTTTAATAACCTCCTGCAGTTTTGCCAGTTGGTTCTGAATCTGGGTAAAGGTGTTGTCGTCTGCGTGGAGGGCGATGGTAATCCGAGAGATTTCCGGCTTCTCGGTCTCACCCACCGACAAACTGTCAATATTATACATTCTTCTGGAAAAGAGGCCGGAAACACGGCTCAATACGCCGGCGTGGTTCTTAACCAATACGGATAAAACATGTAATTTCATATCATTTCTCCTTCTGTTGCCCCTGCGAACTATATCTCCAGCAGGGGTTCTTCAATGGAATTTCCCGTGGGAACCATGGGAAGCACCGTCTGATCCGAATCAATCAGGCAGTTAATCAGGGTGGGAGCGTTGTGGCAGGCAAGAGCCTGCTCCAAAGCCTTGTTCAGTTCCGCCTGTGTCTTAACCGTAAAGGCGTTGGCGCCAAAACCCTTGGCAACCATCTCATAGTCGGTTTTCTTATCCAAGGTAGTCTCGGAGAAGCGCTCCTCATAGAACATCCGTTGCCATTGCCGAACCATACCCAGTACATTGTTGTTCATCACAACCTGAATGATGGGAAGATTCTGTTTGGCGGCGGTGGAGAGTTCGTTACAATTCATGTGGAAGGAACCATCCCCCGTAATATGAAGTACGGTGGCGTCAGGGTTTCCCACCTGTGCGCCGATGGCGGCGCCTAAACCATAACCCATGGTGCCCAAACCACCTGATGAGAGGAAGTGTCGTGGCTGATTGATGCCGAAGAACTGAGCCGTCCAAAGTTGGTGCTGTCCCACATCGGTACAGATGAAAGCGTCATCGGTAACGGCATTGCGCAGGGTATGAAGAACAACCTGCGGGGTCAGCCGTGGACTTTTCGGTTGGAAGGTGGGATATTTTTCTTTCCAATGTAGAATCTTTTCCATCCATTCGGTATGGTCAAGGGGTTCTTTGATTTTATTCAGGATTGCCGAGAGAACCATCTTGGCATCCCCCACTAAGTAGGCATCGGAAATGACGTTTTTGTTAATCTCTGCACGATCCACATCAATATGTAAAATCTTGGTGTTCTTGGCAAAGGTGTCGGTGTTGCAGGTAACCCGATCGGAGAACCGAGCACCGATGGCAATGAGCAAATCACAGTTCTTTACCGCAAGGGATGTGGCTTTGGTGCCGTGCATACCAATCATACCCGTATAGGCAGGATGGTCAGCCGGAAAGGCGCCAAGTCCCATCAGGGTCAGGGTAATGGGTGCCTGAATCCGTTTTTGCAGTTCCATCAATTCTGCCGAAGCATTGGCGTGGATAATACCGCCGCCTGCATAAATCAGGGGGCGTTTTGCTTTTTTGATCAGGTTAACCGCCTTGCTTAGCTCTTTGGCGGTATAGTCTGTCATGGTGGTGTCAGGCTTTTCGGGAATGACAGGTGTATACTCGGACAGGTTCTCGGTGGCATCCTTAGTGATGTCGATGAGAACGGGTCCCGGTCTGCCGGATGCGGCAATCACAAATGCCTGACGGATGGCAGGGGCAATATCCTCTGCCCGTTTTACCAAGAAGTTATGCTTGGTAATGGGAATGGTAATGCCCATAATATCAATCTCCTGAAAGGAGTCTTTTCCAAGGTAGGCAGTTCCCACGTTGCAGGTAATGGCAACCATGGGGACAGAATCCATATATGCGGTGGCAATGCCGGTAATCAGGTTGGTGGCACCGGGCCCTGAGGTGGCAAACACAACCCCTGTTTTTCCTGTACTTCTGGCATAGCCATCGGCTGCGTGAGCGGCTCCCTGCTCGTGGGCGGTAAGAATATGCCGAAGTTTATCCTGATACCGATACAGAGAATCGTAAATATTCAGAATCGCACCACCGGGATAGCCAAAGACAGTATCAACACCTTGTTCCAACAGACACTCCAAAACAATATCGGAACCTTTCATCTCCACAGGGAATCACTCCTTTCTGTTATTTCGTCAGTTATGGGGAAGTACCCCTATTATCTCGACAATTATACAGGAAAATCCCCATTTTGTCAATAGGAGCCAGGGGGAGCGGGAATGACAGACTTCGGCAGAAACACGCATGGTTCGGGAAAGGTTACAGAAAAATGAAAACTGCTTGTAATGGACTTGTTATATAGGTGTGGTATAATATTTAAGTAGAATGGTCGGATTGTCTTTGCAAACAGAGACCCTGACCTTAAATGGTGACAGCAATATCCTAATAAAGGAGAATGATGATATGGGTAACACCAAAAAGACCAAGAGCAAGAGCGCACCCAAGACCGAGGCAAAATCTTCGGCAAAGGCGGCGCCCAAGGCTTCTGTCAAAGAGACGGCAAGAAAGCCTGCCGCCGGAAAACCTAAGGGAGAGACCGCACCGGTAAAGGGCAAACCCCATCAGAAAACCCTTTCCAATGAGATTCAGGGAATCATTGTGATTGCCTGCGGATTGTTTTTGGTTATGGCATTTCTGACCGACACCACAGGAGCGGTGGGAAACATCTTGAAAAATCTGTTTTATGGTATGTTCGGCTTTGCCAGTGCCATCAGTTGTATCTTTGCCATTGTGACGGGAGTACATATCTTTATGAACAAAGAGGGCAGAGGAAACCGTGGTCGGTTTTTGCTCCTTGGGGGATTGGTGCTCAGCACCGCCATTCTGGTGGAGTTGGCGGCAGGAAACACCAAGACAGCAGGAAGCCTTTTGGAACAGATTGCCCTTCTTTGGCAGGGAGGTATTGACGGTAACGGTGGCGGTGTCATCGGTGGCGGTATCTGCCTAATTCTCACAACACTTCTGGGCAAGGGAACTTGGATTTTTGCCATTGCCATGGAACTGATTCTGGTAATCTTGTTGACCGGTATGTCCTTAGAGACTGTCCTGCGGAAGGCAGGAGGCATCTTTAAGTCACGGGCGGAAAAAGTGGTAGAAGAATCCGAAGAGGAAACGGAAGTTGAGAAGAAAAACGGCCTCTTTGGAAAGAAGAAGGAGAAAGAGAAGGAAGAACCCAAAGAAGAGAAGAAAACCAGCGAGTTCTTTACCGAGTATTTTTCCGGTGAAGAGCCTTTGGGAAGAAAGACGGTGGAAGTTCAGGAAGAGGGACCCAAGGATGCTCAGGACATTCCGGTTCGGCGGTTTTCCTTCCGTGAAGACGATGAACTGCTTGAAAACATTCAGCCTGCCGATGTGGCGGGATACGAGAGTGTACCCTTCTCCATTGATAATATGAAAACAGGGGTCTTGAGTGAAATTCCCTTAACCGACGATGAGGGAACTTTGGTAGAACAAAAGAACCCGGAAGATACAGAGGAGTTTGTTCCTCCCACCGAGGCACAATTGGAGGATACACCCGATCCGGCAACCAAGCTTGCCATGGATGCAGGGGTTCCCTTGGATCGTGCGGTGGTGGCAGGTCGAAAGATGATGGCAGAGGGCGAGCCCCTCTCTCCTGAGGAAGAAATTCAGGCAGAACTGGAGGAGAGTGTAGTGGCACCCCCCAGAATCATGGAATATTTCATGCCCACATTAGATTTGCTGGATCCTCCCAAGCCCAAAAAGAGAAGTCGGGACGAGATTCGTGCCGAACTGGAGGAAAAGGCAAATCGTTTGTTGGATACCCTGCGCAGTTTCAAGGTAGAAGCATGGATCACCAATATCACCCAAGGACCTTCGGTAACCCGATTTGAACTGCAACCGGGCGTTGGTGTCAAGGTATCCAAAATCACCAGCCTGACCGATGATATTGCCCTGAGTCTGGCGGCACCCGGTGTTCGTATCGAGGCTCCCATTCCCGGTAAGTCTGCCATTGGTATTGAGATTCCCAATAAAGAGGCGGCACCGGTTCCCATTCGGGAGGTGCTGGAAAGCGAAAAATTCCAAAACTTCCAGTCCAAAACAGCCTTTGCCTTAGGTAAGGATATCGGTGGAAGTTGTGTGGTGGCGGACATTGCCAAATTCCCCCACGTGTTGATTGCAGGACAGACCGGTTCCGGTAAGAGTGTCTGCATCAACTCCTTGATTTTGAGTATTCTCTTTAAGGCAAAGCCTGACGAAGTTAAACTGATTATGGTGGATCCCAAGATGGTAGAACTTGGGGTATACAACGGAATTCCTCATCTTTTGATTCCTGTGGTGACCGATCCCAAGAATGCGGCAGCGGCACTGAACTGGGCAGTGGGTGAGATGCAGAACCGTTATAATCTCTTGAAAGACAACAATGTCCGTAACCTGAAAGGCTATAACGCCCTCATGGAAGAAAAGGGTGAGCCGGAATCCAAACTTCCGGAAATTGTGATTATTATTGACGAGTTTGCCGACCTGATGCTGGCGGCAAAGAACGAGGTGGAGGACTCCATCAACCGTCTGGCGGCATTGGCAAGAGCGGCAGGTATGTATCTGGTGGTTGCAACCCAGCGGCCTACGGCAAACGTCATTACCGGTGTCATCAAGGCGAACATTCCTTCCCGTATTGCCTTTAACGTGGCATCGCAACTGGACAGCCGTGTTATTCTGGATGTGAACGGTGCAGAAAAACTTATGGGCCGAGGGGATATGCTCTATCATCCCAGCGGTTCGGTAAAACCCCAAAGACTGCAGGGTAACTTTGTATCCGATGCGGAAATCGAGCAGGTTCTGGACTTCATCAAGGGTCAGTACGAGGCCCAGTACGATGAAGAAGTTCTGGAGAACATCCGTAAAGAGCAGGAACGTCTCACTGCCAGCTTAGAAGGCGGTGGCGGTGGCCACTTCGACGAGGAGGACGGCGGTTCCCGTGGCGGCAGTGATGCCAAGGATGAACTCTTCTTCCAGGCGGTAGAGATGGTGCTGGAAAACGGTCAGGCATCCGTTGCCATGTTCCAGCGTCGATTCAAAATCGGTTATCAACGGGCGGCACGGCTCATTGACCAGATGGAGGAACGGCGAATCATCGGTCCCTACGAGGGAACCAAACCTCGTCAGGTATTGATTTCCCGTGCGGAGTTTAACGAAATGATGATGAATCAGGAAGACTAAAAAAAGAACCCCGAAAGGGGTTCTTTTTTTAGTATGGCTTAGTTAAACTTACTGAACATTCTGATGGAAAGGATGATTGCCTGTTCCCGTGTGGCATTGGCATAGCCGATTGCCTCGTGGCTACTTGTTGTGTTCCGAGGAGCAAAGATGGTTCCGTCCTCGTTTACACCTTTGATAATATTGTTATATGCCATGAAGTATACCGAATTCTTTGCATATTGAGAAATTTCTGCATCATCATCAAAGGTGCGGATATTGCTTCGGTCGAAGTTATAATCTGCATCATTGGTCAATGCCCAACCGTCGATGTTCAGGGCTTTGTGAACACGGGTAAGCATTACCGACATATCCTGTCTGCTGATTTTTGCATAAGGGTTAAACTGGGTTTCGCTTACGCCATTGGTAATGCCTATTTTATAAGCCTTGGTTATGTCGTCGCTGCTGGCGTCCTCAAAGGGACAGGTAAGGTCTGTGGCACGGTAAACGGTGCCGCCCATTTCTTCGTATAATTTAACAGAGACCGCACAGAATTCTGCTCTGGTGATGGGTTGGGTCAGGTCTCGGTTGCGAAGTTCGGACGGGGTCAGTTGCTCAAAGAGTTTTTTATCAACGTTGGAACTGTTGATTTCGTCGTTGAACCAGTCAGAGGAATCATTTTCTTCTTCGTAGACCATAACCGCAAGAATGGGATAACCTAAGTTTTTCTTTGATTCATCAACCTGAAAGGCATTGCCTAATTGGTTCACAAACTCTTGGGTTGTCATATGAGCGGTTCCGTATACGGCGGAGTTGCTCAGATAACTGTCGGTTCCGTTTCCTGTGAGGCTATTATTGTAATACATATCGGTATATAAATTACTCAAATCCCCACGGGAGATTTCAAGAGAACCGAAGATTCCGCCAATATAACTGGGTGTATTGGTTTTGGCAGTAATCTTAACGGCGCTGTAGCAGTTTTTCATGACAGAATCATCAGTATAAACCAGACCGCAGATACCACCGATGCATACGGGTGCTTTGGCAGAAATATTGACGTCAAAGTTTCCAATGGCATAGCAGTTTTTAACCGTTCCTGCATTTACACCACAAATACCGCCGATGTTAAGATGGCCTGCCTTGCTACCGGAAGAAGTCAGGTTAAAATCTCGAATTTGCACAGTAGAAAAGCACTCCTGAATCACACCGAAGTTTCCGCCACAGATAGCGCCAATATCAGGGTTTTTGGAGAGGGTTTCGTTGGCGGAAATGACGCCGTCAACATTAACGTGCTTGACAACGCCTTTTGTTCCCACGATACCAAAAAGACCACCGCCGTATAAATACATGCCTCCAAGACTGCTTCCCTTGGAGAAGCGATTGATTTTAAGGTTTCGTATGGCATAGCCGCAACCATCAAAAGTTCCGATATAGCCGCCGCTGGAAAGACCGATGGGATCCCAGTCAATGTTGTTCATATCAACATTGTCCACCAGTTTGGCGCAGATTTTTGTGGAGCCGTTATTGACCTTGTTGCGGAACAACGCCAATTGAGCGGAAGTAGAAATCAGGTAGGGGTCATCTGCCGTTCCTGTTCCGCCTGAGAATTCGGTTGCAGCAGTTCCGTCCCAGGATCCATATACGGCAAAGGGAAGCAAGGTGGAGAAAATAGCAATCAGACATAATATAGCAGTAATTCGTTTCATCAAAAAGCCTTCTTTCTTTATAAGATTCCTGCTCTTGACAAGTCAAGGGGGAAGTTAAAAGGACCGTTGCTGATGCAACGGTCCTTTTATCCTTAAGATGATACTCTTAGGTATTCTAATTAGTTACACTCTGCAACCAACGGACCTGCCAGTTCCTTCAGGTAGAACAGCTTACCGGGAAGGGTGGGCATATAGGTAGAGGTGATAGAGGTGCAAGGACCATAGTGGAGGGTGGTCAGGAAGCTCATGCCCTGCCACTGCATGCCACGACCCAAGAGACCGTCTGCACCACCGATGATGTAGTCTGCCTGCAAGAAGAGACCGGGGCCGATGGTGTTAGCACGACAAGGTACCAAAGTGGTACGGCTCTTAAAGCTGGTCAGTGCGTTCTGCTCAATGGTGAGAGGATGGAGTTTTGCACCAATGCGGTAGCAAGCGCTCTTCCACTCAGCCTCAGTTGCGTAATCATCAGCAAACTGGGGTTCCCAGAAAGCGATGTGGCACATTCTGCCGATACCGAATACCAGTACCAACTTTGCGCCCTCTGCCTTCAAAGCTGCAATCTTCTCAGGATAGGTGGGAAGATTTTCTTTGGTAGCAAAGTTTCTCTGTGCGGGAGGAATGGTCAGCTCGCCCAGAGGATTGAAGAATGCTTCCTTCATGCTGTACTCGAAGGATGCAGGGTTGTCAGAAGGCAGGGTGTTGCCGTCTGCATCTGCCCATTCGTCCATGTTAAAGGTGTAAACGTGAGAACAGTTTACCTTCCACTGGGTCAGGAAGTATACTGCCCACTTGTACATACCCATGGGACCTACCGGCAGAATCATAGCCAGTTTCTCGCCGCGTTCGCCGGCAAGCTTGATCTGCTGTGCGATTTCGTGACCCATCATGGTATCGAAATCATAAATGTTGCTGCACTCTACCAGATTGAAGTCCTTGTTCCAGAAATCTTCTCTGGCAACGCCTTTTTCACAGCACTCGTCGATTTTCTTCATGTCCCAGCCCTTGGGGTAGAATCCCTCAAGCAGAGAACCTTCTACAGTTGATAAAAAGTCCATAATTAAACTCTCCTTTTATGTAATTTGAAATTCTTTTACGGAAGTAATCTTTTGGTGACAATCTTCGGCCAAGCCAAGCACTGAGTGAAGGCTTCCGCATATTGTACACCGCACTGAAGACCACGGTACCGAGAACAGGTCTTTACGAATTCAGGGAAGTCAATACCGTCATGGTCTCTCATCCACTTGATCTGGCTCACGTGACATTCCAGCATCTCCAGCTTCTGGTCGATGAACTCGGTTACGTCAACGTACTCGGTGGGCAGAGTGCCAACACCTGCCAAATTGTCCATGTAGTAGATGGGGGTAACACCGGCTTTGCCGGGTACCGAAGTTTCATAATGAGCACAACTTGCAGTGAAAGCCGCATCAAAAGCCAGCTTACTTACTGCGGTGTGGTCAGGCATGTAGTCGTTGGGAGCATGGGTGATGATGAAGTCAGGCTGAGCCTCACGAATCACATCTACCACACGATCTCTGTGTTCGGGGTTGTCCCCGTAAACACGAAGGTCGCCGATGTCACAGGTAACAACTTTAATGCCGCCCATTTTGCCGGCGTTCTGTGCTTCTTTGGCCCGCATTTCACGGAGTTCCTCGGGAGAGATAATCTCATGTCCCATGTTTCCGTTACATACGTGACAAACGGTAACGTTATCACCACGGGCAACACACTTTAAGAGAGTGCCGATGCAATTGATTTCTGCATCATCAGGATGACAACAAATTGCTAATACGTTCATTCTTAAAATCCCCTTTCGGTTTTCTGGCAAAGGCATCCGCAGACCGCAAATACCTTGCATAATATGCTACTTTTACTATACACCAGAAATTGGGTTCTGTCAATAGAAAACCACAGAAAAAACAAGGGTTTTCCCAATAAAAAGATGAAAAAACCAATAACGAATATCTTGTGTGGTATATGGCATTCAAAAAATGTAGGGTGCGGTGCTTGTCGACGCACCGTATGAATCTGCTCGCAAAATATTTTCGGGTCGTCGTGAACCGCCGACCCCTACAATCCAAAACACGACATGATCGGTTAAACATGGTATGCGGGAACGAAGAAGCAGGCGAAAAAGACAGTCGCTATTACAATTTAGATTTTATGGAGGCTTTCAAAGGGGTTGTTTTTCTTGATATATTTTTTGAATTTTTCCATAGAATTAAAATTATAGGAGTCTTTTTTCCATACAAGACAGGCATCAACAAAGATTGGGTTTTCGGTTGGTATTGCAACAAAGTCTTGATTTGCTTTTGTCAATTCTCTGAATGTAAATCCTATGGCGACATTTTTTGATATCATAGACAGCATAGTGGACAATTGATTGGTTTGCAGAATGATATTGGGGGGTATCTTTTCGCACGCAAACCATTTTTTTATTTCTTCCGTTTGAAAAAAACTGTTCTGGAACAGGACCAGAGGAATCTCTTTAAGGTTGGCCGGTGAAACAAACGCAAGCTTTGCAATTTCATTATCTTTTGATGCACAACAAACAATTTCCAGATGAGCTAACCCTGTGGACACATATTTTGCGTCAAGTGGCGTGTTTTGAAGTAAAAAAACCATATCTAAATAGTTTTCTGAAAGTTTATCAAGGAGCTCGCTTCGTCCACCTTCAACAATTTCAAGAGTAACATCAGGATATAACTGACAAAACTCACAATAAATGTATGGAAGGATCAGGGAACCAATCATAGGAGGAACGCCTAACCTTAATCTGCTCCGTTCATTGCCTAAATCTTTCATGATATTTTCCAGCTGTTCGGTACGAACAAGGATATCTTTGCACATTTCATACAGCATTTTTCCTTCTTTTGTCAGTTCCATACCTTGATGGCGACGGGTAAAAAGAGAGACTCCAAATTCCTTTTCCAACGCTTTGATAGCCGCCGAAAGGGATGGCTGTGATATATAAAGATATTCCGATGCATCTGAAAGAGAACCGTAAATACATACCGTATAGAAATATTTTAACTGGTTTAAGTTCATGAAAAATCACCTCATGATATTATATAGCTTAAAGCTATAAATGTCAATAAAATATATATTTTACAAATGTTGTTGTCGGCCTTATAATATAGATAAAAAAGGAGGAAAGAAAAATGAATGTACATAAAATAGCTGTAATAGCAGGAGATGGCATAGGCCCTGAAGTAATTAACGAAGGTATTAAGGTGTTAAAAAAAGTTGCAAAAATGGATGGTAACTTTGACTTTGAGTTTACCTATTTTCCCTGGGGCTGTGATTATTACAAAGAACATGGCAAAATGATGGCAGAAGACGGAATAGAGCAGTTAAAAAAGTTTGATGCAATATTTTTAGGCGCTGTAGGAGCCCCGGGCGTTCCTGACCACATCTCACTTTGGGATTTGCTTTTGGTGATAAGAAAAAGTTTTGATCAGTATATAAATCTTCGACCGGTAAAACTTTTAAAAGGTGCACCGAATGTCTTAAAAGACGTGTCGGAGGAAGATATCGACATGATTTTCGTTAGAGAAAACACAGAGGGTGAGTATGCAGGTAGTGGAAGTTGGTTGTTTAAGGACAAACCCAACGAGGTCGTTATACAGGATGGTGTTTTTTCAAGAAAAGGTTGTGAGCGTGTCATTCGCTACGCTTATGAACTTGCGAAATCACAAGGCAAGTCGCTTACGAGTATCAGCAAGGCAAATGCCCTGAACTATTCTATGGTTTTCTGGGACCAAATATTTGAAGAGGTGGGAAAAGAATATCCCGAGGTTAAGACGTATTCTTACCTTGTTGATGCAGCAAGTATGTTTATGATTAAGGATCCGAAGCGGTTTGAAATTGTAGTGACTTCGAATTTATTTGGCGATATATTGACAGACCTGGGCGCTGCCATTGCCGGAGGAATGGGACTGGCTGCCGGTGCGAATTTAAATCCCGAAAGAGAGTTCCCGTCCATGTTTGAGCCCATTCACGGGTCTGCGCCTGATATCGCAGGAAGGCAGAAGGCAAATCCCTTGGCAACGGTGTGGTCAGCCAGTCAAATGCTTGATTTCTTTGGATATACAGAATGGGGAAAATTGCTTATTGATTGCATTGAAGAAGTGCTTTGCGAGAAAAAAGTACTGACTGCAGATTTAGGAGGAAATAACTCCACCTGTGAAGTTGGTGACGAGATCATAAGGAAAATGGAAACCAAGAGGTGATAATATGTTTGAACGGAGACAAATTACGAATCCCTGGGAAGGGAAAATGGAACCTTTCAGAATTGTCGGGAATGTTTATTTTGTAGGCACATTTCAGGCTTCGTGTCATTTGATTGATACCGGCAACGGTTTGATTTTGATTGACCCGGGATATTCCAACACGCTGTATCTTGTGATTCACTCAATTTATAAATTAGGGTTCAATCCCATGGATATCAAATATATTATCAACACCCACTGGCATAGTGATCATGCTGAGGCAACAAGGGCATTGGCTGATTTAACAGGGGCGAAAACCTTAATTGGGCGTTATGATGAGGAAAATGCAAAGAGATATTTTCTTCCTGATACATTGGTTCATGATGGTGATATTCTCAAACTTGGAAATGTAGCAATAACATTTATGGAGACGCCGGGACACACCAAGGGAACCGTATCCATTTTCTTTGAAACAGAAGATAATGGGGAAACTTACCGTGTGGGCATGTTTGGCGGAGCGGGAGCAAACACCATGGTACAAGGGCATTTTGACTATGATGGTTGCAGAGAAGATTATCGCAATTCATTACACAGACTACAAAATGAAAAAGTAGATGTTTTTATTGGTAATCATGTTTGGAATAACGATACGCTTGTTAAAGGTGAAGTCCTTTTGAAAACAGGTGAAAACCGATTTATTGATCGAGGTATTTGGTGTGAGTTTCTTGAATTTTGTGAGAAACGCCTGGATGAAGTGATTTCAAAAGATGTATAGTAAAAGGCGGTGTGTCCGAAGGGCGCGAGGAGGCGCTCGCTCACCCAAGCGCAATTGGGCAAGGATAAAAAATCATGAAAAAGCGTAGGAAATTAGATATTCCTACGCTTTTTTGTGATTGTGTTATTTTTCTACCTTAACTTCCTTGCCGTGCA
The DNA here is from genome assembly GCA_045649565.1 of Ructibacterium sp. Taxonomy (GTDB): domain Bacteria; phylum Bacillota; class Clostridia; order Monoglobales; family Monoglobaceae; genus Ructibacterium. The sequence continues at coordinate 68,367 of JAZRQC010000009.1, forward strand.
AGGTAACCTTGGCAGAGAAGTTGTCCACAACATTCCATCTCTGATCCAAAGTACCGTCCGGCTTGATGCCTGCCACGTATCTCATATAGAGGTAGATGGGAATACTTGCCCAACCGTGACAACAACTTCCGCCCTGAGCAAAGTCCTCGGCACCGTCGTCGGTTTCCCAGAAGGAGGTAGCGCCCTTTTGAAGCATTGCACCCCAACGTTCCCCAATCTGGCGGAATACTTCCTTGGCACATTCCGGCTTGTGCCACAAAAGTGCCTCGTATTTTAAGGAAGCAACGCTCAGCATTGCCGGAACAGGGTATTCATTGCGGAGAAGTTTCTCAAAGAGGATATCCTTGATTCTCTCGTCCTGACAGATACCGGAGTAGAGAACGAAAATCTGAGAATACTCGCCAATCTGGAAGAGCTTGCCGGCTTTTTCGTAAGCGGCAAATGCCTGATCTTCTTCACTCCAGAAGCGGTCGCTGTAGTTCTTTGCCAACCGCTCCATGGTGGGAGCATATTCTTCTGCAAGGTCGGTTTTTCCCAGCATCTTTGCCAGTTCCAAAAGATTTTTCATGGCGTTCCAGAATACCAGATGGTAGATACCTGCATGGAAGTCAGCCTCGTCATAGAGGTCGCCTACATACTCGGTGTTAACTCTGGGATGATGGCCCGGAGTCCATTCATAGAACTGCCAGAAGCCGTCCACATTGGGAGGGGTAATGATGCCGTCTTTTTCCCAACTTAAGTTGGTGGTGAGCATCTCCATCAACAAATCCCAATGCTCTTCTGCCAAAGTCAGGTCTTTGCTGTACTGGGCATATTCCTTCATGGCAAGAATCCACCAAAGGGAGAAAGAGGGGATTACCATTTTGGTGTCGGTGGGAGCTACCATCCGCACCTGACCATTGCCAAGGGGATGTTGTGCCAAAAGGTCAAGGGACGCCCGGGGGAATTTATAGTCCCCAAAGCCGTAGTAGGTGGCAAGCATCTGGAAGCGGGAGTCACCGCCATAGATGGCTTGCTCTCTGCCGGGGCAATCCTCGTAATGCTCGTGCATACAGAGTTTCGCAGTCCGTTTGCTGATTTCAAAAATCTTGTTATGCAAGGAGTCAGGAGTGATGAACTCACTTGCGGTATCGTTTAGGGGATAATCGGTGCTGATAAGACCTACCCCGTGAATGGTCATTTCCCCAAAGTTCCGGATGCGAAGTTCCAAATACCGACCGGCAAGACGCTTGAACCAATGGGTAAAGGTCTGCTCCCCATCCTTACAGATGTAGGAAACGGCGTAGTTCCGTCCGCCGATGTAGGAACGAACCCGCAGATCATCCAGATGTTCACCATAGGCAATTTCAACCACAGCACCTGCCTTGGCGGTCAGTTTTAAGGTCAGAAGACCTGCCATTTCCTGCTCTAAGTCAAAGAGCATATAGGCGCCGTCGCCTTCGGTATCCTTGGCGGTATAGGGGTACTCGGGGCTACCGAAAGGCATTTCTGCGCCGGAGTTTCTGCGGAAGGACAAAAAGTCCGACTTCATCTGTTGGGCAACTGTGCCTTCGGTGAGTTTCCGAATAAAGTATCCCTGGGAAATCCGCTTGCCCCAGGTGGGCTCTGCCAGGGTAGTTCTCTCAATGGGTCTGGGAGATAAGGTGGTCTGAATGGGAGATTCCACCGTATTTTCCCAGGGGTTGTTTTCCTTGGAAGCATCGTGATGGAAACCATAAGCCACCTGATTGGTGATCTTGTAAATCTCACCATTTTGATACTGTGCGGAAAGCCGACAGAGTACCGACTCGTTGCTGAACACAGATTGTGTGCCATTGGTCAGGGAGAACCAAAGTCCCGGCGTGCCGATGGCATACTGAAAGCTCTCGCATCCCTGATAGTAGGCGTGTACCACAATTTCGTTTTCGCCCTCTTTCAGGAGGGTGCCGATTTCATAGGTGTCAAAAACCTTGGCATCGGGATAGTCATCGTACTGGCAACAGCCAAGAATCTCACCGTTTAAGAAGAGAGCATATTCTGAGTCCACCGAAATCTTGATGGTGGCATCTTTATCTACAGAGTCTGTGGTAAATACCTTTTTAAAATCCACATATTGGTTGACGTCTTTTTCGCCGCCCCACCAAATCCATTTTGCTTCGCTCATAAAGAGTACCTCCTAGATTATTTCTCTACTGTAATATTGTTTCCCTGCAGAACTGCAGTTGCATTTACCTTAAGGAAGGGTTTTCCGAAGGTTTCTACCTTGCCGTCAGGCTGAATACCTGCACCGTAGCGGAGGTAAAGGTAAATGGGAACACTTGCCCAGCCGTGACAGAGGCTTCCTGCTTCCGAGAAGGCTTCGGCACCGCCGTCCACCTCCCAGAAAGAGGTAGCGCCCTTCTTTAACATTACGCCCCAACGCTCTCCAATCTGGCGGAATACTTCCGCGGAGCAAGCGGGGTTGTAACGAATCAAGGCTTCGTACTTGAAACAAGAGTTGCTGAGCATGGTGGGAATGGGGTATTCCTTGTTCAGTAATTTTCGATAGAGAATCGCGTTGATTCTCTCGTCTTTACAGATGCCCGACCAAAGTGCCAGAGCAGGAGAGATTTCGCCATAGTGAATCTTCTCGCCGTGGTTATCGTAGACATAGAAGTTCTCGGCGTCCTCGTCCCAGAAATGGTCCACATAGGCATCGGCATATTTCGCAACCAAAGGTTGATAGTTTTCAATGACATCGGTCTTGCCGAGTTTCTCGGCAAGTTCTAAAATATGGTTCATGGTAATCCAGAACATCAGGTGGTAAAGGCCGACATAGAAGCCATCCTCACCATAGTGGGATTCCATCTGTTGCTGGAGGGTGTGGGGTGCACCGCCGTGACCCTCGGTCCATTCGTAAAGGTGCCACCACTTGGGAACTTTGGGAGGACTGATAAGGCCGTTCTTCTCCCAACTTACGTTGGTTTTGAGCATATCCATCAGGGTGTCCCAATGTTCTTCGGCCAAAGTCAAATCTCCGCTGAAGCGGGCATATTCTGCCATTGCCACCGCCCACCAAAGGTTAAAGGTGGGGATGGTTTCGGGTCCACCGTAGGGGCCGCACATCCGAATCTGTCCGTTCCCTAAGGGTTTTTGTCCCAACAGGTCAAGGTTGGAACGGGGGAATTCATAGTTGCCAAAGGCATAGTAGGTGGAGAGCATCTGGAATCGGGAATCCAATCCCCAAAGTCCCTGTTCTCTCCATACGCTGTCCTCGTAGTGCTCGTGACAGCAAAGGTTTAAGGTGTGCTTTGCCACCTCAAAGATTTTGTTGTGCAGGTCGTTTTCGCAAGTGAACTGACCTGCATCGTAGTTGAAAGGATAGTCTGCGTGAATCAGACCGATTCTCTTAAGGGAGAGGCTGTTCACATTACGAACGTGTACCTGAAGATACCGACCGCCCAGACGCTTGAACCAATGGGTAAAGGTCTGCTCGCCTTGGGTACAGGTATAAGAAACTGCAAAATGACGGTTCACAATAAAGGAACGAACCTGCATATCCTCCAAATGCTCGCCATAGGCGATTTCCAGAACCTCTCCGCCCTTTGCATCAAGGTCAAAGGTGAGATAGCCGGTACGCTCTTTTTCCAGATCAAAGATCATGTAGATGCCGTCGCCCTCGGTAGGTGCGGTGATGTTAATGGGGAAATCTTTCCCGTCAAAAATTCTCTCCGGACCTGCAGTGCGGCGGAAGGAACGGTAGTCCTTAACCATTTGCTGGGCTACCGATCCCTCCCACATGTTCCGTTTGAAGTATCCCTGATTGATCAGTCTGCCGGGGACAAAGCCGGTCAGTTCTACCTGCTCAATGGGACGGGGGGACAGGGTGGTGTCTCTTCCCACCTCTGCCGCGTTCTGCCAGGGAGCATCCTGACATCTTGCATCATATGCGAAGGTGAATCCCAATTCCGAGGTAATCAGTTCCCGCTCTCCGTTTTCGTACTTGGCGGAAAGACGGCAAAGAACATCTTCATCGCTGAAAACAGATTGGTCGCCGCAGGTCAAAGAGAACCAAAGTCCCGGAATTCCGCCCGGATACTGGGTGGTTTCCTTTCCCTGAAAATAGCCGCCTATGAGAAGTTCGTTCTTCCCCGGCTTTAACAGGTGACCGATTTTGTAGGTGTCGTACACCTTGGTGTCGGGATAGTCGACATACTGACAGCAACCCAGCAGGGTGCCGTTCAGCCAAAGTGCATACTCGGTGTCGATACTGATTTTGATTTCTGCATCGGCATCCACAGAATCCACGGTGAACTCCCGCAGAAAATCTACGTACTCATTGACGGTGTATTCGCCACCACGCCAAATCCATTTTCCTTGATTCATAGGTATTCTCCTCACTCCAAAAAGATGTTAATTAGTCAATATCGTCGGGCTTGTTCTCTAATTTTAAGGGGTAGTCACCCAACTTGTTTACCTTGAAGCCGTTCTTCCTGTATTCTTCGTAGTCAAAAGCATCCAATTCGTCCATGGAGAGCTTGTGGAATTCGTAGAAGTTCTTCCACCACTCGTAACCGGAACCTAAGTCTGCGTTCAGGTAAGCGTCTGCAATGTCGCAACCCATCTTGGGAGCAACGTAGAAAGCACCCATAGCCAGTACGTTAACGCCGTTACCGGTGATAGCACGCAGAGCAGCAGGAACGCTCTCAACAACGCCGGCATGAACCTTGGGGCACTTGCTTGCGGCAATATGGATACCCATACCGGTACCGCAGAATGCCAGAGCACGCTCAAATTCGCCCTCGGAGATCATGGAACCGATACGAAGACCAACTCTGTGGAACATCAAATCGGTATCGTCGGGATCGGAGTCAGCCTTTACACCAACGTCGGTGATGGTCCAACCCTTTTCGCGCAGATATTCACAAACTGCCTCTTTTAAGGGATAGCCTGCAAAGTCTGCACCTACCAGTAACTGTTTGTCTTTAATAGTTTTCATTGTTTTTTCCACCTTTCTATATAGAAAAATTTTATTATTTACATTCCATGAATCATTTCAAACAATGACCACGCGAACAACCAATGCATATCATGGGTGGGATGGTTGACAAAGTTGGAGAGAAGACGGATAAAGTTCACCTTGTTCTGCTTTAAAACATCCCATTTGTGGAAGCAGTCGCAGACAGGAACGTCCATCTCGGCGCAAACTTCCTTAGCACCCTCGATAAAGAGGTACAAATCATCGTGGTGGTGAGCAATACCGGCGTACACTTCCCGGAAGTATGCACTGGGTTCTTCCCAGGTGGCTTCGTTTGCCAGATGGTTGGGGGTCATAAAGATGATTTCACTGTCAATCTTCTTCAGGCCTTCGAAGATAATCCGAAGATTGTTCTTGTAATTTTCCAGATTGCCCGGGCCGCCGCAGCAGTCGTTAAGACCAAAGCAAACCACAGTCAGGTCGGGGTGATACTTAAGAACGTCCCGTTCCAGTCTTTCCACTCCGGCACCGGTGCTACCGCCGCTGATGCCTGCGTGAATCATATTGACGGGAACCGAGGGATAGCACATCTCCAGCATATTCCGGAGCTTTACATGGTAGCCTTCGTTCACCCGGAACTCGGTCTCAAAAGCACGCTCTGCGGTGTGGTAGAGCTCGAAACAACCCTGCGTTACGCTGTCACCAAAAAATGCCAAGGTAACAGGGGGAGAACTTACCGGATTGTCCTGTTTGTCAATAAACTTGTCAATAATTTTCATTGGGTTTTCCACCTTTCTTATTTCCATGCCTCTTGTAAGAATTCCAAAGAGGCTTTTGTTTTTTCGAACATTTGGGGTGCATCATTGATTTCAATGGTCATGGTTTTGTCATAGCCATGTTGTTTCAGGAGTGCAAAAATCTTGTCAAAGGGAATTTCTCCCCCGCCAATCTCCACACAGTCTCCCGCTCTGCCATCAATCTGCAATGCGCCCTGAGGATTGGTGACAATATCTTTCAGGTGCACGTGGGCAACTCTGTCCATATACTTCTCTGCCGCTTCAACCACGTTGGAACCATTGAACCAGAAGTTTCCGCAGTCTAAAACGTAGTTGATGCCGGGGAGTTCTTTTAGAAGTATGCCAATATCTTCTGTGGTGGCATAGGGGCAACAAGTGGTGGAGTAGTTTTCCATTACCACCTGAATTCCGTAAGGCTTTGCCAGTTCCACGACATCGTTCACATAGGCAATCACCTTTTTCCTGCATTCCTCTCTTGCGTCAAGAGTGGGATGCAGGGTTCCTACAAAGGGAACCGGCATAAAGATGCTGCAGTCAAGGTTTGCGGTGTACTCCAGTTGTGCTTTGGTGTATTCTTTCCATTCTGCGAGAACGCTTTCACTCTCGTGGGGAAAGGGTTTCCAGCAAAAGACCGAACCAACCCGGATTCCGGATTCCTGCAGTTCTGCAAAGAGTTCCTTGGCAGGCTTTCCTTTTGCGGTCATTTCTTCCGAGTCCACATCTACATAGGAAAGACCTAATTTTTTGTATGTATCAAATGCCTCGGCTAAGGTCTTCGCATCTCCGGCGGCAACTACTTCGTCTACCTGCCGTAAAAAGGTTCCAAATTCCATGATGTATCCTCCTGTTGTGATTATAGTACCTGATTCAAGTAGTTGAGGGATTGAATGGTCTCCTGGTAGGTGTTTTTGGAAGAGTTAATCTCGATGGTGATGCCACCCTTGTAGTTTGCACCTTTCAGGATGTCAAAAATCTCCTCAAAGGGAATGATGCCGGCACCGATGGCAACGCTGTCGGCGTTGTTGCCCTCTACCTTGATAACGCCGTCGGGATTGGGCGCCAAGTCCTTCAGGTGAACATGGTCGGTGATGTGAGCAAACTTCCGTGCCGCCTCCAAAACGTCGGAATTGCTGAACCAGAAGTTACCGCAATCCAGTACATAATGAAGATCAGGAACCTGAGAGAGAATGTCGTCAATATCCTGTACATAAGCAAAAGGACAGGAGGTAGCGGAGTAGTTCTCCAAAACTGTCTGAATACCGTATGCCTTGGATTGCTCCACGATATCGTTTAAGTATTCAATAATCTTCTTTTGACACTCTTTCCGTGCCTCAGGGGTTTCGTGAACACCGCCCACAAAGGGAACCGGCATATAAATCTTAGAATCCAATTCCGCAATGAAGTCCAGCTGCTTCTTGGTGTATTCCCTCATCTCCGCCATAAAGTTTTCGTTCTGGTGGGGGAACCGATGCCAACAGAAAACGGAACCAACATAAATATCGTTGGCTTTCAGGTGCTGATAAAGCTCCTTGACCGGCATATCGGGTTGAGCAACACCGGAATCAATGTCCACATAGGAAAGACCTAAGCTTTTAAATTCCTCAAATGCCTTTTCTACGCTTTCAACCTGACCGGTTTTCACCGCTCCGGTAATTTGCTGATAAAAAGTACCGTATTTCATGGTGATGTCCTCCTTATTCTGCGGCGTTCAAGAATTCCTTCAGGTAAACAATGGTCTTCTTGATGTCGATAATCTGCTGATCGCCGGAAATCTCACGCTCGATGTACAAATCGCCATCATACTGCTTCAAGAGTTTGGGCATGAATACGGGGTAGTTTACCTGACCCTCGCCCACAACCTGCTCAATACCCAGACGATGGAAGTCCTTGGTGTAGTTGGCATCCTTTACGTGAACGCCCTTGATGTAGCCTTCAAAGATACCCAAAGCATCCACCGGATTACCTTTACCGTAGATAATCAGGTTTGCGGGGTCTAAGTTAATACCAACATGCTCCGGATCATTCAGGTCGGTAATCATCCGCATGAGGGTAACGGGGGTTTCCTGACCGGTTTCAAAGTTAAAGCTGATGTCCTTGGATGCACAGTATTTTACCAAATACAGCAGTGCTGAATAGAGGGATTTGGTTTCGGTGCAAGCAGGATTCTCGGGAATGTAGCCCACATGGGTTGCCACGTTCTTTACACCCATCCAGGATGCAAAGTCAACACCTTTTTTCAGCTCAATCAGGCGCTGTGCCCGATACGCCTCGGGAACCAAGCCCAAAGTGGAGGGACCTTCCCAGAAGCTCCAGAAGATGGGGCCGGTCCAACCTGCCCAGAAAGAGGAAATCCGGATGCCTGCATCGTCCATAATCTTCTTTACTTTTTCCGCATTCTCTTTGGTTAAGAGATCCGGCTCAAAGCACCGGAGCTGAACACAATCAAGTCCCAATTCCACCAGGGGACCGGCACCAAGGTCCAGGGCTTTTTTTAATTCATAAATAACACCAATTCCGTTTTTTCGCATATAGAATCACTCCTTAAAAGTATAGTTATAATATTTTACCTTTTATTATATCGGGGCAGCCATTTTTTGTCAATGGTTTTTCCTGTTTTTTTCCTTATAAAATCAAGGAAAATCGGGATTTTTATGGTTTTGTAATCTGATTGTTGTTTTCTATACAGAAAATGTTTTATTCAGGGTAGAAAAAGTGAGATAAAACAAAAAAAGAGACCGCAGTAATGCAGTCTCTTTTGGAAAATTAATCGTTAACCGTTGCCTCTGTCACGGTAATGGTTTTTGCCATACCGCCACCAATGGTAATGGTGAGTTCCTTGGGCAGATCCGCCTTGCCGAGAGTAATGGAGAGTGCGGATGTCTGATTGATGGTTCCGTTGGTGTTCCGCAGGTCGGTGGGAACCAAGGTCAGTTCTAACACAGCGTCCTCTGTCTCGAAGGTAACCGCAACCTCGGTAAGCTCAGAGAGTTTACCAAGATATTCATCACCGTTCATCAAGAAGGCATCGTGAAGATTCTCGGTAAGAGCGGAATCCTTCATGGTTTCATCTGCATAGAGGGGGCTCAGGTAGTTGGTGATGGCGCCCTCGGTGCCAAGGAGCACAGGCTCTTGGTCAAAGTAGTTGTACGAAATATTGGGAATGGCTGTGGCAACACCCAACTTAATGTCGGTGGTGTTGTTCAGGAACAAGTTGTTCTTGATGCTTACACCGTCAAGCCAGGTATCATCGGTTACAGCCAAAGCAACGTCATAACCATTCCAAGTGGTTTGGGTGATGGAAACCTTGTCTCCTTCTGCAGATGCACTCAGGGAAATGGCGGTTGCGGTACTGTCGCCCAGATAGGTCATGGACAGATTCTTGATGACCAGTTCCTTTACCAACAGCGTATCCAAAATTGCACCGGCACCCTTGATGGAGATGTTGCTCAGCATCAAACCGGTTACCTTGGTGGGAACAGGAGTGGAGTCCGTAGGTCCATCCGTAGGCTCGCCGGTAGGTTCATCTGTAGGCTCATCCGTAGGTTCACCGGTGGGCTCGTCAGTAGGGTCTGTCTCGTCTATGGGAGCGGGAGTTTCTTCCTCTGCAGGAAGTTCGGTAGCGTTCAGGAAGAGTACGGGAACCTGGTCGGCTATGGTAATGTCCATGGATTGCAGGTTGATGACACTATCCTTTGCAAGGGTAACGGGATGGTTCATGATGACGGTTTTCTTGCCGGTGGCAGAACCATAAGTTCCCGATGCCAAGGTGAGGGGAGCATCCACGGTAATCTTCTCTGCGGCAGGGTTGATTGCTGCTGCGGCAAAGGCTTCCGGTGTGGATACGGTAACAAACTGGTACCGAATCAAGGAAGCGAGATCTACGGTAATGGTGCCGATGTTCAGGCCGCTTCCGTCAAGATCTACGGTAAAGATAATGTCTTTCGCAAGGTCTGCTGCTTCAATCTTAAAGACTCTGGTGTAGGTGGGGCTTCCTGCGGAGAAGTTACCGTAGGATGCCGCAGAAGAACCATCGCTGAACTTGGAGGTAATGGTTACTTCGTGGGGTGCCTTTAAGTTATCGGGCAGAGTATAGGTCAGGGCAAGGTAGTTGCCCACGGGGTCAAGCATGTTGGGACCCAAGGGGTATTCTTCCAGATAACGAAGACCACCCTTTGCCTGATAAACGTCTGCAGAGGAGGTTGTCTCAAGGGTCACATTGTCCATCAGTTCGGTTGCGGACTTGCCACGATCTGCTACGTTATCACCTACGGCCGCATCAACTGTTCCGTACAGGCCGGAGGGAACTTTCCAGCCGGCATAAAGAACGGTGTAACTGCTGCCGGTTACCAAGTCGGTGGTTACCAACTTGCGAGAAGGATTCAAGGTGTTGGCAGCTGCCAGATCGGTGTACCAGCCCTCAAAGATATATCCGCTGCGAGTAGGGTTGAGGGGGAGACGGAGAGCGTAACTGTTACCTACGGTATAGGTAACCACGTTCTGTGTTGCGCCACCTGTCCAGGTACCGCCATTTGCCAGGAAGGTTACGGTGTGCTGAGAAGAAACGGTGCCGGAGGAATTTCCGCCGCCCACGGAGCCACCGCCCACGGAGCCGCCACCGCCGGCTGAACCACCGGTATAGCCCACGTTTACATTGGCGCCTGCAGAGATGGAACCGCCACCACGATTAGCGGTGGATGCAACGGTTGCACCTGCGGTGCTGACAGAGGCGTTGGGTGCCCAGTTGCAGATGCAACCGTTTACCTTACTGCCGCTGTTGAAGTTGACCTTTCCTTTGGTGGTTCCGCAAACTACGGCACCGCCCAAGGTAACGCCATTGAAGATGGTGGGAGCCTTAACAATGGCTATCTTATCGCCATAGTCACCGGTGTAGGTGTTCTGGCTTCCGTCGGCATAGATGCCAACCATGTTATTCAAGATGGTTACGATTTCGGCACGGGTAATGGGGTCACCGGGACGGAACATGCCGTCGCTACCCTGGATAAAGCCTTTGGTTGCCATGAATGCAACCACCGGTTTTGCCCAATCCTGAATCTGGTCGTTGTCGGCAAATTGACTCAGAATGCCGGTATCTATCTTTTTGGTATCAAGGGCAAAGGCACGGCCAATGATAACAGCGGCCTCCTGACGGGAGATGCTGTTGCCGGGACGGATGGTACCGTCTTCGTAGCCGGTAAGAACCTCTGCCGCATAAAGTTTGTTTACAGAGGATGCATACCATGCATCGTTGGTCACGTCAGAAAACACCTTGTTGGAGGTTTTCTGGAAGCCGATCAGGTTGTCCATCAACTTGGCAGTTTCCGCACGGGTGATGGGGTCGCCGGGGCGAAAGTTTCCGGCATCGTCACCGTTCACCACACCACGGTCACTCCATACGTTAATGGCTTCTTCTGCCCAATGTTCAGCAGAGTCGGGGAATTCCTTTGCAATAGCAGGAACCGCCAACAAGGAACCGAGCATTGCTCCGACGATTGCAAGGGAAAGTAATCTCTTTTTCATATCAAATCCGCCTTTCTGAAAGTGTTCTTTTTTAAAATGATAACATAACGGATTTTCAATGTCAAAGGAAGATAGTGGTTCTTTTCTTACACTTTTGTTACAAAGAAAGATATGCCGATGTTCATTGCGTAGGGAAAGCATGGATGGATTCCAAAGGCGGAACAGAGAAAATGATAGGGGGTAATAAGTCAATACAAAAAGGGCGGGATAACGCCGCCCTTTGAAAGTAATTTCTAAAAACTATTATTTTGCTTGATTGAGCAAGGAACGACGGGTGATAAGCTCTGTTCCGCCTTCTCCATTCATGATTTGATATTCTTCGTCTTCGCTCGATAAGGATTGTTGCATAATTGGAATATCCAATGCTTTGGTTATCAGAAGGGCAACCTCATTTCTTGATACAGAATCATCGTTGCTAACGGTAAATGATTCCGTTAATCCCAACCGTGTCGCAGTTATGATATAACCGTTGGGATAGCCGCCCATGGTTTCTGCCATAGGGCTATAGCCCAGAACGGAAACTACCATTTTAATAATTTCGGGATAGGTAATGGTATCTTCGGGATGGAAATTGCCATCTTGGTCACCGTCGATCAAATCGACGGTTTTGGCATTGTTGATAGATTCGATTGCCCAGTGGTCTTGAGGAATATCGTTAAAATATTTGTCGTGAAGATGATTGTCCTCAGCGGTAACGGTAATATTTCCCAGACAGCAAACCATTTTCACGGCTTCCGCACGTGTTATGGGGTCTGTTAATCTCAGATTTCCGTCTTCGTCGCCAACCATAATTTTGTAGGAATAGAGGTCTTTCTGTTGTTCTTTCGTCAGCTCCGTTGCACCAACGCTCATGGCGGAAAAGGTCATAGCTGATGCCAACATAAAAGAAAGGATTTTTTTCATTTTAATCACTCCTATCATTTATTTACTCACCAATAGTGAGTTTTTATTCAAGCATATCATGTTTTAATGGGGTTGTCAATAGGATATAATAAGAAAAAGGAATCATATTATGATAGGATTGAAGTACATGATTAACGAGAACGAATATAAGGGTATCTTATTGGATATCGGAATCAAAATCGGATATTACCGGAGAAAATCCGGAATGACACAAGCGGAGCTTGCGGAACGTACCGGATTAACGCTTTCCTACATCAGTCAGTTGGAAAGTCCTAATCTCCCATATTGTCCATCGGTAAAATCTCTCTTTACCATTGCAAAAGCATTGGGAATCAAGGCATCGAAAATCATCGATATTGAAGAAGATTAAGACTACTCTCAAAGGGTAGTCTTTTTTTGTGTCAATGTGTACAATTGACATATTTCGCCATTTGTGGTAGAATGCTTATTGTGGATGTCCACCGTCGAACAGTCGAGTTTTTGTCGAGTTTTGTAGATGGTTGATGGTTAAAAAAGATGGTTGCCTACCTGCCTGTGAGAACAGGAAGGATAGGTGAATGTATCGTTCTCGCAAGGCAGAGGTTGTCTTAAAGGGGGTTGATACATGGAAACTTTGACTCTTATTGGGAGTGTGTGTAGTATCATTGGCTTTGCCTTTGCTGTTTATACATATTATAAATCCAATAGAAAAGAAAAGTGAGCCATCTGCCGCAAACAGATAGGCTCACGAATTGAGGTTTAACCTCTAAATGTGTAGTTTGTTCGTATCGTGGCAACCATCTTGGGCTTCCACACTTTTATTTTTTCTATACGTATTATACCAAATTTTTGTACATTGTTCAATATAAAAATTAAACAAAACGTTACAAAATGTTTCGTAATATGTGCATAATGTACACAAATGATTACATAATGTGAATAACTGTTCACTTTTGTCAGTAAAACGCTTATGGGAAGTGTTTTATTTTTTTGGTATGGCAGTTATAATGTATTCTACTGTTTTCTCTTATGCCACCAATACTCCACGAAAATCCAGACCATCCATGCCATTCCCACCAGGCCGAAAAATCCGTAGAGGTATCGTACCAAAACCGAAAAATCCACCATGGCAAAGGGTAGGGCAATCAGGCAAAGGGCACCGGCACACCGCATCCGCTTTTTGGTGGAGGTCTGAGGGAAGTTCTGCAAAATCCCAAAGCCTTGAGAGAGGGCGGTGGTAAGAATGGACATCAGAAGCACGGCGGTATAGACCGTTTTTTCGGTTTGTCCCGCTATGGCGGCAAGTTTCAGCATGGGAATTTCGCTTTCCCATAAGGCATCTAAAAAGAGGTTTTGGCTTGCCCAAATCATAAGGATTAAAATGCCCAGAAAAAATCCACCTGCCAAAGAGGCGGTCTTGATGCCTTTGGGGGTAATTCCTTGCCCCAATGGAACCAGAACCGAGGGGGCGGACACGGTGTTGTAGCTCACATAACAAAGGGCGGAGGTGAGAATGCCCTTGGTGAGACCGTGATTGGCAAAAACTTGGGTGGTGCCGAAGAGTGCCGCAGAAAGGCAGATATAGAAGATGCCGAAAATCATACATGGTACCAGAATCACATTGGCGGCAATGATTCCTTTCAGGTCAAAGGTCAGAATGAAAAAGCAGACGAGGGCGAGAAGAAAGACCCCCACAAAGGAGGGGAGCATATAACTCTGGGAAAGGAGGGCGCCACAGCCGGAGAGCATGGTGAAGAATCCGCAAAAGAGGTAAAGAAAGAGAAACCACTTCACTCCGCCGGCGAACCTGCCCGCCACCGCCTTCAGGTAGTCGTGACAGGTATTCAGGTTGCTAAGATAGGCTCGACGAAGAATCAGGTAGCAGATCAGAACCAACAAAAAGGTGGCAAGGACAATACCGCTGTGGTCGGTGCCCGATGGGATGTTGAAGTATTCCATAATCTCCCGTCCCGATGCAAAGCCTGCGCCAATCACCAGACCGATATAGACAAATGCAAGTGAAAAACCTTGTTTCATGGGTCTCCTCCTTAAAGATTAATGAGTTCTTTCCTTATATATATGCAATCAGGAACGGAAAGATGAATCCGTGGGTCTTGTGTCTTGGAGACCACTCCACCGCCATATCTTGTGGATGCGAAAAAAATTACGTTTTTTCTGAAAAAAAGATTGACAAACCTTGCAAATTGTGATAAACTACTTTTACCTCTCGAAAGAGGTTTTATTTGTGTGAACAAAAGATTTGGACTTTTCCGGTCTTTTGAAATTAGATGGACGAGGTGAAAAAGATGCAAACCAAAATCACTTTAGCGTGCTCCGAATGCAAGCAGAGAAATTACGATACTACCAAGAATAAGCAGAATTGTCCTGACAGACTGGAAATGAACAAGTACTGCAAATTCTGCCGGAAGCACACCCTGCATAAGGAAACCAAGTAAGAATCCGCAGGGAAAGTTCCTGTAGAAAAGGAGTTGTAGAAAATGGAACAGAAAAAGCCGAATGTCTTTGCTAAGATTGGAAACTTCTTCAAGGAAGTAAAGTCCGAACTCAAGAAGGTTGTATGGCCTACTTTTGCAAAGATTAAGCAGAATACTTTGATTGTTATTATCTATGTTCTGGTCATTGGCGTGGTTATCTGGGGTCTGGATATGCTCTTTGGTTGGGGCATGCAGCTCTTTGTTAACCGATAATTAGTAATAGGAGGGAAGGGATTCGTTCCCAAGTATTATGGCAAACGCAAAATGGTATGTCGCCCACACCTATTCAGGCTATGAGAACAAGGTGATGACTGACATTCAGAAAACGATAGAGAATCGGAATATGACTGATATTATTCAGGAAATCCGGGTTCCTATGGAAGAGGTTATCGAAATGAAAGATAACCAAAAAAAGGTGGTTGAGCGGAAAGTCTACCCCGGCTACGTTATGGTTAAGATGGTTATGACCGACGAGAGCTGGTACGTAGTTCGTAACACTCGTGGTGTTACCGGTTTCGTTGGCCCCGGTTCCAGTCCTGTGCCCCTTACCGAGGCAGAGGTTGAGAGCATGGGCTTAGAGCGCACAACCATCGAGCTGGACTTCGCTGCCGGCGACAACATCCGGGTCAAGTACGGCCCCTTGGAGGGATTTGTCGGCGTGATTACCGAAATCCAGATGGACAAAAAGAAGATTCGTGCCAAGGTTTCCATGTTCGGCAGAGATACCGACGTGGAGCTGGAATTCAACCAGATAGAAGCTTTGGTATAATCGCAACATTGTTACCCACACGGATGATTCCGTTTTTATATTCCGATGGCGCAAGCCATTGGTCTGTGGGAGGGATGCAACATGTGATTGCTCCCGATAATACCACGTTTGTGAAACAAGGAGGTGTATTGAAATGGCACAGAAAATCACAGGGTACATTAAGCTGCAAATCCCCGCAGGTAAGGCAACTCCTGCACCCCCCGTTGGTCCCGCTTTGGGTCAGCACGGTGTTAACATTATGGATTTCACCAAGCAGTTTAATGAAAAGACACAGAAGGATGCAGGTCTGATCATCCCGGTTGTTATTACCGTATATCAGGACAGATCCTTCACCTTTGTAACCAAGACTCCCCCTGCACCTGTTTTGATTAAGAAGGCTTGTAAGATCCAGAGTGGATCCGGCGTTCCCAACAAGACCAAGGTTGCACAGCTTTCCAAGGCTGACCTGCAGGCAATTGCTGAGCAGAAGATGCCCGACCTGAACGCAGGTTCTCTGGAAGCTGCTATGTCCATGATTGCGGGTACCGCTCGTTCCATGGGTATTACCGTTGAGGAGTAATCCATCGGCTACAAAGTATTTGAAAATAGTGGGAGGAACGTATTGACGTTCTGTAGAACCACCATAGGAGGAAGTAACATTGAAAGGTAAAAAGTATCAAGACAGCGTAAAGCTGATTGAAAAGGGTAAGTTATACGATACCGCTGAAGCTTTGGACCTGGTATGCAAGACTGCAACCGCTAAGTTTGACGAAACCGTTGAACTTCACGTAAAGCTCGGTGTTGACTCCCGTCATGCGGACCAGCAGGTTCGTGGTGCGGTTGTACTGCCCAACGGAACCGGTAAGACGGTTCGTGTTCTGGTATTTGCCAGAGAAGGTAAAGCTGACGAAGCAAAGGCTGCCGGTGCTGACTATGTTGGTGCTGAGGAGCTGGCTCAGAAGATCCAGTCCGAGAACTGGTTCGATTTTGATGTTGTAGTTGCAACCCCTGACATGATGGGTGTTGTAGGTCGTATCGGTAGAATCTTAGGTCCTAAGGGTTTAATGCCTAACCCCAAGGCAGGTACCGTTACTCCTGACGTTGCGAAAGCAATCGAGGAGATCAAGTCCGGTAAGATTGAGTACCGTCTGGACAAGAGCAACATCATTCACTGTCCCATTGGTAAGGCATCTTTCGGTGGCGAGAAACTGGCTGCAAACTTTAACGCTCTCATGGGCGCTATCATCAAGGCTAAGCCTGCTGCTGCAAAGGGTCAGTATCTGCGGTCTGTAACCGTAGCATCCACCATGGGCCCCGGTATTAAGCTCAATCCCAACAAGATTGAAGGTTAATCCACTAACGTTACAAAAAATAAAAAAAGCTATAAACATTCCGCAGACAGCAGGTGGTGAAAACCGTAAATCCTGCCGAGGATGACGATACGCTACGTATTTGTGTATTCTGTCCCTCGCAGTTCTGCGAGGGATTTCTTCTTGCGCGAAGTCTCTGACTTGTGCGGAATGAAAAAACAGAAAGGAGGATGTACATTGCCAAGCGAAAAAGTTTTAGAAAGCAAAAAGGCGATTGTTGCACAGCTTACAGAAAGATTCCAGAATGCCCAGGCAGGTGTTTTGGCCGACTACAGAGGTCTTACCGTTGAGCAGGATACCGCTCTTCGTGTAAAACTGAGAGAAGCAGGTATTGAGTACACCGTTCTGAAGAACAATCTGACCCGCTTTGCTGCAAATGCAGCAGGTCTTGAGGGTCTTGATGCAGCACTGAAGGGCCCCACCGCAGTTGCTACCAGCACTGATGACGTGGTTGCTCCCGCAAAGATTCTGGTTGAGTTTGCGAAGGAAAACGAAGCTCTGGAAATCAAGGGCGGTTTCGTAAACGGACAGGTTATCTCTTTGGATGAGGTTAAGACCTATGCATCAATCCCCGGCAAGGAAGAACTGATCGCAAAGATGATGGGCTCTTTGCAGTCCCCCATCGGTGCTTTGGTTCGTACCCTGCAGGCTATTGTTGACAATGAGGCCGTTCCCGGCCAGGCAAAGGCAGAAGAAGCTCCCGCTGAGGAAGCAGCTCCTGCTGAAGAAGCTCCCGCAGTAGAGGAAGCTCCCGCTGAGGCTCCTGCAGAAGAGACTGCTCCCGTTGAGGAAGCGGCTCCTGCTGAAGAGGCTCCCGCTGATGCAGAGTAATCACTCTGTCTGACAGCAGACAACAAAGGAACGACAGAACTGTTACAATAAAAACCAAAAATAATTTTAAATGGAGGATAATAAAATGGCTGATGTAACAAAAATTCTTGATGAAATCAAAGAACTGACCTTACTGGAAGTAAATGATCTGGTAAAGGCTTTAGAAGAAGAGTTCGGTGTATCCGCTGCTGCTCCCGTTATGGTTGCAGGTGCTGCAGGTGCAGCTGGCGGTGCTGCTGAAGAGAAGAGCGAGTTTGACGTAGTTCTGGCTAACGCTGGTGCTCAGAAGATCAAGGTAATCAAGGTTGTAAGAGAGATCACCGGTCTGGGTCTGGCTGAAGCAAAGGCTCTGGTTGACGGCGCTCCCAAGACTCTGAAGGAAGCTGTTGCTAAGGACGAAGCAGAAGACATGAAGACCAAGCTGGAAGAGGTTGGCGCACAGATCGAACTGAAATAAGTTTCTTTCGATTTCCTAATTCCCGATACCTTATGGTATCGGGAATTTTTTTTCATTTTTTTTGAAATTTGTATTGACAAGACAAGGAAAATGTGATAATATGAATAGGCTGTTTCAAGAAAAGTAAATATGCTGCCCTAGCTCAGCAGGCAGAGCACTTCCTTGGTAAGGAAGAGGTCGGCGGTTCGAATCCGCTGGGCAGCTCCACAAGAAATCTCGTCGTAGGACGGGATTTTTTGTTTTGCAGAATTGTTTATGATGGACAAGGTATCACATGACTTTGGGAATGAATGTGGGATAGGCCAAGGGTACTTCGTTGACAAGGTGAAGTGAATGGAGTATAATGATTACAATGGAATGTAGAAAGGGCGATAAAATATGAAACGTTTGATAAGTCTGTTCTGTGCGTTTGTTTTGGTGTGCACCATGGTTTTGTCGGTTTCGGCATTTTCTTTTCCCGAGCCTGATTGGGGAGCCTTGCTAAAGGAAAGAACCAATATGGTTACGGCATCGGAATTCGAATTATATGCAGAGGCGCCCATGGATACGGCGCCCTTCTATGGTGCAAGACTGGAACCTCGTGGCGGCACATTTCTTGGTTCCATTGCAGAAACATCGGAGAAAATCCAACCTTTGGGTAGTTATCTCACCTATGTGGAACACATGTACCAAACGGATTTATACTACCCTGCCAACAGCATGATTCGTCGGGACAACGTTGCCACCTTGGTAGGTTGGACCATTCATGATCTGGAAAGTGTGGATTATAATCAGGTGCGCAGAACCTTGGACACCCTGAATCAATACAACAAGCCCATGTATATTCGATTTGCCAACGAGATGAACTGTTCGGCTCTGGGCAACGACCCCGGGAAGTATATTGAAGTTTTTCGGAATGTGGCAAACATGATTCACGAATATCCTAATTTTGCGGTGGTATGGTCACCCAATGATATGGGTGCGCTGGACCGACCCTTTGAATATTTCTATCCCGGAGATGAATATGTGGATTGGGTTGGTATAAGTCATTACATGACAAGATATTTCTCCGGCAACAAGGACACCGGTTACAAAGACAGCGTCTACTTTATGACGGGAGACTATGCTTGGGCAACCAATAAAATCAAGCCCTTCATGGAATTTTTGCAGAAGAATAACATCCGGAAGCCGGTGATGATTAGTGAGGGCGGCATTTCCACCAACAATCAGTTCGGCGACGACAATCAGGCGTGGGCAACCCCTCGACTTCGGAATATGCTGTGGTATCTGGTGATGAAGTATCCCCAAATCAAGATGATCAATTACTTTGACAACCACCGTAGCAACGAGACGGAGCGTTATGATATTTCCGATTATCCCTATGCGGTGGAGATTTTCAACGAGGCTAAGGAACACGGCCCCTATATCAAAGAGTACGGAACCAATGGAGAATACGTTTTCCAAAAGGCGGATAACGCAGGAACTTTAGTGGCAAAGGACGGGGTTGTGCCGGTTTATACTTTGGCGTATTTCGAGAAAAAGCCGGAGGTTTCGGTGAACTATCATGTTGACGGCGTTTGGTACCATGCGTCCTCGCAGATACCCTACCGTTGCAACCTGAATCTTTCGGGATTGACGGATGGAAAGCATACCCTGAAGATCTCTTCGGGAAATACCGAGAAGAACTACACCTTTTACAAAAGAGGAAATTGCATCCGCTTTGGAGATGAACCTGATCCTACCATGGTGGAAAGTGTTACAGAGAAGGAAATTACGGTAACCATCAACGGTTCACCGGTTTCCTTTGATCAACCGCCTATGATACAGAATGACAGAACCCTGGTGCCCCTTCGTGCCATCTTCGAGGCCTTGGGCGGAACGGTTGGCTGGGATGATGCTACCCAAACTGTGACCTCTACCAAGGGTGATATTACCGTTCGTCTGACCATTGGAAGCAATCTTCTGTTCGTGAATGGTTCGGCGGTAACCTTGGATGTTCCGGCTCAATTGGTGAACGGACGAACCCTGGTGCCTGCCCGTGCGGTGGCAGAGGCGTTCCGATGCCGTGTGGATTGGGATGATGAGAATCAAGTGGTTTTGATTACCACCAACTAAAAAAGGTCTCCCTATGGGGAGACCTTTTTTAATAGCGATACCATGCAGCTACCACTGCGGCAATTTCTCGGAAAAAGTGAGGATAGTACATCCCGACAGGGGTGGGTGCAGAAATCTTGATGGTATCATAGAAACCATGCTTTTCTGCTAACTTTTGCGCCCGATAGAGATGAAACTCACTGGTGACAATGGCAACCTGAAGATTTTCCTCCTCGGTTTCTTCTTTGTCGATAATCTTTCTTGCATTTTGAAAATTCTCGTAGGTGTTTTTGGAGGTGGTTTCCTTCTTGATTCGACCGGGAGGAATCTTTGCCTTCTGAAGTGCCTTTTCAATCACATCTGCTTCGGGGAGAGGCTCGTCATCTCCCTGACCACCGGTGCAGATGGCAACGGAGTTGGGATACTTCTTCATAAATGCGATGGCGGTATCAATCCGAGATTGGAACATGGCGTTGGGTTTGTCCCCGTCCAGTCCGCAACCTAAAATAACAACATAATCCACCGTATCCTGATCAGAAATATTATCGGACACTGCAGCCTGAGTAATCAGACCGCCAATCCAGTATGTCAGCAGAATGCCGGCAAGAACGATCAGTGCAAGGATGGAAAAAAACCAATTCTTTTTCATGAGAGAGTTACCCTTTCGTCAACAAGAAATTTTTTTATCATTCACATTTTTGTATGATTTCGCAAAGTTGGTGCATACTAAAAATAAAACGATGTTTGTACCCGTTAGATTGGGTGCGCAACATAGAAAGGAGATTTCGTATGGACGCTATCGCATTAATTCTAATCATCGTCGGTGCCCTGAACTGGGGAAGTATCGGTTTGTTCGGACTTGATCTGGTTGCGGCATTGTTTGGCGGACAACTTTCTGTCATGTCCAGGATCATCTTCACCATAGTTGGACTGGGCGGCTTGTGGGCCATTACCTTTTTCTTCAAAGACCATGTTTTGGGCAAGAGCAAAGATTAAAACAAAATCCATAGAACCGCAGAATGCGGTTCTTTTTTTATTTTAACATAAAAAAACATTTTTTACAATAGGAAATCCATGTTGGCACGCCATGTCACCGAAAATCGTGGTACAATCCCGTTACATGAAACATCTCCGGAGAATGGATTCATGGAAAACAGTACCGCCATGAGCGGGAGAGGAGGAATCTTATGTTCAACTTAACAAACGGGCAGAAGCCCCGTCAGCAGAAAGAGGAAATGCAACCTGAAATGAAGCCTGAGAATAAAGCGCCTATGGCCAAAGGCGTAGATCCTCGGATGGAACAGCGGGTTGACGAAATCGAAAAGCAACGGATGGAGTTCAGCCGAAAGAACCCTGACTTTGACATGAGAGAGGAACTGAAAAACCCTCAGTTTGTGGAGTATATCTGGGTTAAGGGACTGACGGTAGAGGAAGCCTACTTCTTGGTACATCGAGAAGAATTCATGGAAAAAGCCCGTGAGGAAGCCTTTGCGGAATTGTCTCAGAGAAAAGAGAGAATTCAGGAAAACGGCGCCGGTAAGAATCATCCTGCCATTGCCAAGAAGAATCCCAAGGATTTATCTGACAAAGAGATTGATGACATCATCGAAAGAGTAAGACGTGGGGAAAAGGTGTCCTTCTAAGGGCACTTCCCTCAAGAACAGATAAGAAAAAAGGAGGATTTTAACAGATGAATTATCTTAATACACAGACCACCACAACCGATCGTGCCGGAAACAGATTGACTCCGGAAATGAAAACCTACTATGATCGTGCGCTGATTCGTTTCGCCAGTCCGAAACTGGTGCACGCGCAGTTCGGTCAGCAAAAGCCTATCCCTGCCGGTAGCGGTAAGACCATCGAGTTCCGTCGATTCAGTCCTCTGCCCAAGGCGTTGACTCCCCTGACCGAGGGTGTTACCCCCAAGGGCAATACCTTGAATGTTTCTACGGTGGAATCTACGGTAGAGCAGTATGGTGACTATGTAACCATGTCCGATATGCTCACCCTTTCCTCTGTGGACTCTGTCATCAGTGAGACCCAGAATGTACTGGGTGATCAGGCAGGCAGAACCTTGGATACCGTGATTCGTGAAAAAATCAATGCAGGTACCAATGTTCAGTATGGTAATGGTAAAGCGGACAGAAATCTGCTGATTGGCGGCGATGCCGATGCAGAGAAGAACGACTATCTGTCTGTGGCGGCAGTAAAGCGTGCCGTTGCAACCCTTAAGAGAAACAATGCGGCACCCTTTAAGGACGGATGCTACGTTGCAATCATTCACCCTGATGTTGCCAACGACCTGACCAACGATCCTGACTGGAAGGCAGTAAAGCAGAACGTGGATCCTGAGGATTGGTACAAGGGTGCCATTGGTAAGATTCATGGCGTGGTTTTCGTAGAGTCTACCGAGGCAAAGATTTTCCGTGCAGGTTACCTGCGTAACCCTGAGACCTTGGAAAAGGGTGATCCTGAAACCTTGACCGTTGCAGGTGTTGAGGGCAAGGTAATCACCGTGAGAGAAGCCATTTCCGAAAACGATGCAACTGAATTGTCCGGTAAGAGCATTCAGATTGCAGGCTTTAACTATGCCATTGCCTCTGCAACCGCAGGTGTAGAAGGTGCGGCAACCATTACCTTAGCAGAGGATCCGGATGCATCGGTAACTCCCGATGCTATCATCTATCCTGCCGGTGCAGGTAGCGACGGCAGAGATATCTATTCCACCCTGTTCATTGGTCAGAACGCTTATGGCGTAACCAGTATTTCCGGTGGTGGTCTTGAGACCATCCTGAAGCAGAAGGGCAGTGCCGGTACCGGTGACCCTCTGGACCAGAGAAGTACCGTGGGTTGGAAGGCTACCCAGACTGCAGAAATTCTTTCACCTGAATTTATGGTTCGTGTGGAAACCACCTGCAGTTATTAATCAGTAAGACAAGGTCGGGGCGGATTTCCGCCCCGACGGCAGAAGTAAAGGAGGGATTTTCATGTCTGCAAAGAAAACAACTGAAAAAAAGCGCACACCGGAGGAATACTACAAGGAGTTGGTTCCGGTGATGCTTATTAAGGATCATAACCGTTACAAGGACGATGTTACGGTGACGGTGAACGGCATTAACTATCAGATTCAACGAGGTGTTTCGGTGATGGTACCTCGCAGTGTTGCTCTGGTGTTGGAGCGGAGCCATCAGCAGGAGATGGAGGCACAGGAATATCTGGAAAGCTTGAAAAGGTAGGTGCTATCAATGGAACTACTGCAAGTTATTTCCAAAGCGGATGCACTCTGTCCCAATCACTACACCTTAGAAGAAAAACTTCATTGGTGTGATGAGGTTTCGGCATCCATTCGACGGGAAATCAAGAAAATCTACAACACGGTGGAAACACGGGTCTACACCTCGGAGGAACTGGTGCTTCCGGAGGATATTGATTTTTCCGATATTGAGACCGCTTATGTGAACGGAAAGCAGATGGACAAGGTGGATTTCCGTAGTTTTGCAGAGGGAAACCTTCCCAAGGGCATCTCACTTCCGGCAACCATCCGCCTGGTCTACCTGACCCGTGCTTTGCCGGTACGGTATGTGAACTTAAAAGGAACCTATGATCTTGGCGAAAACTTCATCAAGATTGATGGCGTAAACCTCTATCCGGGGGATTGCATTGAGTGGGTGCACCTTTCTGATATAAGTCAGGAACCGAACTGGAATGAGGCAACCAAAACCTACATCATTGATCAGGTTTATGATGGATTGGTGGTGGAGGATAACACCTTTCAGCCTCAGACTCAGGCACCCCTTGCCATTCGACGGGTTATTGATGACCTGACAGAGATTGACGACCTGCCCTATGAGAGCATGTATATGGAGTATCTTCTGGCAAAGATGGCGTTTTATCAGAGGGATTACGAGGCTTATTCTGCCCATACCACCCAATATAATCTTTTGTGGGAAGGCCTTCGGCGTGACTACAAAACCCGTGCTCCATTAAATGAGGTGTCCGGGTTTCGGAATTATTGGCAGATATAGGAGGTGAAGGAATGTTGTTACCTCCTATGAAACATACAAAGAATCACACCGCAGGTTTGACCCAATTCGGGGGTCTGGATTTGCGAGCCAAGGCCAACCCCGGAAGTCTGGCTTTCTCGGAAAATCTGTCCTCCCATGCCTATCCGGCTTTAACCTGCCGAAAACCTCGGCAGAAGTTGGTGGAGACGGAAAAGATTCAGGCAATCTGCGCTCCGGAATATACCGACGAACTCCTGACCGCCTTCACCGGTGTCCGGGATGGATCCTTTTACTATCAAGGAAAAAAGGTGGAGGGCGTGGCGTTATCTTTGGGGGAGAAATCCATTGCGGACTTTAACGGAAAGATTTGTATCTTCCCGGACAAGGTGTTTTATGACTATCTTCCCGATCCGGACACGGGTCAGGTGACTGAGGAACTGCAAAGCATGGAAAAAGCCATGTCCCTGACCGGGGCGCAGTTTTACACAAGTCACGATACCATTAACGGGAAGTACAGTGCCTATATCCAAAAAAGCAATACCGACTTTTCCCGATTTCGGGAGGGTGATTGTCTGGAGATTCGTGGCTGTCAGGTTTCCCGAAACAACACCAAAGTCTTAGACGGTCGGAGCAGTTATGCAACGGCAGATGATATTGTCAGCGTGGTGGTGGACTCGGTGGAGGACGGTCGGCTCAACCTTCTCTTGTATAACAAACAGGGGGGATATGCCGCCTTTCAAAACACCACCGAAAACGGAACCATCACCATTGGTGTTAAGATTCCTGACATGAACTGTGTCTGTGTGCACAACAACCGTCTTTGGGGAACCTCTCAAAACGGAGAATATATTTATGCTTCCAAATTGGGAGATTGTCAGAATTTCTACTCCTTTCAGGGCTTGTCCGACGATAGTTGGTACGGACGAGTGGGCACACCGGGAACCTTTACCGGAATCTGTAGTTATCGAACAGCGGTGGTGGCTTTTAAACGAGGCTGTATCCATCATGTCTATGGAGACGCCCCCAGAAACTTTTCCATTCCCAAACAGACCTTGGGTGGATGTTTGGACGGACGGAGCATAGTGGAAATCGGTGGTATGCTTTACTATCTGTCTCCTGCGGGATTTTCGGTGTACGGAGGCGGAGAGCCGGACTGTATCAGCCATCAACTGAGTGGCAAAGACTACTGCTACGGTGTAGCAGGAACAGACGGACGACGTTATCTGGTTGCGGCATACAATCGGGAAGGGGAATGTGATGTTTTGGTGTATGACACAAGGTATGGGCTATGGCATCGGGAAGATGCTACCCCTTACGTAGGATTTCTGTCCATGGGTGGAAGACTCTACGGCGCGACCGCAGATGCGGTCTGGGTATTCTCTCATGGGGAGGAGCAGGTGCCTTGGTCCATGATTACCACACCCATTACCTTCTCGTCCATGGCACATAAAGGTGTGAATGGTCTTTGGCTTCGGTTGGAGGCCAAGAATCATGAAGGTGTTACCGTGGAGATTTCCCATGATGGAAAGGAGTTTGTTCTTTGTGGCGTCCTGCCTCCCGAAAGCGGGTTTGGCGTAAAACGAATCCCTTTGCGCTATCGGAACTGTGATAGTTTTCAATTACGGATTTCCGGACGGGGACAGGTGATTCTGCATGATCTGGAAATCACTACCTATCAAGGAGGGAGAAACTATGGAGAATAATCAGGAATTAGAAAAAGAAACCAAAAAGAACCCCACAGAAGGTATGGTGGGGATTCGTCAGACTCTACGGGATATGGGGTTTTCTGACAGCGATATCGGATATCAGCAGAGAACCAATACCGTAACCTTAAAAGGTCAGGCGTTTATGACCCCCACTTACCTTGACGAAGAGGCAGGCGTGTCTTACGCATCCGCCTCGGATATTCAAAAGAATCTGGTAAAGTACTACCAAAATACCGACAATCCTCTGGTACGGGTCAGCGATGCCTATGCAGGAGCGGCAGGAAAGTATGGTCTCTCTGCCGATGCCCTAACCTACGGGAACGGAACGGTCTCGGTGGGAGGAACACCCTTGGATGTGCTTTATATTGACGAGGAAGGCAAAGCCTGGGCAAGACAGAACACGGTTAATGATGCGGTGGCTGAGTATGTGAAACAAACGGGAGTAGAAACCCCCAACGACTTGGCGGCACTTTATCGAAAGAAGTACCTGTCCGACGCAGAAAGCCTTTTAACAGAACTGTCAAACCAAGAGGCGTTTTCTTATGATCCGGACAGCGACCCTGTGTATCAGGCATATGAAAGCAAATATTTGCGGGAAGGTGAGCGTGCAGGCAGAGAAGCAATTGCAAATATGGCGGCCCTCACGGGCGGTTATGCCGGCTCTGCTGCGGTTACCGCAGGGGCGCAGGCACAACAATACTATGCCAAGCAGTTGTCGGATATGATTCCTGCATTGGCAGAGCAAGCCTTTGATCGGTATATGGAAAAGTATCAGAGCACCTTGGATCTGGCAGGACAGATGATAGATTTATATGATGTGGCATACAAGAATGCTGATTCTGCAAATACTACCCAGCGTGAGAATATGAATCTGACAACCCAATCCAATCGGGAGCGGGATCAACTTGCTTGGGAGAAAAATTGGGAAGACATCCAAAACAGACAGGAATATGAAATCAACGAGTCAGAACATCTTTGGGACGGAATCCTAAATGGCCTTAAGGCAGAGGGGCAGGCGTTGTCCAATCAGGAACAGGAAATATTCCTTGCCTATTACGAACAATTGCTCCAAGGAGATGTCAACCAGATAAATCTTCAGAATCAGGAAGCGGAAACCTTCCTGACCTATTACGGACAGATGCTGGACGAGGATGTTCAAGGAAAGCAACTGGAAAATCAGGAAGCACGGATTTTCCTGAACTATTACGAGGAGATACTGAAGGCAGAACTGCTAAACAAACAGTTGAGCAACACTTATTTCCTTTATTAATCGTGATGGAAAAATACCCGCAAAAAAAGAGCAGAAACATGGGTTTCTGCTCTTTTTACATGATAGATTCAAATTATAAAGACCCTGCCTGATTAAACCAACTGCCGGAGGCGTTGGTGGTAGCACCGGGAGGTGGCGTTGTGGGGATGCTTCCGGTAATCCAAGCCTGATCCAAGGAAGGAAAATCACATTCTGCAGAGAGAATGTCTGCAATGCGGTCGAAGATTTCTCCCGGATCATGGGTGGTGGAATAGCGATAAGTTGCACCATCTGTCAGGGTAACCACCAGTTCAGAACTTACCTCGTGGGTCACGGCGTCGGTTTGGTGGTAGGGTAATAAAATATCAAACATATTCCCCTCAAGAACCTTTGTTAACAGATTCTGAAATTCCTCCGCAGAAAGGGGTTTCTCCTTTTGCTCCGTATAGGAGGAGGGAAATCCTGCCGCTTGTGTGGCGACGGAGGGATGAATGGTGTTCTGATATCGGATAAAGTCCGGAGAAAGAAGGATGGTTTTGCCGTAGGCACCACCGAAATGGATGGAGATGGTTTGGAAGTCTTCCGGCTTTTCACCATGCCGACAACCATGCAACGTCTGCAGGATTTCAGCGGCGGATGGACGCTTTGTTGGATCTGTGTCCAGCATTGCCGCAATGATATCTGCGATCTCTGCAGGGATTTTACTGCGGTCCGGCTCTAACTTGCCGGTATCTAAAGCGGCTTCGTAAGGGTAGTCGTATTCAGATTCGTCATAGGGAGGCAAGGTGCCGCAATAATACTGATGAAAGATAAGACCCAAAGCAAAGATATCCGCCTTTTCGTCCGGCTCCACGTCTTCGCCACAGATTGCCATAAAGGTTTCGGGGGCAAGATATACCAAATCGCCACCGATCTCCTCGTCGTCGGGGACGTTACCCTTGAGAAATCCCGAGTCAAAGTCAATGACTTTGGCGGTAAAGTTCCCGTTCATGGTGCGCTTGACCATAATGTTATTGGGTTTTACATCAAAGTGGACAATGCCTGCGGTATGTAAATCGTAAAAGCAATGGGCAACCGTGTTCAGGAGCAACCGACGTCGAAGTTCGCTGGAGGCGGCAATGCCCTCAATGGTAACACCCTCAAAGTGAATTTTTTCCGAAACCAGATAGTATCGGCTGTCACAACGGAAAAACTCTTCAATCCGAACCAAGTTTCCTCGGCTGGCGGTATTGATGCGGTTAAAGTAGTCTTTGAACTTCTGTTCAAAGGCCGCGCAATACTTCCGTTTTTCCTGAAACATGGCATCGGACATAACCGATTTATCCATGGGATAAACCGGTTGGATTAATTCTTTGATAAAATAGTGTTTCCCGTTTTTGGTGGCAAATGCCCATTTGGAAAAGCCACTGTTGGCGTTGGTTAATTCAGTTGTAAGGGTATATCCGTTTATGATCATTGTTCTTTCTCACCATCATTATTCTAAAGAGTCGGATGAACATTTCTTAAAGAATGTACCAATCCTTTGGTTATAAATCCTCTGCCATCTTAAAAAATTTGTTGGTGCTTTCGGATTTTTCAGGGGTAGAGGCAGGTGTGCCACCAACAGGACCACCCGAGAAGGAGGGATTGATAAAACCGCCCGAAGCACCGCCACCGGGATAAGAATCCGGACGGGGAGGCGGAGTAAACTCTGTCGGGTGATTGTATTCTGTGTTAAGGGAGGTGGTTTCGGTGAGGGTTTCATAGGGGTCAAGATTCACATTCCCTCCGGAGAGTTTGGCACCACAATGTCTGCAAAAGCCTACTCCGGAAGAAATTGATTTCATACAAACAGGACAGGATATGGTGGCGGGCTCGCTGGAGGGATTGACCAGACTGACACCACAATATTTACAAAACTGAACCCCTCGTTCCAATAAACCATTGCAGGAGGGACAGCGGATGGTTCCGGTGGGTGTTACGTCAGATCCGCAATGCTTACAAAAGAGCGCGCCGTCTTCTAATTCTTTTTTACAGGATGGACAAATCATAACTTACCTCTTTTCGATGTTACTGAAGCCTATCCTATCAAAGATAGGCAGAATAATCTTTTTTGTAATGTTCCCACAGAAATTGTACATCTACATCGGGGAGAATATACTGTTTATTCAGAAAATCTGCCCGATGCAGAAAATGTTGTTGTATGGCGCTGAAATCACCAAAGCCATAGGCTGCAACACAAAGGGTGAAATCGTCTCCTGCTACATCATACATCCGCTGATGGAGTTGGTTTTTCCATCCGGCAGGATTGGGAGAGGACAGCAAGGTGTCCAAAAGCAGATGCTCAAATTCCATGGGAGAATTCAGGTAACCAAAACAGCCATCCGTTGCGGTAATCAGAATGGATGGTTGGGTAACCAAATAGTTCTTTTGGTGGATCTCAAAGGGGGTTGAACCATTGATAACGTTGGTCATAACACCATCGTTGGTCAGGTTGCTCATGGCATCCTGATTATCCAGATCGTCACTGGTTAACTGATGAAGACCCGTTGCATCCAAAAGATAGCAACGAGAATCTCCTGCCCAGTAGCAGGAAAACTCCAATTGCTTGGATGTGGGTTTTCCCGTCATCATAGCAAGGGTAGTGGGAAAAGACTTGCTCAGGGAACCCATCATTACGCCACTTTGGTCTGCATAAGACTTGCAGACCGCCAACGCCCTTTGGATATAGGCAGTCATGGTGGAGGGGTCCCTGGATTGTTGGAACCAGTCCATGATACTGCCGCAAACTGCCCGAGAGGCAATGTATGCGCCGGTTTTTCCGGAATAGTTGTTGTATTGTTTACCACCGGAACCGCCACAACCGTCAAGGGATGCTAAGAGAAACCCATCCTTTTGAACGTCGTAACAATAACAGTCCTCGCCATTGTCCCGAAGCATTTCCTGAGCAACGGCAAAAACCATATCCGGTGTGTGGCTTGCTTTTCTCATATGCAAACCTCCTTGTTGATTAGATAGAGTTGGAGATAACGCCGATGATCTCGTCGTAGTTCAAATCGTCCAATCCGTTTCCTGCTTCGGAGACAAAGTGCAGAACGTTCTCCCAGTTCTGGGAGATGGAGTTCCAAACGGGATCGTCCGGAGCGAACAATAACAGACGCTTTGCGTTCTGATCCATAAAGCCTTTCTGCTGACCAAATCCCCACCAGGAGGAAAGTTCATTCATATCCTGAGCCATACCGTTGGGATAGAACTCGCTGCTCTTACCAAAGCCTAAGGGGTGGCTTCCGGCGTCGGTCCATACCACGATAACCTGACGGCTCTTGGTACCTGCACCGGTTTCTGCCCACTTGGACTTGATGGCATAAGCCAATGCCTCCATGCCGTCCTCAGGGTCGTCACCGCCGCCGTCCGGCTCTAAACTGCGAACACATTGTTCGAATTCCGCTGCCTGCTGGGGCAGGTTGAAAAAGTCGGTAACCAGCATAGCGTCCTTGCCGTCTGCCAGATAGTCACGGAAGGCAACAATCCGAACACGAAGTTGGTTGATGTTCTTACGCTTTGCTTCCATTTTAGCGGTTACATCCTGATAGAAGTTCAGGGCGTTGTTCTTAACGATATCAAGAATATTATCCATGCTCATGGTACAGTCAATACAGAAAACCATATCCACGTTATATGTAAGTTTGAAATTACTTGCCATTGTTTGTTTCCTCCTGAATTGGTTAAATTAAATATTTTGATAAGAACTATTGTGCAAGATCACTTACTTCCTCTGAATCTCCCACGTCCATATCAGGTTCATGATTTTCGGATTTGGATTCGGACTCTGAAGAATCTTTGTCCTCTTTCGGCGGTTTGGTTGCCTCGGGTGTAGCGGTAGGCGCAGGCGCTACCTCTTTGGCTTCGTTAGCACCGTCTACCAGGGAGTCGTTCGGCATCAAAGAATCTCTGATTTGCTCAATCTCCTTCATTTGGGAGTTCACCTTATGAATGGTAATAATACCGAAGGTAAGAGAACTGATGAAAATCACCAGACTCATGGCAACGGCAATCAATCCAAGTTTAGAGTTCTGCTGGGTGGTCTTGTCAATTCGATCTGATTTTTTCAGTAACTTTTGCATATCTGCATCATACATCCCTTCTGAAATAATGGGTTGGTCGGTAGAAGTGCTTCGATTTGAGTTGTCGGATGGAATCTGAATGGAAAGAATATCCGCAAAACCGTTATTGACCGTGGCTTTTGGAAGTTCTGTTCCGCAATAGTGACACTTTACAGCGCCGTGGGCGTTGTTTTTACCGCAGTTATCACAAATCATGTGTGGTTCGCCTGCCTTTCTGAAATGGTTTGATCCGTTGTGGTAACGGAGGGTAAACCGAGAGGCTCATAAAGAGTATCCTTCGGGATTGAAACAGCGTGTGTGGTGCATAAGTGGAAATAGGGTTCCTGATGAAAATCATAAGGAAGTGCCTGTAACCTGCCGGATGCCACTGCCATAAAGAGAATGGTCAGAATAATAATGGCAACAATGATGCCCCATATCACACCCACCGCAGAAGACGTTCTGGGTGGTGGAGGTGGAGGTGGCGGCATGTCATAATCCCGGAAGATGGGCCCGGTTTCAGGCCGAGGCGGCTTCGGGGGTTTTTTAGACGGCTTGGGAGGCTTGGGAGGCGGAATCTCTCGATCGTCGTTGGGATTCCATTTTCGAAGCAATTCAATGCCCATGGGTCGGGCGCAGTTGCATACGAAACAACGATTGACAGAAACGTCATTTTCCGAGTCGCACTCGGGACAAAGCCAACAATCTTTGGGCCGTCGATATTTTAAGATTACATTTGTTTCCATGAAAGATACACCTGTTTCTGATCGCTTATATTAACCGAAATAAAGATATATTTATTATGACATGACAGCAGAAATTTGTCAATAGATGGCAGGAAAAATATCCCTTTGTCAAAAAAAGGAAAAGCCCCGTTTATAGGGGCTTTTCCAATGGGCTGGCGGTGCTATTTTACAATCACCATTTCCTGAACCACATCGTCATAAATCTTCACAAAGAGTCTGGCCTCATTGCCCTCTTCAAAGATTTCGATATCTGCAGGTGTAACCACCTGAATATCGGACTTGTTGCGGGTGGAGTCGTACAGATATACCAAGGTATCGTTTGCTACGGTAAAGTTACGAACAACACCGTTGATGGTCATGTTGACACTACCGCTGAACTTTCGGGTAACCCGTCCGTAAACACAGGTCAGGTCATCGGAAATCTTGTTGGTGAATTCGGTGTTCTTGGCACTGCTGTCAAAGAGAAGGTTGATGTCATCAATTTCACCCTTACTGTTGGTGCGATACTGAATGATATCACCCTTGGAAAGAGCCACGGTTCCGCTACCGCCCGGCTTTAAGAAGACGGACTTATCGGTGGCAAGGAAGTTGACTTCCTTACCGCTCTGCCATCCGTAGACGCGGTCGGTGTCTTCGTAATCCTCGTTCTGGGTTGCACCAATATGATCCACTACCAAGATGGGAGATTCCGGTGCGGTAATGCCCACGGAACTTGTAATGACAACCACAGATGCTTCATAGTTTTCCTGAAGGTCATAGATAATGGCATCATAGGAGGCATCATTGGACAGGGTGTTCTTGGTTCGGATGGAATACTTTTCGGTGTCGGTGCCGGCGGTGGCAGGAATGTCAAAGATGATGGTCTTATCCGAGATGGTTACGTTATCCAGTTTGCCGGATGCAGTCTTGTAAATCATGTCATCCTTTCGAATGTTCAGAGTAAACTTTTCGATGTTGGGTGTACCGCTTGCAGTATTGTCGGTGGCGGTTTCAATGGCGTTGATGTTGCCGTTGCTGTTGGTTTCATAAACCACCAACTGAGGTTTCAGGGTTCCGCCGCCGATTAAGGTGTTCATAACGGTGGTGGGTTCCTGACCATACTGGTCGTTCAGACGCATCTTGTTGGTGCTGGTAAAGATTTGTGTTTCACCTGCCATGGTAAAGATGCGGAACTGTACGGTGGATTCAAAGCTGTCGTTCATGGCAACTCCAATCAAATACCCGTATTTCTTGTTCTGGTTCTGGTCGGTTCCAACGGTTGTGCTGGTGTTGACTGCCGCAATCTTATTCTCGGCATCCAGATAGAAGGTTCCCTTGTCTCTAAGGGCAATGGTTCCGGGGTAGTTGGCAGCCTTCTTGTAGAGCTCGTCGCCTTCGCCGATGCGGTAGCCGTCAGCAGTTGCCTCGGTAACCATACCGGTCACAGAATCCTCGGAGACATAACCCTTAATCAGGTTCTTGTCATCACTGATGGTGTAAGAAATTACGTTCCATTCCGCCAGATCTTCCACGCCGATTTCGGCACCGTTCTTAATCAGGCTGAACTGTACGGTCTCCTGATTCTTGTCAAAGACCAAAGAACCGTTCAGGTATTTGTCGGTGACTCTGCCGGTGACGGTGGAGATGGTATCCACAACCAGATTGGTCATGTGATTTACAAAGACGATTTCGTACACGCCGTTAAAATCTGCGTCCAAAAGGGTAACATTACCGGCGGTGGGTTTTAAAGCGTCCAAGGGAACATTGGCCTTGTACTTTCCGTTGTAGATATAAACTGCCTTGTCTGAAATGGTAACGGATTTAGCACGGCTGTCGGTGGGAGATGCCCAGTACTCGAAGGTCTTTTCTGCATCTGCATCACCGGTTACCGAAACAATGTCGTCGGAGTTTGCAACAATGACCTTGTTTTTGTTTTCCTGAGGACGAACGTTAATCAAGGTCTTGTCGTCGGTCTTTTTATCCAGTCTTGCATAGTAGAGAACATTGTAGCCCAGCAACTGTTTTGCGCCGGTGTCCCCTTCTTTGTAGACCTTTTTGTCAATGGTTATCATGTCACGGTCGGTGGTGCTTCCTCCGTCCAGAGCGGTTTCGGAGGTAGCGGTAATCTGTCCGTAGCCCTTCTCCACATTTAATCTGTCATAGAGCAGGGTTTTATCTACTACCTCATAAGAGGTGGTACTGCCGAATCCGGTCTGCTCCATCAGGTTGACGGTCAGAGCGTTAAAGATAAGCTGAGCAATGTCTCCACGGGTTGCAGGCGCATTGGCGTTGCCGGACAGACCGCGGAAAAGTTGGTTGTTGGATGCTACATAGAGATAACCTGTAGGATATCCACCCTTTTCCTCAGCCGCCGGCTCATAACCCATGGCACGAACCATGATGGTAACCGCTTCCTGAAGAAGAACGGGGTCATCGGGACGGAAGGTGCCCACATCGTCACCCAAAATCATACCCTGCTGGTCGGCTACGTTGATAGAACCCGTTGCCCAGTGGTCAGCAGGAACGTCGGGGAATCGGGTGGAGTTCATGGAACCTTTTGCAATGTCCTCAAGACCTACCGAATAGACAGCAACCTTTGCCATCTCGCTTCGAATGATGTTGTCGCCGGGACGGAAGGCGCCGGACTCTGCGTCACCTACCATGATGCCAAGGGCACCCAGCAGTTCAGCGGCTTCCTCGTACTGGGTTCCCACAATATCCGGAGAAAGCGTTACCCGTCTGGTGCTGTAACGGGACAATGCCGGTGTTTCAGGGGTGGGAGTTGCCGCCATACCATTATACTTGGAACTGTTTTCAAGCAAATTGGTATTTACGCCGTCGGAAAGGTCCAATGTTCCGTCGGTGTTGGTACCATCAATGGCGATTCTGCCCTGCATATTGGGGGTTAGGGTTTCCGTTGGGGTCAAAAGCCCCGGTGTCATGGGGTTGCCTTCGCCGTTGCCGGAAACGGATTGGGTTTCTTCCATATAAATAGACGCCTCGTCAGAAGTGGCTTCTGCGATGGTTGGGAAGATGCCCAGACCGAAAATAATACAAATGGCAAGAAGCGAAGAAATACATCTTTTTTTCATAATCATTTCCTCCTTATAATCAGTCACATGTTGATTGTTGTTTTTTGTCACATTACACAGTTATTTTGTGCAGAGGATGTAAAAATACACAGATAACATTCTGCCAACAATGGAAAATTTAGTTCACAAAATATTTATAAAAATTTTTGGATAGGCACTTGAATTATAGTAGAAGATATGGTATAGTGAAATCAAATAGACGGAATATCATGTGTATTTTGGAACTTTTTGAAGAAACAGGAGGAAAAAATTATGAAAAAACAAAGATTGCTTTGCGGCATTTTAAGCATCTGTCTGTTGCTGATGACTGCATCCACTTCTGTCTTTGCGCTGACCTTCGCGGACGTGGAGGGTGACCCCACCGTTTCCTGGGCGCAGGATGCTATTCAGAAGATGACCGATGCCGGATATATCAAGGGTTATGAGGACGGTACTTACAAGCCCTACCGCGCTATTTCCAAGTTGGAATGTCTGCTCCTGATGGGCAGAATCTTAGGCGCAGAGGAAGCGGAGTATGCAGAGGTTTCTGCTGCTGCAAAGGAACAGTTCGGTTCAGTTGTTTCTAAGTACAACAACACCTATGTTACCGAACTCAGTTACCTTCTGTACTTGGGAATCCTGACCGAAGGCGATCTGGTAAGTTATGCTTCCACCGCCAATGCCAACACCGAACTTTATCGTCATCAGGCGGCAATCCTCATGGCAAAGATGCTGGGACA
Source organism: Ructibacterium sp. (assembly GCA_045649565.1). Taxonomy (GTDB): domain Bacteria; phylum Bacillota; class Clostridia; order Monoglobales; family Monoglobaceae; genus Ructibacterium. The sequence goes on from JAZRQC010000009.1 coordinate 104,050, forward strand.
GAATACCGAGGCAAAGAGCTTCGTTCCTGAAGAAGCCATCTATGCAGACGATGCGAACATTCCTGCCGTATCCAAGCCGTATGTATACTATGTTACCGAGCAGGGTATCATGAACGGTATGGATGCAACCGAGGCAGGCGAGCCTCAGTTCTCTCCTACCACTTCTTTGACCCGTGCCCAGATGGCAATGCTCCTTTCTCGTATGATTGAGAAAACAGGAAAGACTGTTTACAAGGCAACCATTGACACGATGGATTTGGAAAACGATACCATTCTGATGGCACAGGATGATGATTTTAGTGCAAGAGTGGTAGTTCCCGATACCGTTGCTCGTCAAGAGGGCATGGATATCAAGTTAGAGTCTCTGCAGGAAGGCAGTGAGGTTCTTGTGGTGGAAATCGCAGGACATATTCAGGCAATCACCGTGCTGAATGTAGGAAAATCTGAGGAACCCGAGGAAGAAGAGGAAGAAGGAACCGTGGTTTATGCTAAGGTTGTCCAGACCTCAACCAATGCACAGGGTAAGAAAATCACCCTGGCAGATACCGAGGATTCTTCCAATACCGCAACCTACACCATCACCGAGAATTGTGTGTTCAGCATTCTGGGTGCAAAGGGAAGTTTCGTTGACTTGAAGAAGAACCAGTTTGTAAAGGTTCTGATTCTTGACGGCAAGGTGGCAGAGGTAGCGGTGGTAGACAGCGCCGAAACCATCAAGGGTATTTTGGCCAAGGTAGAATTTGACGAAACCAATCATGTATACTTAACCATTGGTAAGCAGATCTATGTGGTTTCCAACAAGGGCGCTAAGGTAGAGCGTGACGGAGAAGAAGTAGAGTATCGTGAGTTAGCAGTAGGCGATAACGTTGTTCTGACCCTGAGCTACGGCAAGGTGACCAAGATTGTGGCAGAAAGCAATCTGGAGAAGTTCACCGGAACCCTGCAGGAGATTATCATTGCCAAGAAGCCGGCAGTTACCATTCTGGTTGATGGCGAGGAAGTAACCTATACACTTCGCGCCAATGCCAAGATTAAGGTTTCCGGCACCGAGGCTACCGTTTATGACCTCCGTCCCGGCGTTCAGGTAAGCGGAACCATTGACGGCGAGGAAATCAGTGCCATCAATGCATCCACCTTCGTAACCAACGAAAAGGGTGAGTTTACCGCAGAAGTTCTCAATGTAAACACCAACTACAAGGTAATCACCGTGGTAGATGAAAACGGCAACGAACAGGACGTTTACTACAACACCAAGACCAACTTCTTAAAGAGCAGCGGTTCTTCCATCAATGCAAAAGATTTGAAGAAGGGTAACAAGATTTCCGTTACCGGCTCTGAGAATAATGGTGTGTTTGAAGCAACCATAGTTATTGTAAAATAAAGAGTGGCACCCTTTGGGTGCCACTTTTATTTTTACTACAGTCGTGCTTGAAAATTGGCGAACTTGCTCCGTGACATCGGCTTGGCAAGACAGTCACGTACACCAAGTACGCTCCTGCCGTGCCAAACCTCGCCCCAAAGCAATTTCATCCAATTTTCTGCGCACTACCGAGTGGAAAAGACAAATCTCATCAATTTTTCTTCGCACTAAAAATAATGAAAGCTTGTAGAAAAATAAAACAAAAGTCGGCAAAATGCCGACTTTTTTCAATCATTATTCATCATTCACTATTCATTATTCATTGCCCTACATCTCAAGTCTTGCCTTGATGGTCTGGATATAGGCAGAGGGAGCCTGATTTTCGTACTGCTTGAAGGTGCGACTGAAATAGTGCACCGAGGAAAATCCAACCAAAGCGGCAATCTCGGTCAGGTTATGACTTCCTTTCCGCATCAGGCGTTTGGCTTCCTTAATCCGCAGAAGATTCACATAAGAAACCAAAGTCTCCCCCGTGGCACTGCGGAACCGATCACAAAGGGTGGTCTTGTTGGTGCCGAACAAAAAGCAAAGCTCGGAAATACGGAGTTTTTCCCGATAGTTCTCCTTCAGGTAATGGCAGAGTGCCTGAATCTTATCGTCGGCCATTTCGGGTTTTTCGGGGTCCACCGATGCCTGATTGGTTCGAATCAGGTCAATGAGCAAGGTCTCCAACTTCAATCGAATCATCTGGTCGGCGCCGTAGGGATAGTTTTTCCGCTTCTTCATGTCCTTTTGGTTGGGAATATCGTAAGGGGGTAAAAAGACATTTCTGCCCTCCATAATGATCTCGGTCAACAGACGTTTCTGTACCTCCGAAAGTCGGGATGGTGCATGGGAAAAAACATCAAGTTCTTCTGCATTGCAGGCGAAACCCACTACAATAACATTGGCGGCCTCGTCCTCGGGGCAAGTGAGAGAATGAATCTCGTCTGCCTGATGAATCAACAACTCCCCTGCGTGCAAAGGTCCGGTGTAGTGCTCGCTGTCCACATGGATAAAACCACTATCCACAAACAAAAGTTCACGGAAACTGTGCTTGTCCTCGAAGGTGTGGTACTGCTTGGTAAATTCAAAGTAATGAATGTTGGCAAGATGACTCACCCGCAGTACGTTTTCAAATCGTTTCAGTTTAAATTCCATATACCTCACCGCCTTTTTGGTATTGTATCACTTTTTACCAAAATTGGCAATAAAAATTTGTGGAGAAAATTCAAGAAATTGAATATTGTGCAAAAATAACGGAAGATTTTCTAAATACAAAAAGAAAGACCTGTGCTATGATAAAGAAAAATGTATATCATATTCAAAGGAGATGTTATTATGTCAAGAATTTGTATCCCTGATTACGAATACAAAGAAAGAATCCAGAGAGCGGCAAAAATGGTTGCCGACAAGGGTCTGGATGTTATGGTAGTTTGCTCCACCGAGTCCGACTATGCAAATGCAAGATACTTCAGCGGCTTCTGGCCTCTGTTTGAGCGTGCCGGTGTTGCTATTTCCGCAACCGGTGAAGCGGCTCTGTTGGTAGGTCCTGAGTGTGTAATTTTCGCAAAGGACGTTGGCAAGATTGACAGAGTTTTCTGTTTGAGAGAGTTCAGAGAATCTGCTGACCCCTCTTATCCCGAGTTGAAGGCAAACACCTTTAACGATGTTTTCAAGGCATTGGGTGTTACCGGTGACAAGATTAAGATTGGTCTGGGTAGCTACGTTGAGTGCACCCTGCCCATCTACGAAGGCTTAAAGGACAGCTATCCCGAGGCAGAAATCGTAAAGTGCAACGATATCATGGTAAACTTAAGAAAGATCAAGTCCGAGAACGAACTGGCTTGTATTCAGGAAGGTTTCCGTATTGTTGATCTGGCTACCGACGAGGTAATCCGGAACTTAAAGCCCGGCGTTACCGAACTCCAGATGGTAGGTATCGCACAGAGAGTTATCTACGAAGAGGGCGCAGAGTACGAGGGTCTTCCCATGTACGTATTCAGCGAAAAGTCCACCAGCCACGCGATCAGCCGTAGCGGCTACAGAACCATCAACAAGGGCGACATCGTTCAGCTGAACCTGTCCGCTAAGATTGATGGTTACTCTCCTGCAGTAGGACTTCCTGTTGTTATGGGTAAGTTGGAGGGACAGAGAAGAGATATCGTAGAGTTCTGTCTCAAGGCTCATGACTGGACTGTTGACCAGATCAAGGCAGGCGTTATGGCAAGTGACATTGCAAAGGGTTACTATCAGAAGTTTGTGGATGCAGGCTTCAAGGATAACTTCGTATACGGTCCCTGTCACGGAACCGGTATGATCGAGGTTGAGCCTCCCTGGATGGAGACCGACTCCGACTACATGCTGGAGAAGAACATGACCTTCCAGGTTGACTCCTTCATCTCCGGTGATGGTTTCGGCGTACGTTGGGAGAAGGGTATCGTGGTAACCGAGAACGGTTGCAAGTCCATGACCGACTATCTGAAGAAGGGTATCATCGAACTGGATTTCTAATTGGATAAAACATAGGGGTTGCTGCATTGCCGCAACCCCTTTTGCAAAAGATTGATTTTAAGGAGGAAAAGAAAATGGCAGTAGGTAAGAAAGTATGGTTAATCCCCGATTGTGAACTTCCCGAGCCCGGTGAAGGTGTAGCAAAGGGCCATGAATCCGTTATCGTGGTAAACGATGGGGATGTAGATGCAGAAATCAAGGTAAAGGTGTTCTTCACCGATAAGGACCCTTATGAGGATATTATCTGGACCGTCAAGGCAGGCAGAGTTCGTTGTTTCCGGATGAACAGACTGGAAGATATGTGTGGATTTGAGGTACCTCTTTGCACTCAGTATGCCATGAAGTTAACATCCGATCAGCCCGTGGTTGTTCAGTACGGCAGACTGGATAACACCCAGTCCAATCTGGCTTTCTACACTACCTTAGGTTACGCAGAGTAAGGAGAGATACTATGGAATGGAATATGAGTTTCCCCAAAGAACTGAATAAGGTCAAAGAGAATCGGATTCCTATGGTAATGGTTGGCGGCACGGTGGAATACCATGGTCCCCATTGTTCCTACGGATGCGACACCCTGGTTGCAGAGGGTCTTATCAAGAAATTGGCGGAGCGGAAAGAGATTATGATTGCCCCGACCATCTACTACAGTCCCTCCAGTTATGCAGTAGCAGACGAGACCTCCGGCACTGTACATATTGAAGAGGATGTTTTTGAAAGCTACCTTTACGGTATCTTCATGAATATGTTGGATGCAGGTCTTCGGAACATTTACGTGGTAATCCATCACCAGTTCGAGCAGGAGAACCTGATGCCCATGACCCTTTCCTATATGAAGGCGGCAAAGCGTGCCACCATGCGGTACTTAGAAAAGACCCAGGGTAAGGGTTGGTGGGGTAGTGAGAACTATGCAAGCTACTACGAAAACTTAGGCGGCGGCGACGATCCCTTCTCCTGGATTAAGGTAATCCCTACCATGAGCACCCAGGTGCAGAACGCCACCGGTTACGATCATGCAGGCAAGTATGAATGCTCCATCCTGATGGCCCTCTATCCCGATGCAGTAAAGCTGGATCGTCTGGACGACATCGACCACTGGTTCACCAAGAGTGCTGCGGAGGCATCCGTTGAAATCGGCAACGAAATGGTGGAAAAGTCTTTGGCGTATTTGGAAGAACGGATTAAATAAGAACAGTCGTGCTGGAAAATTGGCGACCTTGCTTCGTAGCATCGGCTCGGCAAGACAATCACATACACAAAGTATCGTTCTGCCTTGCAGAACCTCGCTCCAAAGCAATCTCATCCAATTTTCTGCGCACTAAAAAGTTCGAGTTATAATATAACAATTAAATTAAACAGGAGGTAATTATTATGTTACCGGCTATTGACAAAGAAAAAATCGTACCCATTCCCCACTTCCCCAACCGGATGTATGCGGCAATTTTCCGTCTTTGGGAGACCGTCAAGGCAGAAAAGATTGCAGAGGGCTTAAATCTTCCCTTAGAAAGGGTCAAGGAAGTTGCCAAGGAAATGGGCCTTGGCGAACAAAAAAACATGGATGTGTGGGAAAAACGAGGCTATATCACCACCATCCGTAACACATGGGACCTGCTCCCCTACGACCAGTTGCTCAGCATCTTGGGATGGGATCAGGAACATCTGGAATTTGTCCTGAAAGAAGAAGACTTTTTGGATCACAAACTGGGTGCTAAGGCGCCCTGCGAACCCATCTGTGATGAACCCTTGACCGAAGAAGGTGAGGAAAAGTTAGCAAACATCAAAAAGGTGATGGATGAACTTCCCGGCCTGTTTGATGGGGTTCCCTCCTTTGACTTCTTCTCCGGCAGAGAGAAGGGTACTGTTTGCAAGTCTGCAGAGGGCATGCGTGCCATCTACTCTTTCTGTGGTCTTTATACCAACGTACTGGACGAGGATATTTCCATTTCCTTCCCCGATGCCTTGTTGGAGGCCTATCAGGAATCCGGTGTCAATGGCGTGTGGATTCCCGTGGTGCTCTACCAGATGGTTCCCTTTGCCTTTGACGAGAGTTATTCCGTTGGTTGGGAAGACCGTCAAAGACGTCTTAAGGAACTGATCGAACGGGCGGCAAAGTATGGTATCAAGGTATACCTTTACCTAAACGAACCTCGTTCCATGCCCTTGGAATTCTTCGAAAAGTATCCCGAACTCCAAGGCTTCACCCGTCCCCGTGATGCGGCACTTTGTACCGGTCAGCAGGCGGTGGTGGATAACCTTAAAAATTCAGTACAAAGACTTTGCGAGGATGTTCCCGGTATCGGTGGTCTGATTTTGATTACTCAGTCCGAGAACCTGACCCATTGTAAATCCCGTGGTCCCAAGGAAGGCGAGGCTTGTCCCCGTTGTGCAGAAACTCCCCATCACGAACTGATTGCAAGATCTGTCAATGCTATCTATCAAGGTGCTGCTGCGGCCGATCCTAATATCAAGGTGATTGCCTGGGTTTGGGCGTGGAGATCCGCTTGCCAGACATGGGAAAATGTGTATAAGTGTATCGACCTTTTAGATCCCAATGTTATCATCCAAACCAAGAGCGAAGAGGATGTTCCTTTCTCTGCCGGCGGTGTGGATGCTGAGGTTGGTGACTATAGCTTGGCAAAGCCGGGCCCCAGTGAGAATGCAAAGAAATACTGGGAATATGCAACTGCCCGCGGTATGAAAAACTGTGCCAAGGTACAGCTCAACACTTCTTGGGAGTGTAGTACCGTTCCTGCTATGCCGGTCTTTGACCTGATCCGGAAGCGGATGACAGGCCTTCATGAACTTGGTATTGATGATGTCATGATGAGTTGGACTTTGGGCGGCGCACCCTCTGTCAACCTGAAGGTGGCGAATGCTTGTCTGGAGGATCCCTCCGAGGAAGCCTACGATGCACTACTTGCGGCAGAGTATGGCGAGAATGCGGCTATGGTTAAGGAGGCGGCTCGCATCTTTTCCGAGGCCTTTGAAAACTTCCTGCCAAGAACCACGGTACTCTATCGTGGTCCTCAGAACGCAGGTCCTTCCACTTTGTTCTATCCCGAGGCAACAGGTCTTACATCAACTATGACCTGCTATGCTTATGACGATTTGCGGAGTTGGTGTGCGGAATTCCCCAAGGAGATCATTCGGGAGATGTTCTATACCATCAGTACCCGTTGGAAAGATGGCCTTAAGGTGATTGAGGATATGGAGGATTGTGAGTTCAAGCAGATGGCTTGGGCGGGATATTCCCTGATGTACTCGTCCTATCTTTTGGTTTCCTTTATCATGGAGCGAGATGCAGGGAACAAGGCTGCTCTTCCTGAACTTGTGAAAGAGGAGCGGGAAAATGCAATCTTAATGTATCACCTGATGCAAAAAAATGCCACCATCGGCTACGAGGCGGCAAACCATTATTATTTCAACAAGACGATGCTTATCGAGAAAGTCATCAATTGTGATGATGTTTTGAAGTCGTGCTAGAAAAATTGTGACCTTGTTTCGTGGCATCGGCTTGCCAAGCCAGTCACATACACAAAGTATTGTTCTGCCTTGGCAAACCTCGTCCCAAAGCAATCTCATCAATTTTTCTGCGCACTCACGAGTGCAAAAGGCGGCTTGGCAAGTGTGATAAATCATCACTACATAGTTTGCTCGGCGTTGTGTGGAGCGTCACGCTCCTCTGCGCACGAACGAGTGCAAAACAAAATGAATTAAAAAAAGTCGGCGTAAGCCGACTTTTTTATTTTATGGGTGGAGCGTCACCGCTCATTTGTACACTTGTTTTCTTAAAAACCGGCTCGGCAAATGTGGCAAATCTTTACCACACATTATGTCCGGCAATGGGTGGAGCGTCACGCTCCTATTTACCTAAATAGGTAAAGTGCATGAAGTCTGTGGTTCCGCTAACCCAAGCATTGCCGCCCCAGAGCCAGCCGTACTTGGCAAAAGTCTGTACCACAATACCGTCTTCATCGAAGGAGTATACAGAGGTTTCAGGATCATGGAAACTACCCAACTGGGAACCATCTGCATAAAGACAGTAGTTTTCGTTATAGTTCAGGTCGATGGCGGTGCCATAGTTGTGATCAGAATAGGTTCCGCTGGATGGAGCACTTCTCCATGCATAAGCGGTCACATCCTTCAAAGGCGCCTTAACGGGAGCGTTGTAGATTTCATCAAAGATGGCAATAACATCATCCTTCAAGATGGTGTTAACTTTAAAGGTCAGTGTGGAACTGTAATATGCTCCTGCCTCGTTAATTTTCCAGACATCCACCGTTACCTCGCTCATGTGAGCCTCTGCTTCTTCGGCAGAAGTATATCTTCCGTTTTCGCCAAAGATGCGAAGTTCCTTTTCGTCTGCTTCGCCGGTACGTAAGGTCATGGAGTAGGTTTTCAACGGATAGAGGTTGTTGTCCCCCTTGCTTGCCAGAGGAGTACCGCTGGGAGCAAGTCCGTTATCGGCATTGTTGATATCTGAGTCAGACATGTCGTGGGTAAGAGCGTATTCCAAAGAAACCGTTGCGCCGTTAGGCAGAGTAACCAACTTCATCAAAGATTGAATATCATTTCCGTTTGCGTCCTTGGTGGTCCGTTGGTAGGTGGTGATTTGTCCGTTGATTTGAGGACCAAATTTCTGGAAACAACGATGGATAATGATAGCGGCTTCTTCACGGGTAACGGGGTCTAAAGGACGGAACTCTCCGTCCTCGTCACCGGTCATCAGTGTGTTGTCCAGCATAAACGCCACATGGTTTCTTGCCCAGTCTGCAATTTGGTTTTGGTCAACGACACCATCAAAGACGTTTTCGGAGGGGAAGTAGGGACCAAGAACACCGGCGCAATCCAACAGGGCAGTGATGATTTTGCAAAGTTCTTGTCTGGTCAGGTTATCCAAGGGTCGGAACAATCCTGTGCCGTCACCTTCCACAAAGCCAATGTAGTATGCCATGTTGGGAAAGTCAGAAACCGTATCGGAAAACGGCTGTTTGGCGTTGGTGGAAACATCTTCTGCCGTAATGGTGGCGTAAAGGTTCACCGCAAGGTTGATAAAGTCCTGTCTGGACATGGGGGACTGGAAGGATTTCTGAGAAATATAATCCGAAAAAATGCTCAAACGGATGCCTTCCTCTACAGCATCTTTTGCCCAGAAACTGGGTTCATATTCTTTGGCAAATGCAGGCAGGAGTTGACAACTCACCATTGCAATGGCCAATATCAAACAAAGTAACGTTCGTTTCATAAAATCACCTCTATTATTGGTTTTGGTACATGGTAGTATAACACAAAATAGAGGAAGTTTCAACGTTTTCCCGTAATTGTTCAAAAATCGTTTAAAAATCGTGATGAAAATGTAAAAAAACATTGCGAATCCGTAAAAAAGGTGGTGTAAAAACCTTGCCGTCCATTATATTGTATGGTATGATTAAATTAATCAGCAAGAAATGAGGCTTATTTATGAAAGAAAACACCGAAATACAAGCAAAGAAAAAAAGACAGAAACTAAAAGAAATGGTTCTGCCTGATTATACCAAAGGAGAGGAAGTTTTTAACATGACCTCTCATATTGTGGGTGGAGCCTGGGGCGTTGCCTACCTGACCCTCTGTGTGATTATGGCAGCAATCCGCCATAACCCCATGGGCGTTGTGGCTTCGGCAATCTATGGTGCCATGGTGATTATTCTGTTTACCATGTCCAGTATCTATCACGGATTAAAGCCCAGCACGGGGAAAAAGGTGCTCCAGATTATCGACCATTGTTCCATCTATTTCATGATTGCAGGAACCTACACACCCATTGCTCTTTGTGCCATCCGTCAGGAAAACGTGGCAATTGGCTGGGTGGTGTTTGGTATCATCTGGGCCATGACCGCTTTTGCAGTTACCTTTACTGCCATCGACCTTAATAAATACAAAAAACTTTCCATGATTTGCTATCTGGGAATGGGTTGGTGCATCGTGGGATTCTGGAAGATAACCTATCAGGCCATCGGCTTTTACGGGGCGCTCTTCCTGATTGCAGGCGGACTTCTCTATACCATCGGTGCGGTGCTCTATGCCCTTGGCAAGAAAAAGAAAATCCGTTATATGCACTCGGTCTTTCACCTCTTTGTGAATCTGGCAAGTCTTTGCCACTTTTTCTGTATCTTATTCTACGTGATTTAGGAGGATGATGCTATGAAAATCGTTGTATTGGATCGTCTGACCTTGGGAGAGGATTTGGATCTCTCTGCTGCAGAAGAATTCGGAACCTTGGTGGTTTATGATAACACCCTGCCCCATCAGGTGGCAGAGCGGGTTGCCGATGCAGATGTGATCTTTGTCAATAAGGTAAAACTGGGAGAGAACCTGAAGGAAGCCAAAAACCTGAAGGTAATTTGTGAAGCCGCCACCGGCTATGACAACATTGATCTGGAATTCTGCCGAAACCACGGCATTGGTGTTTGTAACGTGCCGGGCTACTCGGTATGGAGTGTGGCGCAGGTGACCGTTTCTATGGTGCTGAATCTGGTGAACCACCTGAATGAATACACCAACTATACCAAGGACGGAACCTATACCAATGGCGGAAGCGCCAACATCCTGACCCCTGTCTATCATGAACTCTATGGTAAGACTTGGGGTATAGTGGGTTATGGAGGCATCGGTTCCCGTGTTGGTGCGGTGGCAGAGGCGCTTGGTTGTAAGGTTCTTGCCTACAAGCGAACTCCGATTGCAGGGGTGAACTGCACCGATATCGACACCCTCTTAAAGGAAAGTGATATTGTTACCGTTCACATTCCTCTGTCCGAGGAAACCCGTGGACTTATCAGCAAAGAACGGATTGCCACCATGAAGCAGGGTGCGATTCTGGTCAATACCGCCCGTGGTGCCGTCACCGACGAGACTGCCATCTGTCAGGCGGTTCGTGACGGAAAGATTGCAGGGTTTGGAACCGATGTCTATTCGGTGGAACCTTTCCCCGAGGACAGTTCGTTTTATGAAATACGGAATCTTCCCAACGTTTGTCTGACTCCCCACATGGCATGGGGTGGCAAGGAGACCAGAGAGCGTTGCTATGCTGAGATGCTTTTGAATATGCAGGCGTATTTTAACGGCGAAATCAGAAATCGGGTGGAATTATGATGGAAGTAAAAGTCTTTTCGTATCTCCCTGCCGAGGCAAAGGAGATTCGGGAGAGAGTATTTATCATAGAGCAGGGCTTTCAAAAGGAATATGACCAAATAGATCAAACCGCAACCCATCTGGTTTTGTATTACCATAAAGAGCCTGTTGCCACTTGTCGGATTTTTTCGGGTGAGCAGGAAGGAACGTATATTCTGGGCAGACTGGCGGTAGAGAAGCCGTGGCGCAAAAAGGGAATCGGAAGTCGTATGCTCGAAGCGGCAGAAGAATGGGTGAGGAAGACAGGGGGCAGTTCCCTGATGCTTCATTCCCAATTGAATGCCGTGGAATTTTATGAGAAATCCCACTATACCGCATCAGGTCAGGTGGAATACGAAGAAGATTGTCCCCATATCTGGATGAAGAAAGATTTAAAATAGAGAGGAGGAACCCCTATGAAAAAGAGTGCATTTTTGTCCTATCATCCTTTGGTGAACCTTGTGTACTTTCTTTTTGTCATAGGGTTTTCTTGCTTTTATATCCATCCCCTTTGTCAGGGGATTTCTCTTTTTTGCGGTCTGGGATGGGCGGTCTGTCTGCCCAGCAGATACAGAATCGGAAAAAGACTTTGGTTGCTTCTCCCTGTGCTGGGAGTAACCATATTGATGAACCCCATTTTCAACCATCAGGGGGTTACGGTGCTTTGCTATCTGCCGGGCGGCAATCCCCTGACAGCAGAATCCATCCTTTATGGAATATTAGCAGGGAGCATGTTGGCAGGGCTTATCCTATGGTTTCTCTGTTTTCGTGAAGTGATAACCGAGGATAAAATCATCTACCTTTTCGGAAGAATTGCTCCCTCGTTGGCATTGCTCTTTTCCATGACTCTTCGGTTTGTACCGCGGTTTTTGGAACAGTTCCAAAAGGTGCGTCGGGCACGGAAGGGCAGAGGAAAAGGTGGCGGAATCAAAGAAGCCATGGCGGAACTTTCGGGGGTTACCACCTGGGCGCTGGAAAACGCCATCGACACAGCGGACAGTATGAAAGCTCGTGGCTACGGACTTCCGGGCAGAACCTTTTATCATAACCTTCGGTTTGACAAACGAGACGGAATCTCCATGGGAGTGATACTTCTCCTTGGCGGTGTGGTTCTGGCAGGCGGATGGATGGGTCAACTGGACTTCTACTGTTTTCCGCAAATAGGCGGAAGCGGTGTATCACTTGCAAATCTACCGTATTTGACGGCATTTTTACTGCTCTGCAGTTATCCTTTATGTTTGGAATTATGGGAGGTGAGAAGATGGAACTCTATCAGGCCCAAGGATTAGGCTTTGCCTATCCCAATGGGAAAAAGAAGGTGCTTAAACAGATTGACTTTGCCATTCACCAAGGGGAGTTCGTGGTTCTTTGCGGAGAGTCCGGTTGCGGAAAGACCACCTTGCTTCGGCTTTTGAAACCCTCGGTTGCGCCCGACGGTACCATGGACGGAAAGATTTCTTTTTGCGAAACCGACCTGCAGGAACTGGAGGAAGGTCGGATGGCGGCGGAGATTGGCTTCGTTATGCAAAATCCCGAGAATCAAACAGTCTGTGAATTTGTATGGCAGGAACTGGCCTTTACCATGGAAAGTCTTGGCCGTTCCCAGGGCGAAATTCGGAGCAGGATTGCCGAGATGGTGTCCTTCTTCGGCATCGAACCATGGTTCCATAAAAAAGTCTCTCAGCTTTCCGGGGGACAAAAGCAACTTCTGAATTTAGCATCGGTCATGGCGGCAAATCCACGAGTGTTGATTCTGGACGAACCCACCGCTCAACTGGATCCCATTGCGGCTACCGAATTTTTAGAAACACTGTCCCGTTTGAATCGTGAACTGGGCATTACGGTAATTCTTTCCGAGCACCGATTGGAGGAAGCCATTCCTTTGGCGGATCGGGTACTGGTGCTGGAAGAAGGAACCTTAATGAAAAACTGTTCTCCAAGGGAATTGGCACAGGGTTTAAAAGATCATGCCATCTACCATGCTTTGCCAACCCCCATACGGATTCATGGTGCAGTAGAGGAAGAAACCACCTCGCCTCTGACGGTGGGAGAGGGGCGGATATGGCTTGAAGAATTTGCCAAAACCCATCCCCTCCATGTGGAACCCATACCATCGGAAGAACCGCCTGAAGGAGAAATTATATTGGAGGCAAAGGACCTTTGGTTCCGATATGGGCGGGAGGAGAGGGATATTCTTCGCGGATTTTCTCTCTGTCTTCGGAAGGGGGAAATCTATGCCCTCCTTGGTGGAAACGGGGTAGGAAAGACCACCGCTCTTTGGGTACTGGCAGGAGTCGAGAAAGCCTATCGAGGCAAAGTGACGATGCACGGAAGCGACGGTCAGGTGGCGGTTCTGCCACAGGATCCCCAAACCTTGTTTGTCAGCAAATCCGTTCAAGGCGAGCTGGCAGAAATGGTACCAAAGACGGAAGATGGCATAGAGCAGATACAGATGGTGGCAGACCTGTGTCATATTGCGCACTTGATGGAACGACACCCCTATGATTTATCAGGCGGAGAGCAACAGAGAGTGGCCCTTGCCAAGGTTCTTTTGACCCGTCCCTCCATCCTTTTACTGGACGAGCCTACCAAGGGGATGGATATGGCATTTAAGGAGGAATTTGCAGGGATTTTAAAGGAGTTATCCCAAGGAGGGACAACCATTCTGATGGTCTCTCATGATGTGGAATTTGGGGCAAAATACGCTCACAGATGCGGTATGTTGTTTGATGGAAGCATTACATATGAAGATGTCCCTCACAAGTTCTTTGGCGGCAAAACATTCTATACCACCTCCGCAGGCAGAATGGCAAGAGAGGTAATCCCCCATGCCATTCTTGCCCAAGAAATCATTGAGGCGTGTGGTGGTAAGGTTCCTGACCCATGTGAGAGGAAGCACAATCTTCCGCCGCCTGCCTCTAAGGAAGAACCGCCGAAAGAATCTAAAAAGCCAAAGGTACGATGGTTTCGAATGATGTTTGGGGTATTGATGGGGATTCTCTTTCTTTTGACTTGTCGATACATCAACACCCGACCCATGGAAGAAAACACGGTGGTTTATCAGATTTTATCCATCCTTCAGGCAGGACTTTGTATACATCTCCTTTTTGGAGGGCGGAAGAAGGATTCAGGAAGAAATCTTGATTCTAGAGTCAAGGTTTCTCTGCGAACATGGATAGGAACCATCTGTGTCTGTGTGGCGGTTCCCCTTACGGTTTATGGGGGCATGGTGGTCTTTCAGGACAGAAAATACTACCTGACCAGCCTACTGGTGTTGTTAGAGACTTTGATACCCTTCCTTCTCCTTTGGGGAAGAAGGAAGAATTCTGCACGGGAATTGGTGATGATTGCCGTGTTATGTGCTATTTCGGTGGCAGGACGGATGGCTTTTTCCATGGTTCCGCAATTTAAGCCGGTTCTGGCAATGACAATTATTGCAGGAATCTGCCTTGGAGCAGAAACGGGCTTTCTGGTGGGAGCGGTTACGGTTTTTGTGTCCAATTTCTTCTTAGGCCAAGGCCCGTGGACACCCTGGCAGATGTTAGCCACCGGTTTGGTGGGGTTTGTGGCAGGAATCATCTTTGCAAGAGATTTTCTCTCTCAAAAGAGAGGATGGGTATGTATTTACGGCCTTTTGGCAACGGTGATTCTCTATGGAGGAATTTTGAACCCTATCTCTGTCATTCTTTATCAGGAGTCAGTTAATTGGGAAATGATTCTCTCATCTTACCTGATGGGATTCCCCTTCGATTTGATTCACGGAACGTCAACAGCGTTTTTCTTATGGGTGCTTCAAAAACCCATGGAAGAGAAACTTTCCCGAATCAAAATCAAATACGGGATTTTGAAAGAAAACAAATCTTAAGATAAAGTGATTTAGTCAAGTACGATTTTGTAAATTGTACTTGACTATTTTATTTTCTTATGCTACCATGAAGATGATAAGGTGGTGTAAGGTATGTTTATTGGCAGAGAAAAAGAGTTGAATAACCTTGACAAAATCTACAATCAAGAGGGATTTTCCTTTGTGGTGCTCTCTGGTAGAAGAAGGGTGGGAAAGACCGCTCTTTTGAACCGTTTCTTAAGTGGAAAACGGGGGATTTATTTCACTGGCGTGGAGAGTAATTTCAAACAAAATCTGGAGAACTTCAGTAAGAGTATTATGGAGTATGCCAGCGGGATCGATGCGGTGACTTCGTTTCCGTCTTTTCAGGCGGCGCTGGAGTATGTGTTTCGTCTTGGAGAAAAGGAACGCTTGGTACTGGTGCTGGACGAATACCCCTATCTTGCCAAGGGGATGAAAAGCTTTGTTTCCACCTTGCAACTCTTGATTGATAAATACGGAGAAACCGCCAACCTGATGTTGGTGTGCGCAGGTGATACGCCTGCCATGGAGGATCTGTTGCTTCATTATCAATCCCCCCTATACGGACGGGCCGCTGCGCAGATTAAGTTAGAGCCCTTTGATTTTGATGAAGCAAGCCAATGCATGCCTCGATTCTCTGAAGAGGAGAAGGCTATGATCTATGGTGCGCTGGGGGGAATGCCGCAGTACCTTTTGGGAGTCAATGACCGCCTTAGTGTAGAAGAGAATATTAAGAACACCTTTTTAAATCCCACATCCTTCTTTTATGAAGAACCATGGAATTTATTGAAGAAAGAGGTGCGGGAACCGGGGGTTTATACTGCCATTCTCTCGGCAATCTCAAGGGGAGCCAATAAGATGTCCGAAATCTCCGAACAGGTAGGAGAGGACACCAACGTCTGTGCCACCTATTTAAAAACCTTGATTGATATGGGGATTGTTCGAAAAGATGCGCCTTATGGCGAGAACTCCGTGCGGAAGTTTGTTTATTCGGTGGCTGATTTCTTCTTTCGGTTCTGGCATCGGTTTATTCCGGAAAATGTTTCTCTGATTGCCCGTGGGGCGTCGGATTTGGTTTATCAACGGATTGAGCCGGAATGGGACGACTATATGCAGGAAGTGTTTCGGGAAATCTGCAATCAGTATCTGTGGCAGAAAAGGTTGTCCGACACCTGTCCTATCCCCTTTGATTCCTTGGGGAGATGGTGGAGCCCTAAAGGGGAAATTCCCATTGTGGGATTCCATGGAAAGAAAGAAGCGCTCTTTGCAGAATGTATCTGGAATGATGAACCGGTGGATGAAGATGTGTTGATTGAATTGGAACGGCAGAGCAAATACTTCGGACACAAGACAAGATACTATTATCTCTTTTCCAAGTCGGATTTCACCGACGCATGTATGGAATTAGCGGATGTAATGGGGAATGTTACTCTGATTTCCTTGTAGAAAATAGGGCGAGAGGAAATTTTGGAGAAGAATTATGGGGCAAAATGACAAAAAATGCCCTAAAATATACTATTAGTCAACTACAATTTAGTAAATCGTAAATGACTAAATTGCAAAATTGACAAAAACCCTTTAAATACAAGGGGTTCGATGACGTTTGAATTAATTGAAAATTAGGTAAAAACAGAAAAAATAGTGACAAAAAGAGGGGTAAAATCATGAAAATAGCAGTAACCTATGAGTCGGGGGCTTGTTTTTCAACACTTCGGTCATACCGAAATATTTAAGGTGTATGAAACGGAAAATGGAACCATCACGAACACCAAGGTGGTAGACACCCAAGGAGGCGGACATGGTGCTCTGGCAGGTATGCTCAAGGAGTTGGGGGTCGAGGTTTTGATTTGCGGTGGAATCGGTGGCGGTGCTCGAATGGCACTTTTGCAGGCCGGCATCGAAATCTTCGGTGGTGTTTCGGGAAATGCAGATCAGGCGGTTGCGTCGTATCTTGCAGGAAACCTGATTTATGACCCTCTTGCCAAATGCAGTCACCACGGCGGCGAACACGGGGAGGGTCACAGTTGCGGAAGTCACGGATGCGGCTCGCATTGTCATCATTAATATAAAAACAGACTTAATCTGCTAAAATTTATGTTGTTTTTATATTGTTTTTTTCAAGGTTCTGTGATACAATGAATCCAATTCTTTGGAAGAAGCTCTTCCTTTAATAATATGTGAGGTTGTTATGAGCAGTATTGATGTGGCACAAAAGAAATACAAAACGACGAAATTTGCCTGTTACATATCCAGTATGTCCATGGCGGTGGTCAGCATTCTGTCCCCTTTGTTGTTTGTGACATTCCGTGAGCTTTATGGCGTTTCGTACACCAAGCTGGGACTTTTGGTTGTGGTGAACTTCTTTACACAGATGTTGATAGATCTGGTGTTCACCTTTTTTACCAAGCATTTCAATATCCACAAATCGGTGCGGATGACGCCTTTGTTTACCTTGATTGGATTGATTATTTACGGAGTTCTCCCGCCCTTGTTTCCGCAGAACACCTATCTGTTCCTTGCTCTTGGGACAACCCTGTTTTCGGTTGCGGCAGGACTCAACGAGGTTTTGCTCAGTCCGGTGATTGCGGAAATTCCAAGTGATAATCCGGAGCGAGAAATGAGTGTGCTCCACTCTATGTATGCGTGGGGATTGGTTGTTGTAGTGCTGATCAGCACCGTCTTTCTGAACGTAATCGGCAGAGAACGGTGGTATTATCTGGCGCTGTTCTGGGCTATCATCCCTCTCGCGGCGTTTATTCTGTTCCACATATCGCCCCTGCCTGAAATGAAGATTGCAGGCGATGAGAAGCAGAGCACCTCCAAACTGGACAAGGGTATTATCCTCTGTGCAATCTGCATTTTCTTTGGCGGTGCGACGGAATGTACTATGAATCAGTGGGTTTCTGATTTCATGGAGAGCTCTCTGGAAATCCCCAAAATGTGGGGGGATATTCTTGGGGTTGCTGTCTTTGCGGGACTCCTTGGTATGGGGCGGAGTCTTTATGCCAAGTACGGAAAAAACATCCTTCGTGTGATGCTTTGGGGGATGGTCGGTTCTTTGGTTTGCTATCTGGGTGCAGGACTTTCTATGAATCCTGTTCTCGGTTTGGTTTTCTGTGTAGCAACCGGCGTTTGTGTGGCAATGCTCTGGCCGGGAACTCTGATTTGTATTGGTGAAAACTTTGCAGGCGCCGGTGTGGCGGTCTATGCCCTGATGGCTGCCGGCGGAGATATGGGCGCGTCTGTTGGTTCTCAGATGGTGGGCGTTCTGTCCGATACCATTGGTGCTACAGCCCTTGCAAGTGACCTTGCTCAAACGCTCTCTATGACGGCGGAGCAGGTTGGAATGCGTGCGGCAGTTATGATTGCGGGAATTTTCCCCTTGCTGGGATTGATTACCGTACTTGCCCTGATGGGGTATCTGAAAAAGAAGAATTTGTAAACATTTAAAAGAAGGAGAGACTGTGATGAATATTCATGGCGCAATGGACTTGTTGGAAGCATTGACAATTTTTTGCTTTGGTCTTTCCTGGCCTCTTTCGATCCGGAAGTCTTGGATTTCTCGGACATCCAAAGGAAAAAGCTTAATGTTCCAGATATTTATTCTGGTGGGATATTTAGTAGGAATTATTCGGAAGATTATTCAATCTGCCGTTCTTCACGAGGGTGGATTCATCTTCTTTTTGAGTTATATTTTCTATATCCTGAACTTCATTATGATTTTTATTGACGTGTTGCTCTATTTCCGCAATACCAAGCTGGACAAAGCGCGGGACGCGGCTGAGAAATAGAGAGAAAGGATGAAAACCTTGTTTGACGGAAAGTTTAAAGCAGTAACCTTCAGTTTTGATGACGGTGTCCTGCAGGATGCCAGACTCATAAAACTGTTTGAAAAATATAACCTGAAAGGCACCTTTAACATCAACTCTGCCCGATTGGGGGAGAAGGGAGAACTGCCCTGCCGTGGTATCACGGTGGATCATTCTCGTTTCGGTGCCGAGGAGTTAAGAGGGGTGTACGACGGCCACGAAGTGGCGGCGCATACCCTGACTCATCCGTACCTGATTAAAATCGAGGACGACGAAGAAGTGGTTCGTCAGGTGGAGGAGGACAGACTTCGTCTTTCTGAACTGATGGGCTACGAAGTGGTGGGTTTTGCTTATCCCGGTGGCGGTCCGAACTGTGACGATCGGCTTGTCAGCTTGGTGAAGGGCCATACCGGTGCCAAGTATGCCAGAACAGTGGGGGTAACCAATGGCTTTGCATTCCCTGCCGATCTGTTTGCTTTTCAGGCAACCACATCTGATGGACAGGAAAATAATCTGGAATTGGCAGAGGCCTTCTTAAAGGAACCTGCGGATGCAGAACATGTGAAAGTATTTTATCTGTACGGGCATTCCTATTCCTTCGATGCGGACCCCGACAGTTGGAAGCGGATGGAAGCCATCTGTGAAATGATCAGTAACCGAGCCGATATTTTTTACGGCACCAACAAAGAAATTCTATTACCCTAAGGAAATTTGAGGAGGAACTAACTATGAACAATGAATTTAACAACCCCATTATGCCGGGTGCAGATCCTTTTATCCTACTCCACGAGGGGGTCTACTATCTCTATCTTACCCGGAAAGAGATGGGATATGATGTCTATACCTCTACTGATTTGAAGAGCTGGGAGAGTAAGGGGTCTTGTCTGAACCAGGAAGATGTTAAGGGCGACAAGGGCTTTTGGGCACCTGAGGTGACCTTTTTGAATGGGAAATTCTATATGGCATATACTGCCAACCAGCATGTGGGAATTGCGGTTAGTGATTCTCCTTTGGGACCCTTCCGTCAGGAAGTCAAGCAGTTCTGTAACGAGAACGACAGAGAGATTGACGGAAGTTTTCTGATTGATGATGACGGTCAGGTATATCTTTTCTTTGTCCGTCAGGAAGAGGTTTACGGCAACAGCCTTTGGGGTGCCAAGATGAAAGAGGATATGTCCGGTTATGATCCTTCCACCGCGAAGATGCTTTTGTTTGCCAAGGAGGGTACTTGGGAGAAGCTGGATCACTCTACTTTGGAGGGGTCGTTTGTGCTGAAGCATAAGGGAAAGTACTATATGTCCTATTCCGCCAACCATACATGGGAGGGGAACTATGCCATCGGCTATGCCGTTGCGGAAACTCCTTTGGGTGAGTATGTAAGATACGAAAACAACCCTATTCAGGCGGGCAACGACTGTGCAACCAGTCCGGGACACCATTGCTTTACTACTACCAAGGACGGTAAGGACCTCCTTTGTGTGTACCACACCCACTATAGCAAGGAGCAGGTAAACCCCCGTGTTACCTGTATTGATCGGGCACGGTTTGTGGAAAACCCCAACGGTGGTGACGATATTCTGGAAGTAGATGGACCAAACCGGAGATTAGAGGGTCCGGAACTGTAAGAAAGAAGAAAAGACTCCCCTTACATAAGGGAGTCTTTTTTATTGTTCAAAACCTTGACAAGGAAAGAACCCCGAACTATAATCAAAGAAACAGAGGAAAATGAGGCGAGACAATGACGAAGATTTTGTTTGTCTGCCACGGGAATATCTGTCGAAGTCCCATGGCGGAATTTGTGATGAAGAATATGGTGAAGGAGCAGGGCGTGGAAGGGGATTTCCATATCGAATCCTGCGCCACCAGTACCGAAGAAATCGGTAACCCGGTCTATCCGCCTGCACGGAAGAAACTGGCAGAGGAGGGAATCTCCTGCGCCGGAAAGACCGCGCGACAGATGACCAAAGAGGACTACGAAAAATTCGATTATATTGTGGCCATGGATCACTTCAATTTGCGGAATATGAAGGGGTTCGTGGGTGATGACCCGAAGGGAAAAGTGTCCTTGCTTTTGGACTTTACCAATCGTCCCGGTGATGTGGCTGACCCGTGGTATACGGGAGATTTTGACGCAACCTATCGGGATGTTACCGAGGGTTGTCGTGGGCTTTTGGAACGGATATAAGACGAAAAGCTATCTCAAGAACCATAGCAAAAACCATAGGAGGAAACGAAGATGCCATTACAACTGATCAGGCAGGATATTACCCAAATGCAGGTGGATGCCATTGTAAATCCCAGCAATGAGGACTTGTGGCCGGGTGGCAGTACCGACCTTGCCATTCATCAGGCGGCAGGAAGGGAATTGCTGATTGCGTGTCAGACATTAGGTGGTTGTCGAGTAGGTCAGGCGAAGATAACAGACGGGTATGAATTGCCTTGTCGGTATGTGATTCATACGGTAGGCCCCCTATGGGAGAATGGAGAATCAGGGGAAGAAGAAAACCTGATTTCCTGCTATCGGAATGCACTGGAGCTTGCAAAGGAACATCAATGCGAAAGCATTGCATTTCCTCTGATTTCTTCGGGAACCTATGGATATCCGAAGGATCAGGTTCTTGCGATTGCAACCCGTACCATCAGTGAATTTTTGTTTGAGCATGAGATGATGGTTTATCTGCTGGTCTACGATAAGGAATCCTATGAACTGAGTAAAAAGGTGTTTTCGGAAATCGACTCTTATCTGGAGCAGGCAGAAGTAAAAGCGACACCTAAATTGTGTGCGCCTATGCCAAGTGTGAGGATGCCATATGATGAGATTCCCGTTGAAGTCGATGATGGTGTGCGCTACTCTTTAGAGGATTCGGTCAGTTTGGAAGAAGCGCTGCGACTGGATGAAACCTTTTCGGTACGGCTTTTGAAACTGATTGATGCCAAGGGAATGACCGATGTGGAATGTTATAAAAAAGCAAATGTGAGCAAGCAGACATGGTATAAGATTATGAACGAGAAGGACTATCGTCCCAATCGAAAGACAGTGATATCCTTTGCGGTGGCATTGGAATTGACCTTGTCTGAAACACAGGATTTGATGGAAACGGTAGGTTTTGTGTTGTCAAACAGCAGCAAGTTTGACTTAATTATACGTTATTGTATCGAACGTGGAATCTATGATGTTCTGGAGATTGATGCGATTTTATTTCAGTACGATCAGGAACTTTTATATGCCAAGGCATAAAGTCAATTGCCAATTGACCCCAAAGATAATAAAACTTGTTAAAATGTGATTGTCAGGTTGAGAAACCGACAATCACATTTTTGTTTGGAGGAATTTTATGATAGGAGCTATTATTGGTGATGTGGTGGGTTCCAGATTTGAGTTTGCCAACCATAGGAGTAAAGAGTTTTTGTTATTTCATGACCGTTGTGAATTTACCGATGACACGGTACTGACTTTGGCGGTTGCCAAGATAATGGCAAAGCAGAAGAACGAGGATGTGTCTCTGATTCGGGAGGCGCTGGTGGAGGAGTTTCACAGACTGGGCAGAAAATATCCCCATTGTGGCTTTGGCGGAAAGTTCCATTGGTGGTTGATTACAAAGAACAAAAAACCTTACAACAGTTTTGGAAATGGTTCTGCCATGCGTGTTTCTCCTGTTGCATGGGTGGCAGAGTCCTTGGAGGAGTGTGAAAGATTAGCAACCATTTCGGCAGAAGTTACCCATAACCATCCGGAGGGCATCAAGGGCGCTGTCGCAACGGCAGGATGTATTTATTTGGCTCGGACCGGTCATTCCATGGAAGAAATCCGTGCTTATGCCGAACAGTTTTACACCTTGGACTTTACCTTGGATGAGATTCGGGATGCATATGAGTTTGACGAAACCTGTCAGGGTTCGGTGCCCCAAGCACTGGAGGCGTTCTTTGAGGCAAAGGATTTTGAGGATGCCATCCGAAATGCCGTTTCCGTTGGTGGAGATAGCGATACCATTGCCGCAATTACCGGTTCGGTGGCAGAGGGTTTCTTTGGGATTCCCGATGGAATGCAATCCGTGGCGTTATCCTATCTGGATGAAGAATTGCAGGATATTGCGGAGGAGTTTTTGAAGCAGAAAAAGGAGGGGTAGTATGGCAAAGAAGTTGGTCGGATATTTTGGAGCCGACAGGAATTTGCCCCCAAAGGAGAGAAAAAGAGCCATGGCAGAAGCTATTATGGCAAGATTAGATGAAATGGGAATATTTAAGGAGGATGAAGAAAATGAACAAACAAAACAAAGGAGAGATGAAGATGAAGAATGACATAACAGAACTGGTATTTATTTTGGATCGGAGCGGATCTATGGCGGGTTTGGAAGATGATACTGTAGGTGGATTCAACGGGATGCTTCAAAAACAACGGGAGGAAGAGGGGAAATGTTATGTCTCCACCTTCTTGTTTGACAATGTGACCGAGGTAGTTCATGACAGAATGTTGTTGGGGGATGTAAAAAACATGACCAAACGAGATTATGTGGTGCGAGGATGTACTGCCTTGATGGATGCCTTAGGTGACAGTATCCGACATATTGAGAACATTCACAAGTATGCAAGAGAAGAGGACGTGCCAACGAACACGGTCTTTGTGATTACCACCGATGGCATGGAGAATGCCAGCCGTAAGTACTCGGCAGAAAAGGTCAGAAGCATGATTAAGGAAAAGAAGAAGTGCGGATGGGAGTTTCTCTTTTTAGCGGCCAACATTGATGCGGTAGAAACGGCAAAAACCTTTGGAATCGAAAAGGATCGGGCAGTAAACTATCATGCAGATAGACAAGGAACCAACTGTCTTTATCAGAATGTTTCCGAGGCGGTGACGCAGATTCGGCGAAGTTATTCTCTGGCGCCTGATTGGGCGGAACCACTGAAGGAAGACTATGAGAGCCGAAAGAAATAGGGGGTTAACGATCCATCGACCTCTTGCTTTTTTTGAGTTACTGTGATATAGTAAAATCACTGTCCGTTTTAACGACCAGTTGGTGTGCTATGATAGAAAAAAAGCCGAAGAGGAGGAATATGGATGGCTTTTTATGATTGGAATCATAATGGGAAGAAGGACATGCAGGATGATTATCTTGAATATCAGATTTATCAGCAAAGCATGAATGATAACAACACATCCGGCCCATCGTCCAATTCAGGTTGCGGCACGGGATGTGGTATTTGGGGATGGATTATCATTATCATAGCAATCATTGAACTTTTTTCATAAAAATAGATTTTAAGGAGAGAAGAAGATGAAATCACCCAATCAGAAACTAAAACTCATGTATTTGGCACAGATTTTGATGGAGAAAACCGACGAGGAGCATTCCTTGACGGTGCCCCAAATGATCGAGGAGCTTGCCCGATACGATATCTCCGCAGAGCGGAAAAGTATCTATGATGACTTGGAGTGTCTTCGACTTTTTGGGCTGGATATCTGCACCAGTAAGACCAAAACCACCAATTATTATATTGGTAGTCGGGACTTTGAACTGCCGGAACTGAAACTGTTGGTGGACTCGGTGCAGGCGTCCAAATTCCTGACCTCCAAAAAGAGTATGGAACTGATTTCCAAAATCGAAAAACTGGCAAGTCACGAGGAAGCAAAAAAACTCCATCGTCAGGTTTTTGTTACCAATCGGGTTAAGACGCTGAATGAACAGATTTATTATAACGTGGATAAAATCCATGATGCCATTGCCCAGAATCGGCAGATTACCTTTCGGTACTTCAATCTGGACGTGGACAAAAAGAAGGTCTATCGTAAAGAGGGCGCCCTCTATACCGAATCTCCCGTGGCACTTACTTGGGATGATGAGAATTACTATATGATTACCTATAAGGAAAAGTATGGGCACTTTGTTCACTATCGGGTGGACAAAATGGAGGGTATCACCATTTTGGAAGAACCGAGAATTCTCCCCGAGGAGGACTTTGACCTATCCGGCTATTCCAAGACCATCTTCCAGATGTTCGGCGGAGAGGAGACCGAGGTCTCCATTCGGTTTGAGAATTCTCTGGTCGGCGTGGTCTTTGATCGGTTCGGCACCGATATTCCGGTAATGAAGGAGGACGAGAACCACTTTGTCTGTCGGGTAAAGGTGGCGGTTAGTCCTCACTTTTCGGCGTGGCTGGTGGGATTCGGCAACCAAGCAAAAATCCTCTCACCTCAAAATGTGGTGGAGGACTTTAAAGCTCTGGTAGAGAGCGTAAAGAAGAATTATGAGTAAAGAAGGGCCTGTAGGGCCTTCTTTTTTTACCTCAAAACAACTGTCCGTTTTATGGTACACACGTCCTGCTATACTAAAGCCATAAGATAACAAACCAAGGAGGTAACAGAGATGTTGTTGATGATTTTATTAATGGCAGTAGCGGTGTGTATTTATTGGGATTGGCAGGAGCACGCCCCTGAAAAGGTGTGTGCGGAATTGTGGGAAGAACCGATAGTTCCTCTGTCTGCCTCCATTCGGAAGTATGAGGTGCAGGAAGAACGAATTGCGTCCTAAAGGAGGGCTTGAGAATGATGTTTTGGGTTGTGTGTATACTGCTTTTTCCATTTGCGGTTCATGCGGAATTAATGAAAAACATTAAATAAAATTCTCCATTGAAAATCCGGACAACATATTGTATAATGAAAGAAAAAGGAGAGTGAAACAAATGCCCTATATTGCAATTAAGGCGTGGCCCAAGGATGATGCCATCAAAAAACAGGTGGTGGAGGAAATCAATCAGGTGTTCCTGAAATATTGGGGATGTCCTCAGGATGCCATCTCCATTTCGGTGGAAGAGTTTGCCCCCGAGGCATGGGCGGATGCGGTGGTAAAGCCGGAGATTCTCCCTAAAGCAGACAAGATGATGATTCTGTCCGGTGAGAAAAAGTACGAAAAGTAAATCCGTTCATCAGGAGGAAAGGCCCTTGAAAAGAATCCAATGGAAGATCTTAATACAGACCTCGTTGGTCTGCTTGCTCCCCATTCTTCTGGGGGTGGCACTTTGGGAGAAGTTGCCGGATATGGTGGCAATCCATTTTGATATGAACAACAACCCGAATAATTATGCCTCCAAGGGCTTTGCGGTTTTTGGGCTTCCCTTATTGATGATGGCGTTTCAGGTGTTTGGTTGTATTGTCATGGATTGGAAAGATCAAGGCACGCCCGAAAAATATCTGCGAATCACCAAATGGTTTATTCCGGTCCTGACGGCGGTTCTGTATGTAGCCACATTGGGATTTTCCCTTGGCTGGAAGATGGATATCCGTTTGGTTGCAGGAGTGCTGGTTGGAACCTTGTTGGTGGTGTCGGGAAGTATTCTGCCCAAGTTTGAGCAGGTGCGACATGGAACGGTAGCCCCCCATAAGGCAAGAAAAATCAACCGCTTTATCGGTTTTGAAACGGTGGTTATGGGACTTTTGTTTTACCTGAGTCTCCTTTTTCCGCCGACGGCGACGGTGGTTTGTGTGTTCTTGTTGATTCCCTATACAATCATCAGCGTTATCTACGGAATTTATGTGGCAAGAAAAAAAGAGACTTCGTAAGAAGTCTCTTTTCCTTTACCAAAATCCTTCGATTCGGGATTGCGCCGAGAGGAAAAGTGTGATATACTGGTCAAACGATTGTGATGAGATTCAGGAGGAAAATGCAATGACAGAGCGAAAGAAACGTTTGATATTCTGGGTGATGTACCTTGCCTATAGTTCCATCTATGTGGCACGGGTGAACTTATCTATGGCAGGCCCTGACCTGATTGCGGGAAAGGTTTTAGATACCGTTCAATTTGGTCTGCTCGGAAGTATCTTCTCTACCGTCTATGCCATGGGACGACTCTTTAACGGAAGCCTCGGGGACAAGACCCCGCCCTGGTTGATGATGACCGTTGGCCTTGGCATGGCGGGCCTCAGTAATATCCTCATCGGTTTTCTCCCGCCCTTTTTGGGAATCTTTCTTCTGTGGACAAGCAATGCCTATGCCCAGTCCATGCTCTGGAGTTCGGTGCTCTGTGTGGTTTCTGCCATGTATGACGGGGAGATAGCAAAGAAAAAAACCTCCCTCATGGTAACCTCGGTGGCCATGGGTAACATTCTTTCCATTCTTCTTAATACTTTCCTGATTACCAAGTTCGGCGTGGAGTTTGCCTTTCTGCTTCCCGGTGGCATTACCCTGCTTTTGGGTGTGGGAGTATTCTTTGCCACCCGCAACATTCATCCCGAAACCAAAACCGAGAAGAGTCACCTCTCCCTCTGGAAGCTTCTGAAGAACAAGGGTGTTCTTTCTATGGGTGTCCCTGCTATCATGCACGGTGTCATGAAAGAGAATATCAGCCTTTGGATGACGGCCTTTGTGGTAAGTCGGTATATGGTGGATTTAAGTACCTCGTCGTATTATATTCTTTTGATTCCCGTGATTGGCTTTGTGGGAAGAGTTTTGTATCCCATGGCGTTTAAGGTCTGTCGTTATCGGGAAAACCTGGTTTCCATGATTGGATTTATGGTTTGTATTGTTGCGTCAGCGCTGCTTTGTTTCGGGAGGTTGGGGGTGTTGACCGCAGTCATTCTCCTGAGCCTGATTTATACAGCGGTGTCCATGATTAACACATCCATTCTTTCCATCTTTCCTCTGCAATACCTGAAAACGGGGAATGTGGCTTCGGTCAGTGGGGTCATGGATTTTGCCACCTACTTAGGAGGTGGTATTTCAGGAGTGATTTACGGATTGGTGATTGATCGGTTCGGTTACAATCCCATGTTCTTGTCCTGGGTCGTGATTTCGGTGATTTCCTTCCTGATGTTGGGAAAGATGAACCGAAAAGATAACAATGAATTAGCATAAGAAAAGCCGTGGCAGCTGCCACGGCTTTCTAACACGCTAACAGATTTATCATATCACAAAACAATGCGGTTTGTAAAGAAAAAACTTTCGGGATGCCGTAAAATCTCTTTTTTATCCAAAGAAAGACGAAATCTTTTTGGAGTTTTGTCCATTGAAAAAGGGATGAATATCTGCTACAATAAAGACAGATCAAAGAAAGGTGGTCATACCCGATGAGAAAGTAAGAAGACCTTCCCAAAAGGAGAAAGAGCCATAAAAAAGGAAAATGAATATAAAGAAAAGACCGCGAGTAGGCTCAGACGCGGTGCCTTTAAGGAACGGTCAGAGACCTTCGCCTTTTGCAAATGGGAACATGAAGTGAATCTCGCTTAGAGAAATAATTGGGTAAAAATGTGTTCAAGGCAAAGGGTAGACGAAGAAAGAGAGGTTAACCATATGGACGAGATCAAGCAGGAAGAGAGGTAGCTCTCGATTGCGCATTGTGATGCGGAATCGGGAGCTCTTCTTGTTTTTACAGTCGTGCTTGAAAAATTGCGACCTTTGTCCGAATCGTCGACGAGGAATGACAGTTACATACACAAAGTATGCGCCTGCCATTCCTCATCTCCTATCGAACAAATCTCATCAATTTTTCTGCGCACTAGATTGACAGTTGTGCTTGAAAATTCAGCAATCTGCCCCCGATGCGTCGACGAGGAATGACAGTCATGTACTGTAGGGGAGGGGCTTGCTCCTCCCGTGAAAACCTTTTTGCCAATCTATGCGGGAGGAGCAAGCCCCTCCCCTACAAGTGAAATAATAAAAAAAGATGTTGGGGCACCTTTTTACTTACGTTTCTTCATTACATAAACTCTGTCCCACCGCTATGGTGGCAAGGGTATCCCCTAATTGGACAAAGACGGCTGCCAGAAGGGTCAGTTCGTCTGCCGTTTTTCCGCAGGCAATACCATTGGCCAAAGCGGTAATGGTCGCAGATAATTCACAAGGATTCATAGTCGCCCTCCTTTCTCTTTATCCTATGAATGAGAAGAAAAAGGCGTGAAAAAAGGGATGCCCCAAGCATCCCGTATATTTTTTTACCGTAGAACAGTAATACCTCGATCGGTGAGTTCTTTGTAAAGGTCATCGGACAAGGAGGAGTTGGTGACAATGTAATGTGCCACCGACAAATCAGAAATCTTGGTAAATGCCGTCCGTTCAAACTTAGAGGTGTCTGCCACCGCAATCCGTGTGGCAGATTGTTCCAGCATAGTACGGGCAATGGCAACCTCCTTATCATAATAGGTGGTAAAGCCGTTTTTCGCGTCCACACCATCCACCGAAAGAATCACCTTGTCCGCATGGTAATTCTTCAGAAGTGTCACCGCGTCATCTCCGTAGGTGAACTGATAGGTGGTGTTTACACTGCCGCCCAAAAGGATAATATTGAAGTTTGGAATATTGGCGGCCTCCAAAGCAATGGCAATGGAGTTGGTCACAATAGTCAAATGATAGTCCGTGGGCAAAGAACGAAAAGCCAAAAGAGAAGTGGTTCCCGAATTAATCATAATGGTGTCGTTGTCACAAATCAGATTGGACACCTTTCCTGCAATTTCGGTTTTCTTGCTTTGGTTTGCCTTCATCCGTTGGTTCAGGTTCATATTATAATAAGGCTTGTAGGAACTGACGGCGCCACCATGCACCCGAGAGAGAAGTCCCTTGGATTCCAAGTCCGCCAAATCGTTTCGGATGGTAACCTCCGACACCTCAAATAATACGCTGAGTTGAGAAACGGAAACGCTCCCTTTCTCTTCTAACAGTTCCAGAATTTTTTCTTTTCTTTCGTTCAGACCCATAAAGGTGCCCTCCCTATCACGGAAATCTGTCTTTTAGTGTACCATAACCCAAAAAAATAAGCAAATGTTTTCTTGTAAAAACTTTCAAACGAAAGCAAACGAAAGTCAAACATAAATAAAACGAAAAGTTTTTCTTGACATTTTTCGAAAAAAGTGTATAATAGAATCCAGAGAATAAACACCAAAAAGAAAAGGAGAATTTATTATGAGTAAAGATTGGGCAAAGATGGATTTGACCAAGGTTCCTAACATGGTAACCGAGACCGTTCCCGGTCCCAAGTCCATTGAGTATCACGAAAGATGTGCAAAGTATATGAAGGGTTATTCCAGTCAGGTTCAGCTCTTCCCCGTAAGTTTTGAGTCCGGTTACGGTTACACCCTGACCGACGTAGATGGTAATACATACCTTGACTTCTCTTCCGGTATTTATGTAACCGGTTTGGGTCATTGTCATCCGAAAATCAGTGAGGGCGTTGCAGAGCAGGCTAAGAAGTTGATGAACTGTCACGACTTCACTACCAAGGTAAAGATGGAATTGGTTGAGAAGATGCACGAAATCACCGGCGGTCGTTTCGGTGGCTTCCAGTTCTACGATTCCGGTACCACCGCAGTAGAAGCAGGTCTTCGTTGTGCCCGTGCGGCAACCGGCAAGCAGGAGTTCATCTCCTTCTTCCGTGATTTCCATGGTAAGACCTACGGCGCAAACTCTCTGGCAGTAGTTGGCCCTGATACCCACATGAGAGCACCCGGCTTTATGCTGGTTCCCAGACCCAATCCCTATCGTGACTTCTTCGGCAGAACTCCTGAGGAAGCATGGAAGGATTCCTCTCCCTACATTCACA
>JAZRQC010000010.1:0-4788 GCA_045649565.1 Ructibacterium sp.
CACCCTAAGATAAGATTTCCCACTGTTTTAAACAGGTAAGACCCCACGTAGACTATGTGGTTGATAGGTCGGAGGTGTAAGTGTGGTAACACATTCAGCTGACCGATACTAATAGGTCGAGGGCTTGACCTAATTACCTTAACGATTTGTGAGTAAGTATAGATATGCTTCTCTTCTCTGATTCTTTTCAAATGCTAAAAGTCGTGCTTGAAAATTTTAATTTTCATCGCACTTCAAATAGTGAGTGGTATCAATCCACATCACGCTTATCTGGTGGCAATAGCGAGAAGGTCACACCTGTTCCCATTCCGAACACAGTAGTTAAGCTTCTCAGCGCTGACAATACTTGGTGGGCGACCGCCCGGGAACATAAGACATCGCCAGAACGATTAACCCTTGATGAGATCTCTCATCGAGGGTTTTTATTTTTTACAGTCGTGCTTGAAAATGATTGACAGTCGTGCTTGAAAATTCAGCAATCTTCGTCCGAGTCATCGACTTGCCAAGACAGTCATGTACAAGGAGTACACTCCCGCCTTGCCAACCCTCGCCCCAAACCAATTTCATCCAAATTTCTGCGCACTCAAATATTCAAATATCGTAGGGGAGGGGCTTGCTCCTCCCGTTGCCATTGATAAATCATTACGCGGGAGGGGTAGAACCCCTCCCCTACATCAAACAAATTTCATCAATTTTTCTGCGCACCCATTTGATAAGTGGAAAACTCTATTTTCTGTTCGATTTTGATTGACTTTTCTGTGAAAAAAGTTTATAGTTAAGGTAATCATTTGATAAAGGGGAAAACAGCTATGATTTTTGATCGTGTCTTTGACAATGCAGTTTTTATTAAACCTAACGTGGAATTTGTTCGGGAACAGACGGGGAAGAACTATGCCCCTATGTTTCGGAAAAAGATTTATCTCGATAACACCGAGAATGCAAAGCTCTATGTCTGTGGCTTAGGTTACGGCTACTACTATATCAATGGTAAAAAAGTGACCGAGGATCTCTTTACTGCACCTGCCAGTGATTACCGCAAAACTCTTTGGTATAATACCTACGACGTTAGCCATCTTCTTGTGGAGGGTGAAAATACCATTGCAGTCATCTGCGGAAACGGATGGTATAATGAGGAAGTGGGTAGCTACTGGGATTTTAACAAGGCGCCGTGGCGGGATCTTCCCAAATTCATTCTCCGGCTGACGGTAGATGGCGAAACTGCTCTGGTATCGGATAACTCCTGGAAGTGTAAGCCCTCCGGAGCTATTTATTATAATGCGCTCCGTTGTGGTGAGTATTTTGATGCGAATCTCTATGAAGAGAATTGGAACCAGCCGGACTATGACGATGCGGAATGGAAGATGGCAGTTCGGGATAATACACCTCCCTGCGGCGTTTTTCGGGAATGCCTTTGTGAACCGATTCGGGAGTTCCAAGTCTATGACCCCAAAGAGGTTATTAAGGTTACTGATACCAAATATGTTTTTGATATGGGACAGACTGTCTCCGGCTATATCCGGTTGACGGCGACCGGAAATCAGGGGGATGAACTTACCATCCGTTATGCAGAACTGATTAACGAGGATTATAGTCTGCAGCTCTGTAACGGCAATAACGCCTATTACGGAAATCCAAACTATATGACCGACCGGTTTATCTGCTCCGGCAAGAAGCTGACCTGGTCGCCTATGTTTGCCTATCACGGATTCCGGTATATCGAGATTGATGGCATTAAAAATATAGATGATGTCAAAGTTCAGTCTGTTTTTGTTCATCAGGATATCAAGAGACGAACCACCTTTGAATGTTCTAATCCGGTGCTGAACACCTTGTTTGAGTGTGGCATCAAATCCTCCTGGTCGAATATGTTTTATCTCATCTCCGACTGCCCCAGCCGGGAAAAAATGGGTTGGGCAAACGATGCCCAGGGAACGGCGGAGCAGATGCTCACCAATTTTGAAATAGAGAAGCTTTATGAGAAGTGGTTCCAGGATATCAAGGATTCCATGCTCGTTGACGGGGCGGTGCCTTGTGTCATTCCCACCGGTGGATGGGGGTATGACTGGCGTCCAGGCCCGGTGACCGAGGGGATTTTGTTTGAGATTCCCTTCCGGATGTACCTGCACACCGGAAATGCCGAAATGCTTACCGAGTCCTTGGAATACTTTGATCGGTATTTCCGCTTTAACGATAACCGAAAGAACGAGGAGGGTTTTGTAGATTCCGGCCTGACAGACTGGGCGCCCCCCAGTTATGTTCTCCGGTGGGAGCTTCGGCCTATCATTAACGCGGCTTTGGAGTACAGATCTTATGGCATTGCGTATCTTGCAGCAAAATGTAAAGGCTTGACCGAGAAAATGCAGTATTACCGTAGCAGAATGACCGATCTCAAAGAACTGATTATTCGCAAATGTATTGACGAGAATGGAAGATGCACCATCGACCATCAGACCCCTGTTTCCATGCTGATCTACTATGGGCTCTATGAAAACCTTGAGCCACTCAAGACTCAGCTGAAAGCTTTGGTGGAAGAAGCGGATTTTCATCATAATTGCGGTATGGTGGGAATCAGACGGCTCTTTATTGCACTGAATAAATGTGGCTTGCAGGAATATGCTTATCGGGTTCTCACAGCCGAAGGATACCCGGGCTGGAAGTACTGGCTGGATTGCGGCGCAAACACTCTTTGGGAACTCTGGGATGTTGACCATAATAATGATTCCAAGAATCATCATATGTATTCCGACTTTATGTCTTGGATGGTCAAAACCATTGCAGGTATTAATCTTTTGGAGGAGAAATGCGGAGAGGGTGTTTTTGAAATCAATCCCTATTTCTTTGAGGATTTGACTTATGCGAAATGCACTTATTCGTCTAACTTCGGTGACCTTGCGGTTTCCTGGGAGAAAACAGAGAATGGCATCAAGCTTGATATCACCATCGATGACGGTGTCAAGGCGTATTATGACGGCAAACTGCTTACAGCCGGTAAGCATAGTATTTTGATCTAATATCATAAGAGAGGGATTTGTCCCTCTCTTTTTTGCGAGAAATACACAGTGAAAAAGCAAAAACACCATTGACGAGTTCATGATTTCGTGATAGAGTGTCAGTATAAAATCTTGGATTGATTTTGAGGTGAGGAAGATGTCGGATATTTCCAAAGTTGATAAGAATTTTGTGATTCAAACACAAATTGAAAAAGAGGGTTTGAAGTTCTATTCAGTAGAGGAGGAGCCCTTTCAAATCTATGGTGTCTTTAAGGAAAACGGAAAGTATCGGCGGATGCCGGAGAAAATTGCCAAGAATGTCAACGCCGGTGTTGCCTATCTTCACGCTGACACCGCCGGAGGACGGGTTCGGTTCGTTACCGACAGTCCCTATATTGCCATCCATGTGAAAACCGACCGGATTTGCAGACTTCCTCATTTTGCTTTGACCGGGTCTGCCGGGTATGATCTTTATGCCGATGGGGAATACATCCGAACCTTTGTGCCGCCCTACGATATGCAGGATGGTTACGAGTCCTTGATGGAGTTCTATGAGGAAGAGAGAAAAATGCGGGAGATTACCATTAACTTCCCGTTGTATTCCGATCTGTGCGAACTATATATCGGTCTGGAAGAGGGTGTAACCCTATCTTCTACCAAGCCTTACAAGAATACCAAACCCATTGTGTACTATGGTTCCTCCATTACGCAAGGGGGATGCGCTTCCCGACCGGGTATGAGTTATCAGGCTATTGTGTCAAGAGCATTTGATTATGACTATATCAATTTAGGGTTTTCCGGCAGTGCCCGGGCAGAGGATGAAATGATTGACTATATCAAAACCTTGGATATGTCCGTTTTTGTTCTGGACTACGACCACAATGCCCCCTCTACGGAGCACTTAAAAAATACCCACGAGAAGATGTTCCTTGCCATTCGGGAGGAGCATCCTGACCTGCCTGTGATTATGATGGTGCGTCCTAACCATATCTTATCTCCCGAAGAGGAGGAGCGGAAAAAGGTAATTGAAACCACCTATCAAAATGCCCTTAACAATGGGGATGAAAATGTATATTATATCGACAACGAAGCCCTGACCGCCCTTTGTAAGGATAACGGACTGGTTGACCGATGCCATCCCACCGATTTTGGCTTTGCCTCTATGGCAAAGGCGGTCTGTGATGTGCTGAAAGATATTGATGTGGTGTAATTTTTGGTTCTAACTTGCCACGAGTATATAAAGACTGTACAAAGAAGATGACATCGAGTTTTGCCAGTGTTTATGCGGGTTTGAAGCATCTTTACAAAAATTGACCAAAGACATTTTATGTAGATGCCAAGGGTATTCTGTCCAAGAGGACCAAAAAATCGGAGGTTTTACCCAATTTTGAATAAATAAAACAATATAATAAATAGTGAAATCAAGACGATAATTTCGAAAAAGAGATTATCGTCTTTTTTTATATAAAAATTAGAGAGGAGATGAAAGAAATGTATGTCGAAAAGTTTTTGCAACAGGTGCATCGTAAGTTAAATGAACAAGGTATAGCGAATGCAAAATTAAGAGATACCTGCATTGATATCTACGAAGGCGAAAATGAGATTTTTAAGATAGACAGAGAAGGAGGTATGTTCTATGCATCGGACAATCGATTTCGTGATGTGGTCGATAGGCTTCATGAAATAATACAGCCGATTGTTTGTGAAGTCGATGAATATCTCAGGGCAATGGAAAATGGTACAGAATTGAAGGCAAGAGATTTTGATATGCCATATATTAAAATCGCAGAATACAATG
>JAZRQC010000011.1:0-72721 GCA_045649565.1 Ructibacterium sp.
TGATTGCGGAATCAGCATTGAAGAATTGACACCCAGAATGTTTTCTTTTAATACACCTTACGGAGCTTGTCCCAGTTGTACCGGCCTGGGAGAAATTTCAAAGATTAATCCTGACCTTGTGATACCGGATAAGAGCCTTAGTATTAATCAGGGTGCAATATTAAGCAGCGGATGGTCAGGGACAGATGAGGGTAGCATTTCTCGAATGTATTATGAGGGTCTGGCGGCACATTACGGATTTTCTCTTGATGCGCCTATTTGTGAATTGCCGGATGATATTTTGGATGTGATTCTGTACGGAACCCGCGGGGATAAGATAAAGTTAAGTTATAACAGAAAATATGCGCAAGGGACGCAATTTACTCGTTTTGAGGGAATCA
The DNA here is from genome assembly GCA_045649565.1 of Ructibacterium sp. Lineage (GTDB taxonomy): Bacteria > Bacillota > Clostridia > Monoglobales > Monoglobaceae > Ructibacterium. The sequence continues at coordinate 381 of JAZRQC010000011.1, forward strand.
TTCATAATCTCGAAAGAAGATATAAAGAAACCAATTCCGATTGGGTAAAAGCGGAAATTGAAGGGTATATGATTAATATGCCCTGTCCGGATTGTGGTGGAACTCGATTGAAGAAGGAAACGCTGGCTGTTACTGTTGGAGATATGAATATTCATCAGGTTTCTTCCTTGTCCATCCAAAAAGCGCAAATGTTTTTCAGTCAACTTACTGAAAAACTTTCGGAAAAGGATAAGATGATTGCTCGGCACATTTTAAAGGAGATTAATGAACGATTAAACTTCTTGGTAAATGTTGGCTTGGAGTACCTGACGTTGTCCAGAAGCGCAGGAACCCTTTCCGGTGGCGAGGCGCAACGGATACGCCTGGCAACACAGATTGGATCGAGTTTAATGGGTGTTGTATATATTCTCGATGAACCCAGTATTGGCCTTCACCAACGAGATAACGATCGATTGATTGCGACGTTGAAACGTTTGCGTGATTTAGGAAATACCCTTCTTGTGGTAGAGCATGATGAGGATACCATGCTTGCGGCTGACCATATCATTGATATTGGGCCGGGTGCAGGAATTCATGGTGGAGAAATTGTTGCCCAGGGAACGGCGGAGGAGATTGTTCAGTGTAAGGAGTCGCAGACGGGACTTTATTTAAGCGGTGCCAAAAAGATTCCTGTTCCTGAAAAGCGCCGTAAAGGTAATGGAAATAAGCTCGAAATTTTCGGCGCTTCACAGAATAATTTGAAGGATGTAGATGTGAAAATTCCTTTGGGAACTTTTACTTGTGTGACCGGTGTTTCGGGAAGCGGAAAAAGTTCTTTTATCAACGAGGTGCTCTATAAAGAACTTGCAAATCGCTTAAATGGAGCAAAAAAACATCCGGGAAAATTTAAAAGCATGAAGGGTGTAGAGCATCTTGATAAGATCATTGCCATTGACCAAAGCCCGATTGGAAGAACACCTCGAAGCAATCCTGCTACCTACACAGGGTTGTTTGGTGATATCCGTGAACTGTTTGCAAAAACCCCCGAGGCGAAAGCAAGAGGTTATCAACCGGGGCGGTTCAGTTTCAATGTAAAAGGCGGTCGTTGTGAAGCATGCTCGGGAGATGGAATCATCTGTATTGAAATGCACTTTTTGCCCGATGTATATGTTCCTTGTGATGTTTGTCATGGCCGCAGATATAATCGGGAAACGTTGGAAGTTCGATATAAAGGGAAGAATATCTTTGAGGTTTTGGATATGACAGTAGAGGAAGGGTGCACATTCTTTGAGAATATTCCGAAAATCCAAAAGAAACTTCAGACCTTGTACGATGTTGGATTAGGTTATATTAAAATCGGTCAACCGTCCACCACGCTATCCGGCGGCGAAGCACAACGTGTAAAACTTGCGACGGAGTTAAGTAAACGAAGCACCGGAAAGACAATCTATATTTTGGACGAGCCTACCACCGGACTGCATACAGCAGATGTTCATAAACTGGTTGAGGTGCTGCAAAAGCTGGTAGATGCAGGGAATACGGTTGTGGTTATTGAGCACAATCTGGATATGATTAAGACGGCAGACTATATTGTTGATCTGGGTCCTGAAGGTGGCGAAAATGGTGGTGAGATTATTGCATGCGGAACCCCTGAAAAGGTTGCGAAGTGTGAAAATTCTTATACCGGAAAATACCTAAAAAAATATCTGAAAAAAAAGAAGTAAAGAATCATAAGTTTATATTGACGAAAACTGTTGAAAGTGGTATAATAAAAAGAAGTTTCTTTTGACAGTTAAACGGCTGTTGCAATGTGTTTTTTTAGAACAAAAGTCATTTTCGAAGATGGAGAGATTAGTCATGAATCAAGAACGCGTTACCCACACACCAAAAGGTCTTGCAGATGTATTGTGGGGAGAGGCAGAAGAAAAATTTCATATCGAGTCAGTTGCACGGGAAATATTCCGTAAAAACGGATATAAGATGGTTCAAATGCCAACTTTTGAATATTTTGACGTGTATCATACTGCAACCCCGAATAAGGCAGAGAGTATGTTCAAGTTTTTCGACACGGATGGACGTATGTTAGCTCTTCGTCCTGAGTTTACAACATCTGTTGCAAGACTTGCTGCAACAAAGCCGGTGGGGGAAGAACTTCCGTTGCGACTTTGTTATTCAGGAAGTGCCTTTCAAAATGATGAGGCGTTCAGTCAGGCCAGACAGCGCGAGTTTACTCAGGTTGGTATTGAGTTGATTGGAGAGAATACAGCTGAGGCAGATGCAGAGGTTATTCGTGTCGCGATTGAAACTTTATTGCAGGCAGGCATGAAGGAGTTCCAAATCGACATGGGTCAGGTTGGTTATTTCCTTGGCCTTGCCGAAAAAGCAGGACTTGCGACCAAGGAAACAGATGATTTAAGACGAATGATCAATGACAAGGACTTTGTTGCCATTGAAAAATTCTTAGAATCCTATTGCATGTCGGAAGAGTTAAAGAGTGCTTTTCTTGAGATGCCGAAACGATTCGGTGAAATCTCTGTGGTAGATGATGCATTGGCTGAAAAGTGTATTTCGGAACGTGCAAAAGAGTCCTTGGAAAACTTGAAGCATGTGTATGAAATCTTAAAAGCGCAGGGTTTAGAACAATATATTTCAATTGACCTTGGTATGGTTCCTCATTTGGATTATTACACCGGATTAATTTTCAAGGGTGTTGCCTATGGTGTCGGCTTCCCTATCTGCTCCGGTGGTCGCTATGATAACCTTATGGAGAAGTTTGGAAGAAAGCTTCCGGCAACCGGTGTTGCAATCGGAATTGAACGTTTGATGTCCGCTTTGAAGGATGAAAGAGAAGCGGAAGAAAAGGGTAACGATTCTGAATATGTTACAGTTGCGTTGGCAAAAGGAAGACTTGCAGAACTTTCTGTGGAAATTTTCGAAAAACTCGGATTTGACGTGGCTGAACTGAAGAGCAAAACCCGTAAACTTATTTTTACCGACGAAAAACGTAAGTTTAAATTCATTTTGGTTAAGGCATCGGATGTACCCACTTATGTAGAATATGGTGCGGCAGATATTGGTATTGTTGGAAAAGACACCTTGCTTGAAAGTGGCAAAAATTTGTATGAAGTTCTTGATTTGGGATTTGGTACATGTAAGATGGCGGTAGCCGGCCCTGCTCATATGAAGGGCAATTTGGACGGGAAGAACATTATGCGTGTTGCAAGTAAGTATCCCGAAATTGCAAGAGATTACTTTCATAGAACAAAAGGTCAGACGGTGGATATCATTAAATTGAACGGTTCTGTGGAGTTGGGCCCCTTGGTCGGTCTGTCTCAAGTAATTGTAGATATTGTTGAGAGCGGAAAGACACTTCATGAGAATGGTCTTGAGGTATTGGAAGATATCTGTCCGTTGAGCGCTCGGCTGGTGGTAAACCGTGTTAGCATGAAACTTCATCGTGAATCAATTGTAACGTTGATTCGGGAAATTAAAGGAGAATTAAAGTAAATGCGTATATATCCTGCTATTGACATCATTGGCGGACAATGTGTCCGTCTCTCCCAAGGAGATTACCAGAAGAAGACAACTTACGCGGAGGACCCGTTGGAGGTTGCAAAAAAATGGGAATCGCTTGGCGGCGAGTTTTTGCACTTGGTTGATTTGGATGGTGCTAAGACCGGCGATATGCCTAATTTTGATTTGATTGTTTCTATTGCGAAGACGTTAAAAATTTCTGTGGAAATCGGCGGTGGTATTCGAAATATGGAATCTGTCAGCCGCTATCTTGATCACGGGGTTAAACGAGTAATTTTGGGTACCGCTGCCATTCGGAATCCTGAATTTGTAAAAGAAGCAGTTGAAAAATATGGTGACCGTATTGTGATTGGAATTGATGCCAAAGACGGTATGGTTGCAGTGAGTGGTTGGGAGGAAGTCAGTTCTGTTTCTGCAATTGATCTTGCGAAGCAAATGGAGGAACTTGGCGTTCGAACAATCATCTATACGGATATTGCGACAGACGGCATGCTGCAAGGGCCCAATGTTGTTGCAATGAAAGAGATGACAGAGGCGGTTTCCGTGGATGTGGTTGCATCCGGTGGCGTTACTTCTCTTGAAGATCTAAAAGCATTGTCCGAAACCGGTGTGGAAGGTGCAATTGTCGGCAAGGCATTGTATACAGGTCATATGGAACTTCCCGATGCTATTGCTCTTTGTAGTGAGTTTTAATATTGTCAAAATAATTTTTACATAAAAGAAGGGTGTTAAAAATGGAATTCATCAAGGATTTGAAATTTGACGAAAAAGGATTGATTCCTGCTATCGCGCAGGATGCGGTTAGTGGCGAAGTTTTAATGTGTGCATATATGAATGCAGAGAGTATTCAAAAGACCATTGAAACCGGTCATGCTACATATTTCAGCCGGAGTCGTCAGGAACTTTGGGAAAAGGGTGCAACCTCAGGGCACTATCAAACAGTAAAAGATATGTATCTTGATTGTGATGGGGATGCGATTGTTCTGAAGATTGAGCAGGAAGGTGCTGCGTGTCACACAGGGAAGCGGTCTTGTTTCTATCGTAAACTGGTTGACGGTAAATGGGTAGAAATTCCTGTTGAGGGAGCGGTAAGCCCTCAGATTCTTTATGATGTTTATAATGTGATTGTTGATCGGGTAAAAAATCCCAAAGAAGGTTCTTACACCAACTATTTGTTTGAAAAAGGTATCGACAAGATGCTTAAAAAGGTAGGCGAGGAGTCTGCTGAAGTAATTATTGCATCTAAGAATTACGTAAAGGCAGAGGTGCAGTATGAGACTGCTGATCTGATGTATCATTTGTCAGTAGTGCTGGTAGAACAAGGTCTTACATGGGATGATATTTTCACAGAATTGGCATCCAGATATAATAAATAATTAAAAATTAAATTACAAAGGAGAATTTATTATGAAATTCGGTATTGAGCACATTTTAATTTTGGCTAAGGATTTAAAAGGTTTGGTTGATTGGTACGTTGACTTGTTTGATTGGGAAATCGTTATCGACGGTGGTCCTGATGTGTACATGGTTAAGGCAAGCAACGGTAATATGATTGAGTTTGGTAATGCAGCTCAAGACGGTAAGGATGCAGCCGATGCGGCAGGTTTTCGCCATCTTGCAATCTGTGTTGATGATTTTGAAGCGGCTGTTGAAAAGGTTCGTGCAGCAGGCGTGAATGGTTTGAAAGATCCGGTTGTAACCGATACAGGTCTGGGTATTATGTTCTTTGAAGATCCTGAAGGAAATCTGATTCATTTGGTAAGTAGACCCACCGCTCTGTAAAAGTTATGTTTTCGAAGATTCCACGTTGGCTTTATCTTCCCCTCGCGTTTTTGTTTCTTGCGCTATACCTTGTGGGATACAATATATATCGCCATCGCAGTATAGTGATGGACCCGCCTGCAACGGTTTTGACCGAAGAACAGAAACTGGAGATAAAACTGATGAAGGGCGAAACCGTTAACATCAATCAAGCAACGAAGGAAGAGTTGATGCGGTTGCCGGGGATTGGTGAAGTTTTGGCAGAACGGATTTTAGAGACCAGAGACGAACTGGGAGGATTTCAGTCTGTCGAAGAATTGAAAAAGATAAAAGGGATTGGAGATAAGCTTTTTCGGGATATTGCAGAGTATGTCGTGTTAGAATAGGAGAAAAGTTTCATGGGAATATTTCAAGCGAACTATAACAAACCGGGCAAAGGTGTGGATGAAAATGCGCCGCAGAAACGAAGTTTCTTTCGTTTTTGGGAACTTTATGGAAGAAAGTTAGGTAAACTTGCCAAGGTAAACTTAATCTATGCAGTAACGTTAATTCCTACTTTTGTTATCGGGATTTTTCTTACAGGTATCATCACAAGTTCGGTTCTGTCCTCGGATATTGTGCAAAAGACACTCTTAGATATGTCCGTACAAATGTCAGAAAGCATGAAGATTCCGGCAAGCGAACTGATGGAAAAACTTTGTGTGATTCTTGATGCTACCGGAAGAGTGTCGTTGACATATTTGTATGCAGCGTTATGGGGAATGGGCCCTGCTACGGCCGGAGCTACCATTGTTTGGAGAAATTTTTCCAGAGAAGAACATGCATGGTTGTGGAGTGATTTTAAAGATTCTTTTCTCGGTAATTTTAAACAATCAATTGCAGTTTTTCTGATTGATGTGATAGTTTTCCTTATGCTTACCATTGCAATCAGAGTGTATGCTTCGGCGACGGGCTTCGTGAAAGCACTTCAATATCTGATTTGGATTGTTGCTATCATCTATACCATGATGCATTTTTATCTGTATCCAATGATGATAACCTTTGAATTAAAGTTGAAGGATTTGTTCAAGAATGCATTGATATTTGCCATTGGAAAACTTCCGTCTAACTTGCTGGTGCTTGTTTGTATTATTGCAGTACATTTGGTTCCTGCATACTTTTTAACAGTATTTATAGGTGAATACTTTATTGCATATGTAGTAGCCATGGTATTGATTGAATCACTTGTTTTGCTTAGTTTTTCAGGATTCCTTGTTAATTTTAATGCCACATATAAAATTAATAAATATATGATGGACAAGATTGATGAGAGTGACGAAGAATAATTGACAGAAAGGGGAGGTAGAAAAATGATATTAGAGAGGATTGCTACCTCCGTAGACGTAAAAAACCTGTCCAAAGAAGAGACAAAAGTGCTTGCGGATGAGATTCGTGATTACATGATAAAACATGTGTCAAAAACGGGTGGGCATCTTGCGGCGAGTCTTGGTGTTGTCGAATTAACCATTGCACTGCACCAAGTGTTTGATGTGGAATACGATCGTATTGTTTGGGATGTGGGACATCAATCCTATCCCCATAAAATTCTGAGCGGACGGTGGAAGGAGTTTTCTACCCTGCGCCAGATGGGTGGCTTGAGCGGATTTCCCAAAACGGATGAAAGTGAAAGCGATGCCTTTAACACAGGTCATAGTTCTACGTCCATATCTGCGGCTGTTGGCTTTGCAGTTTCTGCGAAACTTCGCGGGGAGGATAAGGCGGCGGTTGCGGTCATTGGCGATGGTTCTTTAGGAGGAGGCATGGCATTCGAGGCAATGAACCATGCGGGCGCCATGAAGATTCCTCTAATTGTTGTATTAAATGATAACGGGATGTCCATATCAAAGAATGTAGGTGGACTATCCAAAAAGTTAAAGAGGATTCGGAATACAAGACGATATTTTAACTTTAAAACAAATGTTAAATCGGTGTTGGATAAGATTCCTTTGTTTGGCCCTCCGTTAAAACGATGGATACGCGGATTCAAAAAAATGGCAAAACGTTTGGTTGTTCGCAGTGTTTTATTTGAAGACCTTGGATTTTCTTATATGGGCCCGGTAGATGGTCACAATGTAGATGAGTTAAAGATTATTCTCCAACAAGCGAAACAGAAACAGGAGCCTGTATTTATCCATATTCGCACCAAAAAAGGAAAGGGATATACTCCTGCTGAAAAGAATCCTGAGTTTTTCCATGGTGTGTCACATTTTGATTCTCAAACCGGTCGTCCACTTAAAGTGACAGAGAATCATGATTGGTCATCATTGTATGGACAAACAATGTTAACGCTTGCCAAGGATAACCCCAAATTGGTTGCAATTACTGCGGCGATGCCGTCGGGAACAGGATTAAAAGGTTTCCAAGAACAATACCCTGAGCGGTTTTTCAATGTGGGGATTGCGGAACAACATGCTGTTACCTTTTCAGCCGGGCTTGCTAAAGCGGGGTTGATTCCTTGTTTTGCGGTATATTCCACATTTCTTCAGCGTGGATATGACCAGTTGTTGCACGATGTTGCGCTTCAACGGTTACATGCGATTTTTTGCATTGATCGGTGCGGTCTGGTTGGAGCGGATGGTGAGACGCATCAGGGGGTATATGATTTATCCTATTTGATGCCATTGCCGGAGTTCAGAATTTTTTCTCCATCCAACGGCATTGATTTTCAAGCTATGCTTGCCTATGCGGTTGAGGAGGTAAAAGGTCCTGTTGCTATTCGATATCCTCGCGGTGAGGTTCAACGAACCATTCCGAGTGGCAATATTTCACTTGATATCACCAAAGCAAATCTTTTGCGAGATGGTACAGATGTATTGATTATTGCGGTAGGAACGACGGTTTTTGATGCATTGGAGGCTGCGGAATATCTTTCTGAAAAGAAGATTTCGGTTGCAGTATTGGATATTCGTTCTGTGAAGCCTATCGATGTGGATGCTGTGCTGAAAAACAGCAAAGGAAAAAAACTGATTGTTTCGGTTGAGGATCATGTTGAGGTTGGAGGATTTGGGCAACAGATTCAAAGTTTACTCCAAAGAGAAGTTTTGGTTTGTGCATATCCAAATGAGCCTATTGTTCACGGAGCAGTTCCTCAATTAAAGGAAAAATACCGAATGTCAGGTGAGCAAATAGCAAAACGAATTGAAGTGCAATATTGTAAGAATTGAGGAATATATATGGCAAAACAACGTCTGGATCAATATTTGACAGAACAAGGGCTTGTACCCAGCCGCTCAATGGCACAGTCGATTATTATGGCAGGGGAAGTCTTTGTAAATGGTCAAAAAGCCTCTAAAGCCGGTGAAATGGTAACAGGCGAAGAACAGATTGAATTGCGTGGAAAGACGCTTCAGTACGTTAGTCGTGGTGGCTTGAAACTTGAAAAGGCTATGCAGGTTTTCCCGGTTGAACTGACAGACAAAATCTGCATGGATATCGGGGCATCTACCGGAGGTTTTACCGATTGTATGCTTCAAAATGGTGCAGCTAAGGTTTATGCCATTGATGTTGGATACGGGCAACTTGCATGGAAGTTACGGCAGGATGAACGGGTAGTTAACTTAGAGCGAACCAATGTCCGGTATGTAACGGAGGAGCAGGTCCCTGATGCTATTGGCTTCTTTTCGGTGGATGTTTCCTTTATTTCCTTGAAACTGGTGCTTCCTGTGGCGTATTCTTTGTTAAAGGATAACGGTAGAGGTGTCTGTTTAATCAAACCGCAATTCGAAGCAGGTAAAGAAAACGTAGGTAAAAAAGGTGTTGTTCGGGATCCTGATGTCCATAAAGAGGTAATTGAAAGGGTTATAGATTTTACCAAGGAAATTGGATTTTCTGTTTTGGGTCTTGATTACTCACCTGTAAAAGGACCTGAAGGAAATATCGAGTATTTGATGTATGTTGGCAAAGACGGAGAGAATATTGATATTGATGTTGCAGAGTTGGTGAAGGAATCTCATATTTTGGATAGGTGATTGTATGAAAAGATTTGCTATCATTCCCAATATCACACGAGATGATGGTTTTGTGGAAACCAAAAAAGTGCTTGCATTGCTCAAGGAGCGTGGCTGTCAATTGCTGATGGAGTCCGACCTTGAAACACAAGGCTTTGATGGAGTAACCTATGGAGTCCTTGAAGAGATTATGCAGAAGGCAGATGTAGCTGTTATCTTAGGTGGAGACGGAACGATACTGAATGTTGCTCCGATGGCGGCTAAGGTGGGAATTCCTATTTTTGGAATTAACCTTGGACATCTTGGGTTTCTGGCTCAAACAGAAAAAGGAAATTATTCTGTGTTTGAAGATTTATTCTTGGGTAATTACACTATTCGAAACTGTATGATGTTAGATTGTACCGTGATGGAAGATGGCGCAGAAATAGAAAAATTTACTGCACTGAATGATGTCGTTGTATCCGGTGACGGGTATTCGAGAATGGTAACTGTGTCGGCTGCGGTGAATGGAACCAGCATCGGTACATATTCGGCAGACGGATTGATCGTTGCAAGCGCAGTTGGTTCAACGGCATATTCACTTTCGGCCGGTGGTGCTATTATGCATCCTGAGATGGAGGCAATGATGTTGACACCTATTTGTCCGCATACCATGAAAGCGAGATCCACTGTTGTTCCGGCGAGCCATTTGATTGAGATTGTTTCAGAACCACCATATCGTTCATCAGTTCTTGTTATGGTGGATGGAAAACGGAGACATATTTTAAAGGAAAATCAAAAAATACAAGTCGTCCGTTCGAATGATTTTGTGAAATTGTTAATACCCGGCCAGCAAAATTTCTTTGATGTATTAAGAAAGAAGTTGGCTGATTAGATTTTAGATGGGAGGTGCGCATCGTGCTGAGAGAGTTACATATTAAAAATGTGGCGGTTATTGAAGATGTAACCGTAACATTTGAAGATGGCTTTCATGTTTTGACCGGTGAAACCGGTGCAGGTAAATCAATCTTGATTGATTCGATTAATATGGCATTGGGTGAGCGTACCGACCGTGATTTGATTCGCGCCGGAGCGGAAACTGCATCGGTTGATGCTGTTTTTGAACCCGGAGAACTTGCAAGAAAAAAACTCTTGGAGTTGGATATTGAGACGGAAGATGGTCTGCTTTACATTAGCAGACAAATTGGCATAGATGGGAAAAGCCGTTGTAGACTAAACGGACATATGGTTCCGCTTGGACAGTTGAAAGAGGCGGCTGTTTTGCTCCTTTCCATTCATGGACAGAATGATAATCAAAGTATTTTATCTCCTAAAACCCACCTTGGATTTTTAGATAGCTACGGGAATTGTCAAAAGGAATTGAAACTGTATCAGGAACAATATGACAAGGTTCTTGCAATCCGTAAGAAACTGGAGCAATTGGTTACAGACGAAGCGGAAAAAGAACGAAGAATTGATTTGCTGAAGCATCAGATTAATGAAATTTCTTCCGCCGCTTTGAAAGACGGCGAGGAAGAGATGTTGTTAGAACGTCGGGAATATCTTTCTCATTTTGAGACCATTGTTGAAAATACAGAAAAAGCATATCAGGCTTTGTATGGGGATGAACATTCTGAGTCCGCTTATGACCAAGTATCAGGTGGCGTTCATTTTCTTGAGAAGGTTGCAGAGTTGGATGATGCCTTAAATGGATTTTATCAGACTTTGTGTTCTGTTCTTGCAGATGTGGAGGATGTTACCAGAGAATTAAAATCCTATCTCGGCAACATTGATATTGAACCCGGTGAACTGGATGCGATGGAAGAACGTCTTCAACTCATTTCGGATTTGAAACGTAAATACGGTGGCACCGTTACGGATGTATTAGAGTTTTTAAAGAAGGCAGAAGAAGAACTTTTAAGAATAGAAGATTGCGACACAGAACGGGAAAAACTACTAGCGCTACTTGATAAAGAAGAAGAGACATTGTATGCCTGTGCAGAGGAACTTTCCAAACTACGACAAGAAAAAGCAATCTTGTTACAAACTGCAATAATGGATGAGTTGTCCGACTTGGATATGCAGAAAATGCGTTTTTCCGTCTCCATCGAACGAATGGAAGATGATGAGAAACCTCGCTATACCAAAAATGGATTTGATCGGGTTGAGTTTTTAATATCTCCCAATCCGGGAGAATCCCTTAAGCCGTTGACGAAGATAGCATCCGGTGGTGAAATGTCAAGAATTATGCTTGCCATTAAATCGGTTCTTGCGGACAATGATCCGGTAGAGACTATGATTTTTGATGAGATTGATACCGGTGTAAGCGGACGTGCGGCACAGAAGATTGCAGAAAAGATTTGTATGCTTGCAAAAAATCATCAGATTTTATGTATTACCCATTTGGCGCAGATTGCAGGCATGGCGGATGTGCACTTCTTTATCGAAAAGACTTCTGATGACGAGCATACACGAACAACGGTAACGCCTTTATCTAATGCTGACAAAAAGCAGGAATTGGCACGAATTATTGGTGGCGTGAAGATTACAGATTTGACTTTGCAAGCGGCTCAGGAAATGCTTGATATGGCATCCCTTGTAAAAGGGAGGCGGTAAGAATGGCAATGACACAGATTGGGTTTGTGATCGAGGTTAGTGAAGAAAGTATAAAGGTTCGCGTTGATCGGGAATCTGCATGTGGCGGAAACTGTGCAGTATGTCATGGTTGTCCCCAAAATGCGGTTGTTGTTACCTGTCCTGTTCAGCCTGATATGACTTTTCGTCAGGGTGAAAAAGTTCGTGTTTTGATGCCGACCGGAAGGTTCTTTTCGGGGATGATGCGGAGTTATGGTGTTTTGATTTTTACGGTGTTACTTGGTGCTGTATTAGGATTTTTCTTGACGAAGTCAGAAGGAGTTTCGGTACTTGGCGCCTTTATTGGACTTTTGATCGGAGGGTTTTTGGTATCTCTTTTTTCAAAAAAGTTCCCATCAGAAGTAATTGTTGAAAAAATTGACAGATAGGAGGATGACAATGAGAGAACCCAAACGTATTACTGTTTTTCTTGGCTATTATGGAAGCGGCAAGACGGAACTTGCTGTGAATTATGCTCTCTATTTGAGAAGCCTTGGAAAAAAAGTTGTGGTAATTGATTTTGATTTGGTAAATCCGTATTTTCGGACGAAAGATGCGGAAAAGCTCTTCGAAGAAAATGGAATTTCCTTGATTGCATCGGAATTTGCCAATACAAACTTAGAAAACCCGACGGTTCCGGCTGAGATTTTTAGTGTTTTTGAAGATAAGGATGTATACGCAATCTTTGATGTGGGTGGCGGCGAAGACGGCGCTATACCCCTTGGTTTGTTTCATCGTCAGCTATCTCAGGAAGAGTGTGATGTTTTCTTCGTCTTAAACCAACGAAGGATGCTGACTACAAATGCAGAAGAAGCGTTGGAGATTTATCAGGAAATTGCGGCTGTTTCCAGAGTGCCGATTACCGGATTTATCAACAACACACATTTAAAAGAGGAAACAACATCGGAAATGCTTCTGGATGGACAAGCGCTTGCCGAAAAGGTTTCAGATGTTCTGCAGATTCCCGTGGTTTATATCAGTGGGAGTCAAGCGATGCTGGATGCCTTGCCGGAGAAGTATGAATCTATGAAATTTCCGATTCAGTTTTATATTAATTTAATGTTTTAAGGAGGAAGAGAAAATGGCAAAAGTTACATTCCGCGAGGAAAGATGTAAGGGTTGCGAATTGTGTACTACAGTTTGTCCCAAGAAGATTATCGTGATGGATGTAGAAAAGATCAATGAAAAAGGCTTTCATCCTGCAACGATAACCGATCAAGAACAGTGTATTGGTTGTGCGTTTTGTGCAACCATATGTCCTGATTGTGTAATCAAAGTGGAAAGATAGGAGGATTTAAGATGGAAAAGAAAGTATTGATGAAAGGAAACGAAGCCTTGGCAGAGGCTGCAATCCGTTGCGGTTGTCGTCACTTCTTCGGCTATCCCATTACACCTCAGACAGAGCTTGCGGCCTACATGGCAAAGCAGATGCCCAAACGTGGCGGTGTATTTCTTCAGGCGGAGAGTGAAATTTCTGCAATTAATATGGTATATGGTGCGGCAGGTGCCGGTGCAAGAGTTATGACCAGTTCTTCCAGCCCTGGTATCAGCTTGAAGCAGGAAGGTATTTCTTACATAGCAGGCGCAGACCTTCCCTGTGTTATTATTAACATTGTTCGTGGTGGCCCCGGTTTGGGTGGCATTCAGCCTGCGCAGTCTGACTACTTCCAGGCAACCAAGGGTGGTGGCCATGGTGATTATCGTTTGCTTGTTTTCGCACCTTCTTCAGTACAGGAAATGGCTGATTTGGTTGAAAGAGCATTTGATAAAGCAGATGAGTATCGTATGCCCGCTATGATTATGGGTGATGGTATGCTGGGTCAGATGATGGAGCCTGTTTCTTTCAAGCCTGAGCGTGATTTGGCAACATTAGGTGAAAAGCCTTGGGCGGCTTGCGGAACAGATATGAAGAGAAAGAAGAATATCATCAACTCTCTGTACCTGACTCCGGATGAACTGGAAAAACTGAACAACGAAAGAGAACAGCGCTACGAGACCATTAAGAAGAACGAAGCGCTGGTAGAAGAATACTGCACTGAGGATGCCGAACTGATTCTGGTAGCATATGGTACTATTGCAAGAATTGTTATGTCTGCGGTTAATGACCTGCGTGAAGAGGGATACAAGGTTGGATTGATTCGTCCTATCACGCTGTGGCCCTTCCCCTCGGAAACCATTGCAAAGTATGCGGATTCTGTCGAAGCTTTCCTGACTGTTGAAATGAGTCAGGGACAGATGATTGAAGATGTTCAGTTGGCTGTCAATGGTAAAGCGCCTGTTTACTTCTATGGTAGAAACGGTGGTATGATCCCCGATCAGGATGCCATTGCAGAACAGGTAAAACAGTACTTGAAGAAATAAGAGAAAGGAGACGATAGAAATGGCAGTTGTATTTGATAGACCCCATGCACTCAGCGATGTTCCTTTGCATTATTGCCCCGGTTGTACCCATGGTATTATCCACCGGTTGGTAGCAGAGGTTATTGATGAACTTGGTATGGAAGGAAAGGCAGTTGGCGTTGCTCCGGTTGGATGTAGCGTTATGGCATATGATTATTTTGAGTGTGATATGCAGGAGGCGGCACATGGTCGTGCTCCGGCAGTTGCGACCGGTGTAAAGAGAGTTCACCCCGACAATCTGGTATTTACCTATCAGGGCGATGGTGACTTGGCGGCAATCGGTACTGCAGAAACTGTTCACGCAGCAGCAAGAGGCGAGAACATTACTATTATCTTTGTTAACAATGCGATTTATGGTATGACCGGTGGTCAGATGGCGCCTACCTCCTTGGTAGGACAGGTTACCCAGACAACCCCTTACGGGAGAAAGGTTGAAAATCAGGGTTACCCCATTCAGGTATCTGAGATGCTTTCTACGCTCCGCGGATCATCTTACATTGAGAGAGTTGCGGTAGATACTATTCCTAATATCAAAAAGGCTAAAGCGGCAATCAAAAAGGCTTTCCAATGCCAGATTGATAAAAAGGGATTCTCCTTGGTTGAAGTTTTGTCTACCTGTCCCACTAACTGGGGTATGAGTCCTGATGAAGCATTAAATTGGTTGCGTGAAAATATGATGCCCCAATATCCTTTGGGTGTTTATTGTGATCGTACCACAGAGGAGGAGGCAAAATAATGAAGAAGATTATTTTCGCAGGTTTTGGCGGACAGGGTGTTCTGTTTGCGGCAAAGACCCTTGCTTATGCAGGTATGGATGCAGGAATGCAGATTTCTTGGCTTCCCTCTTATGGCCCTGAGATGCGCGGTGGTACCGCAAACTGTTCTGTTATTCTTTCGGAACAGCCTATTGGTTCTCCGGTTATTTTGCAACCGGATGTACTGATTGCAATGAACAAACCTTCTTTGGAGAAGTTCGAGAATACCGTTGCTCCCGGCGGAGTAATTGTTTTGGATAGTTTCTTGATTGATAAGAAGGTGAACAGAGACGATGTTACTGTGATTTATATTCCTGCAAAGCAGTTGGCAGAAGAGGCAGGAAAGGCAAGTCTTGGTAATATGGTAATGCTTGGAGCGGCAGTTCGTCACGGCGAATTGCTCGATAAAGACCTTCTGGATAAGAGTTTGGTTGAGCATACCCCTGCTTCTAAGGCGGCACTTGCTGAATTGAACAAGAAGATGGTTGAGATTGGTTATAACTTCGAGTAAATTTCAAAGAGAAACGGTGGGATTAACAAATGTTGCTTTCCATAGATGGACTTAATAAGAGTTTCTCGGGAAAACAAATTTTACGTAATATTTCTTTGAGCATCGAAGAAAAAGTGCGATATGGTCTCATTGGTGTTAATGGAGCAGGGAAATCTACCCTGCTCCATATTCTCATGGGCGAAATGGATTCTGATTCCGGTGATGTGGTGCGGGGTAGTCATCTTACAGTAGGATATTTGAAGCAAAATTCCGGACTGGAGCGTAACAGCACCATTATCGAGGAAATGCGAAAAGTGTTTGACGACGTACTCAAAGCAGAAGAAAAACTCCGTCAACTGGAAAAAGAGATGGCATCAGTTGATGAATCTTCTGTTGAATATAAGAGGATTTCTCAGGAGTATGCCAAAAAGCAAGCTTTTTTCGATAGTCGTGACGGCTATCAAATCGATGTAAAAATTAAGACCATTTTAAATGGTATGGGCTTTATGGACAAGGATTTGGATACAGAAATTCATACCCTGAGTGGTGGAGAAAAAACTCGACTTGCCATTGCCAGACTTTTGTTGGAAGAGCCGAATCTTTTGATTTTGGACGAGCCGACAAACCATTTGGATTTTAAAACACTGAATTGGTTGGAGAATTATTTGCTGACCTATAATGGTTCTGTTCTTGTTGTGTCCCATGACCGATATTTTTTGGATAAGATTGTACAGCAGGTCTTTGAACTGGAACGAGGTGTTCTTTACACCTACAAAGGAAATTATTCGGCATATTTGAAACAGAAGGAAGAACGTATTATTCGTCAAACCAAAGAGTATGAAGCACAACAGGTGGAAATTGAAAAACTCCAAACCTATGTGGATAAGAATTTGGCGCGGGCATCTACCTCCAATAGTGCCAAATCAAGGCAAAAAGCTCTGGAAAGCATGGAGTTGATTGAAAGGCCGGAAGGAGATATCAAACCAATCCATTTGCGCTTTGAGACGACAAAAGAGCCGTTCAAAGATGTATTGACGGTAAATGATCTGGAATTGGCGGTAGGGGAAGAGAAAAAAGTTCTCTGTAGCCATATCAATCTTGCGGTCAAACGTGGCGAGAAGATTGCCGTTATCGGAGAGAATGGAATCGGTAAGTCAACATTTTTGAAAACCGTTCAGGGAATCATCCCTCAGAATTTTGGCGAGTACACATGGGGGAAGAACACCAGCATCAGTTACTATGAGCAGGAAAACTTGAACTTAAATCCGGAAAACCGTGCCATTGATGAATTGTGGGATCGTTTTCCTCATATTCCTGAGGCACAAATTCGTCGTGTATTGGGAAGTGTGCGATTAACACAAGAAGATGTTTTCAAGCCGGTTAAGGTAATCAGCGGTGGTGAACGAGCCAAACTTGCATTTTGTATTCTGATGTTGGAAAAAGCAAATGTTATGCTCCTGGATGAGCCCAGCAACCACTTGGATTTGCCCTCAAAAGAAGTGCTGGAGGAAGCGCTTAATGAGTTTGATGGAACCATGCTCTTTGTGTCTCATGACCGTTATTTGCTCAATAAAATTCCTGATAAAATCATTGAGATGACAACCAATGGGCTGACAATCTATGATGGGAATTATGATTATTATTTGGAACGTCAACAATTCTTTGCCGATTTGAGAAAGGAAGAAGTGGTTGCTACTCCTGTTAAGAACAGCAACAACTCATCCTATAAGGGGAAAGAACAGCGGAAGGCAGATGCCAAGAGACGTGCCCGTATTAAGGAATTGGAAGAGCAGATTGCTTGGCTTGAAAAAGAAATCGGCATTCTTCAGGAAGAGTTGGAGGATGAGGAAGTATACACCAATTACCAATTAGCAACAGAAAAAACGATTAAAATTGAAGAAAACTCCAATAAGCTTGATACTTTTTACGAAGAATGGGAGATTTTGCAGGATGAAGAGGAGGCGTAACCATGGCGGATGGAAATCAATGTGATTTTTGTAAAAACTATGTTTTTGATGAAGAATACGATGGGTACATTTGTCTGGTTGCCATGGATGAAGATGATGTGTATCGCATCCATACCAAGCAAAGTTGCCCTTACTATCAATCGGATGATGATTATTTGATTGTTCGAAAGCAAAAATAAAAAAGAGGTCGAACATTCGACCTCTTTTTTTGTTGGTTTAATTTACGCCTTGGTAATGGAAATCGCAATTTTTTCGCCGTTTACATTCCATTCTTTTGCATCAGCGGATTCTTTGGTGTCTAAAGAGTCTGCGAGCAACTGCGCCTTGATTTCTACTTCATTTGCAGCAACGATTTCTGCAATCTTATCACTGCCGGAGAAGGAAACCAAAATACGATCGGTTACTTCGAAGCCGCCATCTTTTCTCATGGTCTGTACCTTGCTGATAAATTCACGAACAAAGCCTTCTTCAATCAACTTATCAGTGAGATTGGTATCCAAAACAACGGTGAAGCCTTGGTCGCTATCGGATACAAATCCATCCTTCTGGTTGGTTTCAATCAAAACGTCTTCCTTGGTAATTTCAACGTCGGTTCCTTCAACAACAAGTTTCAAGGTGCCGTTATTCAAGGTATCCATAACGGTTGCACCGTCCATTTTAGCGATTTCGTCAAAGATAGGACGCATTAACTTACCGTATTTGGGACCCATGGTTCTCATTTGAGGTTTGAAGTTGTAAGCAATGAATTCACTTGCATCGTTTGTAACAGCAACTTCTTTGATGTTGAGTTCTTCCAAAATAATATCGGTATATGCTTCATTGATCGCATCTTCACTCTGAATATAGAGCTTGGAAAGAGGCTGACGATTCTTGATGTTTGCTTCGTTTCTGCAAGCACGACCAAGTTCAACAATCTTACGTATGCTATCCATATCCTTTTCAATTTCGGGGAAGTTCCAGTCTGCATTTACCTGAGGGTAATCACACAAATGAACACTTTCTGTTGCAGAAGGATCCACGGAGAGTACCAGGTTTTGATAAATCTGCTCAGTCATGAAGGGGATAAAGGGTGCACAAAGCTTAGAGAACTCTACCAAAGTAGTGTAGAGGGTCATGTAAGCATTGATCTTATCCTCGTTCATTTCGCTGCCCCAGAAGCGTGCACGGGAACGACGAACATACCAGTTACTGAGTTCATCGGTAAATTCGTTGATGGCACGGGTTGCTTCGGTAATTTTGTAGTCGTTAAGATTCTTGTCAACGACCTCGATCACGTGGTTCAACTTGGAAAGAATCCACTTATCCATTACAGAGAGTTTAGAAACATCAAGTTGATGCTTGGTGGGATCGAACTGATCGATTTCTGCATAAAGAACATAGAATGCATAGGTGTTCCAAAGAGTACCCAAGAACTTGCGCTGAGATTCGGAAACATTCTTTGCAGAGAAACGATTGGGAAGCCAGGGAGCAGAGTTGGAGTAGAAGTACCAACGAACCGCATCACTACCCTGATCATTCAGGATATCCATAGGCAGAATAACATTTCCCTTGTGCTTACTCATCTTAATACCCTTATCATCCTGAACGTGTCCAAGAACAATAACGTTCTTATAGGGGGACTCGTCAAAGAGAAGGGTGGAAATTGCCATCAGGGTATAGAACCAACCACGAGTCTGGTCAATTGCTTCGCTAATGAAGTTTGCGGGGAAATTCTGCTCGAACAGCTCCTTGTTTTCGAAAGGATAATGCCATTGTGCAAAAGGCATAGAACCGGAGTCGAACCAGCAGTCGATTACTTCGGATACACGGGTCATCTCGCCGTTACATTCCGGACAACGGAGTTTTACCTGATCCACGTAAGGCTTGTGCAGTTCGATATCGTCAGGGCAATCAATACCCATTTCCTTCAGCTCTGCAATAGAACCGATTACGTGACGATGTCCGCAGCTACATTCCCAGATGGGAAGAGGAGTACCCCAGTAACGGGAACGGGAAAGACCCCAGTCAATGATGTTTTCCAAGAAGTTACCAAAACGACCATGCTTGATATTGTCGGGCAACCAGTTTACAGTTTCGTTGTTCTTTAAAAGGTTGTCGCGTACAGCGGTCATCTTGATGAACCAAGTGTCACAAGCGTAGTACAGAAGAGGAGTATCACAACGCCAGCAGAAAGGATAACTGTGCTCAAAGGGAATAACTGCAAAGCATTGATTCCGCTCTTTCAGGTCACGAATAACCAATTTATCTGCATCCTTAACAAAGGTTCCTGCCCACTCGCCGGTAGATTCAACGAAGTTACCCTGTGTGTTAACATGGCAGATAAAGGGAAGGTCGTTCTCTTTGCAAACACGGGAGTCATCCTCACCGAATGCAGGAGCAATGTGAACAATACCGGTACCATCATCCATGGTAACATAGTTGTCGGAAATAATGTAATGCGCTTTTCCGTCAGGCTTTACAAAGTTGTAAAGGGGTTCATACTCAAGACCACAAAGGTCAGAACCGATGTAAGATTCCAATTCGGTTACCTTTTGATCGCCAAAGACTTTTTCTACCAGCGCTTTTGCAAGAATGTATGTGCCGTCCTCTGCCTGAACCTTTACATAGGTTTCGTAGGGGTTAACACAAAGTGCAACGTTAGAAGGAAGTGTCCAAGGGGTGGTTGTCCAAGCAAGAATGTAATCGGTTTCCTTGCCGAGAACCTTGAACTTAACGGTCATAGAGTTTTCTTTAACATCCTTATATCCTTGTGCTACCTCGTGGCTGGAAAGAGAGGTGCCGCAACGAGGACAGTAAGGCATAATTTTATGACCTTTGTACAAAAGTCCCTTATCCCAAATCTGGCGGAGTGCCCACCAAACAGATTCGATATAATTGTTGTGGTAGGTTACGTAAGGATCGTCCATGTCTGCCCAGAAACCGACACGGTCGCTCATTTCCTCCCATTCACTTTGATAGGTGAAAACACTATCCTTACACTTTTTGATAAAGTCCTCAATACCGTATTTTTCGATTTCGGGTTTACCACTGATGCCAAGAACTTTTTCGACTTCCAGCTCAACGGGCAGACCGTGAGTATCCCAACCTGCTTTACGCAGAACATGGTAACCTTTCATGGTACGATAACGAGGAATCAAGTCCTTCACTGCACGGGTCAAAACGTGGCCAATGTGAGGCTTACCGTTCGCAGTAGGGGGACCATCAAAGAAGGTGAAGTTTTCACAACCTTCCCGATTTTTCATACTCTTTTTGAATATATCTTTTTCTTTCCAAAAATCAATGACCTCTTTTTCGCGATCAACGAAAGAAAGTTCGGTTGATACTTTACGATACATAGAAAAAGACCTCCGTTCATATAGGTTTTATCTTACGGAAATCCTGTGGATTCCCTAATCATTATCAAATAAACATACCAATTTATTGTATAATAAAATCCGTGATTTGTAAAGGGGAAAATCAAAATATCTCTTAAATTTCACCTGAATTTAACAAAAAAAGAGTTATCTGCTTGTGCAGATAACTCTTTATACGACTATTCATAGTATTTGGGAGCTTTTTTCAGTGTCTGGAAAACATCCCAATCGTGACCGGGAATCATGGTCGCGTTATATTTTTTTGTCAGTTCCCGAACTTTTTCAATGGAGTTGAAAAAGTCAATTCTGTCATAGATTAAGCCGGTTGCCTTTGCAGGCGGTCCGTAAATCTCACTGATGTAGATAGCATCCATAGAGAAGATGAAGGTTCCTTCGTTGGGCAGATGAATCATCAGACCAAGCAGGGCAGGGGTGTGACCGGGAAGATTGATTACTTCCACACCGGGAATGATTTCAAATTCGTCTTCAACCATATGTACCTTGGAAAGTACCACATCCAAGTCGTTCTTAACATAACCGCCATAGGTGGTGGGATCATCACTTAAGTGAACGGTGGTATGTGCTTCCATAAAGTCTGCCTTGGGAACATAGATGTCCGCATGTTTGAACAGATGAAGATTTCCAATATGATCAAAATGCATATGAGAGATGATAACAGTATCAATCTGTTCTGCCCGAACACCGCATTTTGCAAGTTGGATTTCAATGTTTTGTTCAATTTCCTGATGCAAATCATAAGTGTCCTGAATGTGTGCCGGCCAATGTCCCTTCATAGCAAACATATTAGCACCGGTATCATAGAGGATGTAGCGACCTTCATGCTCAATCAATACGCACATGATAGGAAGTTTGTAGAATTGATTGGTCACATTAGGATTACTTTTGGTGCACATATTGGAACCGGGAACAACATTGTTCTTATCGGTTTGTAAGTATCCGTTATCTAAAATATAAAAACGCATGTTCTACGCCTCCTAAACTTATACTATTGTATCATTTCTTTTTGGGATTGTCAACACTATATACCGGACAGACTGTTATGATTTCGCTTGACAAATGTACGGAAGATGTGATATATGAAGTGGTATATTAACTTCGTAGTTTAGAAAGGGTGTATTTCTATGACCGTCGTAACCAAAACAGATGTTGTTGATGCTTTGCATAATCTTGGAATTCGGGAATCGGATTGTGTTTTAGTTCATTCTTCTATGAAAAGTGTAGGATATGTGGAAGGCGGACCTGATGCTGTGATTGACGGATTCTTGGAAGTTCTGGAAGATGGAACGTTGGTTTTTCCAACCCTTTGTAGTAGAGATTGGGATCATGTTTATGAAAACTGGCATATGGATGCTGAATCAGATGTTGGTCTTTTGACAAATGTTTTTAGAAAGAGACACGGAGCATTGCGAAGCAACCAAGCAACTCATTCTGTCGCCGCCATAGGTAAAGAAGCAGAATGTTTGACACGCACTCATGGAGAAGATGGGAAACGAATCGGTATCTATGGAGATACTCCGTTTTCTACCGATTCGCCATGGGAAAAGATGTATCAGATGAACAGCAAGGTTGTTTTTTGGGGTGTAACTGCACATTTTTGCACCTTGCGTCATCTTGCAGAATATATCTTTGTGGATCAGTGTTTGACAGAACTTAAAGGTAAACCTGAACACGAAGAATTTTTGGATGCCCTTTGGCTTTATGGTGGAGAAAATAAGGTTTGGCCCCATGTCAGAAGTCTTAATGTTTATGAGGAATTACGCCGGATGGGTGCAGTAAAGGAAACCACTTGTGGCGATGCAAAAATTTTGTGCATCGAGGCAAAACCTTTCGTTGATTTTTGCATCAAGGTTCTTGAAGATGCTAACACTGATTTTATTGTAAATATGACAGTATATCAATATCAGGAAACATTAGAGTGGCTTAAACGCCTCAAAGATCTTCGAAATAAATAAGTTGAAAAAAGACATAGAGTGCAATGGCGCTCTATGTCTTTTGTGTAATGATGTCTACAGTTTTCCCTTTAATGCCACCAATGATAAAGGAGGAAGTGTTACGTGGATGGTATTTTCTTTTACAGTGAATCCGTGAAACTCTTTCGAACGAATGGTGTCAGGTTCTTCAAATGAATTTTTATCACAAAGATTACCGGTTACTATCTTTCCTGACACATTTACTGATTCACATCCAAATACGGTGATTTCGATATCAATACTTTCGGACACCGATGCATTGGATAATGTAATATATAGTTCGTCATCTTTCTTGGATGCAGAGTGGGAAAGAAGAGATACCGTGTCGTTATTAATCTTGGTAGAAAATTCTTCAGCCCAACTTCCCAAAAGTGTTCCGCCTTGGTGTTGGCGATAGAGTTTCATTACATCAAATACGGGGGTCAGTAATAGTTCGTTACCTTCAGTAACAATGCAACAACAAAGACAATTGACCGACATACAAAGACTTGCCATTTCAATGTCTGCTGCATGCTTGTTGAAGATGTCTAGCTGTTGAGAAACTGCAAGTGCGTCCCGCATGGTTACACTTTGTTTCCATAACCATTCCGGCTCGTTTTGGTACCAAGTGCCCCATTCATCAATTGACAAACGAACGTTTTTGTTAAGAGGGTTGCTGCGTATAATTCCAATGTTTGTGTCGATTAATTCATCTGTTTGTTGGATTTTGAATAGGGTGTTCAGAAAATCTTCTTCCGTGAAGTTTGACGAGGAACAAGCCGGTTCGGGCTTAGCAACAATATAAAAACCAACACTTTGAAAAGTCCCGGGTGTTAACTGTGAGATTAAATCCAAAGTCATTTGCGGTTGATAGAGATGCGGCCCTCTTGCGATGATCTTCATTTGATCCTTTGTTGCGCGGTCGATTAGGCTGGTAACTGCATAACTATATCGTCTGAAGTCTTCCGCGTAGCGATTTGAGGATTCTCGAAACCACCATTCGTTGCCGATACAAAGATAGGGGAGTTTCCACGGATTTTCATAACCATTGCTTGCTCGTTGCTTTGCTTGCTCGCAAGGAAGAGGGGATGTGATATATCTTACCCAATCACATAAATCTCTTTCGTCGGTGCAAAGGGTACCTGATACGATGTATGCATCACAACCCAGATAGTCACACAAATCCATAAATTCATCTGTTCCAAAATCGTTTGATTCATCGATACTGTTTTTGCTGGTAATACCAACATTAGGTGTGCGGTCGCCAACGCCTTTGCGCCATTCGTAACTTTCAGAGGTAATGCCACCCGGCCAATGCAGTAAAGACACGCCCATTTCTTTCCAAGCTTCAATGATGTCAAGTCTAACACCATTACGATTGGGGATGTCGGAATTTTTTCCTACAAACAGACCGTCGTTGACCGTTCGGCCTGCATGTTCGATAAAATGCCCATAGAGTTGTGGACGAATGGTTTCTTTTTGATCGAGAAGATTGATTATCATTTTTTTCTTTTGCATTGTAATTCACCTCAAGAAAGACCTTATATATTTTCAAGATTATATCATAGTCTTTGTGGAATATCAAGAAAAGGTAATAAAAAAAGCACAAGAGTTTCCTCTTGTGCTTTTAATTAACTTTTTAAAGTTCTCTTCCGCCGTCACCGATTTCGGTAATGTAGAAGGATGCTTCGTAGCCGATGGTATCTAAATACTTTTTGCCGATGGTTTCGATAAAGGTATCAACCATTTCGGATTTGATCAGAGTAACGGTACATCCACCAAAACCTGCACCTGTCATTCTGGAGCCTAAAACACCGTCAATCTTCAATGCCTCTGCTGCTAAGAGGTCAAGCTCGGGACATGTAACCTCATACAGGTCGCGGAGGGAGTTGTGAGATGCAGTCATCAGTTCGCCAAAGGACTTTAGATCCCCTGCGGTCAGAACTTCGATGGACTTCTTTACTCTGTCGTCTTCTTCAATGACGTGGCGAACACGACGTTCTACCACCTCATCGGTAATGTACTGTGCCAAAGGCTGGTACATTTCGGGAGTAACATCGCCAAGACAGGTGATTTCGGGAAGGTGCTTCTTCAGGATTTCATAACCTGCTTCGCATTCACTACGACGTTCGTTATATTTGGAAGCGCCCAGAGAGTGCTTTTTATTGGTGTTGGAAAGCACCAATTTATATCCATCCAGTTCGATGGGAACCAGTTGATAATCCAGAGTCTTACAATCCAAGAAGATTGCATGATTTTTCTTACCCATGGCAGATGCGAACTGGTCCATGATGCCGCACTTTACACCAACATAGTTGTGTTCTGCTTTTTGGCTGAGCTTTGCCATTTCGATGCTATCGATGTTTGCTGCGCCACCAAGAGAAGCCATGGCAATTGCGCTTGAAACTTCAATTGCAGCGGAAGAGGAAAGTCCTGCTCCGTGGGGGGTGGTGTCGTGGAAGAGCATATCTGCACCGGTGATGGCGTAGCCTGCTTTTTCCAGTTCAACAAAAACGCCAAACTGGTAGTTGCCCCATTTTAAATCACGGAAGTTATCCAAAGTGTCCAGCGAACCCTCTACCACATCAGGAAGGTCGGTTGCCTTAATGCGGATAACGCCATCCTCACGCTTTCTTGCAATGACAGTGGTACAGAAGGTCAATGCTGCAGGGAAAACGTAACCACCGTTATAGTCGGTATGCTCGCCGATCAGGTTTACACGACCGGGAGATGCGAAAACACGAAGGCCTTCTTCGGTTCCGCCAAAGGTTTCAATAAACTGTTTTTTCAATTCTTGAATGGTCATAGTTATTCTAATCCTTTCAGAAATTTTTGATGTGCCTGACGAAGTTCCTCAGCTTTTTCCTCGGGAGCAGTGGGGTTGCAGGCAGCCCAAGCACCGGTTTCGCTGGAGGCATTGAATTTTTGCTTATCAGCGGCACGCATGGGCGGGAAGAATTCAATGTGGAAGTGGAAGTAATCGGAGCAATCCTCACTATTGACAGGATCCTGATGCATACACATCATATAGGGGAAGGGATAGTCAAAGAGGTTGTCCAGAGTTCCTGCTGTTTCCTTCAAAATCTTTGCTAAATTATCTTTTTGCCGATCATTGAACTGGGAAAGGTTCTGTACGTGTTCCTTTGCCGCAATGTATACACCGTAGGGATAATCGGTAAAGAAAGGAAGGAAGGTTATGAAATCTTCGTTCTCAATAATAATTCTCTGTTTAAAGTCGATTTCCTCTTTTAAGATATCACAGAAAAGACAGTTGCCGTTCTTTTCGTAATGTTCCTTGGAGGATTCAATCTCTACTTCCAATTTCTTAGGTATGTAACTATAACCATAAATCTGGCCGTGGGGGTGAGGCATAGTAACACCTACCACATCACCACGATTTTCAAAGATGAAGATATACTTAATCTTTTCATCCTTGCGAAGTTCTTCAAACCGCTCGGTCCAGAGGTCAACCAGTTCACGAATATGAGGAACGCTTAACTCGGGCAGAGTTACGGTATGTTCGGGGGAGTAGAGAATAACCTCACACTTTCCGTAAGATTCCTTTACCTGATACAGATCGGTCGCAACATCGTCCGGAACAGGGGGATTCTGGGAAAGAGAGGGGAAATCGTTGTCATATTTATAAACAGTAAATTGATCGGGAACTTTGCCGGAACCGGGGCAGAAAGGACACCAGTCTTTGGGCATCTGGGGACGATTCTGTCGGTGGGATGCAATCATAACCCAATCTTTTGTTAAGGGGTTAAAACGTAATTCAGCCATGAGTATTCCTCCTAAAAAACTACAATTTTCTATCTTATATTATATCATAACAGTGTTGGCTATCAATAGGAAATAATGAATCATAGATGCAAGAATTTTAACATTGCATAAATATCTTTTTGTTTTCATATATTGTTAATCCGGGAGGTGGTTTTATCTTTGTAATCCGCATGCGAACAGTAATTTTGTACTTGGTGATATTTTTGGCTATAAGTTTTACAGTGCAGTTTTATATGACAAAACCTGATGTTTTACCTGTTCATGCGCAATTGGAAGAGGGAGAATTATTGCTACCTATCTTAATGTATCATGGTGTAACGGAAGATTCAAGTCGAGTGGGAACCTTTGTTGTTTCATCGAAAATGCTTGAGAACGACTTAGCGTTTCTTCAAAAAGAGGGGTATGAATCCGTCACGGTGGATGAAGTGATTCGATATGTTAAAGAGGGAGAAGCGCTACCCCCTAAACCAATCATGCTTACTTTTGATGATGGATATTACAATAATTATTGCTATGCGTTTCCTCTGCTTCAAAAATATAATATGAAGGCGGTCATATCTCCTATTGGAACGTATACGGATTTGTATAGTGATAATGATGATAGAAATCCTGCCTATGCACATATCACATGGGAAAATATTCGCGAAATGATGGCATCCGGACTGATTGAGTTTCAAAATCATAGTTATGATTTACATCATCAAGAAGGTGGTCGAACGGGAGCAAAGAAGAAAAAGAATGAATCCCTTGCAACATATGGAAAGGTTTTACAGCAAGATTTAATGATGTGGCAGGAAAAAATGCAGGAAAAAACGGGCTATTTACCGACAACGTTTGTATATCCTTTTGGCGGAATCAGTGATGCTTCCTATGGAATTTTAGAACAATTAGGGTTTCAGGCAACACTTTCTTGTGAAGAAAAAATCAATGTTATCGCCCCCGGAGATGATGAATGTTTGAAAAAACTTAATCGTTTCTTAAGGTCGGATAAAAGAAGTGCGGAGATGATTTTAAAAGATATGAAATAAAGGTGCTTTCTGTTTCAGAAAGCACCTTTATTGATTAGAGATGTTATAATCATAGGGATTATATGTTTTAAATTATATTGAAATAAACAAGGTTGTGTGTTATACTTTAAAAAAGAAAATTTACATATCAGGAGTTCGTATGAATTTATATTTTGCCCCCATGGAGGGAATTACCACATATACATATAGAAACACACATGCGGAGATGTTTGGCATGTGTGATAAATATTTCACGCCCTTTCTTGTTCCTACAGAACAAGAAAGGATTACCAGAAAAACCTTGCGTGAGATTTTGAGAGAGAATAATAAGACAAACATTGTGCCCCAGATACTATGTTGTAAAGAAGAGGCATTCTTTAAGTTTACGGATAAAATGACAGAAATGGGATATTCTGAAGTGAATCTTAATCTTGGTTGCCCTTCCGGAACGGTTGTGAAGAAGAATAGGGGGTCAGGTGCATTAAAGGACCCGGCGAGTTTGGAACGTTTTTTGGAGAAAATTTTTGAGAAGGCGGATTTCGATATTTCCATTAAAACACGTGCCGGATTTTATTCACATGAGGAATTTGATCGGTTGTTGGAAGTTTACAATCGATTTCCGGTTTCAGAATTGATCATCCATCCTCGTGTGCGTGAAGAATATTACAAGGGTCTACCCAATATGAAAACTTTTGATAAGGCCTATCATAATTCACAACTCAAACTTTGTTACAATGGAGATGTGGTTTCGCTTGATGGCTACAAACAAATTGTTGATGAATATCCCGCACTCAACAGCGTGATGATCGGCAGAGGTGCAATTAGGAATCCTGCTATTTTTCGAGAAATAAAAGGCGGTAATGCTCTTCAAACGGATGAATTGCTTGCGTTTTCTCGCTGTTTGGAAGAGCGTTATCTTGTTATTCTTGGTTCAGAGGTATATACACTTCATAAATTAAAAGAAATTTGGCTACATATGATGCAAAATTTTCCTGATGAAAAGAAAATATTTAAGGCGGTAAAGAAGGCGAATAAGTTATCTGATTTAAATAGTGCCATATCCTGTTTGCCTGCTTTGTGAGATGTTTTTGCCGAGGAGGATAAATATGAAAAAAATTTAAGGTTGTATAATGTATTATTTCCATTGTGGATGCTGATGCTTTTTCCACAACTGTGGCTGATTATTCTTCCGGGGAATTTTTTGATCGACAGCTTGGTTTTGTTTGTTGCAATGCACTTGATGAAAGTGGAGGAGAAGAAGGGGTTTTACAAAGCCAATATTTTTAAGATATTTTCATTTGGAATGATTTCTGACCTTGCCGGAGCGGTGTATCTGCTTGTTATGATGCTGGGGCTTCAAATTGGGAGGATGGGAGATGAGTTTTATCTTACCGTTCCTGCTTTGCTGATTTCGGCAATTCTTATTTTTGTTTTAAACTATTTCATTACATTTAAGAAATACGACAAGAAGATAAGATTTAAATTTGCTATCATGTTTGCAGTTGTAACAGCTCCGTACACTTTTTTGGTTCCATCAAGTTGGCTTTATTAATATCAAAAGGTGGTTGACAAGGGAGTCAACCACCTTTTATTATTGGTTATTTCTTGAAAAGAACGGAAACTACTGAGCGTTGTTCTGCAGATCCTTTTCGTACTTTTCAATCATCTTCTTAACCATTTGACCACCGATGGAACCGGCCTGTCTGGAAGTGAGGTCACCGTTATAACCCTTGTTTAAGGTTACGCCTACTTCGTTTGCAGCCTCCATCTTGAACTGCTCCATAGCAGCCTTAGCCTGAGGTACAACATAGTTGTTGCTGTTATTGCTGTTGTTAGCCATGATTTTCACTCCTTTTTTGAGATTATTAGTTACAACTTTATTGTGAGAAAAAACCATCAAATTTATGCTGGTAAATTACTCCAATTTCATGATTTTTGTAAAGAAAAAGATTTTTTTATCAAATTCTATCTCACACTAATCATGATTCCCCAAAAATGAAAAATTATTTTCAATATTTGCAGTTGCAATAAATTAACAATTTTGGTAAAGGTTATAAAAAATCAAAAAAGAAACTGAAAGTAAAAATCCCCCGATGTAACGGGGGATTTCTTATTCAGATTGCTTGGTTAACTCAGAAAAATAAAGTTCTGCGGCTGTCCAGCCATCCATCAATCCGTTTTTAATGTCAGAGTCATATTGCAGGCCTTTTTTGAGCATTCGTTTCAAATAATTTTCGCCATAGCGCTTGCTTTCGTCAATCGTCTTGTTGATGGCAAAAACAGGCCGTCGAAAATCAAAATAATCTACCATATCATTGGCTTGGAGTCCGGATTCTCTCAGTAATTTGCATAGGAGAAGTTCTGAAATTTTCCCCATCATATAACCGAGAACAACGGTAGCAGATTCCTTGGAATCCTGAAGGAATTTTAATTGCTCCCGTGCTTTTTCTGTTTTTCCTGCAATGATGTTGCCAAGCATGTCGTATACTCTATATTCAATTGTTTTTGATAACATCAAATCCAAATCTTCGCGGGTCAGCTTATTGCGATCACCTAAATAATTAATGAGTTTATCAAACTCAATTTGAAGTTTTCCTAAAGAAAGACCGCAAGATTGCACCATATAGGAAAGATCTTTGGGTGCAATCACCTTTTCGGCTTTGCGAAACTTTTCATTTAACCATAATTCTACTTTGTTAACAGGCATGAAGGCAAATTCTAATACGCCACCATATTCTTGAACAAACTTTAAATTCTTCTCTTTTTTCTTATCAAAAGAGTCCTCGACAAAAACAAGACATGTGTCGTTTGGGAGATCTTTTGAAAACTCTGATATACGCTTGTATTCACGTGAATTAGCATTTTGGAAAAACCCACTGTTCTTTACGACAACGAGTTTTTTTTCAGACATCTGAGGAAATTGCTCTACCGTGTCAATGATTGACTCCACATCAAGTTTTTTCCCTTCAAATATAAATGAATTAAAAGGTTCCGTACCCGGAGTTACCAGTTTTTTCTCCATGGCAGAAAGTTTTGTTTTGAGTAGGTGTTGTTCGTCGCCATAAAAGAAATATAGAGGAAGAAGATTACCTGATTTTATTTGTTTGTTTAAATCTTCTAAGGTCATATCTTTACCTCCTATGCTTACTGTATGTAATATTTTTGATTCCGTTTTTGCCGATGGTCATCACAATGGTACCATCTCTGTCTGTGCGATATATACTACTTTCTTCGTTTAAAAGAAGTGCAAGGGTTGATGGAGAGGGATTTCCATACTGATTTTCAACACCAACATTTATCACGCTGTATTGTGGTGTGGTTGCAGAAATAAAATCTTCGTTGGCCGAGGAGTCGCTTCCATGATGCGGAACTTTCAATACATCAACATCTAATTTTTTGCTATGTAAATCAACTAGGTCATCCAGCGCCTTTGTTTCAATATCACCAGTGAAAAGAAAGGACGAAGAGAAACAATCCATTCGGAGAATCATAGACATGTTGTTGAGTGTCTCGTCGTTTTCATAGGCTCTTTGACTAAGAACTTGAAAGACAGCTTTGCCCAATGTTACCTTCTGTGAAGTTTTGAGACGGGTCACAGATATGTTCTTTTTCTTTGCCAGATGGAGAAGCTTCGTTTCTAATTCGGTATGGCTTGAATGATTAGAAATATAGATTTTTGAAATAGGAAAATTTGACTCAATTAATTCAAGAATGCCCGAAACATGATCTTGGTGAAAATGTGAGACAAAAACACCGTCCAGTTGCGTGATATTTTGAACTGCGAAATAATTTGTAAGCAGTTCGCCTGATTCGATGTCACCGCCATCGAGTAATACGGTTCCGTCTTGCCCTGCTTGGATTAAGCATGAATCACCTTGTCCTACATTTATAAAATGAACTCGTACCGGAGTAGTATAATGAAATATTACAAGGGATATGGTAAAAAGGAAGGCTACCAGAACCCAGATCAACAAAATATTTCTAAATTTTCGAATAGTATCTTGATTGATTTGGTACTTCATTTGGGCTCTCCTTGTAAAATTCTTATTCCTATCATACCAAATGAAACATAAAAATGCAAATATATTTTATGTTAAAAAATGAAATATATTTTGTCTTAAAAATCTAACAATAATTTCTTTAGAAAATTTAAAAAAAGTTCTTGACAGATTGAATAAATTCTGTTAGAATATCACTTGTGCTTGTGAGAGCATGTACTCATATGGCGGTATAGCTCAGTTGGCTAGAGCATTCGGTTCATACCCGAAGTGTCACTGGTTCAAATCCGGTTACCGCTACCATATGGCTCCTTGGTCAAGTGGTTAAGACTCCGCCCTCTCACGGCGGCTACAGGGGTTCGAATCCCCTAGGAGTCACCAAAAAAAGACATCCGTTAGGATGTCTTTTTTGTTTTAATTTGAATACGTATAAAAGAATGAGTTATAATGAAAAAGCACTTCGGTCGCTTAAGTTCCACGACTGAAGTGCTTTTGGTTTTTTACTGATCTTTTTTGATACCGATGTCTTTTCTGTAGTGCATATCTTTGAATGTTACAAGGTTAACATATTCATATGCCTGTTTGATAGCGGCGTCAAGGTTTTCTCCGGTTGCTGTAATGCCGAGAACACGACCGCCTGCGGTTGTATACGCATCGTTTTCTAAGGCAGTGCCGGCATGGAATACAAGAGCACCTTGCTCTGCTGCAACATCTAATCCTTGAATGGGATAACCCTTTTGATATGCTTTCGGATATCCGCCTGATGCAAGAACAACACAAACAGCTGCGTTGTCTTCCCATTCGATTTCGATATCAGCCAATGATTCGTCAATAACTGCGTTGAAAATATCAAACAAGTCTGTTTTCAGACGAGGAAGAACAACCTGTGTTTCAGGATCGCCAAAACGACAATTGTATTCGATAACTTTAACACCCTGAGGTGTCTTCATTAAGCCAAAATACAGAACGCCTTTAAATGTGCGATTTTCTGCATTCATTGCTTGCATTGTTGGGATAAAAATCTTTTCCATGCACTCAGCGGCCAACTCTTCGGTATAAATTCTGCTGGGAGAGAATGTTCCCATACCGCCGGTATTGGGACCCATGTCATTATCGTATGCACGTTTGTGATCTTGCGCAGAAACCATGGGTTTGATGGTTTTTCCGTCGGTAAAGGCCAAAACGGAAATTTCAGGACCTGTCAAGAATTCCTCAATAACAACTTTTCCGCCGGCAGAACCAAAAACTTTATCGTCCATTATTTCACGAATGGCATTTTCAGCTTCCTCGATACTTTGAGCAATAATTACACCCTTACCAAGAGCAAGACCGTCTGCTTTAACAACAACGGGAACTTGGTTTTGCTCTTTTACATAAGCGATGGCGTCACTACTGCTTGTAAATGTTTCGTAAGCGGCGGTCGGAATGTTGTATTTTTTCATTAAGTCTTTGGAAAACGCCTTGCTTCCTTCGATGATTGCAGCGTTTTTGTTGGGGCCAAAGGCGCGCAAACCTGCCGCTTCAAACGCATCAACAGCGCCGGCTGCCAAGGGGTCGTCCGGTGCAACAACAGTTAAATCGATGCTGTTTTCTTTTGCAAAGGATACCAATGCATCGAAATCCATAACAGAGATAGGGACACATTCTGCAAGAGCAGAAATGCCTCCGTTTCCGGGTGCGCAATAAATTTTGCTGATTTTGGGGCTCTGCGAAAGTTTCCACACGATAGTGTGTTCGCGTCCACCACTGCCAATGACAAGTACTTTCATATGATGCTCCTATCCGCCGTTCCGCTTCGGCTGTAGTGATAAATATTAAATCTCTCTGTTAGCGGATATAAAGAGAGGTGGAAGGTCTTATTTTAATTTAGCTCGTGGGTGAGAAATATCATAGACTTCCAGTAATTTGTTTTTAACAATCTGTGCATACATCTGGGTAGAAGAAATGTCGATGTGACCTAACATTTCCTGAATTGATTTCAAATCAGCGCCGTTTTCAAGAAGGTGTATGGCAAAGGAATGTCGTAATGTATGCGGTGTGATTTCTCGGTTGATGCCTGCTTGTTCTGTATATACCTTGATGATTTTCCAAAAACCTTGGCGTGTCAATTGCGCGCCGTCTCGGTTTAAGAACAGAATATCTTTATCCTGAATCTTGAGGAGTTTGTTTCTGGCACGATCAATATATTCGCGAATAGCGATTCTCGCAACAGAATAAATGGGAATAACACGGACTTGTCCGCGATGATGACAATTAATATATCCGATATCAAGGTTGATATCACTTAGGCGAAGTGCAATAAGCTCCGAAACACGCATTCCGGTTGCATATAAAATTTCCAGCATGGCACGATCGCGATAGCCTTTGAAATTGTTGCGTTGCGGTTGATTCAGCAAAATCTCAACTTCCTGAGGCGTGAGAATCTGAGGTAGACGTTTTTCGGGTTTTAACCGCTTAATGTTAGCGGTTGGGTCTGAAGTCACAATTTGTTTTGTCACAAGAAAGTGATACAATGAACGCAAGGATGCGATGCTCCTTGTGATGCTGGAGGCAGAGAGTCCGTTTTTCTGCAGTGAATGTAAATAATTTAGAATAATAGTGTGATTGCTGTTTTTAAAATCTGTAATATTTTGTTCTTCTAAATACTGCTTGTATTTTTGAACATCTCTCCGATAGGAATCATAGGTATTGGAAGAAACGTGTTTCTCAAACTCTAAGTAAGTGAGATATTCGTTTATCATAGATTCCATGTGTAATCACCCCTTTGTGATTTCCTATTTTTATTTTACATAATTTTTCTAACTTTTGCAAGCCTTTTTTATGATAAGGTTTTTAGTATAAAGAATTATTTAAAAAATTGACAAAATGGGTGAATGAATGTAGGGGTGATATAACCTTCTATAACAGAGCATAAGGAGATAACAGACATAAAAATGAGAAGCAGAAAAAAGTTTTTTATGTATGTTTCTTTTTGCAAGGGGAAATTAGCTTTTTCTATTTGAAATGATTTTCTGACAGATGCGAAATGAATTTGATACACAGAGAAATAAAACAATGCAGGAAGGAAAAGAAGGTTTTGAGGAAGGGTTGTAAGCGCAGCAAAGAGAACACCTTTAAGGTGATAATAAGTTATAAAGCAAGAAACGGTAAAGCCGATTCGAAAGCCTTTCATAAAAATTTGTACAAAACCAATAGGGAGCAGCAATGGGTGCCAGCCCGATATCCAAAGGAAAGCAAGCAGTTTTAAATAATTAGAAAAGGATAATAAAAAAACGTCTTTTCTGACGACGCCGTGTAAGGAATAGGCAGATATAAAGTTTTTAATTGCAGTTTGTGTTTCAGTATTGTTTTTTGAAACGGATAAATGAAGAGAACCGAGAATGGTTCCGAATATAAAAATCAGAACCAATGCGAAATATTTTTTTCGGTCTTTATGAATTTTTTGTATAATCATATCGGAAAAGAGATGTGTTGTTTTCATGATGTTCCTTCTTGAAATCTTGTGTAATTTATTATTTATGTTATGAAAAATGAATAAAAAAAAGAACATATGTTTTTTGCAAATAAAATTTTAAGAAACTATTGACAACCAATATGATTTGTGTTATTATACCAAAGTAATTGAGGTTTGCGGGAGTGGCTCAGTGGTAGAGCGTCACCTTGCCAAGGTGAACGTCGCGAGTTCGAATCTCGTCTTCCGCTCCAGAACAGTCCGCGTATGCGGACTGTTTTTCTTTATTGCGAAGGAGGAATATGATGAAAACCACAAAAGCTGTACTTAAACTATATTTGTATCATATTTTTATTTTAGTAATCATCTTTGTAGCCATGGGGCCATTGTGGTTTCTGATGGATAATATGCCTGTTCTGTATAGTTTGATAACAACAGTTGTTTATTCGTGTACCGTTTATTCTGTGGCTTGGAACTACGGAAAAAAAGACGGCAGAAAGATTCCGGGTTCCTATCCTGAGCCGATATTTCCTGTGAAAGTCTCTGCTTGGGCATCTGTTTTGCCGATTATTTTGTTTATTGTTCGATTTTCTTTTCCTTATATCATATCGAACAACCTTCCGTTAATAAATGGAAAATACGATTTCTTTCTCACAGGGAATCGTTTGGATGGTTTTGTTGATTTTATTTTCAAACTTTGGTATTTCCCCTTTGGTTTATTTTTAGGGAATGGATGGTTTATAACATATTTGCTTGCCGTTCTTTGGTTGCCCATTATGTTCATTTCCGGTTATTTTGTTGGATTAACTAAATTTAGATTGTTGGATTTCCTTTCGGAGAAATTCGTTTATACATCTAAAAAATAAGCATATATTAAGTCATCATCTCATATGTTGTTTGGGGTGATGACTTTTGTGTTTTTTGATTCAAAAAAGAGGTTTTATCAAATTATTATTTCTTGTTTTTTCCATGCTGGCATTGATTTTATGTGGTATTTTTCGTAATAGGAACGAAACGGAGTATCAGAGTGTTTTTTCTGCACCTATTTCAAACAAAGTAATTGTATTGGATGCAGGCCATGGTGGCTTTGATGCAGGAGCATCTGCAAATGGTGTGCAGGAAAAAGAGATTAATCTTCTTGTAGCCATGAGGCTTAAGGAGTATCTTGAACAGAGTGGTGCGGTTGTTGTATTAACACGCGATGAGGATGTATCAACTGCCGAAGAAAACAAAGAAGGGATATCTGCAAAAAAGAGTGATTTATATGCTCGGAAAAATATGGCTGATCATAGTGAGGGCGATATTTTTGTCAGTATACATATGAATAAATTCCCTGAATCTCAATATCGAGGTGCACAGGTGTTTTATAGTGATGAGCAAAAAGACGGAAAAAGATTGGGAGACAATATTCAACAAGGGTTAAAGGATGTATTGCAAGATGGCAATGAACGTGTCAGCAAAAAAATAGACGGCGGGGTATTTCTTTTAAAAAATACCACCATACCGTCTGTGATTGTTGAATGTGGTTTTTTGTCAAATCCACAAGAAGCTAAACTCTTACAAACCGAAGAATATCAGCAAAAAGTTGCGTGGGGAATTTATTTGGGTATTGTCCGATTCTTTAATGAAAGAGATTCGACTCAACAATAACATCAATGTGTTTATTATCTTCATCCCACAATACATTTCCGCCAATCGATTCAATGATGTTGCGAATTGGAAGAAGTGTACGATTGTTATATTCAATGGCGATTGAAGATGTAGGTTTAATCTCGCCATTTATGGTCATATAGGGTTCACCTATTTGGATGAAAATATGATAGTCGGGTAATATAATTCCGGCTGTCTTTGTATTATCATCCCAGGAGATTGAACCGTTTAATGATGTCATAACCGAACGCATGGGAACCAATGTGCGGAAATTTTCTTTGTCAGTGATCGGAGGCTGATCGAATTGTACGGGGGTTCCGTTAACAGAAACGGTGATAAGTTCTTCGTATGCAATATCGTTTGCCCTGGCATATTGTTCTGCTGTCGTATTTGGTTTTGCGTAAATGCAAAGTATGTTTGATTTTTCAAAGGCGCTGTCATGAATTGTAATCTTCGGATTAGGGATGGTTACTGCCGAAAGAGCAGGGCAAGAAGCAAAGGCGTTTTCTTCGACAGAGACAACACTTTCAGGAAGCGAGATTGTCCATAACTCGTCACAACGATAAAAAGCATTTTTCCCAATATTTTTGATACCAGAAGGGAGTTCGATTGAACGAAGGTTGGTGCAATGGTTAAATACACCGGCATCAATCTCAGTAAGATTTTGAGGCAATGTGATCTGTGAAAGCTTTGTGCAATAGGAAAAACACATTGACTCAATGGTGGTGATGGAATCGGGTAGAAAAACCTCTTCGATGGTGACGCTTCCTCCGAATGATCCTCCTGCCAGAGTTGTAACAGGACAACCGTCTAATTGACTTGGAACAACAACCGTTTTTTGTGTGTCATCAACGTTGGTGATGATTGCGGCGCCTTCTTCAATTACATAAGTGAAAATACCATCCTTTTGAACCATGGAGGATGGTGTGGCATATCCAGCACTAAGGATGAAAAAAATCAAGATAAAAGGAACAATTTTAATTATCTTTTTTAGCATAATTTCACCTCAAATTTCTTGTTTTTTACGATATTATATCATGCACAAATGAAAAAAGCAAGTTTTTGAAAATTTCGTAAAATTTTGTTGACTTTGTGTAGGGTTTGTGGTAAGATGAATTCAAAGTAATGAACGGAAACAAGTAAGCTGTGGATGGAGTTGAGAGAGACGGCGGGTGGTGTGAGCCGGAGTCTTGAATCAGTCTGAATACGGTCCGGGAGCTGCGAAGGGGAAGTTTAGTATCTTTCGACGGGTGCGCCCGTTATTGCGCAAGAGTTTTGCATGATTTTCAAGCAGTACTCGAAGAGGTCGTTTCTGTGAAGAAACGACGAACTGAGGTGGTACCGCGGGATAGTTTCTCGCCCTCTGATTTGTTTCAGAGGGCGATTTTTATTTTTTTATTACGAACAACACCAATGGGAAAGGAATGTTTATAATATGCCTATTACAGATTTTTTGGAGAAGAACGCCAGATTATATCCGAATGAGATAAGTTTGGTAGAAGTCAATCCGGTGAATCAGCCGGATGAGGCGGTTTCTTGGCGAGAGTATAGTCTGATCGAAGCGTCTGGTGGCGAGCGCTACAGAAGAGAGCTTACTTGGAAAGAGTTTGATGTTGCAGCCAATCGTTTTGCTAATTTGCTTTTGACTCGCGGAATTAAAAAAGGTGACAAGGTTGCTATTTTGATGATGAATGATATTAATTGGCTTCCTATTTACTTTGGTATATTGAAGTCCGGAGCGATTGCTGTGCCAATGAATTTCCGGTTTTCTGCAGAAGAAATTGAGTACTGTAGTGATTTGGCAGATATTTCTGTTTTGGTTTTTGGTCCGGAGTTTACGGAACGTTTGGAAAATATTCAATCTAAGTTGAAGATTAAAGATTATTTCTATGTTGGAAATGACACACCGGCGTTTGCAGATAATTACGAGCAAATGATTACATACTGCTCTTCTGTAGTTCCGCCGGTTGAGATTCACGATGAAGATGATGGTGCGATTTATTTCTCGTCAGGAACGACGGGATTCCCCAAAGCAATTCTTCATCGTCATAAGGCGTTGGTTGCTTCTTGTATTGTAGAACAGAAGCATCATTCTCAGAATAGAGATGATGTCTTTTTGTGCATTCCCCCTTTGTATCATACCGGAGCAAAGATGCATTGGTTTGGCTCATTATTGTCCGGCTCCAAAGCGGTGATCTTACGAGGAATCAAACCTGAATGGATTTTGCAAACTGTTTCCGATGAACAAGCATCTATTGTATGGCTTCTTGTTCCTTGGGCGCAGGATATTCTCGATGCGATTGAGCGGGGCGACATTAAATTAGAAGATTATAACCTATCCAATTGGCGGCTTATGCATATTGGCGCACAGCCGGTACCTCCTTCGTTGATTAAGCGCTGGAAAGAAGTTTTTCCGAATCATGAATATGACACAAACTATGGATTAAGTGAATCTATAGGACCGGGTGCTGTTCACTTGGGTGTTGAAAACATTCATAAAGTAGGCGCCATTGGTGTTCCCGGATATCAGTGGGAAGTTAAAATTGTTGATACAGAGGGAAACGAAGTCTTAAAAGGAGAGGTTGGAGAACTCTGCCTTAAGGGTGACGGGGTTATGAAGTGTTACTATAAGAATGCAGAGGCAACCCGTGAAGTGCTTAGCCCTGACGGTTGGCTTTATACCGGAGATATGGCAAAACAAGATGAAGATGGTTTTATTCATCTTGTAGATAGAAAGAAGGATGTTATTATCACCGGCGGGGAAAACATTTATCCGGTTCAGATTGAAGATTTCTTAAGAGCAAATGAAAAGATTAATGATGTTGGCGTTATTGGTCTTCCTGATGAGCGCTTGGGTGAAATTACCGCTGCTATCATTCAGTTGAAAGAAGGGGCCGAGGCGACAGAGGAGGAGATTCATGAATTCTGCATGGCTTTACCTCGTTATAAGCGGCCCAAACAGATTGTTTTTGCTGAGATTCCTCGAAATGCTACAGGTAAGATTCAAAAGAATGCATTGAGAGAACGATACGGTGCGGCAAGATTGGTTGAAGCAACAACAACAAAATAAGGAGATTTAATCATGCATGAAGATTTTAAAGAGCAGAATACAATGGATTTTTCGAGATATTCGCAGAGGCCCAAAGACTCAAGGAATACGACATTGATTGTGTTTTTTGCAACTCTTTCAACTATGTTGCTGATTGCAATGATTATCCTGGTTGTTGTTTGGACAAATGGCATAAAAGATGAGCCGCAGCCACCGGAACCAACGGTTGTTCCAACAGCAACGCCCGCTCCTACCGTTGTGCCGACACAGAAACCTAATGATGAAAGCGTAATTAATTACTATGTTAGAAAATCTTTTGATGATGTAGGAACACAAATCGGCGCATTTCATAATTATAGTAATGCTGTTTCTTATGCGTCGCAATATGCAAGTAGTGGATATGAGGTTTATGATAAGAAAGGGAATCTCGTTTATGATCCTGCACCGGATGGATCGTCGCCCTCAACAGCCGGCGGAAATGCACCGTCCGGCGGGCAAGTATCAACATCCAATGGAATTCGATATCGAGTAAGGAAATCTGCATATGATTCAGCGTCTCAAATAGGTGCTTTTCAGGATCTTCAAAATGCGATAGCACATGCAAATTCATACAAAAGTCAAGGATACGAAGTATATGACTTGAATGGCAATCTCATTTATGCACCTTAAAAATGATAAACAACTGTAGTCGACGGACTACAGTTGTTTTGTAAAGAAGTGAGCGTTCTTGCATTAACGATAAATTCGTGATATGATACCGGTATAAAATACGTCGTAAAGGGCGACTCTTATATAAGAAAGTGATATGTTATAAGTTGGTGGAGTAGTGTTTATGAAAGTTAAAGATAGAATTTTTCAGTTAGCAAATCATTGTTCATTAAGCGGAAACGAAAAATCCTTTGGAGATTTTTTGTGTAGCCTGCTAATTGAATTAGGTTACGATGCGCATTGTGATTCGCATGGTAATGTAGTTGGCAAATTATCCTGTGGTAAAGCCGGTGCTAAAACAATGCTCTTAGAGGCTCATTTAGATCAAATCGGGCTAATGGTTTCAAAAATTGAGGAAAATGGTTATATTCAATTTGCAAATTTAGGCGGTGTGGACCAGAGAATCCTTCCGGGAATGGAAGTGAAAATTCATGGAAAACAACCCGTTTATGGAATCATAGGAGCATGTCTGCCTGAAGCAGAGAATGGAAAGGGACAGAAAAATCTGAAGGTAGACGAGTACAGAATTGACACGGGTTTGTCTTATGACGTGTTGAAAGAGTTGATATCGGTGGGAGACTTCGTACAGATGGAAGGCGAAACGATTGTGTTAAATAAAGACACAATATCCGGTATCGCTTTAGATAATCGAGTGGGGATTGTGTCTGTTTTAATGTGTGCCCAAAGATTGAAAGATGTATCACTTAATTACGATATATGTGTTTTGTTTTCCTCGCAGGAAGAACTTGGGCTTCGTGGTGCATATACGGGAATTCGCGACTTGGATGTCGATGGAGCAATTGTTGTTGATGTGACCCATGGAACAACAGCGGATACCAAAAAAGAAATAGGTGTTTTCCCGTTGGGAAGCGGAGCAATTATATGTCGCGGCCCTAATTTTCATTATGACTATACAAAACAGTTGATTACAACCGCAAAAAATCGAAATATTCCATTTGAAATTGAAGTTGCATCTAAAGAAAGTGGAACCACGGCGTGGGCGATACAGACTTCAAATGGTGGAATTCCGGTTATGTTGGTTTCTGTTCCTCTGCGATATATGCACACCAATGTGGAGACTGTGCATTGTAAAGATGTTGAGGCAGTTGCCCAATTGCTGTTTGGTGCCGTAATGGGAGGTGTTGAGCTTGCTTAAAGAACTGTCAAAACAGATTGCAGTGTCCGGTGCAGAGGGTGAATTCGGAAGATTTATACAGGATGAATTGATGGCATGTTGTAAATCGGTAATGAGAGATAAAATGGGTAATATTCACGGATTTCATCATGGGAATGGACCGAATATATGTTTGATCACCTATTTGGATGAGCCTGGTGTTATTGTGACAAAAATTACCGACGACGGATATCTCTGCTTTGAAACCATAGGCAGAATAAACCCCTCTTTTTTAGTATCCAAGCACGTTGTTTTTGAACATTGTAATGGTGTTATTTCTTTAAAGGCAATTCATCTCACAACAACGAAAGAACGTGAGGCTCCTGTTCAAGCATCACAGCTATATATTGATATAGGTGCATCTTCCAAAGAAGAGGCAATGAACCTTGTTGAGATCGGAGATTATGGATGCTTGGATGTGTCATATCAAGAATTTGGAGAAGGCTTTGTGAAAGGAAGGGCTATTGCCGGACGAATGGGTTGTAATGTTGCTCTTGCAATCATGAAGAAAAATAATAACTGCAATATCCACGCGATTTTTGCTGTCCAACGAGAAATTAATCATAGAGGAATTGCAGGGTGTATTGACAAAATAGAACCAGGAATTGCCATTGTTTTGGATGGACTGAAAGCCCAAGATTATACGCAAAACAACAAAATGATGCCCGAGTCGAGAAAAGGTGTTGTTGTCGTTCGTAAGTAT
The DNA here is from genome assembly GCA_045649565.1 of Ructibacterium sp. Taxonomy (GTDB): domain Bacteria; phylum Bacillota; class Clostridia; order Monoglobales; family Monoglobaceae; genus Ructibacterium. The sequence continues at coordinate 42,712 of JAZRQC010000011.1, forward strand.
CCGTGCGGTGTTTTGGATAAGAAATATGATGTTCTTTGTCAAAATATTTCTCAAAACGAAGCGATTCCTATTCAATATGGGGTGCGTGTGGAAGATGGAACAGAAGCTACGTTACTGAAAGTGGGATGCAACACTGTTGTTTCATTATCCATACCGGTTCGATATGCAGATTCTGCTTCACCAGTTGCTAACATTGCCGATATGGATGCAATGTTTCGGTTAACAGATGGTATTATTGATTTTGTTTCAAAGGAGGAAATGGTGTGCAAATAACAAAGGATGAAATGAAACTCCAAGAGTTTTCAAAAAAATCTTTTTTTCAATCCCATTTATTTGAAAATGCAGAAAAAGATGCGGTCGGGAATTACCATTTCATAAAGCAAGGGAATGGTGAAAAAATTCAAATTATATTTAAGATTTCTCCCGTTGCAGTCATGATTGGGAAAGAAGTTGATGGAAAATATATTCCCTCTATCTTTGGTAATGAGGAGAAAGTTAAGGAAGCGTTTTTGAATAAAGACGGAAAAACTGTCGGTATACTGCGCAAGGATAAAGATAGTTGGTATGTTGATAAACTAAACACAAACGAAAACTTGTGTGGCGAAATATTGACATTTGATGCATACTGTAATTGCGATGATGAAAAGATCTATGCATCTGATTTAGATGAAATTACGGCGTTGACTCTTGCTCGGTTTGTTTTGGGTCATACACAATGCGCTGACAAAACCATTGATTTTACCGTTTGGAATTCGTCTCTGTCGGGTAAAAGCGGATTAATCTCCGCTTTGAATCGATCAAATGCTGATCATATATTATATATATCACATGCAAAAGATGATGATTTTTCGAAAGAATCAGGAGCTGCATTTGTTGCGAAAGACGGCAATTATGTTATGGGGGTTGAGTCAAGAACAAGTTTGTTAGAGGTTATGGATGAAGATTGCCTTTGTAACCTTTTCGTTGGGAAGGTTGATGACTCCTTGGAACAATTAGAATTGCATGCAGTGAACAAAAATGTTTTTGGAATTTATATTCCGGTTTCCCATTATGGAAAGTGTATTGAAGAAATTAGAAGGTCGGATATGAAAAAAACTCAAGACTTGCTATTGAAATATATTGCTACTTTGTGATATAATGTCTTTTATGCAAATTTATTGTTTTAATTTAGTGTATAATACAACATATTTTAAGAGGTGGATGAAGTGGAAAAGAAATTAATGCTCGGCAACGAAGCAGTTGCAAGAGGACTTTTTGAAAGCGGAGTGACAGTTGCTTCGGCTTATCCCGGTACACCCAGTACCGAAATTTTAGAGTTTACGGCAAAGTATGATGAGGTTTATGCTGAATGGGCACCGAATGAAAAAGTTGCAACAGAAGTTGCAATTGGTGCTTCTATTGCAGGTGCACGTTCTTTTTGTGCCATGAAGCATGTAGGTTTAAATGTTGCAGCAGACCCCTTGTTTACAGTTGGATACACCGGTGTTAACGGCGGTTTGGTTATTGCTGTTGCGGATGACCCCAGCATGCATAGTTCTCAGAACGAACAGGACAGCAGACATTATGCAAAGGCATCTAAAATTCCCATGGTAGAACCCTCTGATAGCCAGGAGTGTAAAGAGTATATTCAGGCAGCCTATGAATTGAGCGAAAAGTTTGATACACCCATGCTTTATCGGTTGTGCACTCGTGTTGCTCATTCTCAAAGTGTTGTTGATCTGGAGGAGCGTAAAGATGTTCCTTTAAAGGAGTATGAGAAGAATATCGGCAAGTATGTTATGATGCCGGGTAACGCAAAGAAACGCCATCCTGAGGTGGAAAAACGTCTTGAATTAATGACGGAATATGCCGAGACAAGCCCCCTTAACAGAATCGAATATGGTGATAAGAAAATAGGTATCATCACAAGTGGTATGTGTTATCACTATGTTAAAGAAGCGTTTGGGGATAGTGTGTCGGTTTTAAAACTTGGTCTGGTTTATCCGCTTCCTGTTAAATTGATTCAGGATTTTGCAAAAGAAGTAGATACATTATATGTTGTAGAAGAACTGGATCCGTTTATTGAAGAACATTGCGCAAGCATTGGCGTTTCTGTGATTGGAAAATCACTTTTCCCCGTTTGTTATGAATTTAGTACAAAGCAAATTAAGGAATTAATTACCGGTCAAAAAGACGACGAGTATGCTACGGTAGACGAAGAAGTTCCTGTTAGACCGCCTGTGCTTTGCCCCGGATGCCCTCATCGTGGAACCTTCTATGTTTTGAAGAAAATGGGTGTTCATGTATGCGGTGATATCGGTTGTTATACGTTGGGTGCAGTTGCTCCGCTTGGTGCTATGGATGCTGTAATATGTATGGGTGCAAGTATTGGTATGTCCTTTGGTATGGCACTTGCTCGCGGAAAAGAGTTTGCAAAGAATACCGTTGCTGTAATTGGTGATTCTACCTTTATTCATTCCGGTATTACCGGCTTGGTTGAAGTTACATACAATAAGGGAATCAATACCGTTTTGGTTCTCGATAATTCCATTACCGGTATGACCGGACATCAGCATAATCCCACAACCGGTAAAACATTAAAGGGCGAAGCTACTACTTCTGTTGATTTAGAAGCGCTTGGTCATGCAGTTGGAATCAATCGAATTTCTATCGTTGATCCTTTCGAGTTAGATAAATTGGAGCAGATTTTAAAGGAAGAACTTGCAACCGAAGAACCTTCTTTGGTAATTGTACAACGTCCTTGTGCGCTTTTGAAGGATGTAAAATTCCCCGGTCCTGTTCAAATTGATTCTGAAAAGTGTAAGAAGTGTAAGATGTGTTTAAAACTTGGATGTAGTGCAATCTCTTTGCAGGGTGATCGGATTGAAATCGACCAGACATTGTGTAATGGTTGTGGCCTTTGCCAGAGAGTATGTAAATTTGATGCGATTCATTAAGGAAGGGAGAAGTTGAGATGGAAGTTTCAATTATGATTGTTGGTGTCGGTGGACAAGGAACTTTGCTCGCAAGTAGAATCCTTGGAAATTTGGCGCTGGAACAAGGCTATGATGTAAAAGTATCTGAGGTACACGGAATGTCCCAACGTGGTGGTTCTGTTGTTACATATGTAAAGTATGGTGAAAAAGTTCACTCTCCGATTATTGATGAGGGTGGAGCAGATTTGATCCTCGCTTTTGAAGAATTGGAAGCATATCGTTATCTTCCTTACTTGAAAAAGGGGGGGCGTATGATTTGCAATGCGCAAAATATTGACCCCATGCCTGTTATTACCGGTGCAATGAAATATCCGGAAGAAATTATTCAGAAAATTAAGGAAAAAGATATCGATATTATTTCGGTAGATGCAGCGAAATTGGCACTTGAGGCCGGTAATATCCGGACTGCAAATGTTATTTTGATTGGTTTGCTTTCTCAATCCATGGATATTCCTGAAGAGCAGTGGTTGTCTGCCTTAAAACAAACTGTTCCTGCAAAAGCAATTGATGTTAACTTAAAGGCATTTTCTCTGGGCAGAGCAGTTAAATAATCCTAAAATTAGTGGAGTGTTTTGTGTATGCATGAATATCTGATCAACGAGTTTGAAATAAAAAAGACTACCATTGATAGAATGGAAGATGTGGAACGTGTTTATGCTCCTCAATTTAAAAAAGCAGACGATATAGCGGCGCATAATCAGCTGAAGGTGTTAAAAGCTTTTCAGGATAATCGTGTTTCCTATGCACATTTTGGTGAGACATCAGGATATGGGTATGATGATTTGGGTAGAGATACCTTGGATAAAATTTATGCGCAGGTTTTCGGGGCTGAGGATGCTATTGTTCGACATAATATTGTAAGTGGAACCCAAGCGATTGCCAGTTGTTTGTATGGCGTTTTGCGACCCGGAGATACTATGGCATCGGTTGTTGGATGCCCATATGATACCATGGAAGAGGTAATTGGTCTTCGCGGAGAACCGGACTGTGGTTCTTTGAAAGATTTTGGGATTGCGTATAAGCAGGTGGAACTTTCTGCGGACGGAAAACCCGACATGGAAGGCATAAAAAAACTTATTTCTGAAAATAAAATTAAACTTGCATTGATCCAAAGATCTCGTGGATATGCTTGGCGTGATTCGTTGACGGTGGCTGAAATCGGCAAGATTATTGATTGTATTAAGGATGTAGATCCTGAAGTTATCTGTATGGTTGATAATTGTTATGGTGAGTTTGTCGAAAAAAAGGAGCCCACACAGGTAGGTGCGGATATCATTGTCGGGTCATTGATTAAAAATGCAGGCGGAAGCCTTGCTTTAAGCGGTGGTTATATTGCAGGAAGAAAAGATCTGGTTGAAAAAATCTCTTATCGGTTAACTGCACCCGGCTTAGGTCGTCATACAGGCGCAAGTCTTGGATTTAATCGGAACTTGTATCAAGGCTTGTTTATGGCACCGCATATTGTTGCACAGAGTATCAAAACGGCTATTTTGTGTGCCGGAATGTTTCGACAACTTGGATTTGATGTCTGTCCTGAACCTGATGCAGAACGCACTGATATTATTCAGGCAATTAAATTGAATAATGCAGACAATGTGATTCGTTTTTGCCAGGCTATTCAGAAAGGTTCTCCGATTGATAGTTTTGTTACGCCTGAACCATGGGATATGCCCGGATATGAGGATCCAGTTATTATGGCTGCCGGTGCCTTTGTTCAAGGTGCATCAATCGAACTTTCGGCCGATGCTCCTATTTGTCCGCCCTATATTGCTTATATGCAAGGCGGAACCATTTATGATGCAGCGAAAATAGGTGTCTTGCGTGCCGCAGATGCCATAAGTGAGGGGTAAATTATGTCGAAAACTTGTGTGTTAGAAGAAGGAAAGATGTGTAACTCTTGCGGGGAATGTGATTATTGTGATTTGAATCCGTTTCAAAAATGTAATAATTGCGGCCGTTGTATCGAAGGAGAGGAAGCATATCGTGAAATTAAAATTGACGATGTGGTTCTGCCCGGAAAAAAGAATCGAAACTAAGATAAAAGAAAAAACACAATCCGCAGGGATTGTGTTTTTTACTGTGCTAAAATAATGTTTGGTGCTAATCGCTGATTCCGACTAATTTGCTTGAAAGTTCATTAACACGTTTTTGTTCGGATTTTGTCAAATCTCGAGAGCGCAGATCTCTCAAAACGCTTTTGGCATCATCATATAGCCCTTCGTTGATGAGTTCTTCAGCATCGCGAAGCAGATTTGCAATTTCCTGACGAATTTCCTCGGGATTATCACGTTTATCTTCTGTAGGCTCAGGTTCTTGAGAGGAATCCGAGTCCTCGGTAGAATCCGGTTCCTGAGAAGCGTCAGGTTCGGATTTCTCCTTGGAGTCATCATCGGAATCATTATTTGATTCACCCGTCATGGGGGCGGATGAGGGAAGGGGTCGAGTAGTAGATATGGGAGAGCCCCAATTACCGCATGCTGAAAGCATGAATATTAAAATAATCGAAAAAATAATTGTGTAAATTTTTTTCATAAAAAAACCTTCTTTTTGAAATTATAGTGATTGAAATATAACGCAATTATAGTTATTTGTCATCTTGCATAGAATCTGTTAACATTATAAGCCAATTTTTCTTAAAAATCAAGAAGAATATTTACCAGTTTTCTCTTTACTATTGTGAAAAATTATGATAAAATAATAAAAAAGAAGCCATGATGCATTTGGGATAGAAAGGAAGTTGTAAATGGGACTTATTTCGCTCATAAAACAAGAAGTGAATATTGTGTTTGAGCGTGACCCTGCTGCGTGCTCAAAAGCGCAGGTTTTTTTCCTTTACCCTGGTGTACGTGCGCTGATTAACTATCGCATTGCACATTGGTTTGATTCAAAGGGCCACAAGTTCATTGCCGATTGGATTTCAAAACATACGCGGCGTATAACCGGTATTGAAATCCATCCCTCTGCTAAAATTGGCAAGGGTGTCTTTATTGACCATGGTATGGGTGTTGTGATTGGTGAGACAGCTGTGGTTGGTGATTATTGTACCATATACCAAGGTGTTACTCTTGGTGGTACCGGTAAAGACAAAGGTAAACGTCATCCAACCATCGGAAACAATGTTACCATTGGTAGCGGTGCTAAAATCTTGGGACCGTTTACGGTAGGAGATAACAGTAAGATTGCTGCAAATGCAGTTGTTTTAAATGAGATTCCGCCTAACAGTACCTGTGTTGGTGTTCCTGCGCATATTGTAAAACGAGACAATAAACGTGTTGCACCGGCAAAGGAAATTCGTCCTGTTGCGGACTTGGATCAAATTCATATTCCGGATCCGGTATCCATGGAACTTTGCAGTTTGCGGGTTGAGGTTGAAAGAATGAAAAAAAGAATGGAGGAATTAAATCATGATGACAAGTAAGTTGTATTTATATAATACATTGACAAGACAGAAGGATGAGTTTAAATCTGTTGAGCCCGGTAAAGTAAGAATGTATTCATGTGGTCCTACTGTATATAACTTTTTCCACATCGGTAACGCACGCCCGTTTATCATTTTTGATACACTGCGTCGTTACCTTGAGTACAAAGGTTATGAGGTAAAATTTGTACAGAACTTTACCGATGTTGATGATAAGATGATCAACAAGGCGAATGAATTGGGTATTACAGTAAAGGAATTAGCAGATCAGTACATTGCAGAATATTTTATTGATGCCAAAGGTCTTGGTATCAAAGAAGCGACAGTTCATCCTCGTGCCACAGAGAACATCGAATCTATTATCACTTTGATTTCTGAACTGATTGACAGAGGATATGCATATAACGTGGATGGTGATGTTTATTACAGCACCAAGAAGTTTGAAGAGTATGGAAAATTATCTCATCAACCTTTAGAGGATCTGGAAAGCGGTGCACGTATCAATATTAACGAAGACAAGGAAGATCCCATGGATTTTGCTCTTTGGAAAAAGCAAAAGCCGGGCGAACCTGCTTGGGAGAGTCCTTGGGGTTTGGGAAGACCCGGTTGGCATATTGAATGTAGTGCAATGGCGAATACCTATCTTGGAAAGACCATTGATATTCATAGTGGTGGTCAGGATCTGATTTTCCCTCATCATGAGAACGAAATTGCCCAGAGTGAAGCGGCAAATTGCTGTCAGTTTGCAAATTACTGGGTGCATAACGGATATATCAATGTTGATAACAAAAAAATGTCCAAATCTCTTGGTAATTTCTTTACAGTTCGAGATGTTGCAAAAGAATTTGACTATGCAGTAATTCGTTTCTTTATGCTTTCTGCACACTATCGTAGTCCGATTAACTTCAGTAAGGATTTGATGGAAGGCGCAAAAGCCGGTTTGGAAAGAATCAACACCTGTATTTCTTCTATGGATTTCTTCAAAAAAGCGGCAGTTGATCGTGAGTGCACACCGGATGAAGAGGCATTCTTAAATAAATTAGATGGATTCAAAGAGAAGTTCATTAAGGTTATGGACGATGATTTGAATACCGCAGATGCTATCTCAACTATCTTTGAGTTGGTTGCGGCTGCGAATAAAACAATCACGGCAGAAAGTAATACTGCGGCATCTGTAATTGAAAAAACAGTTACACTGATTCGTGAACTTGGCGGAGTACTCGGTATCTTTTTGAAGAAAGAAGATGATTCTTTGCCTGCAGAAGTTCAAAGTGTACTGGATCAGCGCGCAGAAGCACGAAAGCAAAAAGATTGGGCAACTTCTGATACGCTTCGTGATGCTTTAGCTGAAATGGGCTACGCGGTAAAGGATACTCCTCAGGGTCAACAGTTAACCAAACTGTAAAGAGGTAAGGTATGATTGAAAAGATAAAAACGAGTTTTGGAGATGGGTTTCTTCCGACCAATCAATACAGCGCATTATCTCTTGCTTATATTGGAGATAGCATCTATGAAATTTATGTTCGGAGTTTTCTTCTCAGTAAGTCGGATCATAAAGTAAACGATCTCCATAAAATGGCAACAAAATATGTCTGTGCATCAGCGCAATCAGAATTTTATCATCGGATTGAGGGTATGCTAACGGAAGAAGAAACAGCTGTGTTTCATCGTGGACGCAATACCAAATCACATCCGCCTAAAAATGCTCAAGTATCTGATTATCGAAATGCAACAGGGATTGAAACATTGCTCGGATATTTATACTTACAGAATAACTCAGAACGCATTTCTGAATTGATGCAACAATTGTTTTTATAAAATGTTTTTCATACATATTACAAAGGAAGTGATAGTATGTATGAAAAACTAAAAAAAGGATTGTTCACCATAATAGGCGCAGTTTCCATGGGTGCTTTCTTGGAATTGTTTCTTGTTCCGCTTCATATTGTAGCAGGCGGAGTTGGTGGCGTTGCAACATTAATCAACCATCTGTCCGGACTAAGTGTTGGTTTGTTGATATTTTTGATTAATGTCCCAATTTTCATCGTGGGTATGTTTCGATTTGATAAAACATTTCTGTTTTATTCGTTGCTGGGTACCGTTAGTCTATCACTTGCAACACAATTTTTTTCCGGATTTCCCATCGTTACAGATGACCCCTTGTTAGCCTCAATTTTTGGTGGTGCAGGGATTGGTGTTAGTTTAGGTCTTGTAATTTCTGTGAACGGAACAACAGGCGGAACGGATATTCTTGCCTTGGTATTGAAGCAAAGTTTGCCCAGGTTTTCGGTTGGTCAGTTTTTCCTGATTATTGATGGAGTGGTCATTCTGCTGGCCGGAATAGTATTCGGAGAATGGGAATCGGCTCTATATTCTTCAATTGCATTGTTTGCATCCAGTAAGGTTTTAGATGTTGTACTCGCAGGTGTGGATTATGGACATATGGTTTACATTATGTCTGATTGTTCCGTGGATATATCTCTTGAAATATATAAGAAATTAAATCGTGGTGTTACGGGTTTGCAATCATTGTCCTTGTATCACGGAAAAGAAAAAATAGTGTTGCTTTGTGTGATTCGTAAACTCGAATTACCCAAGTTGAAAAAATTAGTTCATTCAATTGACAAAGAGGCCTTTGTTATTGTTTCGGATGCGAGAGAAATTCTTGGCAAAGGCTTTAAGTTAAATTCATTATGATAACAATTGATAATATTATTGGGGAGGTTTTCGTCATGAATGAAAGCGAAAAAAAACAATTAAAAGTTCATGCGACCAATGTTCGAAAGATGGCATTGGAAGCTGTCTACTCTGCAGGAGCCGGACATCCGGGTGGTTCTTTATCCGCTGCGGATATTCTTACATATTTATACATGAATGAAATGAATGTAAAGCCGGATGATGCATCAAGTCTCGATAGAGACAGATTTGTTCTTTCAAAGGGACATTGTTCTCCTGCGCTTTATGGTGTGCTTGCTGAGGCAGGATTTTTGCCTAAGGAAGATATCAAAACATTCCGACGTGCAGACAGTTACCTTCAGGGACACCCCGATATGAAAGGTGTTAACGGCGTAGATATGTCTACCGGTTCTTTGGGACAGGGTATCAGTGCTGCTAACGGTATGGCTTTGGCGGCCAAAATGGACAAGAAAGATTATCGTGTCTATACCATTTTAGGAGATGGCGAAATCGAAGAAGGTCAGGTTTGGGAAGCAGCTATGTTTGCCGCTCATTATCAACTTGATAACTTGACAGCATTCCTTGATTTTAACGGATTGCAGATTGACGGAGATATTACCAAGGTAATGAATCCGACACCCATTGATACAAAATTTGAAGCATTTGGTTGGCATGTTATTTCTATTGACGCCCATGATTTTGATCAGATTGAGGCGGCGGTAGAAGAAGCAAAATCTATAAAAGGAAAGCCCACATTAATTCTTGCAACCAGTACAAAAGGTAAGGGTGTTTCCTTTATGGAGAACCAAGCATCATGGCATGGTACAGCGCCCAATCAGGAACAATATGAGCAGGCAATTGCTGAATTAGATGCATACCTGAAAGATTTGGAGGTACAGTAAAATGACATATCAGATTGGTGAAAAAATTGCAACCAGAGAAGCCTACGGCAATGCGCTGGCAGAATTTGGTGCGGATGAGAATATTATTGTGTTGGATGCTGACCTTTCTAAATCTACCAAGACCGATAGTTTTAAAAAGGTTTACCCCGAACGGTTTATTAACTGTGGTATCGCAGAAGGAAATATGATGGCAACTGCGGCAGGTCTTGCATCATGTGGCAAAACTGTTTTTGCAAGTTCTTTTGCAATGTTTGCGGCAGGTCGTGCGTTTGAACAAATCAGAAATTCCATTGGATATCCTCACTTAAATGTAAAGATTGGTGCTACTCATGCCGGAATCTCCGTTGGTGAAGATGGCGCTACACACCAATGTCTGGAGGATATTGGCATTATGAGAACCATTCCCGGAATGATTATTTTAAATCCTGCTGATGCAACAGAGTCTCGCTTGGCGGTAAAGGCTGCTATTGAGCACAAAGGTCCGGTTTACTTAAGATTTGGTAGATTAGCTGTTCCTACTATCTTTGATGAATCGTATCAGTTTGAAATCGGTAAGGGTGTTGAACTTGAAGATGGTTCTGATGTTACATTGATTGGAACCGGCTTGATGGTTCCGGAAACATTAGAAGCGAAGAAAATTTTGGCAGAACAAGGAATTTCTGCTCGTGTTATCAATATGGCTTCCATTAAGCCCATTGACAGAGATATTATTGTTAAGGCGGCAAAAGAAACAGGGGCCATTGTCACCGCAGAGGAACATAATGTAATTGGTGGTCTTGGTTCTGCGGTAGCGGAAGTGCTTTGCGAAACTGTTCCTGTTCCTATGTTCCGTGTAGGAACCGAAGATGTTTTTGGTAAGAGCGGAAAACCCGGCGTTTTGCTTGAAATGTATGGTTTGGATGCGAAAACCATTGCAGAGAAAGCAAAGGCAGCGATTGCCTTAAAAAATGCATAATGATAAAAAAAGGGCGGTTATTTCCGCCCTTTTTATGAAAGGATATGTGAATTGATATGACATTTCAAAGAGCAGATATTTTACTTCCTAAGTTTTCCAAAGACAGTGATGCAATGAAAAAGTGGAGTGTAGTTGCATGCGATCAGTACACATCTGAACCGGAATATTGGGATGAAGCTGAAAAACTGATTGGAGATGCTCCCTCTGCTTTAAACATGGTTGTACCTGAGATTTTTTTGAATGATGATGACATTGAGGATAGAATCAAAAAGACCAATGCAGTTATGGAGGAGTATGTTCAAAACGAGATATTTGATGAATATAAAAATACATATATCTTTATTGTTCGTACTCTTCAAAATGGCGTAAAGAGATTGGGAATTGTCGGATGTGTTGATTTGGAAGACTATGATTATGCAAGTGATTCCCAGACAAAAATCAGAGCGACGGAGGGAACTGTTATTTCCAGAATTCCACCGAGACTTAAAGTGCGGTGCGATGCAAGTGTGGAACTTCCGCATATTATGCTTTTGATTGATGATATTGCAAAGGATATTGTTGAATCAAACATGAATTTGATTGATTCCTTTGAGAAAGTTTATGATTTTGAACTGATGCAGAATTCAGGCAGAATTGCCGGATATAAGATGACAGATGATGCATGTGAAGTTCTGGATAGAAAATTAATGCAGTTAGATGATATTGATGCATTTAATAAGAAGTATGGCGTGCAAAAAGAATCTCCGCTTGTTTATGCGATGGGAGATGGAAACCATTCTTTGGCAACTGCAAAAACTCACTACGAGAATCTCAAAAAAGAATTGGGTGAGGATGTAGCAAAGAACAGTCCTGCACGATATGCATTGTGCGAACTTGTGAATTTGCATGATGATTCTCTTGTTTTTGAGGCAATTCATCGTGTTGTCTTTGATTGTGACGGAGAAGCTTTTCTTGATGCATTCTGTAAGGAATATCAGGTTAGTTTTGAAGCAAATGCAGAAGGTCAAAAATTTGTCTTTGTTTTCAACGGTGAAAAGAAGAGTGTTACTGTAACCAATCCTAAAGAATACTTGACCGTTGCTACCGTACAGAAATTTATGGATCAGTATGTTTCTGAAAATGGTGGTGAAATCGACTACATTCACGGAGAAGATGTTGTTTGCAAACTTTGCGAAAAGAAAGAAAACTTCGGTATTCTCTTTGATGCAATGGATAAAGGAGATTTGTATAAATCCGTTATATTAGATGGTGCATTACCGAGAAAAACATTCTCGATGGGTGATGCATGTGATAAGCGGTTCTATACAGAGGCAAGAAAAATCAAGTAATAAAAAAACACCTCTCTTTGAGAGGTGTTTTTTTATAGCACAGAATTTTTGTATTCGGTCGGGCTATGTCCGGTTATCTTCTTAAAGACACGGGAAAAATAATGTTGATTTTCAAACTTAAGCAGATTCGAAATCTCTTGAAAAGTGTACTTGTTTTCCTGAATAAGTTTTTTTGCTTCATTGATTTTGGCGTTTGTGATATATTCTCCGACAGTCATAGAAAGGGATGCCTTAAAAATTTTTGAAAGATATGCGCGGGAGTATTTTGTGATATCACAAATCATTCACAGATATCCGTTTGTAGACGTTTTCGTCAATGAGCTTAATCATATGCTCAACGAGATGATTTTCCATACTTTCTTTTGTGGGAAAGAAGGCCGGTTTTTCTTCGTTATTTTCTTGACGAATCAACATAATCAGAAGTTCCTCCAGGTGGATACGAATCATTTGTTGTCCGCCAATTGGAACGTTTGGTTTCCCTTTAAGTTCTAAGCAAGAAAGATCAATTGTCTCGAATGCATCAAGACTTTCTTGGATCAGAGAAAACATTTTTGCTTTTAATTTCTCGGGAAGATTGATGATTTTGCTCTTAAAAAAGGACATGGACGAGGATGTGCTGACAAATGAGATGACAAAAACGTCAGCGGTATTTACGCCGTCCGCAGATATGGTATGAAATTCGTTTGGTTTATGAAAAGTGATTTGCCCTTGTTTGAGATAAAACTCTCGTGAGTCAGCAGAGATTTTCACCTGTCCTTTGTCAATGTATACCATTTCCCAAAAGTTATGACTTTCTCCGTCAAAGATGAAATCCTTTGAAAATTCATAATGATGAACGGTTACGATTTTGTTTACATTTATGAAGTTGGAAAGGCGTTGTGCTGTGTAATTCGGTTTCATGGGCAATCACCTACTTTACAAAAATATAATATTTGTAGATAAAAATATATTGCTATTTTTTGATAAATAGTATAACATAGAAGGGAACAATAAACAATGTACTTTTTGATTCAAAAATTAGGCTTTTTTATACAAAAAAATTTATTTGTGCACAGATGAAAGATTTTTGTGCACCAAAAGGAAGGGGAACTTTTTATGAAAAAAGGAATTAGCGTATGGTCGTTTGCTGAAACGGATATTGAAAAGATTTTTGCTTTGGCATCCGATGCAGGATTTGATGGTGTGGAACTTGCTCTTGCAGAAGATGGTCCCGTTAACTTAAACAGCACCAAAGAGGACATGGAACAAATCAAGAGCTTGGCAACTCAATACGGTTTAGAATTGTATAGCTTGGCAAGTGGTCTTTATTGGCAAACCAACTATACAGCATCTGATGCTGCAAAGAGAGAAAAAGCAAAAAATATTACCAAAAAGCAACTGGAATTGGCATCTTATTTGGGAATGCAATCTATTTTGGTTGTTCCCGGTGCAGTAGGTGTTGATTTTGAACCGGGTAGTGAAGTGGTTCCTTACGATGTTGCTTATGACAGATGTAAGGAGGCGTTGTTGGAACTTGCTCCTGTTGCAGAGTCCTATGGCGTAGAACTTTGTATTGAGAATGTATGGAACAAATTCTTGCTTTCTCCTCTTGAAATGCGTGATTTAATTGATGCCATCAATTCTCCTTTTGTCGGCTCTTATTTTGATGTTGGTAATGTGGTATATTGCGGATATCCCCAACACTGGATCAATATTTTAAATAAGCGAATCAAGAAGGTTCATTTCAAGGATTATCGCAAGGACCCCGGCGGTCTCAATTGCTTTGTTGATATTCTTGCAGGTGATGTGGACTATATTGCGGTAAAAGATGCTCTTGACAGTATTGGCTATGACGGTTGGGTAACAGCGGAAATGCTGCCTCCGTATCGTCAATATCCTGAGACAATTGTATACAATACATCCAATGCGATGGATAAAATTTTAGGGAGGAAATAATTATGTTAAAAGTTGGTTTGATTGGTTGCGGTTTTATGGGCGGAATGCATTCGGCTTGCTATAATGTCATTGACGGTGTGCAGGTTGTTGCGGTTACGGATGTTAGACCTGAAAAAGCAGAAGAGGTTGCAAAACTTCACGGCGCACAGATTTTTGCTACCGGTGATGATCTGATTGCAAATGCTGACGTTGATGTGGTTGATATTTGTCTGCCTACCTATCTTCACACAGCACATGCGGTTGCAGCAATGAAAAAAGGTAAGAATGTATTCATCGAAAAGCCTGTATGTATGACAGAGGAAGAAGGAAAACTTCTGCTTGATACCCAAAAGGAGACCGGCGCTAAGGTTCAGGTTGGTCAGGTTATCAGAATGTGGGATGAATATGTATGGTTAAAAGAAGCCATTGATAAAAAAGAATACGGCGAAGTACGCACCGCTGTATTCCAGAGACTCAGTAACTTCCCCACATGGGGCTGGGAAAACTGGCTTCATATTGCTGAAAAGAGCGGTTCCATGGCTCTGGACTTACATATTCATGATGTTGACTTCATGAGATTTATGCTTGGTGAACCTGATAGTTTGGTTTCCCATGCGGATAGAGACGAGAATGGTATGATTGAACAGATTTTTACCACCTTTAAGTATCCCAAGGCAACCGTAACAGTGGAAGGTTGTTGGGACTATCCTGCTGACTTCCCCTTTACTGCAACTTTCCGTGTAAAGTGTGAGAAGGCAACAATTGTAAATGATGCTAATGGTTTGGCTGTTTATCCGGTCGAAGGTGGAGTTATTAAGCCTGAAATTAAACCTGCTTTTGAAGGTAACAACGATATCGGTGGTAATCTTTCCAGTCTTGGTGGTTATTATAATGAACTGAAATATTTTGTTGATACATTGAATGCCGGTGAGGATTTGGTTGTTGCACCTTTGGATGAGGGCATTAAATCCGTTCAACTGGTTTCGAAAGAAATTGCAAGTGTTGGCGGTGCACAGGTTAAATAACCATTTAAAAGATGCAAACTTTTGTTTGCATCTTTTTTCTTTTGATAACACATTTGCATATTGAATAAACTGCTTTTATGTGGTATACTAAGATAAAAAGGAAAGGAGGTAGTAATCGTGGCAAATAATATTTGGCATGATATTTCACCCAAACGCGTTTCCACAGAAGATTTTATTTGTGTGATCGAAATTTCCAAAGGTAGCAAGAAAAAATATGAACTTGATAAAGAGACAGGATATATTATTTTAGATAGAATCCTCTATACATCCACACATTATCCTGCTAACTATGGTTTTATACCTCGCACATATGGCGATGACAACGACCCGTTGGATGTTTTGTTGATATGTGCAGAGCCGTTAGAACCCATGTCCTTGGTTCGTGCATATCCTATTGGTGTTATCACCATGATTGACAATGGAAGAATGGATGAGAAAATCATTGCGATTCCTTTTAATGACCCCAATTATAATATGTATTCTGATATTGATCAGCTTCCCAATCATATATTTGATGAGATGAAGCATTTCTTCACTGTATATAAAAACCTTGAACAGAAGGAAACTGCTGTAAATGAGATTCAAGGAAGAGAAGAAGCCATAAAAATCATCGCTAATGCAATGGATAATTATGTAGAAAACTTTTGTAAATAGAAAGATCTTATTATGGCCTAAATGTTAATAATGTGTTACGATAAAGCCTCGGAAATTGACTTTTCCGGGGTTTTGTGTTATGATTTCAAAGATATTTGTCTTTAAATAAATTCAAAAATCAATGATTCTCCATGAAATATTAACAGGAAAATGCATTGCATTATTTTCTGTTTCATATAAATAAATGATGAGTTAAATTCTTACATTAGCAAAAAAGAGGTGTTTTTTATGAGATTAAAAAATCGGTTTTCTGTACAACTGCTTGCATTGATTATATGTATGGCTGTTTCGGTTGGGATTTTTTATCAACCATTCTCTGAGAATGTTGTTTCGGCAAAAGAAAAGGAATTACGTGGTGTTTGGGTTTCTACCGTGGGTAACATTGACTATCCCACTCGGCAAACCGGAAATTCAGAAACGTTGAAAAATGAGATGATTAAGCTTCTTGATAATTGTAAGAGCATGGGCTTTAATGCTATATTCTTTCAAGTTCGTCCTGCCAGCGATGCTTTTTATAAGTCAGAAATTTTTCCTTGGTCAAGATATATCACAGGCAAACAAGGGGTAGCGCCGGATAATGGTTTTGATCCCCTTGCGTTTGCAGTTGAAGAAGCACATAAGCGTGGCATGGAATTGCATGCGTGGATTAATCCTTATCGTATTACATCATCTTCATCGGATAATAACAAACTTGCTGCAAATAACCCGGCTGTTCTTCGTCCGGAATTGGTTATCAAGGACGGAAACGGAAAGATGTATTATAATCCCGGCGAGGTAGACACCATTCAGTTGATTGTGGATGGCGCTTTGGAAATTGTGCAAAACTATGATGTTGATGGTCTGCACATGGATGATTATTTCTATCCGGACGGAAGTTTTAATGATGATGGCACATATTCTTATTACAAGGATCAGTATCCGAACAAAGCGGACTGGCGACGTGCCATGGTTAATCAATTGGTAATTAAAATGGATGAAGCAATCCATGCTGTAAAACCTGAAGTTCAGTTTGGTATCAGCCCTCGCGGCATCTGGGCGAATGATTATGATGTTCCGGGTGGTAGTAAAACAAGAGGTGGAGGTTCCTATAACACGGTATATGCTGACTCAAAAGCATGGGTTGAAAACGGTTGGGTTGATTATATCATGCCACAGATTTACTGGAATATTGGTTATGATATTGCTGACTACAATGTCTTATGTGATTGGTGGTCTGATTTGGTAAATGGTACGGATGTTAAACTTTACATTGGTGAAGGTGCATATCGTACTGTGTCCAGCACAACGGCGGCATGGTCGGGTCAAAATGGTGTAAATGAGTTAAGAAAACATATTCAAATTGGTCGTGAAAATGAAAATATTTCAGGATATTGTATGTTTACATATAACTCTTTCCTGAATAACACTTTAATTGCATCTTTGATGAAAGAAGTAAATGCCAATCTCCAGGACGATGTTGTGGAGATTGTACCGGACAAGCAGGAAGAAGCTAAAGACGAAACCCCTGAGGCATCGACAAATGCTCCTGAAGTAGTTCCCGAGATAGTTCCTGATGTCGTTCCTGAGGCTAATCCCGATGTGACACAACCATTTGTAAATACCACACCTTCCGGTCCTGTATCCACCGAAGGATATGTTAATAAGTTTACAGATCTTGAAGATTATTGGTGGGCTTTGGAAGAAATCAATGCCCTTGCGGCACAAGGTATCATTCGTGGACAGAGCGAGACAATTTTTGCTCCCGGATCCTATATAACACGAGCGGATAATACGGCGTTGCTGTTACGAATTCTTGGCAAGACAACTGATTTTGCATATAATTTTAACGATGTTTCTCCCAACAGTTATTATTTCATGGAAGTCGGAATGGCAAAAGAGTTAGGGATTGCTCGTGGTGACGAGTACGGCAACTTCAATCCTACGGCATTTATCAAACGTCAGGATATGGCGACAATGGCGTATCGTGTTCTGTTGCAAGAAGGTCGATTAACTTCTATTCCCAACACGGCTATTTTGAATCAATTTATTGACAAAGATAGCGTTGATTCGTATGCAATGGAAGCAATGGCGGCGTGTGTATCATCCGGACTTATCAAGGGTGATTATTACGAACCTTTGCTCAAACCCCAGGAGTCGGCTACCAGAGTAGAAGTTGCAATTTTCATGTATAGAATTCAACAAATGTTAAAAAATTCATCCGCGCTTACGGAATAAAAAATAGGCAAATACCATTTGGTATTTGCCTATTTTATTTATGATATTTTCCGCCATGGGAAATTTGGAAGGAACGATAGATTTGCTCAAGAAGTATTACACGCATTAATTGATGGGGAAAGGTCATGGGAGAAAAACTGAGTTTAAAATTTGAACGTTTTTTAATTTTATCAGAGAGTCCAAGAGAACCGCCGATAATAAAAACAATATTACTGTTTCCGGCTGTTGTAAGTTGATCGATTTGAGCGGAAAGTTGTTCGGAAGACTCTGTTTTTCCTTCAATACACATGGAAATTACATAAGAGGATTCGGGAATCTTATTTAAAATACGTTCGCCTTCTTTTTGTAAGATTATTTCCTTCTCGGTTTGTGATGGTGCATCAGGTGTTGCTTCGTCTTTTACCTCACAAATGTTAAGTTTGCAATAACGTGTTAATCGTTTACTGTATTCTTTTATTGCATCGGTAAAATAGGTTTCTTTGATTTTTCCAACACAAATGATTGTTATATTAACCATAGAAAAACCTCCATTGAGATAAAGAAAAAGAAACCGCCGACATAGCGGTCTCTTTTTAAATACTAAAGTGCAAAGTAGTAACCAACCCCACGCTTTGTCATAATATGACGTGGTTGAGAGGGATCGTCCTCAATTTTTTCACGGACACGACGAACGGTAACATCGACAGTTCGAACATCTCCGTAATATTCATAATCCCAAACATACTCTAACAGTGATTTTCTAGAATAGATCTTATTGGGTTGAGCTGATAAGAATTTAATCAGTTCAAACTCACGAACGGTTAAATCGATAAGATTTCCGTTTTTATAAAGTTCATAACGATTACAATCCAAGGTGAAGCAACCAACATTAACAATATCGCTGTTTTCGGAAGCCTGAGATGCTTCGTGATCCAAACGACGCATATTTGCTTTGATTCTTGCCATCAGTTCGCGAACACTAAAGGGTTTTGTGATATAGTCATCGGCACCTAATTCTAAGCCCAAAACCTTGTCCACTTCTTCTTCGCGAGCAGTAATCATCAAAATAGGAACAGAAGAAGTTTCGCGAATCTTTTTACAAACGGAGAAGCCGTCTAATTTAGGAAGCATAACGTCCAATAGAATGAGATCGGGCTCAATGGCAGAAGCCTTCATAACGGCTTCCTCACCATCATACGCTTCGTAGACAACATAACCTTCGTTCTGTAAATTCAGTTTCAGAATGTCTACAATACTTTTTTCGTCATCAACAACAAGAATCTTCTTGCTCATGTCTCCACCTCCGAAAAGTTTTCGAGTGTATTTCTTTTAGTAAGTTACATAGTTTAAAGGGTTTTGAGGTTCTTCGTCATAAAGAATCTCAAAATGTAAGTGGGGACCGGTGCTGTTTCCGGTGTTTCCCATAGTGGCGATTTTGTCTCCCTTTTTGACAGTATCACCATCTGAAACCAGGAGTGTGTCACAATGCCCGTATGCAGAAGAAAAGCCGTTTTTATGCTCCAGTTTGATATAGTTGCCATAACCATCAACCCAGCCGGCATAACGAACAACGCCACTCTCGGTTGCAAGAATCTCTGAACCTTGCGAATTACCAATGTCGATTCCTTCGTGTGTTCTTCCCCAACGCTCCCCATAAGGAGAAGTGAGAACACCCACAGCGGGTTCCATAAAATCGGGGTCATTCTCTGCCAAAACAGTTGAAGAAGGATACATAGTAAGTAAAAGAGAACCGTCCAATGTTTTAGAATCAACAAAATGACACCAAGCGACAAGAAATGGCATGTCTGTTAACGATGCAATAAATAGAAAAATCACACCTGCAAATATGTACATTAACAAACTGATACGAACAACTTTCTTGAAAGAAAAATTCCGCATTCTGTAATAGAGCATTTAAGCAACCCCCGTAGATAAATTTAATTTGTAAAAATATACTCATTAAATTTATATTACAGATATTCTAATTTTAAACTACTATGTAAAAAAAATCAAGGGTTTTTTCGTGATTTTTTTTAAAAGTTCGAATTTTATTTTGTTTTTGTTAACAAACTATTCAAAATTTTTTTACAGATTATTCATCCAACACTTTAAAATATGTGGTAAAATATGATTGTAGCAAGGAATTGCTACAGTACATAACTACCTCCCTTGAAGATCGCTCCCCCAAGCGGTCTTCTATTTTTTTTACATGAAAGAAAAAGTTGTAAAAAAATAAAAAAATCTCTTGCATTGTATCCGTGTTTGTGATACAATGTGTAAAGTTGATTTAAAACAGATGATGTGCGTTTGAAAAGAACGCAGAATAATGAGGAGGAAATTCATAATGATGTTAGCGTTGACAATTACACAAGTAGTTCTTTCTGTTGTTTTGGTTGTTGCAGTTTTGATGCAACATGGTAAACAGCAAGGTTTATCCGGTGCCATTGCAGGTGGTGCAGAAACCTTTTTTGGTAAGAACAAGGGTAAGACTATTGATGCAGTTTTGAAAAAGGTAACCGCTGTTGTTGCTATTCTGTTCGTAGTGTCTTCATTGACCTTGGCAGCTGTTTCTATTAATGATTACAAGAAGCAGAATGTTGGTGCAGAAGCAGGTGCATACACTGTTGATGAAAATGGTAATATCGTTGATCAGGAAGGCAACGTTATTTCCACTATTGACGAAGCAACTGCAGCAGAAGAACCTGCTGAAGAAGCAACTGACGCTGCAACCGAGGATGCAACAACTGAGGAAGTTGTTGCAGATGAGACCGCTGAGAATGCAGAGGAAGCAGAAGCAACCACAGAAGCTGCTGAATAATATTTTTCAGAATAGTTTAAAAAAGGCGGACATAGGTTCGCCTTTTTCCTTTATATGGGGGGTGAAATCATGGTTGGTGAACCGAAACTGTATCTTGTAATTCCGTGTTATAACGAAGAAGATGTAATTGAAGATACCATTTCTCAAACGAGGAATCTTCTTATGCAAATGATCTCCAATAAGGTGATTTCTGATGAAAGTCGAATCTTATTGGTTGATGACGGAAGCGACGACAGAACATGGGAACTGATTGAGGAGAGCCATAAGCAAAATGCTATGGTTATTGGCCTGAAACTTTCCAAAAATGTTGGACATCAAAATGCTTTATATGCAGGGTTGATGGAAGCAAAACAGAAGTGTGACTGTTGTATTTCGATGGATGCGGATTTGCAGGATGATATTGGTGTAATCTCTGATTTCATGAACGAATACCTTAAAGGAAAGCATGTTGTTTACGGCGTTCGAAAGCAACGGAAAAACGATACCGTTTTCAAAAGAGCAACAGCCAAGCTGTTTTATAAGTTATTGGTTTGGCTTGGCGCGGATGTTCTTGAAAACCATGCAGATTACCGTTTGCTGAGCAAAGAGGCTCTGGATGCTTTGGCAGAATTCCCTGAAGTAAATCTGTTTTTAAGAGGTATGGTACGTCTTGTGGGTTTGCCGAGTACAATTGTTTATTATGATAGAAAGAAGAGGATGGCAGGCAAGAGTAAATACCCCTTCAAAAAGATGCTTTCTTTTGCCTTTGACGGGGTAACTTCTTTTACTATTAAACCGATCCGTTTGGTCCTTGGAATGGGCTTGTTGGTTTGTTTTTTTGCGCTGTTTGCAGCAGGTTATACTTTATTTGCACGATTCTTTGGGTATAGCGTAAGCGGTTGGTCATCTCTTATGATTTCCATATGGTTTCTGGGTGGCGTGCAGTTGATTTCTTTAGGTGTAATCGGAGAGTATGTAGGTAAAATATATAAGGAGACAAAGAAACGCCCAAGATTCATTGTTGAAAAAAGAACAGGAGACGAAATATAAAAGAAAGGTGTCAAATGACACCTTTCTTTTTAAATATCAAGTTTTCGGATACTGGTTGATAATGAAGGGTATTTTTCCAATGTAATGATTTCTACCGATTTCAGTGAAGGGGACCATTCTGAATCGTCAATCAAAGGTAAATCGGATAGATCCTCAAGATTTTTTTCAAAAACAAGAATGCTTTTTGCATTTTTGTTTTCTAAAACCGCAACTTCGTGTTTAAGTGCATTTAATGCATCCAATGAAACAACTTCGTTCATATCCGATCACCCACCTTTTTGTAACACATTTGTAACATTATAATCGATTTGGAAGAATCTGTCAAGTGGTGTGTCGGTTATTTTTCTGTCCATATCTTTGAGAAGTGCTGAAATGCAGTGGGTAGCGAAATTTCATTGGAAATTTCATCGCTTGTGACCCAGCGAAAAGTGTTGTTTTGGTTTTCACATATTACATGATATGCTGTCATGTGCCATTCAATATGAGTGAAAATGTGCTTTGCATTTCCGACTTTACGAACGGAATTGTACCGGATTCCCAAATCCTTTAAATAATCTTCGATATGGTTTTTCGAATTTTCGTTAGGGATATTGGGCAGCTCCCAAAGACCATGGAGTAGCCCGGGGGTGGAACGTTTTCTTACGGCATAGACGTCTTTGTTTTGCAAAATTAAAACAAAAAGGTGTTCTATACGCCGTTTTTTCTTTTCAGGCTTTACAGGTAGTTCGTCTATACAATGATGAAGAGATGCGTAACAATCGTTCTGTAACGGACAACTATCACAAAGTGGCGCACCGTTAGGGAGACAGACGGTCGCGCCCAACTCCATCAGGCTCTGTGTGAAATCACCACATCGATTCAACGGATAAATGTCTTCCAGTGCTTTGGCCACTTCTTTCTTAAAGGATGTACCGGAAATATCACGATAATCTCCAAGAAATCTGGTAATAACCCGTAATACATTACCATCAACTGCAGCTTTGGGTAAGCTAAAAGCAATGGATGAAATTGCTCCTGCTGTATAATCGCCAATTCCGGGTAATTTAAGCAGCTCGTGGTACGAAGCAGGAAGTTTACCCTCGTATACATCGTCGATGATTTGAGCAGCTTTTTGGAGATTATAAACGCGTCTGTAATATCCGAGCCCCTCCCATAATTTCAGCAATGTTTCTTCATTTGCTTTTGCAAGAGAGTGAATATCGGGTAGTACATCTATGAAACGAAGGAAATAGGAGCGAACTGCTTCGACACGAGTTTGCTGAAGCATGATTTCAGAAAGCCAAACGTGGTAGGGTGTTGGATCATCACGCCATGGCATACTGCGTTTATTTTCATCATACCAAGGCAGTAGTTTTTCAGGTAAATTTCTGGTAAGTTCCATGGAAGAGTCTCCTTATGAATCAGATTCCGGGAATAACTCGCTGATTGCTTCCTGATAGATAGGAAGTCCGCCGATTTGATTGAGTAATTGGATTAATGCATTGGCGGTAATATTTTGGGGGAGTTGCAAATATTTGATAAGTTTTTTTCTGCGCTCTCCACTATCAGGTTTGCCGGTCAGTCCGTCCTGAAAGAAATCTGTTTTTGTGACTTTAGGAAATGCGTTGGGTTCTGCAGGCGTTGCGGCCGACTTTAAAATTTCTTCTAAAATTTCTTCTGTCATACCCTCCACGCCGAGAATGCCTTCTTTGCCGGGTTTTTCCTTTCTGCGTTCTTTACCGGGAATGGTTGGAATATATGCATTTTTAATGTTACAATCTTTTCCGACGCAAGTTTTAATATAATTTCGAATCCGGAAACCCGCTTTGTCCGAATCGGTGAGAATAATAATACCTTGATTCTTTGCAAAATTTCGAATGGAGTTCATTAGTGTTTTGGATTGATAAATCGTGAACCCATGGGTACAAATAATAGGCGCATCGGTCAGTTGACGGATACGTTCTTTGTCATATTTTCCTTCTACAATGATTGCTTCTTTAATGTGTATCATAAAAACCCACCAATCAGATTTTTGTATGTGAATATTATACCTATACTGCGTGGCATTGTCAATTCTTTGCTTTCATATACTGAAAGTAAGTGAGGTGCCGTTTGATGAAAAATATAATGCTGAAAAATGCAGTAATTCTTGGTTTCTCCGGCTTTTGTGCTAAGGGGTTTGATTTTATATTCAGAGCATATTATTCAAGATTTCTCGGTCAAGAAGGGATGGGCATATTATCTCTGGGATTTAGTTTTCACGGTGTCATGTTAACTGTTGCTACTGCAGGACTTGGAGTTGCGACAACAAAGGTGATTTCTGAATGTCTGGTAAAAGAAGACTATCATGCTGTCAAAAAATGTATGAAACTTGCGCTGCAGTTGGTTCTGTTCATTAGCTCTTTGGTAATTGGTATTATTTTTGTGGGTGCCGAATGGATTGCTGACAATATAATCGGAGAACAACGAATTTCAACTGGCTTAGCCTGTCTTGCACCGAGTATTTTGTTTATGGGAGTTTCGTACTGTTTAAAAGGATATTTTTATGCAAAAAGGAAGGTAGTTGCCCCTGCGTTATCAGAATTTATTGAGCAAATAGTAAAAGGTGTTTTGATCTATACTTTTTTACAGATATTATTACCCAAAGGTGTAGCATATGGATGCGCGGGTGTTTTTCTTGGAATTACCTTAGGTGAATTTTCCTCATGTGTCTTTTTGTTTGTTATTTACGTTAACGATTTGAAAATGATAAAGGATGGAGGAACGGCAAAAGACGTTAATTTTATGCTTTTTAAAATTGCATTTCCTACAATGATAACATCACTTTTAGGATCTGTTTTTAGAATGCAGGAGGAGGTATGGCTTGTTGCGGCGCTAAAACAACATGGGTTTTCTCATAGCGATTCCCTTGCAAAACTTGGAGTAATTCACGGAATGGTTATGCCGGTATTGGTTTTTCCACTTACCTTGATTGGTTCTGTTTCTACATTACTCGTTCCGGAAATATCAAGAGCCAATGCAATGCCTAAAAAGGAACGGTTACATAAAATAATACGAAAAGTTTATTCTTTCGGCATGATAGCGGGGTTTGGAATCATGTTGCTATTTAATATTTTTTCAGAGGAAATTACATACAATATCTATGGAGATGTGTCTATTGCATCTATGGTGAGAAAACTTTCGATTGTTTGTCCGCTTTTGTTTCTGAATGCTCTGTCTTGTTCTGTTTTAAATGGTATGGGAAAACAGTTTTCTTTGCTGTTGTACAGTTTAACAGAGTCTGTTTTGCGGCTTGCGGGAATCGGTGTTCTTGTGACCGCTTTTGGAATTGATGGTGTTGTTTGTGTAATTGTTTTTGCTAATAGTTTTATATGCTTGCTAACTTTATGGAAGGTCTTAACGAGTACATTTTTCGCACCTTTATTGAATTGCAAAATGAAAAGAACTACTTGATATTTATGCTCTTTTGTGCAGATTGACAATTTTTTATTTTTGATAAAAAAATGATAGAAAATTTCTTGCAATTTTATGTTATTTATAATAAAATAAAAAAGTGTTTTTATTTTACGAATGTTTTCTCGGTTTAAATAAATCGTGATTTTATTGAAAAAATGCGGGGGTGTTTTTGTGGTACAACATAATATTTTTGAAGCAGATACTGTCCACGAAGAATGTGGTGTCTTTGGTATCTTTGACAACGGAGACAACCTGGATGTTTCTCGACTGACCTATTATGGTTTATATGCACTGCAGCATCGTGGTCAGGAGAGTTGCGGAATTGCTGTTAATAACCGTGATGAGGCTGATATTATTCAGATTCTTCAGTACAAAGACCAAGGCCTTGTCAATGAAGTTTTTAATGAATTGGTACTGAAGGAATTGGTTGGTTTTTGCGCGGTAGGCCATGTTCGGTACGGAACTGCAGGCGGAAGCAGTAGAGTGAATGCACAACCTTTGGTTTCTCGATACCAAAAAGGCTCTTTTGCTTTGGCAAATAACGGTTCATTGGTTAACGCGCAGCAAATCAGAACAGAACTTGAAGAACAGGGCGCAATTTTTCACACCAACAATGATGCAGAAGTAATTGCTAATTTGATGGCAAAAGAAAGAATCCATACAGAATCTACCGCAGAAGCGATGGTACGGATTATGAAAAAGATTTCCGGTTCATACACCTTGTTGATTATGACACCTCATCGTTTGATTGCAGTTCGTGACCCGCAAGGCTTCCATCCATTGGTTTTGGGAAAAGTAAAGAATTCCTATGTTGTTGCATCGGAAAGTTGCGCACTTGATGCAATCAATGCGGAAGTTATCAGAGATGTAGAACCGGGCGAAATTATTGTTATTGATAACGAAGGGATACACTCCAATCGTGAAATGTGTGGGCAGAAAACCGCAATGTGTGTGTTTGAGTATATTTACACCGCACGTCCTGACAGTATCATTGAAGGCGAAAGTGTTCATCGTGCCAGATTGAATGCCGGTAAGTTCTTGGCAAAAGAAAGTCCCGTGGATGCAGATATCGTAATCGGTGTTCCTGATTCCGGTCTGGATGCGGCTTTGGGATACTCTTATGAATCAGGGATTCCTTATGGCGTTGGGTTTATTAAAAATCGTTATATCGGCCGGACGTTTATCCTTCCGACACAGGAAGAAAGAGAAGCGGCTCTTCGTATCAAGTTAAATGCAATGAGAGAGGCTGTTGCAGGAAAACGTGTCATTATGGTTGATGATTCCATTGTTCGTGGGACAACCTCCCGTCGGATCGTAAACCTGTTACGGGAAGCGGGCGCAACTGAAGTGCATGTGAGAATTTCATCTCCGGCATTTTTAAACCCCTGTTATTTCGGAACCGATATTGACAGTCGGGACAAGCTGATTGCATGTCAATTATCCGTGGAAGAAACTTGTAAAAAAATTGGCGCAGATTCATTAGCATATCTTTCTATACCGGCTATGCAGAATCTTGCCCCTAATTGTAAATTAGGTTTATGTGATGCATGCTTTACTGGAAATTATCCGGTTTATGTTCCGGATGAAAATCAAAAGGAGGATAAATAATGTATAACATTGTAAGACCCGAAGAAATGAAGCGTATTAACACCCCCGAACTTGCTCAGGCGTTTATCGCTGAACAGGTAAAGGAAATTCAGGAGCAGGTTGGAGATAAAAAAGTTCTCCTGGCTCTTTCCGGTGGTGTAGATTCCTCTGTTGTTGCAGCTTTGTTAATAAAAGCTATTGGTAAACAACTCGTATGTGTGCATGTAAATCATGGCTTGATGCGCAAAGGCGAGAGTGAAAATGTAATTGAAGTTTTCAAAAATCAGTTGGATGCTAACTTGATTTATATTGATGCAACCGATAGATTTTTGGATTTGCTTAAAGATGTTGCAGAACCTGAGAAAAAGAGAAAAATTATCGGTGGCGAGTTTATTAAGGTTTTTGATGAAGAGGCTGCGAAACTTACCGATATTAATTTCCTTGCGCAGGGAACCATTTATCCTGACATTCTGGAAAGTGATGGCGTAAAGGCGCATCATAATGTCGGCGGCCTTCCCGAAGATATGGAAATGGAACTTGTTGAACCCCTTAAACTCCTTTATAAGGATGAAGTTAGAGTGGTTGGTTCTGCTCTCGGTCTGCCTGATGAAATGGTATATCGCCAGCCCTTCCCCGGTCCCGGTCTTGGTGTACGTTGCTTGGGCGCCATTACCCGTGATCGTTTGGAAGCACTTCGCGAAGCGGATGCAATTCTTCGTGAAGAATTTGACATCTGTGGTCTGGCTGAAACGGTTTGGCAGTACTTTATTGCCGTGCCCGATTTCAAGAGCGTAGGTGTTAGAAATGATAAACGTTACGAAGGTTGGCCCGCAATTATTCGCGCGGTGAATACCACTGATGCAATGACCGCAACTATCGAAGAAATTCCCTACGAAGTTCTTCATAAAATCACCAATCGTATTACTACAGAGGTAGAGGGTATCAATCGTGTTCTCTTTGATTTAACCCCGAAGCCTGTCGGTACCATCGAGTGGGAATAAGCAACCAAACCCTTGAAAGCCGCATAAAATAAGGCTTTATAGGACTTCAAGAACTGCAATGATACTAAAATGATACTATTTAACCATTGCAGGGAATAAATGCTTAATAAAACTATCCCCCTGAAAACGATAAAGTTTTCAGGGGGATTTTTGTGTCTATATGAAAAATTTTTATTCTGATAACTGAACGATGTGTTTGAATCCGGTTCCTGCTTTTTCAGGATAGGTATAACGCCATTGGTCGTATTCTTCTTTAGTAATTTCTCCGTCAATAAATTTCTGATACTCTTTTTGCCAAGCAGAAATCATTTTAAACATTTCTAAATAG
This sequence comes from Ructibacterium sp., assembly GCA_045649565.1. Lineage (GTDB taxonomy): Bacteria > Bacillota > Clostridia > Monoglobales > Monoglobaceae > Ructibacterium. The sequence continues at coordinate 70,950 of JAZRQC010000011.1, forward strand.
CTCTCATTTTCAGTATCAAGGGTAATACATACCTGACCATCAATGTTATTCACTTTAAGACCATACATATCTTCAAGTGCAAACATTGTGTGCATTAAACCTATATATGAATCAATGTTAGGAACGTCAAGAGCTGAAGGACATACATCAAGATGCTCTGCGAAAGCTTTGATTACATCTTCCTTTGGAATTCTTGTTTCTGATTCATATTGAGCCACACGAACATCGGCAGCATTTTCAGGGAAGTTAAGTTTTAATCCTAACTCTTTCTGTGTAAACTTTCTTAAATTACGAAAGAACTTAATTCTTTGACCAATAGCCATAATAAACACCTCGTATATTAAACTTCTTAATTTAGTATAACACACAAAATTGGAAAAATCAAGAGATTTAAGAAATTAAATTAAAAAGTTTAGAAATTTATCAAAAGGGGTTGACGATGACTAAACAAATCTGTATAATATAAATGACACTAAACAAATTGATTTAGTTCGAAATAAAACAAGGAGGTAAAACCTATGGAAAAAACATTATTTATGAGAGCCGCAGAAGTAGCTGAAGTGCTTGGAGTTTCTGAAACTTATGCTTATAAACTCATTAAAAAGCTGAATGAGGAACTCAAGGCAAAAGGTTACCTCGTAATTGACGGCAGAATCAACCGTGAATATTTCATGGAAAAGGTTTATTCAAAAGAATATGGAAAGGAGGTGAATTAAATGCCGGCTTACAAAGACTCGAAAACGGGTAAATGGTACACTTCGTTCTATTATACTAATTGGAACGGAGTCAGGGAAAAGAAAATGAAAAGAGGGTTTGAAACAAAAAAAGCAGCTCTTGAGTGGGAAAGAGATTTTCTTATGAAATCCCAAGCTAACCTTGATATGCGATTTGATTCATTCGTTGAACTTTATATCGAGGATTTACAACATCGAATTAAAGAAAACACATTTAAAACAAAAAATAGTGTGATAAACAGTAAGATTATACCGTTTTTCAAAAACAAAAAGTTAAGCGAAATTACTGTTAAGGATGTTATCAAATGGCAGAATGAATTGTTGGCTTATGAGGATGAGGATGGAGATCCGTTTTCTCAAACATATCTCAAGCAAATGCACAATCAGCTTACCGCAATTTTCAATCATGCAGTACGCTATTATGATTTGAAAGAAAACCCGGCAACAAAAGCAGGACCTATCGGTGAAAAAGAAGCAGGTGAAATTGTCTTTTGGACAAAAGAAGAGTATTTGAAGTTTGCTGAAACTCTGATGCACAAGCCTAAATCTTATTATGCATTTGAGATTCTGTATTGGTGTGGCATCCGAATGGGAGAACTTTTAGCTTTAACTCCCGAAGATTTTGATTTTGAGAAAGGTACTCTCAGGATTAACAAATCATATCAAAGGATAGATAAAAGAGATGTAATAACACCGCCTAAAACCAAAAAGAGCAACAGAATCATAAAGATGCCTGAATTCCTTTGTGAAGAAGTCAAAGAATATTTGAATATGTTATATGGCATAAAACCTACTGATAGAATTTTCTTGATTTCAAAAAGCTTTCTGCACCACGAAATGACAAGAGGTTCACAAGCTGCAGGTGTTAAGAGAATTAAGGTTCACGCACTCAGACATAGCCATGTAAGTCTTTTGATTGATATGGGGTTCTCTGCAGTTGCAATAGCTGCTCGTGTGGGACACGAAAGCATTGATATTACATATAGATATGCTCACTTGTTCCCGACAACACAAAATGAAATGGCAAACAGACTTGAT
>JAZRQC010000012.1:0-12824 GCA_045649565.1 Ructibacterium sp.
GCACCGGGGTGTCGGCTGCACCGTCTATCAAAACAATAACATACTTCATAAAAAACCTCCTATATCAGGTACTAATAGTATACACCCAAGAAACTCCGATGTCACGAACAGAGGGCGGGGAGAAATGGTAGATTTTGGGGAGTATTATGTCATTTTTATTAATTTTTCACAAAGATCTTGCATTTTCTCGAAAAAAAGGTTATAATATTACGGAAGAAAAGGAACCTGCGACAGATGTGCGGTCTGTCGATAATTTTGCGGAGGTGGCATTATGCAGAACAGACTGTTCCAAAATGCTTTGGCACAGCTTAAGAAGGATGTAAAACGTGTGGTTGGTGTAATCGATGATACCGAAACCATCATTGCCTGCAGTAACGAAGTCCGGATCAATACCGTTGTGGATAATATCTTTTCGGTGTTTGACGGAACCGGTGATATGAAGCGTGTGGGTGGTTTTACTTACAAGAAGATTGAAACCTTCAACAAAAATGAGTATGCAGTATTCTGTGAAGGAGAGGACGATGTAGCGTCCAATGCATGTTCCTTCCTGGGGATTCATTTCCTGACCATTAAGCAGTACTATGACGAAAAGTATGACTGTAACAGTTTTATGAAAAACATCATTGTGGACAATATTCTACCCGGCGATATCTTGTATCGGACTCGGGAACTGCATCTTGCCGCTGAGGTAAACCGTGCGGTTTATCTGGTTCGGAACCTGAAAAACAACGAAAACACCGCTATGGAGGTTCTGAAAAATCTGTTCCCTGACCGCAACAGGGATTTTGTGATTCGTATTGACGACCATGACAGCGTGGTAATCAAGGAATTCAAGCCGGACACTTCTCCTGCAGAGGTTCTGCATGTGGCGCAAAACATTGTGGATACCTTGAGTTCGGAAGAAATGATTTCCGTTGCGGTGGGTATCTCCACCATGGTGGGAACCATTCAGGAGTTGGCGCAGGCTTATCGTGAGGCACGAATTGCTTTGGAAGTTGGTAAGGTATTTGATACCGAGAAAGATATTATCAGCTACGATAACTTAGGAATCGGAAGATTGATTTATCAATTGCCCACCACCCTTTGTGAGTTGTTCTTGAAAGAGGTTTTCAAGAAGGAATCCATTAATGTCTTGGATCAGGAAACCATCGGTACCATTCAGAAGTTCTTTGAGAATAATCTGAACGTATCCGAAACCTCGAGAAAACTCTTTGTTCATCGTAACACCTTGGTGTATCGATTGGATAAAATCAAAAAACTCACCGGTCTTGACCTGAGAGAATTCGATGATGCGATTATCTTTAAGGTTGCAATGATGGTGAACAAATATTTGACCTCGGAACCGACCCGTATTTAGTGGTCGACGAAACATCAGTGTTTTGTGTGAGGCAACACAACATACGGCGGAGCCTCAGCTTCGCCGATATTTTGTATCTGGAGGCGATTCAGGATGATCGAATTAAGAAATGTGACCAAAACCTACCATGACACAGGAAGTTGTGCATTGCAGGATGTAAGTCTCCATATTCAAAAGGGAGAGTTTGTCTTTTTGATTGGCGCCACCGGAGCGGGAAAAAGTACCTTGACCAAACTTTTGCTTCGGGAAGAGACCGCGGACAGCGGAAAGGTTTTGATTAACGGCGTTGATGTGGGAAAACTTCGCGGAAGAAAGGTTGCGAAACTTCGTCGGGAAATCGGCGTTGTTTTTCAGGATTTCCGCCTGCTTCCTGACAGAACAGTATATGAAAACGTAGCATTTGCCATGCAGGTTATCGGAAAACCCAAGCGTGTGATTCGACATATTGTTCCGCAGGTATTGTCCTTGGTGGGACTGAGCGAGAAGGCAAATTCGCGACCGGGGCAACTTTCCGGCGGAGAACAACAGCGGGCATCTATGGCACGGGCGCTTGTGAACAATCCGCCCATTCTGATTGCGGATGAGCCAACAGGAAATCTGGATCCTCAAACTTCGGAGGAGATTATAACCCTGCTCAAGAGGATACATCAACGGGGAACCACGGTTTTGGTGGTAACTCATGATAAGGCCATTGTTGACGATATGAAGAAACGGGTTTTGACCATGGAAAACGGTGTTATTATCCGTGATGAGGAAAAAGGAGGTTATCAGCTTGGGTAGAGCGTTGGGATATTTTATCACGCAGGGATTTCGGAATATCCGAACCCATCGGCTGGTTAGCCTTGCATCTGTGGGTATTGTTGCGGCCAGTTTGTTTCTTTTGGGAATCTTTATGCTCTTGGAAATGAACATTAATTCCATCTTATCCCAATTGCAGAACCAGTACGAGATTAATATCTACATCAAAAGTAATATCACAACACCGCAACGCAAAGAACTGGAATCGCAGCTGAACATGATTGAGGATATTGCGGATTATCAGTATTATACGAAGGACGAACGGCTTCAGGCGGTAAAAGAGAGTACCTATCGGGGAAAGGAATACCTGTTGGAGGATTTTGAAAAGGATAATCCCCTTCGGGACTCCTATGTTATCACTCTGAAAAATCTTGATCGAGCGGAAGATGTGGCAGATCAGTTGAAGAAGATTGACGGAGTAGACGAGGTAAGCAATGCACCGGAAATTGCCGGAAAAATTCAGCAGTTTTCCAATGGAGCAGAACAAGTTGGCTTCTGGATGATGCTCTTGTTTGCCTTGGCGGCGCTGTTTATCATTTCCAACACCATCCGTATGGGTATGGTGGCACGGAGTCGGGAAATTGAAATCATGCATTTTGTGGGCGCATCTTCCGGCTATATCCGGGGTCCCTTCTTGGTTGAAGGTATGATTCTGGGATTGTTTGGCGCGTTGCTGGCATCTGTGGCAGTTGTGTGGGGATACTCTGTTGCGGCAAATGCGTTGCAAAACGGAGTTCCGGAAGAAATCTTAGAGGTAGTAAAGCCTTTGGATGCGGCAAAGGCCATGATTCCGGTCTTTTTAGGATTGGGAATGGGAATCGGATTGTTTGGTAGCGGTTTTTCCGTTCATAAATACAAAAGATAGGGGGTGCCCTCATGCAAAAACGTATCATACGAATTGTTGCTTTGCTGATTGCATTGTTCTTTTTGCTGGGGGTGATTGCTCCGGTTTTGGTATCAAAGGTATACGGTGCGCCACAAGAAGGGCAGAGTGAAGAAAAAACAGCGTGGCAACAGGTACAAGATTACGAAAACGAACTTAGTGAACTAAGTGAAGAAGGTATTCGACTGGGACAAAAGAAGGCGGATTGTGAAACCGAATTAGAGAATTTGGAAAAGGAACTGGAGTCGGCAGAAGAGATTGAAAAGACCCAGCAGAAGAAGTTTCGGGAACGATTCACGGTGTTGTGTGATCGAGGACTTGCATCCTATCTTGAAATTATTTTCTCAGCCGAGAGTATCACAGATTTGATTGAGAAATTTGTCATAGTCAGAGAAATTGCAGAATATGATAAAGAGACTTTGAATACCATTGCTACCGTCAAAGGACAAATTTTAGATGACAAGCAACGTATGGAAGAGCTTCTGGTGGAGATAGAACAATCCGGCAAGGAGCTTGAAACCAACGAAGAAGACGTAAGAAAGAAATTGGCAGAAGCGCAGGCATACCATGAGAGGCTGCAACAAGATGAAGAAGCCTATGGTCAGTATCTCAGCGATAAGGATGCGGCAGAACAAAGAACCCGTGAACAAGCAGGTATTGGTAGCGGAGTGGGTACAGTAGAAGAGGGGCGAATTGGCTCAGGCGCTTTGGCATGGCCGGCTAATTCCTCATATATTACCAGCCATTATGCACCCAGCCGAATCAATCCGGTTACCGGGGAAGATCGACCTCATACCGGAACCGATATTGGTGCCGGACAGGGAACCCCTGTTTGGGCGTCTCGAGGCGGCACGGTGGTTATGGCGCAGGAAAACGGCGGTTACGGAAATTGTATCATCATCGACCATGGTGGCGGAATCAAGACGTTATATGGTCATTTGAGTGCTATTTTGGTATCTAACGGGCAAAGAGTCAGTCAGGGAATGCAAATCGGACGAGTAGGATCCACGGGAAATTCCACGGGTCCCCATCTGCATTTTGAGGTATTGGTAGATGGTGCGGCGGTTGATCCCATGCAGTTCTTCTAAACAGAAAAGAAACGAGGGAACAGACATTGTATATCAAAAAATCTGTATTGGTTCTGATTGCGGTTTTATTGATTATCACAACATCGGTGTTGGTGCTGGGCGCAATCAATCCCTTTGGATTTGATCGGGTGAGCGATTTTATCCGTTTTACCCGTGTGATGAAGTTGGTGGACAGCAACTTTTACAAAGAGGTTGACAGAACGCAGTTGTTCAACGGCGCCGTGGCAGGTATGACGGCAGAATTGGAGGATCCTTATAGCGGATTTCTGTGGGGAGACGACGCAAAAAAATATATGGAAGAAGTAAGCGGTACCTATTGTGGTGTTGGACTTTATATCGAAAACAATGTGGAAGACGATACCATTCAGGTAGTTTCTGCCATTGCGGGAGGACCTGCAGAAGAAGCGGGTTTGACCACAGGGGATAAGATTTTGAAAGTCAACGGAACGAGTTATTCCGGACAGGAAATTAACGAAGCAACAGCTGTGATGCGTGGTGAGGAAGGCAAGGAAGTGACCTTGACCGTTCTTAAGAAGAAGGACGAATCCGTTCAGGACATCACATTGACCCGAAGAGAAATTGAGATTCAGAGTGTTACAGGAGAAATGGCAACCGAGACGGTGGGCAGGATTAATGTCACCCAATTCACAGACGGATGCGGAGAAAAATTCCGGGAAGTATACGAGCAACTCCAAAAAGAGGGGATGGAATCCCTGATCCTTGACCTGAGAAATAATCCGGGCGGACTGCTTGATGAGGCAGTTTCTATTGCAGAACTGTTTGTCGAAAAAGGAGAACTGATTGTTTATACCGAAGACCGATATGGGTACAGAGAGGAATATCGTTCCAACAAAGATGGAAAGAAGTTTCCTCTTGTGATTTTGACCAATCAGGGTTCTGCTTCTGCCAGTGAGATATTAACCGGAGCCTTGAAGGATCACGGCGTGGGTTACCAGATTGGTGAAAAAACCTACGGAAAAGGCGTGGTGCAAAGTGTGTATAATATCGGTGAGTTGGAGATACTGTCCCTTACCATAGCGAGATATTTCACTCCTAATGGTGAGTGCATTCACGAAAAGGGAATTAAGCCGGACCAAGAGATTGTGATGGATGTGGAGAAGTATCAGAACTTGTCCGAACTTGATCCCGAGGAAGACGAACAACTTCAGGCGGCGCTCCAATATCTTCAAAAGTGATCTGCCTTGGGATTCTTTCGGTGCGAGAGGATACAGAGCAGGTAGGAAAAACCAAGATCGTTGAAAAAGAACGCTTCCGGGAAGGGATATCGGTTGTTGTTGCAGAATTTTCTCTTCCACGGGAAAGATTGAAACAAAAAAGCCGATGGCAGAAAAGACGGCTCTATGGAAAAGGGGAACGGTTTTTGAGAAAACTGGGAGCAGATGTGGTGATTCCGACCATTGTCTGCGGCAGGACATTTGGTCTCCCCGTAAAGGCGGAACAGTGGGCGAAATGCCCTGTTGCACCGAAGGAAATGAGCGAGGCGTTAGAATCGGTTTTAAGAGGATATGATCATGCACCGGATGAGAAAACCGGATGGGTTGCTGACAGAGAATGCAGTGACGCGTGTGGGACCCTTGCTATTGCAATCAGTCAAAAGGTGCGATGTCTTGGGATTGTAACCCAACAACGGGAAAAGGCAGAGCGGATTGAGGAAATGCTGATTCGGGAGTATGGTGTATGTCCTGAATTATACAGGGAACTGCCATGGAAGGAACGAGGAAACAGTATTCTTGCGGATGTGAATCAGGGCAAGATTTTTATGGACGGCATGACCGTTCTTGACGGGAAAAAGATGAGGCTGAATCTTCACGGATACCTTGTGGATCAGGTAAATCTATTGAAGCAATATCCCGAACTTTGGGAAGCGGCAACCTTCTGTGGATGGTGCATACGAAAAAGCGGTTGACAAGAAGGGAAAATTCGGGTATAATATTTGTTTGTAATTATAGAAAATTCTTAAGAAGATAAAAACACGGAGGAACGAAAAATGGCAGAAAAAAAGATTACCTTAACTGCAGAAGGACTCACCAAGTTAGAGGACGAACTGGAATACTTAAAAACCAAAAAGCGGAAAGAGGTTTCCGAGAAAATTAAGGTAGCTCTGGGCTTCGGCGATTTGTCCGAGAACTCGGAATATGATGAGGCGAAGAATGAGCAGGCACAGGTAGAGGTTCGGATCAATGAACTGGAAAATATGCTGAAGAACGTTACCGTGATTGATGCCGATGAAATCGACCGTACCAAGGTTGGTATCGGTACCAAGGTGCAGATTCTGGACGTGGAGTTTGATGAGGCAGAATGGTACACCGTTGTAGGTTCCACCGAGGCAAACCCTGTTGGTGATGAGGAAAAAACCATTTCTAATGAATGCCCTCTCTTTATGGCAATCAAGGGAAAGGGTGTTGGTGATACCGCTGTTGTAGAAACCCTGGATGGCCCTGTTGAATACAAGATTATGGCTATTGAGTAAGAAAAACCAAAGACAAGGAGATAAACCATGAGCGAGCAAATGCAGCAGAACAACGGTCAAAACACCGTTGAGAAAGATTTAAACGAAGTATTAAAGATTCGCCGGGAAAAGCTTGCCAATCTGCAAGCAGAGGGCGAGAATCCCTTTGATATTACTAAGTTCCCGCAGAAACATCACGCCACCGACATTGTTGAGAATTTCGAGGCGTTTGAGGGAAAGATTGTAACCGTTGCAGGACGTTTGATGTCCAAGCGTGTAATGGGTAAAATGTCCTTTGCAGATTTGCGGGATGGCTCAGGTAAGATTCAGCTCTGTGTCAAGAGAGACGAACTGGGCGAAGAACCTTATGCAAAATATAAGAAGTGGGACATCGGTGACATTGTTGGTGCCGTTGGTGAAGTCTTTATGACCCAGAAGGGTGAGATTTCGGTTCGGGTTACTGAGTTGACCTTGCTCAGCAAGTCTCTCCGTCCCCTGCCCGAGAAGTTCCATGGTCTTACCAACACCGATCTTCGTTATCGTCAGCGGTACGTAGATCTGATTATGAACCCCGATGTAAAAAATACCTTCCAGACCCGTAGCAAGATTATGACTGCTATCCGGAATTACTTGGATAACCGTGGTTACATGGAAGTGGAAACTCCTATCCTGAACACCATTGCAGGTGGTGCGGCGGCAAGACCCTTTATCACCCACCACAATACTTTGGATTTGGATATGTATCTTCGTATTGCACCGGAACTTTACCTGAAGCGTCTGGTGGTTGGCGGCTTTGAAAGAGTTTATGAGATGGGCCGTCTCTTTAGAAACGAGGGTATGGACGTAAAGCATAACCCCGAGTTCACCAGTATCGAACTTTATCAGGCATATGCCGATTATGTGGATATGATGGATCTGACCGAGGATATGATTCGTACTGTGGCACAGGAAGTGCTTGGTACCACCACCATTACCTATCAGGGTGAGAAAATTGACCTGGGTAAGCCTTGGGAAAGAATTACCATGCAGGATGCCATCAAAAAGTATGCGGGCATCGACTTCAAGACGGTTGAAACCGCTGAAGAAGCAGAAGCACTGGCAAAATCCGTTGGGGTTTCCTTTGAGGATATGGAAGGCACCATGACCAAGGGCGAAATCATCAGTTATGTCTTTGAGGAAAAGGTAGAGGAAGAACTGGTTCAGCCCACCTTCATCACCGAGTACCCGGTAGAGATTTCTCCTCTGGCAAAGCGGTTTGCAGATAATCCTGCATTCACCGAGCGGTTTGAGGTGTTCATTACCCGTCGTGAGTTTGGTAATGCTTTCTCCGAGCTCAATGATCCCATTGACCAGAAGGAACGTTTCCAGAAGCAGGTTGAAAAGAGAGAAGCCGGCGATGATGAAGCCAGCATGATGGATGAAGATTACGTAAATGCATTGGAGTACGGACTGCCTCCCACCGGCGGTCTGGGTATCGGCATCGACCGTCTGGTGATGCTCCTGACCGACAGTTCTTCCATTCGTGACGTTCTGCTCTTCCCCACAATGAAGCCGCTTGATAAATAAAAATTGTAGATGTTTTTAGAACACTATCACATTTGTGGTAGTGTTCTTTTGTTGGTAGATTGATGGGGATAGACCAAGATTGACAAAGTTGCAGGTAAATGATATGATGAACAGGTCGAATGTAGAGAACAAAAATGAGGTGAACGTCATGCGACACATCGAGGATGCAAGGAAAGAAACTAAAATAAAAAAGAATGCGCAAAGGGCACATTCGGGCGAAAGTCTTTCTTTGATAAATCAAAAGAGGAAATGGACAGAAATTGCCTTTAAGGTTGTGGTAACCCTCTTGCTTGTGGGTAGTTTGCTTTGCTATTTGGCACCTTTTGTTACGGTGGGAATAGAGTTGCCGGACATTCCCTTTGTATCGTTGGATGATATAGATACCGAAATTGTGGCATCCGGTTATGAGTTGGCAACGGGTGCGTTCAGGGATGAGACCATGGACATTCTCAAGGGGCTTCTTGAAAAAGTTCAGGAGTTTTTTAAGCCCGATAGTGAAGTGCAGGAAATTCCCTTGAACCTTTGCGCTACAATTGCCATGGGACTTACCATCATTGCTTTGCTTCTGTCACTGATCAAAAAGACCAATCGCATCCCGGTTACCATCGTTGCCCTGTTGGCGGCGGCAAGTTTGATTGCCTTCCGATACACATTTATCATGTATTACAAGATGAATACCGAGATTGGACCTTTTAATCTGGTTCTGTTTGAAATCGGACCTTTTCGAATTGACTCGATTTTACAGACCACCTTTAACGAGGTTATGATATGGATGGCGGTTGTCCTGGATGTTTTGGCAGCGGGGTTGGCTTTGATTAAGATTTCTCCCATTGTCATCACAGACGGGGCAGGGAGAGAGACAACACCTATTGAGGTAAAAAAAGAGAAACTTCAAAATAGTTTGCAGGAAAATGAGAACTAAATAAAAAAAGCCACCCCGGCGGGGTGGCTTTTTTATAGGTAATTTCTATTACGCGATAATGCCCATGAACTTCAGAACGAAGTAGAACACGAACAATGCGGTAGATACCCACATAACAGGCTTAACGTCCTTAATTTTACCGGTGAGGATCTTCAGGATAACCCAAGACAGCATACCAAACATAATACCGTTTGCGATGGAGTAGGTCAGGGGCATGAAGATTACTGCGATAAAACCACCAATGGAATCTGCGATGTCGCCGTCAAATTCGATGTTCTTAACAGCGCTGAACATCAACAGACCAACGAAGAGCATTGCAGGTGCAGTAGCGAAAGAAGGAATTGCCAGGAAGATGGGAGACAATACCAGTGCTACCACAAAGAGAACTGCGGTGGTCAGAGCGGTCAAACCGGTTCTGCCGCCTGCGGAAACACCTGCGCTGGACTCAACATAGCTGGTAACAGTAGAGGTACCAAGACAAGCACCTGCAACGGTACCAACTGCGTCTGCCAGAAGAGCGCCCTTTGCATTGGGCAGAGTGCCATCTTGATCCAAAAGCTTACCTTTTTCTGCAACACCGATCAAAGTACCAACGGTATCAAAAATATCGGTAAAGAGGAAGGTAAAGGTAATTACCAGGAAGGATGCCAAGTTATTCGCAATATAACCGAAGTCAAACTTGAACATGGTGGGTGCTTCAAACCAGGTGAAGTTACTGAAGGAAGGAATTACGGAGTAAACGCCGTTCGCAGGGTCTACCTGATACCAACCAACCAGTTCAGCGATGATACCCAGTACCCAGGTTGCCAAAATACCAAGCAGGATGCTGCCGGGAACCTTGAAGTAGTGAAGAACACCGATGATCAAAAGACCGATCATTGCAAGACAGAAAGCAGGGCTGGAGAAAGTACCGATACCAACCAAGGTTGCATCGTTGTTAACAACAACACCGCAGTTGATCAGTGCGATGATGGCGATAAACAAACCGATACCTGCGGTAATACCGAACTTCAGGTTCTTGGGGATCTGGTTTACCAATGCTTCTCTGAAGTTGCAGAGGGAGAGAAGGATAAAGATGATACCTTCAACCAAAACTGCGGTCAGAGCAACTGCGTAGGAACAACCCATTGCGCCACATACGGTGTATGCGAAGAATGCGTTCAGACCCATGCCGGATGCCAGTGCCACCGGATAGTTAGCAAAGAATGCCATACAGATGATAGCGGTTGCGGGGGAGTTAGCCGTTGCAGAGAAGATAGCACCGGGGGTTGCGCCCTCGATACCGCCCAGATAACTGGGGTTAACTGCAAGGATGTACGCCATTGCAAGGAAGGTGGTGATACCTGCGATAATTTCTGTCTTTACCGTGGTACCTTTTTCTTTCAGGTGGAACAATTTTTCCATTTGAAATTTCTCCTTTTCTTTTTTAGGATTTTAATTTATTTTTTTTCATCATACTATAATTATGAAGGGTTGTCTATACAAGTTTGCAAAATGTTAAATTTTTGTAAACAATATAGAAAAATCCTGTCATATCTTGTGAAAATGACGAAAGAAAAGGGAGGGTGACGGAAGTTTTGTCTTTACAAGAATCGACTTTGTGTGATACAATATTCCGGTAGAGAATTTGATGTAAAGGGAGAAACACTATGAATTTAGCACATCCGTCGGAACTGAAAGCCTTGCTGGAAAGGCATGGATTTTCCTTTTCTAAAAGTCTGGGTCAGAATTTCTTAATAGATGAGAATGTTCTTGGTAAAATTGTTGATGCTGCAAAGCTGGATCAAGATACTTGTGCCTTGGAAATCGGACCCGGTGCCGGAACCTTGACCCGATGTCTGGCGGCAAACAGCAAAAAGACCATCGCCATTGAAATTGACCGGGCGCTGATTCCCATTTTGGGTGAAAGTTTGGCGGAATTTGATAATGTGAAATTGATTCATGCCGATGTGATGGAAGTGAATTTAAAAGAAGTGACCCGGGAGACTTTTGGTGACAATCCTTTCTCGGTGGTTGCCAATCTTCCCTATTATATTACTACACCGATTATCATGGAGCTTTTAGAAAGTCATCTGCCGGTAACCACCATGACTATGATGGTACAAAAAGAGGTGGCAGACCGGATGGCGGCAGAACCGGGTACTAAGGATTATGGCGCTTTGTCCGTGGCGGTGCAGTATTATACGAAGCCATCTTTAGTTTGCAAGGCAGAGCCTCATTGCTTTATGCCGCAACCTAAAGTTGCGTCCTCGGTGATCAAGTTAGAGGTGCTTCCTCAACCGGCGGCAGAGGTGGAGGATGAGAAGTTTTTCTTCCAAGTGGTGAAATCCGCCTTTGGTCAGAGACGGAAAACCCTCTGTAATGCTCTCTCGAAAAGCCCTTATTTCCAGATCGAGAAAGAGAAAGTCCTCTCGGCACTTGAACAAATGGATCTTCCCGATACGGTGCGAGGGGAACGTCTTTCTGTGGAGGAGTTTGCAAGGTTATCTAATTTGTTGAGATAATTGCAGGCAGTTTGCCTTGCAAACTGCCTTATTCACGTCAATTCTACCAAAGTGTTGATTGAGATTGTTAAAAAAATGTCTAATTTAGATATTGCAAAATTTTACATATTGGGGTATAGTATAAGATAGAGGAAAATGGTTTTTTATAAAACGTATCTATAAGGAGGAAACAAAAATGACAGAAAACAAGTTTGTCTTGAAATGGCTGGAAGAAATGAAAGCCCTCTGCCGTCCCGATCAGGTAGTATGGATTGACGGTAGTGAGGAACAGTTGGAGGCTCTCAGAGCTGAGTCCGTAGCAACCGGCGAAATGATTAAGTTGAATCAGGAAAAGTTGCCCGGATGTTACTATCACAGAACCGCAGTTAATGACGTTGCCCGTGTAGAGGACAGAACCTTTATCTGTACTCCCACCAAGGAAGAGGCAGGTCCTATCAACAACTGGATGGCTCCCGAGGAGATGTATGCAAAGCTGAATGCTCTGTATGATGGCTCCATGGAAGGCAGAACCATGTACATCATTCCCTACTCCATGGGTCCCGTTGGCTCTCCCTTCTCTAAGATTGGTATCGAGCTCACCGACAGTATCTACGTTGTACTGAACATGGCTATCATGACCAGAATCGGCAAGGCTGTTCTGGATATCATTGATGGTGATGATTTCACCAAGTGTCTCCATGCAAAGAAGGATGTAAATCCTGATGAGAGATACATTGTACACTTCCCTCAGGATAACACCATCATGTCTGTAAACTCTGCTTACGGCGGTAACGTTCTTCTGGGTAAGAAGTGTTTCGCACTTCGTATTGCTTCCTACCTTGGTAAGCAGGAAGGCTGGATGGCAGAGCATATGCTGATCTTGGGCCTTGAGAATCCTCAGGGCGAAGTGAAGTATATCGCAGCTGCATTCCCCAGTGCTTGTGGTAAGACCAACCTGGCTATGCTGATTCCTCCCGAGTACCTGAAGGAAAAGGGTTACAAGATCTGGACTGTAGGTGACGACATTGCTTGGCTCCGTATCGGTCCCGATGGCAGACTTTATGCAATCAACCCCGAGGCAGGTTTCTTCGGCGTTGCTCCCGGTACTTCCGAGAAGACCAACTTCAACGCTTTGGAATCCACCAAGAAGAACACCATCTTCACCAACGTTGCAATCAACAATGATGATATGACTGTTTGGTGGGAAGGCCCTGATAAGAATCCTCCCGCAAACTGCACCGAGTGGACCGGCAAGCA
>JAZRQC010000013.1:0-6907 GCA_045649565.1 Ructibacterium sp.
AAAGATGGAAACAAGGTAAGCCACCACCATACCGGTTAAGAGAATGATGATTTCCTCTCCGGTAAAGCCGACGCCGGTTTCCAAGAAAAACTTCACAATCTTCAGTCCGCTTGCCCCGAACATAACGGGGATGGCAAGGAAGAAGGAGAATTCTGCCGCCACGAATCGGGAACAACCCAAAATCACCGCACCTAAAATAGTGGAGCCGGAGCGGGAGGTTCCGGGGATCAGGGAAAGCACCTGAAAGGCGCCAATGAGCAGGGCGGTTTTGTAATCCAGACTGCCTATGCTTTCGATTTTCGGTGTCTTTTTCTGATTCTCGATCAGGATAAAGAGAACGCCGTAAACAATCAGGGTACTTGCCACAACCCATGCGTTGTAGGTGTATTGGTTAATCAAATCATCAAACAAAAGACCAATCACCGCCGCCGGAACACAGGCTACCAAAACCTTGAGCCACATTTCCCAGGTGTTTGCCTTTTCCTGGGTTGTTTTCTTTGGTGAGAACGGGTTCAGCTTGTGGAAGTATAGGGTTACTACCGCTAAGATAGAGCCGAACTGAATCACCACGAAAAACAGGTCGATAAAGCTTTTGCTCTGGCTCAAAGGTAGAAACTGGTCAACCAGAATCATATGTCCGGTACTGCTGATGGGAAGCCATTCGGTGATTCCCTGAACAATACCCAAAATAACAGTTTTAAAAAGTTCAAACAGAAACATACTATTCACTCCTATCCATATATCTTATGCCTTGGGCGCTTCGTCAATGTCATCAATGTTGTAGGGGGTTGTCTGGTATACAAAGTAATTGAGCCAGTTGGAGAAGAGCAGGTTGGCGTGAGAACGCCAAGCGTTGGGAGGAGTTTTGTCAGGATCATCGTCAGGGAAGTAATTGACGGGAACTGCAATGTCCATTCCTTTGTTTACATCTCTAAAATATTCGGCTGCCAATGTGGTGTTGTCATACTCGGAATGGCCGGTCACAAAGAACTGGCGTTCACCCTTGGCGCTGACGATATAGACTCCTGCTTCCTCGGATTCTGCCAGAATCTCCAGTTCGGGAATCTTTTCGATATCCTCTTTCAAAATCTCGGTGTGGCGAGAATGAGGTGCATAGAAAGTGTCGTCAAAGCCACGGAGAAGCATTTTGGTTTTTTTATCTTCAGGAATGGTGTGGGTGAAAATACCGAACATCTTTTCCTTAAGAATATGCTTTTGTATGCCATAGTGATAGTAAAGACCTGCCTGAGCGCCCCAGCAGATATGGAAGGTAGAGGTAACATGCTTTTTGCTCCATTCCATAATTTCGCAAAGCTCATCCCAGTAGTCCACCTCTTCAAAGTCCATCATCTCTACCGGTGCTCCGGTGATGATCAGTCCGTCGAACTTCTGGTTTTTGTAGTCATCAAAGGTGCCGTAGAAGGTTTCGATATGGCTTTTGGAGGTGTTCTTTGCCTCGTGGGACTTCATATGCATAAAGTTGATATCAATCTGCAAAGGGGTGTTACCAAGCAACCGAAGAAGTTGGGTCTCGGTGGCAATCTTGGTAGGCATCAGGTTGAGAATCAATATCTTCAAAGGACGAATATCCTGGGTCATAGCCCGGGTTTCGGTAATCACAAAAATATTTTCCTGATTCAATGTTTCAATGGCCGGTAAGGCGTTCTGTACTTTAATCGGCAACAGAAATCACATCCTGTTCTAAAAAATCTAAAAATTATTATAACACAAGTTTTTGGTTAAGTAAAGGGATTTTTGCACATAGTAGATTTAAGAAAACATAAAGGAGAGAGATAATGAAAAATCAGGAAGATAAAGAAAAAAAGAATCAGGACAGCCGGGATGAGAGAATCGAGGAAATGTCGGCAGTAGAGGTGAAAAGCGGCAAAGGAAAAATCTCTTGTATCAGTATTATTGGAGAAATTGAGGGGCATACCGTCCTACCACCCCAAAGTAAAACCACCAAGTATGAGCATATGCTTCCGGAACTTGTGCGGATTGAGGAGGACGATGACATCGGCGGACTTCTTCTGATGCTCAACACCGTTGGCGGTGATGTGGAAGCCGGACTTGCCATTGCCGAGATGATCGCAGGGATGAAAAAGCCCACTGTGTCTATGGTGCTGGGCGGTGGGCATAGTATCGGGGTTCCGTTGGCTGTGGCGGCAAAAAAATCTCTGATTGTACCCTCTGCTACCATGACGGTCCATCCCATCCGTATGACGGGAACTGTCATTGGCGCTCCCCAGACTTTCCGGCAGATGCATAAGGTTCAGGACAGATTGGTGGAGTTTGTGGTTCGGAATTCGGGGATCGAAGAAGAGAAATTTACCGCCTTGATGATGGAAACAGAGAATATTGCCAATGATGTGGGAACCGTCCTTTACGGAGAAGAAGCAGTTGCCTGTGGCTTGATTGACGGGGTTGGCGGCATTGCCGATGCCATGGAAACTTTGCATAAATTAATGAAAGAATAAAATTTTGTAATCAAAAAACTAAAATTATGCTTGACAGACGATACTTTTCTCTGTATAATAGTGGGGTAGAATTTTTTATACCTTGACATCTTAGTGTTGACCATACTTGGAGGGAGGGTTGTATCCATGGCTGAAATCAGAGTAAAAGACAATGAGTCTTTGGATAGCGCGCTGCGTCGGTTTAAGAGATCTTGTGCAAAGGCCGGCGTATTGTCTGAGGTTAGAAAAAGAGAGCATTACGAAAAGCCCAGTGTAAAGCGTAAGAAGAAATCCGAAGCGGCAAGAAAGCGTAAATATTAATCATTACGGGCGGGGTATATCCCCGCTCTTTTTATACCTAAAAAGAAAGAGGGATGATGATGGGAAAGGTATTGTTTGGTCCGGCAGGGAACAGCGAAAGCTTCTTTGAGGCAGGGCACAAATCCAGTTTGGAGGCACCGGGTTGGGTGCGAAAGAACGGCCTTGATTGTTACGAATTCCAATGCGGACACGGGGTACGAATCTCGGAGGATGGTGCCATGACCCTTGGTCAGAACGCCAAGGCAGAGTCGGTACTTCTTTCGGTACATGCCCCTTACTATATCAGTCTATCCTCGGTAGAGGAGGAAAAGCGGGACAGAAGCATCGATTACATCCTCCAGACCCTGAAAGCGGCAAAGGGAATGGGTGCAGATCGTATTGTGGTTCACTCCGGTTCTTGCGGAAAGATTACCAGACGAGAGGCGTTGGAACTTGCCAAGGATACGTTGTATCGTTCCTTGGAAGCGGCAGAGCAGAATGGTTATGGAGATATCTACATCTGCCCTGAGACCATGGGAAAAGTAAACCAATTGGGAACCGTGGATGAAGTAATCGCTCTTTGTAAAATGAGTGATCGTCTGATTCCTACCGTGGATTTTGGACATGTGAATGCCCAGACCCGTGGCGGATTGAAAGAAAAAGCAGATTTTGCGGCGGTGTTGGATGCTTTGGGTAGTAAACTCAATACCTATCAGGCAACGGAATTCCATGCTCACTTCAGTCGGATTGAGTATACCAATGCAGGGGAGAAAAAGCACCACACATTGGCAGACACTCAGTATGAGCCGGAGTTTGAACCTTTGGCGGAACTGTTGGCGGAACGAGGACTTTCTCCCAGAATTATCTGTGAGTCGGCAGGGACCCAAACCGAGGATTCGGTAGAACTCCAAAAAATCTATCAGGGAAAGCTGGGATAGTATGCAGGAAATCATGGCACAATGGGATGGAATTCTTTTGACCTCTCCCCATAGCCTTCGTTATCACACCGGATTTTCCGGCGGTGAAGGGATTGCCTTGGTGAGCGAGAAGGGAAATTTCCTCTTTGTGGACTCCAGATATACCGAGGCGGCACAGAAGGAGGCAACGGAGTTTCTTGTGGTGGAATTTGCCGGAGGAAAACGAAACGCCGAGATTGCCCAAAAGATAACCGATTTGAACCTGAAAAATCTTGGGTTTGAGGACGAGTTCATGAGTGTTGCGGAGTATGATTCCTTGAAAAAGGATTTGCCGGTGGAGGAATGGGTTGGTTGTTCCCGCAGCCTCCGTGAATTACGGATGGTAAAGACGGAGGAAGAACTTCGCGCCCTGCGAACGGCAGAGCAAATCGGTGTGGATGCTTTTTTGGAGGTGCTTCCCCTGATCAAGGAAGGAATGACCGAGAACCAACTGGCGGCAGAACTGGAATACCGGATGCGCAGGCGAGGTGCAGAGGGGACATCCTTTGAGACCATTGCTATCTCGGGAAAGAAGACCAGTATGCCCCACGGCAGACCGGATGATAAGAAAATTGAGTACGGGGATTTTATTACCATGGATTTTGGATGTAAGTACCGGGGCTATTGCTCGGACATGACCCGTACCGTGGTGCTGGGGAAAGCCAACGAAGAGCAGAAGAAAATCTATGAGATTGTCCGCCTTGCGCAGGAAGCAGGGCTTGCGGCTCTCAGACCGGGAATTACCGGGTCGGAAGCCGATGGCGCCGCACGAAAGGTTATAGAGGAAGCAGGGTTTGGCAAATACTTCGGTCATAGTCTGGGGCATGGGGTAGGTCTTGAGATTCACGAACTTCCTAATTTGTCACCTATGTCCGAAATTGTCCTGAAACCGGGGATGGTGATAACCTGTGAGCCGGGGATTTATATTCCTGATTTTGGCGGTGTTCGAATCGAGGATATGGTCTGTATTACCGAGGATGGATATGAGAATTTTACCCATCTTGGAAAAGAACTTATCGAGCTCTAACAGAATTTGAAAAAATACTTGATTTTTTGCATAGTTTGTTATACAATAGAAAAAAAGAACAATTAGATATAGGAGGTTTCACCAATGATAACAGCAGGTGATTTTAGAAACGGTCTTACCTTTGAGTATGATGGAAACGTATACCAGGTGGTAGAATTCCAGCATGTAAAACCGGGTAAGGGCGCAGCGTTCGTTAGAACCAAGATGAAGAATGTTATGACCGGTGGTGTGGTAGAAAGAACTTTCAACCCCACTGAGAAGGTAGAACCCGCAAGAATCGAAAGAAAAGAGATGGAATATCTCTATGAGGACAGCGGTTTGTACTACTTCATGGATCAGGAGACTTATGAACAGATTCCTCTCGGACAGGATCAGTTGGGTGATGCACTGAAGTTCGTGATGGAGAACATGACTGTTAAAATCCTTTCCTACAAGGGCAATGTTTTTGCAGTAGAACCCCCCACCTTCGTAGAGATGAAGGTTATCGCAACCGAACCCGGTGTGAAGGGTAATACCGCAACCAATGTTACCAAGCCTGCAACCGTAGAATCCGGTGCAGTTATTACCGTTCCTATGTTCGTGAACGAGGGCGATGCAATCCGTATCGATACCCGTACCGGCGAATACATGGAAAGACTTTAATCTACAATAATTGAAGAAAGAGGTGCAAGAAATGTCTGATATTTCTAACCGCGCAGCATATTTAAAGGGTCTGGCAGACGGCTTGAAGCTGAACACTGAATCTGCAGAAGGTCAATTGATTGACGGTATCCTGAATCTTCTGGGCGAAATGGCAGAGGAACTGGAGATGCTGGATAGCGAACAGGCTTTCCTGGCAGATAAGATCGACGAGGTAGAAGAGGTTATGGACATGGTAGCCGATGAAGTATACGGCTGTGATGAAGATGACGAGTTCTACACCTTGGTTTGTGAAAACTGTGGCGCAGAAATCGACGTAACCGGCGACGATCTGGACGATATCGCAGACGGCGTATTCAACTGCCCTGAATGTGGCGAAATCATCGAACTGGATTTTGATGGTTGTGATTGTGGTTGCGACTGCGATTGTGATTGTGAGTAAGAAATAAAATTGCCCCGGTCTTTGGAAGGCCGGGGCGTTTTTATTTCTTACTCCTACAGTCGTGCTTGAAAATTGGCGTACTTGCTTCGTGCCATCGGCTCGGCAAGACAGTCACGTACACAAAGTACGCTCCTGTCTTACCGAACCTCGACCCAAAGCAATTACATCCAATTTTCTGCGCACTACCGAGTGGAAAAGGCAATCTTCTCCGGATAAACCGTAGGGGCCGGCGTCCCTGACGGTCCGTTGCCATTGCGATAAACCATCCGTCAAACATCGTAGGGGAGAGGCTTGCTCCTCCCGCTTCACCATTCTTTATCTTCTATCGTACACATTTTGCTGAATTTTCTTTGCTTTTTTGTAACAAAAATGAAAATAGCAAGTGAGTATACGAGAGATTGAGTGAGAAAAAAGGAGAAAAAACGAGGTTGTGTATTATTAAATTAATTTTTTCAAAAAAGTGCTTGACAAATGGGAAAAACAGTATTATAATGGTCTAGCGCCTGAAGTTGAGGCGTTTGTTTTTCGCACTAAAGCGGAAAACGGTGCTAAAAACAAATGCCTTACGGGCAAAACTAATTTATAGGAGGAACGAGATATGTCAACTTACATGGCAAAAGCGAATGAAGTCGAAAAGAAATGGTATATCATTGACGCTGCTGGTAAGCCCCTCGGTCGTGTAGCTGCAACCGCTGCTACTATCCTGAGAGGTAAGCATCGTCCTCAGTACACCCCCGGTGTAGATTGCGGTGAGTATGTTATCATTATCAACGCAAAGGACGCTGTTCTGACCGGTAACAAGCTGGAGCAGAAGAAATGGTACAGACACACCGGTTACATCGGTCACCTGAAGGAAGTATCCTACAAGGAGCTGATGGCAACCCGTCCTGAGAAAGCAATGGAACTGGCGATTGCAGGTATGCTTCCCCACAACACTTTGGGAAGAACCGCTCTCAAGAAGCTCCGCATCTACAAGGACGCTGAACATCAACACGCAGCTCAGACACCTGTTGTCTGGGAAGAAAACTAAGAAAGGGGACTAAAGAATTATGGCAAACGTACAATATTACGGAACCGGTAGAAGAAA
>JAZRQC010000014.1:0-13869 GCA_045649565.1 Ructibacterium sp.
ATACCAAGGAACCGCTGCGCCAAGCCCAGCTTTGCCTCCGCATCAAAAAGAATATGTTCCCCCCGCTTAATGTTATCCCGGACACCCTGTCTGGTAATTCCCATATGCTCCCCGATCTCAGACAAAGACAAGTCTTCGTTATAATAAAGATCAATGCTCTCCGCCTGTCGGTGTGTCAACATATTCCGGTAAATGGAAAACAGCAATCCTATCTGAACGTTTTTTTCCATCTTCCTCACTCCGCTAACGCAATGTGTGTAAAGCCATATCACTTTACGGAACACTATTATACACAGTTTTCATTCTTCTGTCAAGGGTTTTGGGAAAGAATTTTTTGTTATTTTTCACAAAATTCAGAACAAAACCACCCATAAAATACAAACGGGGTTTCCACAGAAACCCCGTTTATCTTTTTTTACTTAATTACATAAGCACCCTTAATCATTACCAAGGCATCACTTTCGGCACGGAAGCCTCTTCCGTCGCCCACCGGAACCACCAGCAGATGATTGGCCGGCATAGATACGCCATTTGTCAGGTCATAACCTGCTGTTGTGTCTGCCAAACCGCCTTTTGTGGTGGCAATGATTGTGCCCTGTCCCATACGAAGAATCAATTCCGTTCCTGCCTCGCAGGTTACGGTCTTTCCTGCCGCCACATTCACAACCGTGAATGCATTGGTATGGGCAGTGGGAGATCCTTCGGTTGCAGCAATGCCAAACCGTTCATCAATGTACGCTTTGATTTCGGGGATTACAACATCCACAATGTAACTCTTGGTCACTACCGGATCATCACTTCCACCCGGCTCTGAAAATACAACCAAGCCGCCGGCCATCAACAAGCAGAGTCCAACCAGAATTCCTATCAGGGTCACCTTTGTACGTTTCTTCATCTTTTTTCTCTCCTTTTCAGGTTTTGTAACTCAGGAGAGTCCAAATGAAATCTCCAGAGCCTCGTTTACCTTATTCATTAAGCTATCATCAAGATGTCCGATTTTTTCTTTGAGCCGTCTTTTATCGATGGTTCGGATCTGTTCTGCTAAGACCACAGAATCTCGGGAGAGTCCAAATCCCCCTGCTCCGATTTCGATATGCGTCGGCATTTTTGCTTTGTTCACCTGAGAGGTAATCGCCGTTGCAATCACGGTAGGACTGTAACGGTTCCCCACATCGTTCTGAATAATCAAAACGGGTCGAACGCCTCCCTGCTCCGAGCCAACCACGGGGCTCAAATCCGCATAGTAGATATCGCCTCTTTTTACTGCCAATTCCATTCACACTCCGCATTGTCAATTTCCTTTTCATTGGCAATATATGCGGCATTCCTGATTTTGGTACATGATACCGGGACGGGACTTGCGATAATGTTTCCCTATGTACGCTACTTGTTAAACCAGGAGGGCGTTGGAGCATCCAAAAGATAATTGTGTTCCTCCACAACCTTGCCGTCTTTCAGATAAATCCGCGGGATTCTCTTGCCGATGATACAAAGGATTTCATAGTTAATGGTCCCCATTTTTTCGGCAAGGCTTTCCACTGATACTTCAACATCGTTGTCCCTGCCGAACAAGATGACATCGTCGCCGACAGAGATAGTATTGACAGAACTTACATCAATCATACATTGATCCATACAAATATTTCCGATGACATTACAGATGGTTCTACCTGCTATCACCTGGCTTTTTCCGGATAAGATACGGGAATATCCGTCTGCATATCCAACCGGAATGGTTGCGATTTTCGTTAATTTTTCTGTTTCATATTTTCGGCCATAACTTATGCCAACCCCTGCTTCCACCTCTTTGATATGGGTGATTTTTGCCTTGAACTGCATGGCAGGTTTCAAATGAAGTCGACCGCAATCCATGGTAGCTGAAGGTTTGATACCATAAAGAATCACACCGGGTCTCACCATATCCATATGCATCTCAGGGAATCGGATCAACGCCGCACTGTTACAACAATGCCGAAGCGGAATTTCCAGACCACTTCCCTTCAGGCGTTCACAGGCCTCCTGAAATCTCCGATACTGCATTTTGGTGTAGTCATCTCCTGCACTTTCATCAGCAGACGAAAAATGCGTGAAGATTCCGTCAATATCCAATCCGGGAAGTACCGCCATTTTCAAAATGGTGTCCACCGTCTCTTGATTTACCGTTTCATCCTCGGTATACCGAAGACCTACACGCCCCATACCTGTATCTAACTTAACATGAATTTTAGCACGAACGCCCAATCTGGTTGCCGCCCGAGAAAGGCTGAGGGCCAGTTCATAACTGAAGCAGGCAGGAGTAATTTCCTCCCGCACCACCGTTTCGGCCTCCTGCTCGGTAACATGCCCCAAAATCAGAATGGGACAATCGATTCCGCATCGACGGAGCTGAACCGCCTCATCGATACAGGCAACTGCAAGCCAATCTGCACCATGATCCAAAAGGGTTCTTGCCACCTGAAGATAGCCATGACCGTAACCATCCGCCTTCACCGCACACAAAATCTTGGTTTCGGGACGCACATAGTCTCGGATTCGCTGAATATTATTTTTAATTGCATCTAAATCAATCTCGGCCCATGCTCTTTCTTCTGCTTTCATGATGGCATTTCCTCCTTCTTTTGTAATTCCGTTACGGCACAAACGTACCGTCTTCTATCTTCACATTCAGTTCAAAGTCCCGATACTCAACCCGAAAAACTTCATCACCATCTTTGTTATAGGTAATCAACCTTTTGGGCAGGAGACTTTTTCCGTCCAGCATCAAGTTCTGACTCATGCGATACGAGTTTCCGTTGGCTATGACACCGGTTAACAGGATGGTTCCGTCTTCGCCCTCTGTTAGGTCAGGAAGCGGATCCCGAGCCAAAAACTCCCGCAGCAATCCATCCGGAAACAGAATATCCGTTTCCTCTCTTCCGGCAAAAAGTTGGACTTCCTCTACCCTGTCATCGCGTTTTAATCGGAGTTTTCCCTCCGTTGATACACTTGTTGTCCCCACGAGGTGTTCCGGCTTCACAATATCTACCCGATAACTGTCCGGTGCACGATAACTTTGATTCATCTCATAAACAGAAGAACCCTTATTGCCGTGCACGGTCACATCGGCGGTAACTCTGTAACTTTCCAAACTCTGATACTTTTTAAAAACTCTTTTACTCACGTCCCTTTGACAGGCCGTAAGGCTTATCATTAGTATTCCGGCAAGAAACACCGAAATACCTTTTTTCATTTACTTTCATCCTTCCCCGCAAAGAGTCTTGATTGCATAAGGAATTCTCCGAACCACGTCACCGGCAATCATGCCATAGCAACCCAGTTCTTCTTCTGCCAAATTTCCTGCAAGACCATGAAGAAATGCGCCAAGACAAGCCGCCTGATAACATGCTACGCCTTGCCCCATCAAAGAAGCAATCATTCCTGTCAGAACATCACCCATGCCCCCTGATGCCATACCGTTGTTTCCGGTAGGATTCAGGCACACCTCTCCTGACGGAGAGGCGATCACAGTATTCTTTCCTTTCAGCAAAAGCGTTACCTCATATTCTTTGGCAAATGCAGTTGCAATTTCCACTCTTTTTTCCTGAATTTCCGTCATGGACTTCCCGCATAATCGGGACATCTCCCCCGGATGAGGAGTCAAAACCACAGGACAGTTTTTCTCCTTCAGGATATCTATATGCTCAGCCAGAACATTTAGACCATCGGCATCAATCACCAACGGGCTTTCACTCTTTAGAGCAATCTTCAATGCTGAAAGGGTCATGGCGCCGGTGCCGAGACCGGGACCAATGCCTACCGCATCACTTTTTTCGATTTGTTCTTGAATTTTTGCCGCAGCAAATTCCTCATTTTCCTCTAAAGGCAGGGTCATAGCCTCGGTGAGTTTCACCGCCACCACCGGCTGTACTTGTTCCGGCGTGCCCACCGTAACCAAACCGCTTCCGCATCTCATGGCGGCTTCTCCGCACAGAGCGGCCGCACCGGTCATTCCCACCGATCCGGCAAGAAGAAATACCCGACCACAGTCCCCTTTGTGCATATCATCAAACCGCTTAGGCAAAAGTTTTTGATATTCTGCCCAAGTATCCGCACCGGCAACCTTGGAACTATATTCTGTACCGCAAACCACCGCTATGGCCACCGTATCAGAATGACTGATGCTCAAATCCACCGCCGCCGGCTTATTTCGAAACAATATACCGGGCTTCCCCATAGAATCATGGGTCACCGCAATATCACGCAAAGAAAATCCGCGGACACCGCTTCCTAAATATTTAGCAAAAGCCTCTTTGGCGGCATAAAATCCTGCCATACTTTCATAGGCATTTTTCTTTTGAGAAAAATAAGCAATCTCCTCGTTGGTGAAGACTCTTTCCTGAAAGGCTTCCTGCTTCTCCATCTGCGAAAACCGACTGATTTCCACAACATCAATCCCTACCTTGATCATGAAAGAACCACCTTTTGAGGATTGTAGCGCCGAATGGCATCTACAATCTTTTCATTGGGGTTAAACAAAAGCATACGATTCTTTCCGGATTCGTCCATGAAGACCAAAAAGCACAAGTCTTCCGCATCCTTTTGGGTACATGCATAGACCTTTTTCACACTGCTGTCACTCATATATTTTTGGAATTCGGGTGCTTTTCTGTCTCCCATCACTTCCATCTTGCGGACGTTGATTTCCAACATTTTCTTCCGCTTGCGCATGTTGATAATCTTGTCCACATCCAAAATACCATTGGTAAAACTGTATTCATATTCCTGATTGATAGAGGTAACCAGAAAATAGAGAAGGTACATAAAAATGACACAAATCGCAAAAACACCAAAGCCGATAAAAGGAAGTACAAAAGCAAAGGTCATAAGCCACAGTACAACAATCGCACCCAGGATGCTTGCCAGCACAATCATGATTTCCTTGAGTCCTCTTTTTTTCTTAACCAGTTGTTCCACAAAAATATCCATTGATATCCTCCAAAACATTACATTACTTCTCTTTTATCATAGCACAAAACCCTTGACCTTGTCTACAGTTTGTTACACATTTGTTAGTTGAACCAAAAAAAGAGAACCGGAACCGAACGGTTCCAAGTTCTCTTTTGGCTAAATCACATCACATAAGGTACAGGGTGTTACCTGATATCGACAAAGCATCTTCATGGTCTGCTCCGCTTCCGTCCGTGTCAAAAATCGTTCCGTTGCCTCTGCCGTCTCTACCGGATTCCCCTTACGAAAAAGTCTTGCCCGAATCCCATAACGCCATCCCGGTTTCTCCGCATCCAAAACGGTGTACTCTACCCGGCATGTCTCTCCGTCTTCATCTTGAAAAACGCATATTTCCCCCATCTTAATTCCTCCCTTCGGTATGGGTTTATTATAACTTCATTCCTCCGCAACTTCAAGCCCCATTCGTTCGCAAGTTGCGACAAGGCAGTTTTTTCCGTTTTTCTGCAAAAATTACCACACTACACCAATCTTGGTCAAAAATTATGTAAACCAACATCTTACAGTAATCTACCTTCCAAGCATTTTTTCCAAGCACCAAAGTTGTGTTTCCACATAAGATAACAGATAGGAGGTGATATCCTTGAAGGAATTTTATCATCAGTTCAATGAATCTCTGCTTTCAGGGTTAAATCAAGAGCCTTTGGATTCGGCCATTCCAACAGTAGGCACGCCTGCCAATGACAGTAGCGGAACGACCGCATCCGGAGAACTGACAGGCAAGGGAACGCTGGTGGTTCAGGTCTCTCTTGCCAAAGGGGCAATCCCGGTAGAGGGAGCAAAGGTAATAGTCTCATTGGAAGACAAAGTTCTTGGTGATTTCCTCACCAACAAGAGCGGAAAAACACCTGTCCTCACCCTTCCGGCGCCCGGCAAAGAACTTTCCCAGACGCCCAACGGCATAATTCGTCCATACAGCATCTACAACATTCGCATTTCTTATCCCGGCTATTATGCGGAGGAAGCCATTAATGTACCCATTTTCGATGGCATCAACTCCATCCAACCGGTGGCATTGGTGCCTCTTCCCGAGCTGGTGCCTCCCAATACTGAGATCCTGATCAACGAATCCAATCAAGGTCCGGTCTGAGCCATCAGCTTTTGAAAACGCCAGATCGGAAATCTGAAATTAATCGAATTTAAAGCCTTTGGGGCTACTTCCCCTTTGGCTTTAGAAAGGAAACTCTTATGCCTGTTAGCTTTTCTGTTCCGGAAACCATCACCGTCCATCTGGGGGTTCCGTCTGACAATTCGGCTCCCAACGTGACGGTTCCTTTTGTGCAATATATTAAAAACGTGGCATCCAGCGAAATCTTCCCAACTTGGCCGGAAAACGCCATTCGCGCCAACATTTACACACAGATCACCTATGCCTTGAATCGAGTATTTACCGAATATTACCGTGCACAAGGGTATGATTTTGACATTACCAATTCCACCCAGTTTGACCAATCCTATGTAAACGGGCGGGATATTTTCGAGAACATCAGTCAGTTGGTGGATGAGTTATTCAACGATTACATTATCCGCGAAGGTAATCTGGAACCCATTTTTGCCCAGTACTGCAACGGAACCACCACAACCTGTCCCGGAGGTCTCTCGCAATGGGGGACAGTCGATTTAGCAAATCAGGGGCTTACCCCCTATGAGATTCTTCGCTATTATTACGGAGACGACATTGGGCTTCGTCAGGATGCACCCATCGCCAACCTGACCGAAAGCTATCCCGGAACACCCCTCAGGCTTGGTTCTTCCGGGGCGCCTGTTCGCTCCTTGCAACTGTTTTTGAATCGAATTTCCCGGAATTATCCCGCCATTCCGAAAATCCCCTATACCGATGGTCTTTTCGACGTTTCTACCGAAAATGCCGTCAAAGAATTTCAACGAATTTTCAACCTGACAGAGGATGGGGTTGTAGGCAAAGCCACCTGGTATAAAATTTATTTCATCTTTACCACTGTCAAACGCCTTTCCGAATTGAATTCTGAGGGAGTCAAACTGGATCTTGTGAGCCGTCAGTATAAGACAGATCTCAGGGAGGGTGACCGGGGTGATGAGGTGAGTCTGATTCAATATTTTCTGAGGCTGATCGGTGAGTTTAACGATTTTATTCCCTCACCCAACATTGACGGCATCTATGGTCCCAATACCGCTACCGCTGTTTCGGCTTTCCAAGAATCTGCCGGTCTTCCCCCAACCGGGATTGTGGATGAAGCCACCTGGGACGCGCTCTATTCCCGCTACATTTCAGTCGTTGCAGGACTCCCGGAAGATTACCGAGGAGGCGGTGTTCCGATCTATCCCGGCACCCCCCTCCGCCGAGGCTCTACCGGTTCTGCCGTTCGGCAGTTACAAACCTTTCTGTCCAAAATTTCCGAATTCAACAGCGCCATTCCGAAGGTTTCCGTCACCGGAACATTTGGTCAGGAAACCCAAAATGCCGTTCTTGCTTTTCAGCGGAATTACGGGTTGCCTGCCCGCGGCGTGGTTGGACTTTCCACCTGGAATGCCATTGCGGAACTCTACAATGATTTGATTTTGGGAGAAGAGCGTTCCCCCGGTCAATATCCCGGAACACCTATTTCCGCATCCTAAGGAGGCTTACCATGAAATATAATATGTATGATACTCGACAAAACATCTTAGAAGTGGAAACCTTTCTTCGAGCAAATCATCGCTTGGAAGGCGGCGTTCTCATCAATCCTGACGGCGTTTTCGAGGAAGAAACCACCCGGGCGGTTCTTCTCTTCCAACGCCAAAACGGTCTGCCCCAGACGGGAGAAATCGACTTTGTCACCTGGACACTTCTTGCCGAAACCGCCGAGGAAATTTGCTTGGAAGATTTTTGTTTACTGAACAATATAAACCGATTCGAGAGGCAATAACCACAAAAGCCTTCCCCTTGAGGGGAAGGCTCTTTGTTTATGGTTTCACCTTTGGTTTGAAAATCAGAGCAATCAGGAACCCAAAGAAGATGGATGCGGAAATTCCTCCTGCCGCTGCAGTGGCGCCACCGGTAATGATACCAAGGAATCCCTGTTCCTGCACCCCTTTGATTACCCCTTCTGCCAAGAGATTTCCGAATCCGACGATGGGCACTGTAGCTCCCGCTCCCGCATAGTCCACAATGGGTTTATAAAGACCGAGACCACCCAGAACCGCTCCTATCACCACAAAAAGAACCAAAATCCGACCCGGAGTCAGCTTGGTCTTATCAATGAGAATCTGCGCAATCACACAAATAAGACCGCCCACCCAAAAGGCATTAAAATACTGCATGGTTACTCCTCCTTTTCCTGAACTGTTGTCAATCGAACAGCATGTGCAATACCCGGCACCGACTCCCCTTGCAGGTTGGAGGTTGGACTCAAAAGCGCCCCTGTACCAACTGCAAGGACATTCTTCCAACGCCCTCGTTCCATTTCTTTCAGGATATAACCGCACAGAACCGAGCCAATACATCCACAACCGCTTCCACCGGCATGGACATCCTGCTCCTCTATGTGATACATCATACATCCGCAATCCTGATAATTTCCTGAGATAGCATATCCCTCTTTTGCCATCATCTCCCTCAAGATTTCCGCCCCCACCGTTCCCAAATCACCGGTGATAATCAAATCGTAATCCCCCGGGGAATACCCGGTATCTCGAAAATGGGCACACAAGGTAGAGAGCGCCGCCGGCGCCATGGCACCGCCCATATTATTCGGGTCTTTGACCCCCATATCCTCAATTCTTCCGGTGGTAATATGGGTCACCCGAGCTATGCCTTTGTCCCGGGACACCACCGCACTTCCCGCTCCGGTCACCGTCCATTGAGCGGTTGGAGTCCGTTGTCCGCCATAGTTCAAAGGGGTTCGATACTGACGCTCTGCGGTACAAAAATGACTGGACGTTACCGCAACCGCATCTTTGGCAAAACCTCCATCCACCACCATAGAGGCAAGACTGATTCCCTCTATCATGGTAGAGCAAGCGCCATAAATGCCGAAAAAGGGTATCTTCAGGTCCCGAAGTCCAAATCCGGCACCGATACATTGATTCAGCAGATCTCCGCCAAAGGCATATCCAATCTCCTTAGGGTTCAGTCCTGCTTTTTGGATTGCCAACTTGACAGCTTCCTTCTGCATCTTGCTTTCGGTCTTTTCCCAAGTTTCCTCTCCCCATTCGTTATCCGGCATTAATACATCAAACCAATCCTTCAAAGGACCTTCTTGTTCCTTGGTCCCTACGATGGATGCAGACGCCCTGATATAAACCGGATTTTTCAATTCCACCGTCTGTTTTCCTACTCTCTGTTCCATATTAGCCTCCAATCCCCAACATCTGCATCAACCAGTAGATCACCCCTACCACTACCGAAGACGTTATCCCATAAACCAGGACGGGGCCTGCAATCACAAACATCTTTGCCGCCAGTCCCAAAACCAGCCCCTCTTTCTTAAATTCCATGGCAGGAGAAACAATAGCATTGGAAAATCCGGTGATAGGAACCAAAGTTCCCGCTCCGGCATACTTCCCTAATTTGCAGTATAAATCCAGTCCCGTGAAGAGCGCACCCAAGAAAATCATGGTAACGCTGACCCCTGTCCGTGCCTGTTCTTCCGGAAGGCTTAATCCTTTTTGATATAGATCAAAAAAAGCCTGACCTATGGTACAAATTCCGCCACCAACCAAGAATGCCCATAGACAATTTTTGAGAATAGGACTGTCCGGGGACTTCTTTTCCAGATACCTTAGATATTCCTGCTTGTTATATTGCATGCTGTCACCTCGTTTTCTTTTTTCATAGTATCTGTCAAGATTGGAATTTTATGCAAAAAATAGCGTAGCAGTTTTCCAACTGCTACGCTATCCAATTCCAAATTTCTTAAATTAATCCAACAATACCCGTAATACGTGGTTTTCATCAAACTCATCTGCATTGCCGTCGGTAATCAGCCAACCATCCTCAATTTTTGTTACGGTTAAAGACAGTTTCTTCTCTACTACCTCGGCATTCTTGCTGGCCTCTATATGTACTTCCTTCATCACTCTGAGCATTTCCGGGAAGAAAACCTTAACCTGTTCTTCAACGCTGTCCGATTCATTGAATTCGCCACTCTTTTCCAGCTCATCTAATGCTTTGCCAAATTCTTCAGAAACCTTTTTTTGTGTATCCTCATCGCCCTTTTCGGTATCAATGGATGTCCATTTTACAGAAACTTTATATGCCTTTACATCGCCTTCCACCTTTTCGGTGTTTTCAATGGTATAGGAAACCCGTTCTGTTCTGGCCGCAGTAATTGCTTGGGTTAAGTCCAGCAGCTCCGCCTCATAATCTTCCAGAGAACAACCAAAGTCCGTTTCGAACTTTTTCTGCAGTCTCGCTGCTTCTTTGGTGTCTCTCTCCTCAAAATTCACATAGGGAAGCTCCTTTGCCTCTCCACCATCCACAAACTGTGCCGCCTTTTCGATATCTCCCGACAGATATGTATCAAGAAAAGCCGTTGCCGTCTCTTCTGCCTTCTTCTTGTCAAACACACATCCTGTCATGAACAGCATCAAAACCGCCACCAAACATACACAAGCTACCATTCTGAGTATATTTTTCATCTCAAACTCTCCCTTTCTCCACGTTGCAAAAGAACATACCTCTTTTGCGATACGATACTTTCTTTCTGTTGTGATGGTGCCGGAGCACCCGAACACTCGTTATGTGTTTCAGTCTCGCCCTGAGAATGCAGACTGCATTTTCCCTACACGCCAAAAAATCGACGGATAACCGGCCAGGTATCATCTGCATAGAATCGGTGGCCGCCATCACCTTTGACCAGAGCACAACGGTCTCCGACATCTGCTTTTTCGTAAGCCTTTTTTCCTTTTTCAAAAACTTTCTCTGCACCAAAGAGAGGGAAAATAGGGTCGCTGATACCGTTCACCTGAACAAAGTATTTGGGGCAGGCCATTGCCATCAAATCATCCATATCAAAATACTGCGCAATGGACGGAACATAGTTGCAGGCGCAATGGGACATGGCACCGATAGAATCTTTAAAGGTGCACATAGCACCGGAAGATATCACAAAACCAATTCGTTCCTCCAATGCCGCAATGTAGGCAGTGGCAGTACCGCCGCCAGATTGACCGATACAAGACAATCTGCCAAGATCTGCCTTGTCTGCAAAATGTTCTTCCAGCACATCAATGAGGCGAGCTACATCCCACACTCTTTCACCAATGGTGGTTCTACCCAGCATAATTGCATTCATAGAAGCTTCCAGACAACGGGGTAATCCGGTACTATCTGCATTGACACCCTTCTCCCCGAAATTTCTCTGTTCCAGGGTCACGGCAGCAAACCCCTCACGGATGGCTCTTACTGCGAAACCTTCATCGTTTTGCTGAATAGAGATATCGTCTCCTTCGTAAATTTCACGTTCCATGGAGATATGCATCCCTCTGGAGTGTCCCTGGAGACAAATCATCAAGGGAGGATTCTCTACCCCGTCCGGCAAGAGAAGATGGCAAGGAACCCGATACCCCTCTTCACTCTGGAAGGTAAACCGAATTTCGGTAGCACCCTCGATTTTTCTTTCAAATTCGATTTCAAGGTTGGCATCTACTTTTTGAAAACTGTCCATGCACAAAAGATCCCAAAGCTTTTTCTTGGCAGTCTCTTGCCACTTAGCAATGTCTCCTCCGTCATAGGACATGGACGGGACTATTTTCTGCATCAGGCTTTTACTATATTCATATGTTGTCATATGTTTCTTCACCTTTATGTAATTTTAATTTTCCTAAATTATAGTATGTTCTGCGGGGAAAGTCAATGGGTATTTTGCCTTTTCCACTCGTGAGTGCGCAGAAAATTTAGTGAGATGTGTTCGAATCAAGGTGGGGATGGGCAGGCGTGTACGTATGTAGTACATAACTGTCCACCCCCCGCCGCTGATTCGGACGCAGATTGCTGAATTTTCAAGCACGACTGTAGATAAGAAAACAAAAAAAATAACCCTGACCTCAATAGGTCAGGGTATTTTTTGTTTTCTTACAGTTCAGCAAAGTACTTAATAGTACGTACCATCTGGCTGGTGTAGCTGTTCTCGTTGTCGTACCAGGAAACAACCTGTACTTCGTAGAGATCGTCAGCAATCTTAGCAACCATGGTCTGAGTTGCATCGAAGAGAGAACCGTAACGGATACCGATGATGTCGGAAGATACGATTTCGTCTTCGTTGTAACCGAAGGACTCGGAAGCTGCTGCCTTCATAGCTGCATTGATGCCTTCCTTGGTTACGTCTGCACCCTTAACAACTGCGGTCAGGATGGTGGTAGAACCGGTGGGAACAGGAACACGCTGAGCCGCACCGATGAGCTTACCGTTCAGTTCGGGGATAACCAGACCGATTGCCTTTGCAGCGCCGGTGGAGTTGGGAACGATGTTAACAGCACCTGCTCTTGCACGACGGAGGTCACCCTTTCTGTGAGGACCGTCCAGAATCATCTGGTCGCCGGTGTAAGCGTGGATGGTTGCCATGATACCGCTCTGGATGGGAGCGTAATCGTTCAGAGCCTTAGCCATGGGAGCCAGGCAGTTGGTGGTACAAGATGCAGCGGAAATGATGGTGTCATCCTTGGTCAGGGTGTCTTCATTTACGCTGAATACGATGGTCTTCAGATCGTTACCTGCGGGAGCAGAGATAACTACCTTCTTAGCACCTGCATCGATGTGTGCCTGAGACTTCTCCTTGGAGCAGTAGAAACCGGTACATTCCAGAACTACGTCTACGCCGATTTCACCCCAGGGAAGGTCTGCTGCCTTGGGTTCGCTGTAGATGGTGATCTTCTTTCCGTCTACGATGATTGCACCCTCAGCTGCTTCTACAGTATGACCATCATATCTACCCTGAGAAGAGTCATACTTTAAAAGATGTGCCAGCATCTTAGAATCGGTCAGGTCCTGGATTGCAACTACCTCATAACCCTCTGCGCCGAACATCTGTCTGAAAGCCAAACGGCCGATACGGCCAAAGCCGTTAATTGCTACTTTTACTGCCATAGTAAAGTACCTCCTAAATATAATAATTTAATTTTTTACTGTGTTTATTTTACCGCATATTCCAAAAATATACAAGTGGTTTTTCAAAATTTGTGAAAGTTTTAACTTTCCATGACAAATACAACTAATTTTCTCCCAATTTTTGTAGAAAACTACGAGTCCTCTCACTCTTTGGGTTGGTAATCACTTCCTGAGGAGTTCCTTCCTCCTCCACCACACCGTCTGCCATAAAGATAATCTTATCGCTGACATTTTGCGCAAAATCAATCTCATGGGTTACAATTACCATGGTTACATGCTCTGCCGCAAGTTTCCGAATTACCTTCAGGATTTCACCGGTCAACTCCGGATCCAAAGCAGAAGTGGGCTCGTCAAAGAAGAGAATTCTCGGCTTCAACGCCAGTGCCCGGGCAATGGATACCCGCTGTTTCTGACCACCAGAAAGTTCGCAGGGATAGTTCTTTAACTTATCGGACAATCCCACACGGGCAAGCAGATCTTCGGCATTCTTTTGAATTTCCGCCAGAATCTCCTTTTTATTTTCTTTATAATCCTCCCGCTCCTTAGCAAGAAGTCGGGGAGCAAGCATCACATTATCCAGAACATTGTACTGAGGAAACAGATTGAAATCCTGAAACACCAAGCCGAAGTTCAACTGTTTTTTTCTGATTTCCTTGGCAGGTGCACTCTTTTCACTGCTTCCGTCAAACAAAAGTTTTCCATCTAAGAAAATTTGTCCTTGATTGGCACGTTCCAGAAAGTTAATACACCGAAGCAGGGTGGTTTTTCCGCTTCCGGAAGAACCGATGATGGAGACCACC
>JAZRQC010000015.1:0-24719 GCA_045649565.1 Ructibacterium sp.
CATGGATTGGGCTGACGAATTCAGAACTCTGAAGGTTCGTACCAATGCTGATACTCCCGCTGATGCTAAGAAGGCTCGTGAACTGGGCGCTGAGGGTATCGGTCTCTGCCGTACCGAGCACATGTTCTTCGAGGCTGACAGAATCGCAGCATTCCGTGAAATGATCTGTGCTGATACTGTTGAAGAAAGAGAAGCAGCACTTGAAAAGATCCTGCCTTATCAGCAGGGCGACTTCGAGAAGATTTACGAAGCTCTGGAAGGTCATCCCGTTACCATCCGTTTCTTGGATCCCCCTCTCCACGAGTTCGTTCCTACCGAAGAAGCTGACATCAAGGCACTGGCTGACGCTCAGGGCAAGTCTGTTGAGGACATCAAGGCTCTCATCGCTTCTCTCCACGAGTTCAACCCCATGATGGGTCACCGTGGTTGCCGTCTGGCAGTAACCTATCCTGAAATCGCTAAGATGCAGACCAAGGCTGTTATCCGTGCAGCTATCAATGTAAAGAAGGCTCATGCTGACTGGAACGTTGTTCCCGAAATCATGATTCCTCTGCCCGGCGATTTGAAGGAATTCAAGTATGTTAAGGATGTTGTTGTTGCAACCGCTGATGCTGAAATCGCAGCTGCAGGTGCTGACCTCCACTACGAAGTAGGTACCATGATGGAAATCCCCAGAGCATGCTTGACTGCAGACGAGATCGCAACTGAGGCTGAATTCTTCTGCTTCGGTACCAATGACCTGACCCAGATGACCTACGGTTTCTCCCGTGACGATGCTGGTAAGTTCCTGGATGCATACTATGATGCAAAGATCTTCGAGAACGATCCTTTTGCAAAGCTTGACCAGACCGGTGTTGGTAAGCTGATGGAAATGGCTATCACTCTTGGTAAGCCCGTTAACTCCAAGCTCCACGTTGGTATCTGTGGTGAGCACGGCGGCGACCCTGTTTCCGTTGAGTTCTGCCACAAGATTGGTCTTGACTATGTATCTTGCTCCCCCTTCCGTGTTCCGATCGCAAGATTGGCAGCGGCTCAGGCAGCAATTGCTAGCAAATAAGATAAACAAAGGATGGGCGGCACAACTGTGCCGCCCATTTTGATAGGAGAAATCAATATGAACGTATATGAAGCGATTCAAAATCGCAGAAGTATCCGAAAATTTCAACAGGAGCCTATTTCAATTGACCTGCTGACCAAGTTGGTGGACTGTGCAAGGATGGCGCCCTATCCCATGAACCTGCAACCTTTGAAGTTTGCTGTTATGTCAGAGAAAGAAACCATCGATACTATTTTTCCCTGCACCCGCTGGGCGGGATTCTTGGAAGATGGTTCTCCCAAAGAGGGAGAACGTCCCACAGCATACATCCTGATTCTGGGAGATGGAGATATTCGGGCAAACACCGATTTTCAGGTGGAGAATGGTATCGCAGGTGCTACCATCACTTTGGCGGCAACAGAGGAGGGCGTTGCCACTTGTTGGCTTGGTGCTATTAACCGGGATAAGATTCGGGAGATTCTTGAGATTCCTGAAAATCTCACGGTTCTAGACTTGATTGCTTTGGGCTATCCGGCGCAGGAAAGTCAGGCGGTTCCTATGGAGAATGACAATTTTAAATATTATATGAAGGAAGAAGTTCTTCAGGTTCCCAAGCGGAGTCTTAAAGAGGTTCTTTGGAAGAAATAAAAAAGCTTCCCCTCAAGGGGAAGCTTTTTTTATGAGTGCATTTGTATGACTAAACTGTATGTTTTACGCTTTTCCCAGTTCCTTTTCGGTAAAGATCACATCCATAGTATCCTTCACCGAGAGAACATCGGCAGTCTTGAAAGGCTTGTCTTCGATGACCGCCTCTAAGAATTCCACAACCTCGTTGTACATGGGATCCACACCGGGAAGTTCCGGTTCGTACTTTTCTTCGTTGGTGTAGACAGTAACCTTACCATTGATGGATTCCACATAGGCGTTTTCAAAGGTAATGGCATATTTGGCTTCGAATTCATAGGTCCCGTGAATACCCCAGTCGCCAATGATGGAAACAGAAAGATTGGGGTACTTGTAGATAGCATAGGCGCTTTCATACTTGGACATCTGATGGGAGGATACCACCTGAACATCTTCAGGTTTTCCAAAGAGCCATACCATCATATCCACATCGTGAACGTGCATATCCACAAGGCATCCGCCACTCTTTTCCTCGTTCAACAGCCAGCCACCTGCCGACCAGGAGGGAACAGGAGATTTTCTGGAGAACTCTGCCTTGATGGGTTTTCCGAAGGTGTTGTTCTCGATGGCGTTCTTGATGAAGACATATTCATCAGTAAACCGCAGACAATGTCCAACCATCAGTTTCTTGCCGGTTTTTTGTGCGGTTTCAATCATCAAAGCACATTGCTCCGGAGTGATGGCCATGGGTTTTTCGGTGTAAACGTCTGCACCGTGCTCCATGCAATAAACTGCAACTTCACAATGGAGGAAGCTGGGCAGAGCAATCAAGACAAAGTCCAGATTTTCCTTCTCCATCATATCCTTATAATCGGTGTAGAGATGATACTTGGAAAAATCAAAATTTTCCATAGAAACTGCCGCAATATTCAGTTTTACGTTCTGGGTGATAGCGTCTAAATCCTCGTTGCAGATGGCAACCAGTTTCATATCACCACGCTGTTTTTCAATCTTCATCAGGTTATGGAAGTGGGTTTTGCCAAGACCTCCAAAACCAATGATGGCATATCTTTTTTTATCCATAGAAAAAGACTCCTTTTTCAACATAATCTTTCCTTATCATATCATTGCAAGGTGCTTTCGTCAAGAGGATTATAGTGCACAATGGTAAATGGAAGTATCAAAAAATGAACGTGCTGCGAAGAGAAAAGTGCAAGTTAAGGATGAAATGGAAAAAAGACTTGCAATTCAATAGGAACAGAGCTATAATGAAGAAAATAGAAAGGGAGGAAGAAAAAATGAAAAAAATTATTACACTTGTATTGGCAATGGTTCTGGTGCTGTCCAGTTTTGGTATGGTGGCTCAGGCAGGCGGCGTAGTTGGTCAGGCGCTTCATACCGATATTGTCGCATACATCAATCACTTTGCCATTCCGTCTTACATTGTGAATGGAACGTCTGTAATTGTGGCGGAAGATTTGAGAAATTTTGGATTCAATGTGGATTGGGATCCGTATGATAGAAGCTTGAATATTTACAGAAATGGTAGTGAAACTATTGGACAGTTCCGATACGTTTCAAAAGATCAGCCAACCGGAGCGGTATATTGTAATATTTATTATTCCGATATCGTTGTCTGGGCAGAAGGAAAGCAGATTACATCCTATAACATTGATGGCTTAACCATGATTCCTATGGAAGAACTTACGATGTTGGGAGAAATTGCTTGGGATGGAAATGCCCGGACTCTAAAAATGTGGGTAGATGGTTTAAAGTATATCGATCCTGCTCAACCAGTTTCTAAAAAGTATTATCCCGGCACCAGTATTCCTGATTTTGGATGGGTGACGACAACACCTTGCGTTAATCATGATGGTGACTATTGGTTCTATGTAGCAGATAATAATAATCTGCAAACCTATATTGAATATATTGAAGACGCAGGATATCACTATACCATGAACAAGCAAGATGATGGTGACTGGATCTTGTGTTACATTAATTCAAGAACACGAAATGGTGTTGCTTTAATTGAGCACGGTGGTATTGTTCAGGTTCAAACTGGAACCGGAATTGACTATTGGGAATAAACAAAACAACTAGATCCCGTGGAGATTACTCCACGGGATTCTTTGTTGCCAACGGTCAGAAAACGTGATATAATACACAAAATTGTGTAATTTCAAAATTATGGATTACAGGGGGATGATAAAAAATGAAATCGATGGTTTTAAGGATTTTCCCATCATGGTGTGTTATACTTGTGATTAAATTTTTGTTGGGTATACCGTACACATTCATTTCATGGGTTGAAACAGTGCTTGTTGCGTTTGTATGGGCAAGCATACACGGAGTTTTAGGTAACAGAAGTTCGATGAGAGTCATAAGCGGAGCCGGGGCAGTTTTTGTTATAGGAACTGCGATTACAATATTCTATAATCCGTGTCCGTGGATAAGCAAAATTATTGCTATTGCAATTGGCGGCTATATGTTAAAGGTTTCGCTTGATGTTGCGGGAGAAATTAACCTGCGTAACAGTGATAATAACAAAAGTGACGTGCCAGTAATAGGTAATGTGTTTGGCGTGAAAGTAATTATGTTTTATCGTGAAGCGCTCGAAAAGATTGTTGAAAAAGGGGCAAAAGAGCTTGGTGTAAACAGAAAATTTGGATATCAAGGCGACAGTCCTTTGTTTAAAGATGCTTTTTATAAGATAGGGGACAGAGGATATGAAATGTACCGCATAGCTCCTGATAAAACTATTGTTTATGGCAGAGACGGTCTTGTTATTGTAAGAACCATTGATGAAGCAGGCGATTACGAGTTTAAAGATGGCAAATGGTATAAAGATGGTAAAAAATGCACCAATTTTAATAAAGAAGCGAACAAACTTCTTAGTATGTTAAGCGGTGAAAGAGGTACAAACAAAGTTATTCTTGTAAAAACCTTTGAGGGCGGCAGTGTCAAAGGTGTCGGCTGTGGATTGTTTATTACAGACATTACAAGAGGCGATCAGAAATTAATAGAAGCAGTATCTAAGGTAACAAGAGTAGAAAACTATTCAAAAAACAGCCACAAAAAAGCGTTGAGAATTCAAAGAGCGCTTGGTATATGGTAAAGGAGGGGAACAAGAAATGGTTGATGTAATAATTTTTGTGATGGAAACCACAAAAGCGTTTGCGGCTTTTGCGTTAAAATTTGTATCAGCAGAAGTTCTGGTTCTTCTTATAGCAGGTGCAGGACTTGCATTGTATCTCTTTCTTGGCACTGCGAGGAATACAAAAAGAGCAATTGCGAGAAAGAAAAATAAATTCCAGGAAAAGATTTGGTCTGATTACGTAGAAACAAGAATCAGATTGATTTTTGATGTGATGAACGGGGATAACAAAGAAGCGTTTATCAAAGGATGCGAGTTATATCTCAAAGAAAACAATTATAAGCTGACAAGAGCTGCTATACAGAGAATGATATATGATAACTTGAATAGAAAAAAAGGCGAAAATTTAAGATGCGAATATGCCTATTGTGATGAAGGTAAAGATCTTGTAGATGCAATCTTTAAAACTGTCCAGATAGGTCTTAAAGAAGGTCCTGAATACGAAAACCTTCAGAAACAGATTGAGTCTAAAGTCAAGAAGCAGATGAAGGATATGAAGTTTGACGTGGATTCAGCAGAACTTAGCAAACAAGTTAATGAAACGGTGTCAAAAAACCTGAAAGAGCACGCCTTTGACAATTTTGATATGCAAAATCAGATGCAGCAGCAAATGCAGATGGATATGCAAAACCAAATGCAAATGGATATGCAGATTCAGATGCAGCTTCAGATGCAAATGGATATGCAAAATCAGATGCAGCAACAGATGCAGATGGACATGATGAACCAGATGCAGCAACAGATGCAAATGGATATGCAAAATCAGATGCAGCAACAGATGCAGATGGATATGATGAATCAGATGACACAGCAGATGTCTATGGATTCAATGAGCATGGCAAACCAGGCTATGTCCTCAACGGATTCTGGTGGGTTTATGAACCATGATATGCATAGCGGTAACTTTGGTCCGTTCTGATTAAGAATAAATATAATAACACGCTACTCTCGATGGGTAGAGTGTTATTATATATTAAAAAATACAGTTTTGTGGTAGAATGAAAGAAATGTCAGGAAGGCAGAAATCCCAACAAAGTCCTCGTCCAAACAGTATTTATATGGTCATTAATGTACCTGTCATATTTCGGATGAAGATTATCGATGAGAGAGAATACACCTATTGGGAATGGGGAGGTTGGTCTCGTTGGTCTGATTGGGACGATTATGAGCCTTATGATAACGGAAACGACATCGATGTCGATGAAAGAACGGTATATCGCTACAAGGAAAAAGGATAATAAGAAAACACCTGCTATTTAGCAGGTGTTTTTCTGTGCCATAATTACATTATTTCCTGCAAGAATAAGCATTGCTTTCTTTGACGAGGTATGGTACAATGCTATCATCAAGAACTTTTCAAAGGATGTGCATGAAATGCGAATCAATGAAAAATATAGTTATAAAACAACACCCCTTGCGGACGAAAAGGCAATGGTAACAGGTGAGAAGTATCGTTTTACCATTTTGACTTCCAGATTGATCCGTATGGAATATAGCGAAAACGGGTGCTTTGAGGACAGAGCCACCCAGATGGTTATCAATCGTCAGTTTGAACCGGTTCCTTTTCAGGTAACCAAAACCGATGATTTACTTACCATTACCACAGAACATGTTGAATTGAAATATTACTTTCATCAGCCTTTCAGTACCAATAGTTTAAATGTTCGCTATGTAGGACGAAATTCCTCGGTGCGTGCCGGTGGAACCTCTACCTACTGGCGGTTTAACCAGCCGGATACTTACGATTTCAAAGGGACTGCAAGAACACTGGACAAGGTGGATGGTGCCTGTGAGTTAGAACCGGGTATTATCAGTTATGGACCCATGACCACACTGGATGACAGCCGGTCTCTGGTGATTTGCGAGGATGGATGGATTGAAACCAGACAAGAAGGGAATGTGGATACCTACTTGTTCTGCTACGGAGATTCTTCCATTAAGTATGACGCCAAGGGTTGTTTGAAGGACTACTATCAATTGACCGGTAAGACCCCTCTGCTTCCTCGGTATACCATGGGTAACTGGTGGAGCCGTTACTATGCATACACCCAAGAGGAATACACCAACTTGATGAATCGTTTCAAGGCAGAGGAGGTTCCCTTTAGTGTTGCGGTCATTGATATGGACTGGCATTATGTGAAGATTGATCCCAAATACGGAACCGGTTGGACCGGATATACCTGGGATAAGAATCTCTTTCCCGACCATAGAGCTTTTTTGGATTTTCTTCATAACGAGGGAATGGTTACAACTCTAAATCTGCATCCCCAGGAGGGTGTGGCCGCTCATGAAGAAGCCTATGAAGAGATGGCAAAGGCTATGGGAATCGATCCTGCATCCCAAGAACCGGTTCCTTTTGAAATCGAGAATCCTAAGTTCATGGAAAACTATTTTGAAAAACTGCACCACCCCATGGAAAAAGAGGGTGTGGATTTTTGGTGGATTGATTGGCAGCAAGGCAATACCACTTCGGTGCCGGGTCTCGACCCCCTTTGGATGCTGAATCATTTCCATTACATTGACAATGAAAAAGACGGAAAGCGGGGACTGATTTTCTCTCGTTATTCCGGACCGGGTAGCCATCGGTATCCTATCGGTTTCTCCGGAGATACGCATATTACATGGGATTCTTTGAACTTCCAACCCTACTTCACGGCAACGGCATCCAACATTGGATACGGCTGGTGGAGTCATGATATCGGTGGACATGCCCACGGCTATCGGGACGAGGAACTTGCGACCCGTTGGTTCCAGTTGGGAACCTTCTCTCCTATCAACCGTCTGCATAGTTGCGACAGTAAATTCCTCGGAAAAGAACCTTGGAAGTATAATAAGATTTCGGAGATTTCCATGAAGAAGTTCTTGAAACTTCGACATGAACTGATCCCCTATCTCTATACCATGAACTATCGTGCGCATGCTATGGACGAACCGCTGGTTCAGCCTCTTTACTATAACTGGACCGAGCCGGAAAGTCGGATGATGAAGAATGAGTATACCTTCGGTACCGAGATGCTGGTATCACCCATCACCTCTCCTGCGGATGAGGAAACCAAGATGGGTAGTGTCAAGACCTATCTTCCTGAGGGTGTTTGGTATGACTTCTTTAACCATCGTCGGTATCAGGGCGGACGGATGGTAACCATGTTCCGCGATTTGTTTGAAATGCCTGTTATGGTCAAAAGCGGTGGTATCATTCCCATGGCAAAACTAACCCATGTAAATGATATTGAGAACCCTGAAAGTATGAAAATTAAGGTGTTTGCAGGAAACGACAATACTTTCGAACTTTATGAGGACGATGGCATTACCAATGGTTTTCAAAAGGGAGCATCGGTTATCACAAAGATGGAACTGAAATGGAATGATGCTCCAGAATTTGTGATTTCTGCACCCAATGGCGATACATCTTTGATTCCTGAAAAACGCAATTACGAAGTAGAATTTGTAGGTGTTTGTGGAGCAGGTTCTGTTTGGGTAACCGAGGACGGAAAAGAAAAGGCATTTACCAAGATTGTTACAGACAACACGATTGTTGTATCGGCAGAAAATGTGTCCGGTGAACTTAAAATCGTGATGGAAAAGGTAGAAGAGGCTGACAATGACACGCTGGAACAACTCTATGCCGTGATTGAAAAGTTGGAACATGTACCCAATGATATGAAGAATACCATTCAGAAAATTGTGGAGAGCGAAGAGAATATCGGTAGAAAACTGAACGAACTTAATGAATTGGATTTGAGTAAGAACGTACTGCTTGCTTTAACCGAAATTCTGATGATGAATGAATAAAAGAAGCACATCACTCTTTATGGAGTGATGTGCTTTTCTTAATCACGAAAATCTTTTTCAAAGGACAGAACCGTGCCGTCCAGAGCGTCAATGGTGATATCATATTCCATATGATCATGAATAAATTCTACTTCATATTGGGCGATGCCATCGTCCCTATCAAGATCTGTTTTGATAAACTTAACATTGTCGCTGTCAATATCGGCATATTCAAGAGCAATAGCTCTGGCCTCCTTCGGTTCAATCAGAGAGTCGGCTTGAGGTGCAGATTTGGAAGGAGCACCCTGTTGAGGATTTTTATTTTGCAGCGGTTCCTGATGAAA
The DNA here is from genome assembly GCA_045649565.1 of Ructibacterium sp. GTDB lineage: Bacteria > Bacillota > Clostridia > Monoglobales > Monoglobaceae > Ructibacterium. Next base: position 8,933 of record JAZRQC010000015.1, read on the forward strand.
GTCAGGACGCAGGTCACATCCTACTGTAAAGACGAGTAAAAGCGAGAATAACAAGGTTAATTTCTTCATAATATCAACTCCTTTTTATAGTATACCAAAAATAAAATTGCTCTATGAACAGTATTTTACTTAATTATATCCAAAAAGACGAAAAAAGGCAATAAAAATTTCATGGATATAAAAAAGAATGTGAGGAAAGGCAGTGAAAAGGAGAGAAGAGTAGAAGGAAAAATTTAAATAGTCATAGGGCATTATTTGTCGCGTTCTATTGACAAGAAGTGACAGAAAGGCTATACTTAAAATATGAATAAGAAAAATACTCAGCAAAAAGTATTGTTGAGAAAGCGGAGGTAGAGGTAATGATAATATGTACAGTATGTGGAACAAAGGTCGAAGAAAACCTTAACTTTTGTCCTCAATGTGGTGCGAATCTAAAAGAAAAGGGTGTTCCGGAGCAGATTCCCGTGCAACAACCTTCTATGTATCAAGCACCCGTTCAGCAGGCGCCCGTACAGCAACCTTCTATGAATCAACCGCCTGTTCAGCAAGCACCTGTTCAGCAAGCACCTATTCAGCAAGCACCTATTCAGCATGCGCCTGTTCAGCAAGCGCCTGTTCAGCAAGCACCTATTCAACAGGAAGCAATTCAGCAGGAGTCGATTCAACAGGAATTTATTCCTGAAATTCCCGTTATGACAGCACAAGAGCCTGTTATGCCTGAAGGAAAGGTAAAGAAAGGGAAGAATAAGGGATTGATGATTGCTATTATCTGTCTGGTAGCAGTTGTTCTGGCGGTAGGCGCTGTGGCAACACCCTATTTGATGAAACTGGCGAAAAAGGGTGGCGGCAATGATGAGAAGGTCGTGGTCGAAAATAAGGAGCTTAAAAATTTTGAAGCAGCCGAACTTACTACATTAGCACTGTACCCCGATCGTGAAGTGGAAAAGGATGATATCAAGACCTTTGCAAAGCTTATTGAAGAAAGAGTACAGATTCTCGGGGATGCATATGAGATTCAGGTTGAGGATGACAGAATTATCCTGATTGTTGAGAAGAATCTTCTTGGCGAAACTGCCAATGAAAGAACCACTATGGTTGAGATGTTGATAAGCCGTGGTAATATTGGTCTTGGCAAAGGAGATAGTGTCTATGACCATGTCAGCAAGGATATCATGCTTGAACCCAATGTGGTAGAATTTGATCGGGCGGACTTCCTTAAGGATTACAAGGCTAATATGGAAGATGAGAGATATGCTCAACTTGAAGAAATCAACGCAGATACCATTTATGCCGTAGAGATTAAGGCCGGCGAGCAGGTTTCGGAACATCTGGAAGATTTGGTGGATGACGATGAGAAGAGTTACAAGATCTCTTGCCTCCATGACTATACCGACGGCGATTATTCTTACGATAAAGAAGTTGGTTATTTCGGAACTGTTTTCCTTGAAGACCCGAAGGATATTACCAAGGCATATATCGTAAGTCCGGCGGCATCCAGTCAGAAAAATGCTGAACTTATGAAGTACATTCTTTCTCAGGATAGAATGGAGTTTGGTCTTGTTATGGATATTCTCGATGAACCCAACTGGGAGACCGAAGGAAAGCATCTGGGCGAGAATCAGGTTGCTTCTATGGATGGAGAAACCATTACAGCTCTTTGTACACCGGATAAATTCACTCGGAGTTACAATTCTGAAGTTGATTTTGCAGAGTACGAAGCCGTGGTAAAGGCGAGACTTGATAAGTTAGGTATCGATTATATGTTTGGTACTACCGGCTTTGACGACAAGACCTATTGTGTAAGAGTGGAGCCTAAGAATTTTGCTCCGGACTTCTTCCGGTTGATTTTCTCTCAGCGTTCTTTGCCTGTGCGTTCTGCTTTCGATGAAGTTAGCATCTTCTCTTCCATTGAAGTGGTAGAAGAAGACGGTAAGACAGCGCTTCGTCTGGGAACGTACAAGAGTCTGGAAGAAATTCAAAGTGAATACGAGATTGACAACAACACCCTCTATTTGATTGCCAACGATGTGACCATTGCCAGCGCAGATGTGACCAAACTTGTGGAGCAGGATGGTAAGTACTATCTTGATTTTGAGGAATTCTTGTGCTTCGGCGGTGCCGAAATCGGTGAAAGTGAGAAGAAGGTGCTTGAACTTGTATGCGCTGTTTATGAGGAAAGTTATATATCCTTTGACGGAACCTACGAATTCAGAGCAGATGGAGATGATACCAAGAAAACCATCGATGACTTTGACTGGAAGTATTCCAGCATCACTGCCACAGATGAAGTGGTTATGACAAAGATTCGTGACAAGGGATACGAAGTATCCAAGGAAGTGGAAGAAAGAAATATGCTGGTTATTACCTTGGATATTCCTGTGGATGAAAACCTCCATACAGAGTTCATCAAAGCAATGAAGGAAATCTATGAGGATTGTAACTTTGATGATGGATCCTATAACAAGATTGTCTTTGTGATCAAGGATGAAATGAAGGAGAGTCCTGCGAACAAGTTCCGTTTTGAAGCCGAAAAGGATACCTATAACGGAAAGATGATCATTGATGAGGAAATCAGTGGCCCGAAGTTCTTTATGGACTATTGGTCTGACGTATATGAAATCATGGAAGAAGATGCATTCTTCACCGAAAGATCCTGGTTCTAAAAAGATAAAATCCCTGAGAACAATTGTTCTCAGGGATTTTTTAGTCAGGTTACATGGATGGCTTGAAACAGGGCATCAGTTCCAACTTAAAAAGATTCATCTGATGCTTTTTGTCAATCAGTTCTTTCTTTGCTTGGTCCTCAATTTCTCCTGTGCGGATGTATCGATCCAACTCAGCGTAGGTGAAGCCAAGGTTTTCTTCATCGGACTTTCCGCAAAGGCCGTCGATGGGAGTCTTTTCAACCAACTCCTTAGGAAGCCCCAAAAGATGGCCGATTTCCTTTACCTCGGTGACGGTCAGGTGAGACATAGGAGAGAAGTCGCCCACAGAATCGCCATAGCGGGTAGAGTAGCCTACCCAATCTTCGGAGAGGTTGCAGGTGTTACAAACTCTGCCGTTGACACTTTGTGATACGGCGTAAAGGGTAGACATGCGAATTCTGGGAGGAATGTTTTGCAAGGTCTGTGGAGTAATCTCCAAGTCAGATGGCATCTGCTTTAAAATTCCGTCCACGGCATCTTTGATGTTGATAACAAAGTGGCGGATGCCAAGATGGTTCACCAAGAGATGGGCCATATCAATGTCGTGTTGCTCCCCCTGGGGCATCAGAACGCCAATGACCCGGTCCTTGCCGAGAGCTTCCACACACAATGCGGCGGCAATGGAACTATCCTTTCCGCCTGATATACCAACAACGGCGTTGCAATCCTTTCCGTTTTGCTCAAAGAAGTTGCGAATCCAATCCACACATTCGTTTTTGATTTTTTCTGCTTGAAACATGAAACGGTACCTCCAATTGTTTTATTTACGAGAGAATCGAGATTTGACACATGCTCATGGTGGTCAGAGCGGCATTGTGGCTGTCGGGTGTTACGCCTGCACAGCAGTTTGCATCAACGCTAATCTTGGTTTCCGGGAAGTTCGCCTTGAGTAACAGAGCATTGGAAACCACGCAAATGTCCGTGCAAAGACCAACCAGTTGAATCTCGATTTCCATTGGGTTGTAGTTGCTCTTGATATATTCAGGGAGTTCGGTTGAGCCAAAGGTGGGTTTCTCAATGGCCTTGTATGGCTTTTTATCAACTGCAGATTGAACCTTGGCATCAAGCTTCCAACCATCGGTGCCTTTGATGCAATGAGGGACAGGAAGATTCTTTCCTTCCAAAGTTTCCATGTAGTCTACGGGATGAGTATCATAGGTGACGATGATATCACCGTCGAAGTTGATAATCTTTTCGACAACGTTATCAACAATGGCAACGGCCTCCGAGGAGCCAAGGGCGCCGTCAACAAAGTCCTTTTGCATATCCACAACGATTAGTATCTTTTTCATATAAATCATCTCCAAACCTTGGTTCTCATCCGATGGCAAACTGCCCGAATAAATCGTTTTGTGTTACTTAGTTTGTTATTATGCCTCATTATAATACATTTGCCGCAAAAAAACAACCCCTGCATCATTGCAGAGGTTGTAAAGAGCGAAAAATTATATTTCGACGCCACTCATGATTTGAGAGATGATGTCTAAAACTTTCTGATGGCAACCACCGCATCCGGTGGAACAATTGGTAATATTCTGTATGCTCTCAAAAGCATTCAAAACATCATCAAATTTTTGACTGCTTTGCATAGCGTTGGCAATATCGCTGTAACTCACTTGCTTGCAGTTGCATACTATATAATTCTCTGTCATTGTCATCACCTCCGATTTTGTTGATTATTTAGAAGTATCTCTTTAAAAGTCCTTCAAGACCCCTGCCATGTCGAGCTTCACAATGGGACTTGATTGCAGAAACCTTGATTTTACAGGGTTTCTGGGGTTTTAAATCTCATATTGCCCGCCAACTGCCCACCTTTTCTTTGTGCCCGCCGTTTTGAAGAAAATGTGATTTTTTGTTGATTTTTTTGTTTTCTTATGATACAATAAAGTTACTATCATATGAAGAGGTGTTTTTATGTTTGCTGTAATTTTTCTTGTAGCAATAGGGGTAATAGATTATACCTTAATGATGAAATATAAAAAGCAAAAAACTGCATTTATTATTTTTGGTGCCACTGCTTTCCCTTGTATATTTGCCGGCGCTATTGCTTATGGTATTTATACTGTTAAGTTTAAAAAGATTTTGAACCAAAACTGTCAAATAGTATCACTTGAACCAAGTGATAATTCTGTTGATGTGTTTTTGAATTATGTTAAACAATGGGGTTTTTATAATACCCCTGAACAGTGGAACCAAATAAGGGGAGTTTGGTTTATTGTAAATGAAGCTTCCAATGTTTCAACTGCAAAGAAAAAAGAGTTAAGAGATTATCTTATAATCAATGGATTAAGACTAAACAATTCTGAAAAGCAAATTATTGATAATTATAAAGGATAAGTACATAAAAACAAGGGTTGAGTACTGCTCAACCCTTGTTTTTATTATTTAAAGTATCTCTTAAGGAGTCCCTCTAAACCTCTACCGTGGCGAGCTTCGTCGCGGGCCATTTCGTGAACGGTGTCGTGGATTGCGTCCAGACCATTCTTCTTAGCACAAGCGGCAAGATCGAACTTACCCTGGGTTGCACCATACTCACAATCAACTCTCCAAGCCAAGTTGTCCTTGGTGGTAGCCTTCATGTTGGGCTCCAAATCCTCACCCAGCAGTTCTGCAAACTTTGCAGCGTGTTCTGCTTCTTCGAAAGCTGCCTTTTCCCAGTAAAGGCCAACCTCGGGATAACCTTCTCTGTGAGCAATACGAGCCATGCAGAGATACATACCAACCTCGGCACACTCGCCATTGAAGTTTGCCATCAACTGCTCGAAGATATACTTTTTATCCTCTTCGGAAATATCAGGATTGTTCTTTACGGTCTTGCCGTAAACGCCGTATTCGTGCTCCGCTGCCAGAGCCGCGCCCGCTACCATTTCGGTAAACTTTGCGCCGGGAACCTTACATACCGGACAAGCTTCGGGAGCAGCCTCTCCCTCGTGAACATAACCACATACAGGACATACCCATTTTTTCATAATAAATTACCTCCAAAAATAAATTTAATATAGTATAAGTTTATTATTTTTCATTTGTAGAAAGACATCCTTTGCAGACGCCCCGATAGATCAAACTGTGCCGATCAATCAAGCCGAAATCGGCATCGGTGGCAAGTTGGTCAATCGTTTTATCATAAGGAAGAGGAAAGTCAAAAAGCTTTCGACATTCCCGACAGTAAAAATGATCGTGAGGATCGGTGTTATAATCAAAATGGTCGGTACCGTCTCCGATTTCCATCCGAAGAATGTTCCCGGCTTCTGCCAGTTGGGAAAGATTCCGATAAACTGTTCCAAGACTAATATTTGGAATCAGTCGGCTAACCTCTTGGTAAACCCAATCGGCAGTAGGGTGGGAAGTAGTATTCGCCAACACTTCCAGTACAGCCGCTCTCTGTTTACTATGTCTGGTTACTTTCGTTTCCGCCATTTGAACACCCCCCTTAAACAATAATAGGAATTATTATCGTTTAGAGTATACACAATCTCAGAATATTTGTCAACACCTTTTTTAAAATTTTTAAAAAATTTTTTCAAAACCCCTTGACGAATAAAAAAAAGATGCTATAATAAAATCAAAGGTCAAAGAAAGTCAAAGTCAAAATTTGACGAATAAAGAAAGGCGGTGAAGGTATGCAACTGAGTAATATTATAGAAGAATGGATTAAGGAAATGATGCAGACACAAGATGGCATTGTTGAATTGAAGAGAAACGAACTTGCAACCAGGTTTCATTGTGTGCCCTCCCAGATCAATTATGTAATTTCCACTCGGTTTTCTCCGGAGAGAGGATATATTGTAGAAAGTCGGAGAGGCGGCGGCGGATACATTAAGATTCAAAGGGTGCTTCCCAAGGAAGGCGGAGCCTTAATGCACGTGGTCAACATGATTGGACAGCGGCTTGGGGAACGAGATGCGCAAGTTTTGGTACAAAATTGTTTTGATTATGATTTGATTACCCAAAATGAGGCAAAGATGATGATAGCGGCACTTGGTGACCGCACCATTCCCATTCAGCAACCGGAACGGGATATTTTGCGGGCAAGGATTTTAAAGAATATGTTGCTGACTTTGAGTTAAGGAGGAAAAAGCTATGAAGTGTCAAAAATGTCAGGCGCGAGAAGCGACCAACCATATAACAGAAGTAATCAACGGACAGAAGATGGAACTGCATCTGTGTAGCGAATGTGCGGCCAAGTCGGAGGAATTTCAGAATATCAAGTCGGGGTTTGATTTTGGCATCGGAGATTTCTTGGGAGGGATCTTTGGAGGTAAGCAAAAAACGCTCTCGGGAGATGCAGTGGCAAAGACAGGGGATGTTTGTCCCGTATGCGGTATGCCGTTTGAACATTTTTTGCGCAAGGGCCGATTGGGATGTGGCGAGTGCTACAGTGTGTTCCGCAATCGGCTGGAACGCCCTTTATGACAGATTCACGGAACCTGTGAACATGTGGGAAAGGTGCCCAAGCGGTCGGGGGATGCCCTGATTCGGGGACGTCAACTTTCCAAGTTAGAAGCAGAACTGAACGATGCGGTCATGAAACAGGAGTTTGAAAGGGCGGCAGAACTGAGAGATCAGATTCGTGAATTGAAGGCAAGTGGAAAGGAGGAAGTGTAGACCATGTGGTATGCAGAGTGTGGAAAAGACGGAGATGTGGTTTTGTCCTCTCGGGTTCGTCTTGCCAGAAACCTGAAAGGGATTCCTTTTCCTGCAAGAGCAGGGGCGGAAGAGCAGAATCTGGTTATTTTCAAATGTAAAGAAGCTATTTTGGAAAAGGCAAACTCCATTGGTGAAAAGGTAAACTTCATTGACCTTTCGGTGATGGAAACTTATGAGAAGCAGGCCATTGCGGAACGGCACTTGATTAGTCCGCAAATGATGGATAACAATATCAAACGCGGCATTCTTTTAAGTGATGATAACAAACTGAGTATTTTGTTAAATGAAGAAGATCATATTCGGATTCAGGTAATGTCGGCAGGATTTGATCTGGATCGTTGTTTTGAAGAGGCCAATCGGGTGGATGATTTGATTGAGGAATCGGTGGAGTATGCTTTTGACCATCGTATCGGATATCTGACCTGTTGTCCCACCAATGCAGGAACGGGAATGCGTGCATCTGTTATGGTACACCTTCCTGCGTTGACTTTAAGCGGAACGGTGAATCAGGTGATTGACTCTCTGGCACAGCTGGGATTGACGGTACGCGGTATCTTTGGTGAAGGTTCTAAAGCGGTGGGAAATCTCTATCAGATTTCCAATCAGTTGACCTTAGGTGCAGCAGAAGAGGATATTTTGGAGAAGTTCAAGCAGATCATTGAAGAAGTGATCGAGAAAGAACGAGAGATGCGGAAGCGACTTCTGGATGCACAAAAGTATAAGTTGGAGGATCGATTGATGCGGTCTCTTGGTATTTTGAAACATGCGGTTATTCTGACCAGTGATGAAGCCATGAAACGGCTTTCCGATGTGCGGTTGGGAGTGGAACTGGATTTGATAAAGAACCTTCCCTTGGAAACCATCAACGGAATTTTATATGAAGTATTACCTGCGAATATTATGCAGACGTATAATCTGAGCGATCCCACAGAACGGGATTTGAAACGTGCGGAAATCGTACGGGAAAGGATGGATGAATCATGTTCCAAGACAGATTAACAGAATGTGCGAAAGTTGCCATCACCAATGCGGCAGAAGCGGCAATGGAGTTGGGACATAACTATGTAGGAACCGAGCACCTGATTGTCGGGTTGCTTCGTGAAGAAGAAGGCGTCGGCGGAAAGATTTTGGAATCCAACGGCTTGACTGAGGAGGCGGTGATAGAGAAGATTTCTGCCATGGTTGGGACCGGAGAACCGATTCAGGATGGTGAGCCGGAGGCAACCCCCAGAACCAAACGTGTGTTCGAGCGGAGTTATGTGGAGGCACAACGGTTGGGACACAGTTATATCGGTACCGAACATCTTTTGATTGCCATTTTGAGAGAAGGAGAGAGTTTTGGTGTGCGAATCTTATTGGATTTGCAGGTGAACCCCAAGACCTTGTATCAGGATATTTTAAACCTGTTGAACGAAGGGGAAGGGGAGACGGAAGAACCTGCTCAGGCACCTTCCGGTAAGACAACCGGCGGAAGAAAAGGGAATGGTGCACCCACTTTGATGAAGTTTGGCAGAGATCTGACCCAAATGGTGCGGGAGAATAAACTGGATCCCGTAATTGGTCGGGATGATGCCATTGAACGTGTGGTTCAGATTTTGAGCCGCAGAACAAAGAATAACCCCTGCTTGATTGGTGAGCCCGGTGTGGGTAAAACTGCGGTGGCAGAGGGTCTTGCAGAGAAAATTGTTAGCGGACAGGTTCCCGAGATCTTGAAAAACAAGCAGGTAGTTGCTCTGGAGATGTCCTCCATGGTGGCAGGTGCCAAGTATCGTGGTGAGTTTGAAGAACGTTTGAAAAAGGCCATGGAAGAAATCAAGAAGGACGGTAATATCATCCTCTTTATTGATGAACTTCATACCATTGTAGGTGCAGGAGCGGCCGAGGGTGCTATCGATGCGGCCAATATTTTGAAACCGGCACTGGCACGGGGAGAACTTCAGGTGATTGGTGCCACCACCTTGAACGAGTATCGCAAATATATCGAAAAGGATGCGGCTTTGGAAAGAAGATTCCAGCCCATTACCTTAAACGAGCCGACCATAGAGGAAAGTGTTAAAATCTTGCAGGGTATTCGGGATAAGTACGAGGCGCACCATCGGGTGAAGATTACCGATAAGGCCATTGAAGCGGCGGTAAATCTTTCGGTGCGGTATATTTCCGATCGTTTCCTGCCTGATAAGGCCATTGACCTTGTGGATGAAGCGGCATCTCGTTTGCGAATGAAAACCTTGACCGCACCGCCTGATGTGAAGGATATTGAAGCACAGATTCTGGCGGTAAAGAAGGAGAAAGAGGCAGCCATTACCATTCAGGAGTATGAGCGTGCGGCATCTTTGCGGGACCAGGAAAAAGAACTGCGGGAACAACTGGAGAATGAAAAGAAGAACTGGGAAAACAAGACCTCAGCAGAAAATTCTGTGGTAACCGAAGAGGAAATCGCAGAGATTATCTCTATGTGGACGGGAATCCCCTTGAAGAATTTGGAAGAAACCGAGAGTGAACGGCTTTTGAAGTTGGAAGAAGTTCTTCATGAAAGAGTGGTTGGGCAGGAAGAAGCGGTAACCGCTGTTGCTAAGGCAATCCGCCGAGGCAGGGTGGGCCTGAAAGACCCCAAGCGCCCCACCGGTTCTTTTATCTTCTTAGGCCCCACCGGCGTTGGTAAGACCGAGCTTTCTAAGGCGTTGGCAGAGGCTATGTTTGGGGAAGAGGATGCCATGATTCGGGTGGATATGTCCGAGTATATGGAGAAACACGCTGTATCCCGTCTGGTAGGATCTCCTCCCGGATATGTGGGTTATGACGAGGGCGGACAGTTGACCGAGCGGGTTCGGAGAAAACCCTATTCGGTAATCCTCTTTGATGAGATTGAAAAAGCCCATCCCGATGTGTTTAATATTCTTCTGCAGATTCTGGATGACGGTGTCTTAACCGACGCACAAGGGCGAAGAGTGGATTTCAGAAATACGGTGATTATTATGACCTCTAATCTGGGGGCAAGACAAATTACCGAGCGGAAGAGCCTTGGTTTCTCTGCAGGCGACGATGGGGAGCGGGACTACAAGGAGATTAAGTCGGATGTGATGGGCGAAGTGAAGCAAGCATTCCGTCCCGAGTTCCTGAATCGAATTGACGAGATTATCGTATTCCATCAGCTGAGCCATGAGAATATCAAGGAGATTGCCGGAAAACTCTTAGACCAGATGACGAAACGACTTCTGGAGAATAAGATTTCTGCCGAGATTACCGATGAAGCGGTGGATAAGATTGCTAAGGAAGGGTTTGATCCCATCTATGGCGCACGTCCCTTAAAGCGTGCTATCCAGAGCGAAATCGAGGATCGGATTGCTGAGGCAATGCTCTCAGGTGATGTAAAGGCGGAGGACACCATCTTGATTGATGTAAAGGACGAGAAATTTGTGTGTGTTCCGAAAGTGTAACAACAAAAACACCTGCCGTTTGGCAGGTGTTTTTTGTCATTTCAGGGAGCATTTGGTTGAGCGGTGAAATGGGATGTTACAAAGGCTTTACAATTTGTATACAAATTAACACGGGTTCTTTACAGAAAAGGAATTCGTACTATATAATGGAACTGTATCTTCAGGCGCACTTTATGGGACTGGTCCCAAGTACGAGAAAAGGGGGTAGTCTGATGGCAAATTCTTCGGATTTTGAAAATCGGATAGCCCAAAGAAGGTCTCGGCGCCAAAAAAAGCAGAAGCGAAGTTGGATCCTGAAGGGATTTGCAGGAGCCTTTCTGCTCTATTTATTGATTGCGATTATTTTCAGCTTCCGAAACGGTACCACCACCATGATTGCCATGAAGGGAACCGTTCAGGAAGAAATCATGACAGACGGATATATTTTTCGGGAACAATCGGTGGTTAATGCACCGGTTTCCGGCTATTTGGAATGTCTGGTAGATGACGGAGAACGTGTAAAAGAGGGGCAAGAAATCGGTGTGATTCACACCGGAGAATACGATCCTGATCGAGCAGGTAAAATTCGTGATTTGATAGATCGGATTGCTCGTTTGGAGGATGGTTCTGAGGACGCTACTTACACCGGAGACAGTGTCATGACCGAGCAGAAAATCAGTATGATGGTTCGGGATCTGTCCGATCGCAGACAGGAACACAGCATGGAGATTCTGGCAGAAGAGAAAGAGAATCTGAACTTGCTGATTGAGCAAAAAAATGCGGTAAACAACGATGAAGAAACCGATCGTGATGCCCTGCTGACCGACTTGAAGAGACAACTGGGAAATTTACAGGCAGAAGGTCAGGGCGGACAGAAGAAATTATATGCAGAGATTTCCGGCGTTTTCTATTCCAGAATTGATGGTATGGAAGAAGCTTTGAAGTTAGAGGCAACAGAGGGTATGACTGTCGGGAAGTTAGAGGAACTGGATCGGCAACCCTTGGAACGGAAAGAATCGGTTAACGCCGGTGAGCCGGTATGTAAGGTTGTGAACAACTACGGATGGTCTTATGTTACCTGTATCGAAGAGGAAGACGCTAAAAGAATCCAAAAGGGTAGTGAAATCCGTTTGCGGTTCTTTGAATTGACCGATACCACCATATACGGAACTGTGGAGCATATCAGTGAAGCAGAAGGTGGTAAGGTGGCGGTTGTGATTCATACCAATCGGTTTGTAGACGGCATTTACGGCATTAGTCGGGCATCTGCAGAGGTAGTCACGGTCAGTGCAGAAGGAATCAAGGTTCCGGTAGAAAGTCTGCATGTGCAGGAAGGTCAACCGGGCGTTTATGTTCTGCGCTTGGGAGTGGCTCGCTTTGTTCCTGTTAAGGTGAAATATCGTAACGAGACCTGGGCTATTATCAGTGCTGTGACCGATACCGGGGCAGAATATCAATTAAAGATTTACGACGAAGTTATTGTGAATGCGAAAAAACTGGAAGACGGTAAGGTTGTGAGATAGATGGGAATAAAGGATAATCTTGCGGCTGTTCGACGGGAGATTGTTACAGCGGCAGAAAAAGCCGGAAGAAATCCGGAAGAGATACGGTTAATTGCGGTCAGCAAAACCAAACCGGTTTCCATGATTCATGAAGCGGTTGCATGTGACATGATGGATTTTGGTGAGAACCGTCCGCAGGAACTGGCGGAAAAGTTTCCTCAGGTTCCCGGGGTTCGGTGGCATCAGATTGGTCAGTTGCAACGGAACAAAGTGAAGTATATTATCGATAAGGTTCATTTGATTCACTCGGTGGATTCTTTGTCTTTGGCAGAGGAAATCGAAAAGAGAGCGGCAAACATTGAAAAGGTTCAGGATATTTTGATTCAGGTGAACATTACCGGTGAGGAAACAAAATCGGGAGTTCGTACGGAAGAGGCAGAAGCCTTGTGTCGGAGCATCAGTCAACTTCCTCATGTTCGGATACGTGGGTTGATGACCATCTCGGCAGCAGGTTTTTCGGAAGATGAAAACTGCAATGTTTTTCGTCGGTTGAAGGAACTTGCAGAAGAAATCGATGCATGCCGAATTCCCGGTGTCTCTATGGAGGAACTCTCCATGGGAATGAGCCACGATTTTCGGGAGGCTATTCGAGCCGGTGCAACCATGGTTCGGGTCGGAAGCAGTATCTTCGGACAGAGAAATTATTTGTAAGTGAAAAATAGGCAGTCCATTGCCTTTTCGACAACTGTTAAAATTATGTGCAGACAGGTGTCAGGTATATTGCCGGAGCACGACGGCGGAGGGGAGAAAAGATGAGTAATTTTATGAACAAAATGTTGAACTTCGTGGGATTTGACACAGATGAAGAATATGATGAGGAGTTTTATGCTGAAGAGCAGGAACAACCTGCTTTGGAATATGAGGAACCGGTTCTTGATCGGGTATCTTCCAGAAATCGCAATCGTGTGGTTAAAATTCACGAAACATCACCCCAGCAGATGAAGGTTGTTGTGATGCAGCCCGAGAGTTTTGAGGAAGCACGGGATATTACCAATCACCTGAAGGCAAGAAAGCCGGTGGTTGTAAACTTAGAGTGCATTGACAAGAATGTAGCACGTCGTGTGGTTGACTTCCTGAGCGGTGCTGTTTATGCCGTAGACGGAGATATCCAGAAGATTTCCAACGGTATCTTCTTGGTTGCTCCCAAGAACATTGGTATTTTGAGTGACGAAGCAACTGAAGCACAGGGCTTTGGTTGGGAAAACTAATCGTGCAACCTGAAACAGAAGAAAAAATTCTGCTTGCTCGTGCCAATGATGCCATGCGTTTGGCGGAGAAACGATTTTCTGTAAAGACCTTGGGGTTTTTGAATCCCCATGAGCGGATTCTGATTCAGAAAAATATCAAGCCGCCCATTGGAATGGAAGTCATCTTTGATGGAGGGGTTCCCGAAGCGGAGAGAACCTTGATGGTTTGTCTGCCGGAATATGTGGAGGCAAATCAGGAGGAGTATCTTACTTTATTGGAATGTACCGGTCGGGATATTGCCACATTGAATCATCGGGACTTCTTAGGAAGCCTGATGGGACTTGGCATCACCCGTGAGAAGATAGGCGACATTCTGGTTGGGAGTGAGAAGACCTATCTGTTTATCAAGCCGGATATCGTAGAATATGTTCTGGAGAACCTGACCAAGATTGGTCGGTGCGGAATTCGTCTCAAAGAGGTTCCTGTCAGTCAGGCAGAATTGCCTGAGCCGGATGTTAAGGAAATCAAAACAACGGTTTCAGCTCTACGCCTGGATGCGGTTGTGTCCGCAGGCACGGGTATGGCGAGAGGTAAGGCGGCAGAACTGATTCAGGCAGGGCAGGTGTCCATGAACTGGGAGACGGCACAATCGGTTTCTGCAACAGTTCGGGAAAATGATGTCATTTCGGTGCGAGGATTTGGCAGAATGAAACTCCAAAGTACAACAGGGACAACACGAAAAGGACGGATTGGAGTTGTTCTCGTTCGTTATGTATAGGTAAGGAGGAAATGGTATGCTGACACCTATGGATATTGATCGTGTAGAGTTCAAGAAGGTTATGCGGGGCTATGATCCTGAAGAAGTGGAAGATTTTCTGATTGAAATCAACCAAAGTTATGAAAAGTTGTATATGGAACATCAGGAAGCAAAAGAACAGATTGCCCGTTTGTCTGATGCCGTAGCCGAATATAAATCTATGGAAGAAACCTTACAGAATGCTTTGGCAGTTGCCCGTCGTGACGGAGAAGATATGAAGCAGGCGGCTCGTGCAGAGGCAGACGCCATGTTGCAGGAGACCAGAGCGCGTGCAGAAGAGGAAAAAGCACAGTTGTCCTATCAGTATGAACAGATGAAGCATAGCGTGGAAATCTTCCGTGCTAAGGTGGTATCCTTGTTGCATGCACAATTGGATATTATTAAGGAATACGGAGAGGAAGAACAGAATTCTGCTACACAGATTCCGCCAACCGTTGTGAAAACAAATGCGACAATGGAGGAACAGCATACAGTGGAGATTCCTCCGATTTCGGATGACATTGTGAAAGAGTAAAGAGAAAGGGACACGGGAAGTGTCCCTTTTCAGGTATAAGAAAAGAAAGGCGATAAATATGGGATATATTTTGTTGAGCGCGGGAATGTTGGTTGTCGATATCCTGACCAAAATTCTGGCCAAAATCAAGTTGGAACCAAGACACACCATACCGTTATGGGATGACGTCTTTCATCTGACATATGTGGAAAATCGTGGGATTGCATTTGGTATGTTTGGTGGGGGAAGAATTGTGTTTATTATTCTTACCATCCTTGTTTTGGGAGGGCTTTTGTGGTTCTTTCGAAAATCGGAAGTTAAGACCTTCTGGCTTCGATTTGGAACAGGTCTGGTGGTCAGCGGAGCAATAGGCAACCTGATTGACCGAATCTTCCGCGGATATGTGGTGGATTTTCTGGATTTCCGACTGATTGATTTCCCTGTTTTTAATGTTGCAGATATTGCGGTTTGTGTGGGAGCGGTTATGTTGGTGATTCATTGTTTTATAAGTGATGAAAAGAGAGAGGATGAGTCGGTTGGAACAGAAACTGACCTTGAACATAACGAAGGAGCATGAGGGAGAACGTCTGGATCGGGTTCTGGATCTTCAATTGGAGGACTACACACGTTCCCATCTGAAAAAACTCATTGAGGACGGATGTGTTACCGTAAACGGAAAAGTCGTTAAGGCAAGTTATAAGGTAAAGGACGGAGAGGAATTGTCTCTGGTTCTTCCTGACTTGAAGGAACCGGATATCCTGCCCGAGGAGATTCCCCTTTTGGTTGTCTATGAGGATGAGGATATGTTGGTGGTCAACAAGCCTCAGGGAATGGTGGTTCATCCTGCGGCAGGGAATTATCAGGGGACATTGGTTAATGCTTTGATGGCGCATTGCGGTGAGAATCTTTCGGGGATAAATGGTGAAATCCGACCGGGAATCCTGCATAGAATTGACAAG
>JAZRQC010000016.1:0-5537 GCA_045649565.1 Ructibacterium sp.
CCGACTTGATCCCTGACTGGTATCTGGATTCCTGTAAAACCATTAAGTATATGTTCCCCAAGGCCCATGCAGCGGCCTATGTCATGATGGCCTTCCGGATTGCATGGTTTAAGGTGAATTATCCGGTGGAGTTTTACATTGCCTACTTTACCGTCCGTGCCGACCTCTTTGATGCGGCACTGATGTGTAAGGGTGTGGACAAGGTTAAGGAAGAGATGCGAAAACTCTCCATGAAGTCTCAGGGTATGACCGCCAACGAGAAGTCTCTTTACACCATTTTGGAACTCTGTCTGGAGATGTACGAACGTGGCATCAACTTCCTGCCTGTGGATTTGTATAACTCCCATGCACGGAAGTTCAAGAAGGTGGGAAATGATATCCTGCCACCCCTGAACGCCTTTGCAGGCGTGGGTGATGCGGCGGCGGATTCTTTGATGGAAGCGGCAAAAGACGGCCCATTCCTCTCTCAGGATGACCTGAAGAATCGCTCAGGCGCCAATAAGGCGGTGCTGGAGGTTCTGGCAGAAAACGGGGTCTTAAAAGGGATTCCCGAAAGTAGCCAGATAGGATTCTTTGACATGAACTTGTGATACTTCACCCAGGGAAAGGCTCCCTTGAAAGGCTCCCTTGTGTAAAGGGAGCTGGCAAACCGAAGGTTTGACTGAGGGATTGGTTCTTGCCGACATGGTCACCTTTTATCCCTCCACCATCTTCGATGGTCCCCCTCCCTTAACGCCTGCGGCGTCAAAGGAGGCAAGACGGGAGCTGTCAGCGAAGCTGACTGAGGGATTGTCATAGCAATAAGGAGATATGATGTTAGATAGGAAACACAACAAAAAAATCGTACCTTTTGCAAAAGACCTCCGCAAGAATATGACCAAAGAGGAAAGACATTTATGGTATGATTTTTTGAAAAATTATCCCATCAAATTTTTACGACAAAAGATTATCGGCAAATACATTGCTGATTTTTACTGTGCAAAAGCAAATTTGGTTGTCGAACTGGATGGATCACAACATTTTGAGGAAATCGGGCTTGAAAAGGACGAGAAAAGAACAGTTTATTTAGAACAGTATGGTATCACTGTAATCAGAATAACAAATCTTGAAATATCGCAAAACTTTGAGGGTGTTTGTGAGCATATTGATTACATTGTCAAAGAAAGAATGTAATCAGATAGCGAGCAAAACAATCCCTCCGTCATTTTCTATGAAAATGCCACCTCCCTTTACACAAGGGAGGCTTTCCTGCATTTTCCTCATCATTTTTTGTCGAAAGGAGTAAATATTATGGAAATCAACGTACAACTGGCTCAAGAGTTAAACTTAAAACAATGGCAGGTGGACAACACCATCGCCTTAATCGACGAGGGGAACACCATCCCCTTTATCTCCCGGTACCGGAAAGAGGCTACCGGAGAGCTGAACGACGAAATCTTACGTACCTTTTCGGAGCGGCTCACCTATCTTCGGAATATGGCGGAGCGAAAAGAGGACGTGAAGCGAATCATTGAGGAGCAGGGCAAACTCACCGAGGAACTGGCGGCGGCCATTGACGCCTGCACCAAACTTACCGAGATTGAGGACTTATACCGCCCCTACCGCCCCAAGCGGAAAACCCGTGCCACCGTGGCAAAGGCAAAGGGCTTGGAGCCCTTAGCAGAGGCGCTTTATGCCCAGGCGCCCGGTTTTGACCCGGAGACCGAGGCGGCAGCCTATATCAGCGAGGAAAAAGAGGTTGCCACCATTGAGGAGGCTCTGCAGGGGGCTATGGACATTATTGCGGAGCAGATTTCGGACAATGCGGATCACCGAAAGAAGATTCGGGATCTCACTTTCCGCACAGGTATGGTGGTTTCCAAGGCATCCACCGAGGAGGACAGCGTGTACTCCATGTATTACGACTTCTCGGAGCCCTGCCAGAAG
Organism: Ructibacterium sp.; assembly: GCA_045649565.1. Lineage (GTDB taxonomy): Bacteria > Bacillota > Clostridia > Monoglobales > Monoglobaceae > Ructibacterium. The sequence goes on from JAZRQC010000016.1 coordinate 1,927, forward strand.
CTGGCACCCCACCGCACCTTAGCTTTAGATCGAGGCGAGAAAGAGAAGTTCCTGTCGGTGTCTATTCAGCCTGATACGGCACAGATTCTCACCTACTTGATCAAGAAGGAAGTGGCAAAGAATCCCACCCCCTCCTCCTCTTACGTGCAGACGGCAACCGAAGACGCCTACGACCGCCTGATTGCCCCCTCCATTGAACGGGAGATTCGGAACGAACTCACCGAAACCGCTCAGGAGCAGGCCATCAAGGTCTTTCAGGTGAACCTGAAGAACCTTTTGATGCAACCGCCCATTCACAACAAGGTGGTCATCGGTCTTGACCCGGGCTATCGTACCGGTTGTAAGGTTGGCGTGGTAGACGGCACCGGTAAGGTTCTTGATACAGGGGTGATCTATGTGACCCACTCCGAGGCACAGAAGCAGTCTGCGGCAGAATTCATTAAGAAACTCATTGCCAAGCACAATGTTGACCTGATTTCCATTGGTAACGGTACCGCCTCCAAGGAGACTGAGATGTTTGTGGCAGAGCTTTTAAAGACCATTCCCGGCACCAAGGTTCGGTATATTATCACCAACGAGGCAGGTGCATCGGTCTATTCCGCATCCAAATTGGGAACCGAGGAGTTCCCTGACTTTGACGTAACCCAACGAAGCGCCGTTTCCATTGCCCGTCGGGTTCAGGATCCTTTGGCAGAGCTTGTGAAGATTGAGCCCAAAGCCATTGGGGTTGGTCAGTATCAGCACGATATGAACCAAAAACGCTTAGAAGAGTCCTTAGGCGGCGTTGTGGAAGATGCCGTGAACAGTGTCGGCGTAGACTTAAACACCGCTTCCTGGCCCCTTTTGACCCATATTTCGGGCATTTCCTCTGCCATTGCTAAGAATATTGTTGCCTACCGTGACGAGGAGGGTGTTTTCACCTCCCGGGCACAACTGAAAAAGGTGCCGAAATTAGGTCCCAAGGCATTCGAGCAATGTGCAGGCTTTTTGCGGATTAAGGACGGAAAGAATATTTTGGATAATACCTCGGTACATCCTGAGAGTTACGATGCCGCCAAGGGGCTTTTGGAGAAGCTTGGCTACACCATGGAGGATGTGAAGGCACGGAACTTAGGGGATATTAAGACCAAGGCGGAAAAGGCAGGAATTCCTGCTCTGGCAGAGAGCCTTGGGGTCGGTATTCCTACCCTGACAGATATTCTGTCTGAACTGGTGAAGCCGGGTCGTGACCCTCGTGACGAGGTGGAACAACCCCTCCTCCGCTCCGACGTGATGAGTATGGAGGACTTGAAAGAGGGTATGATTCTCACCGGAACGGTGCGGAATGTTATTGATTTTGGCGCCTTTGTGGATATTGGCGTTCATCAGGATGGTCTGGTACATATCTCTCAGCTTTCGGACAAGTATGTAAAGCATCCCACCGACGTGGTTTCCATCGGGGATATTGTGAAGGTAAAGGTTCTCGCCTGCGACGTGGCGAAAAAACGGATTAGCCTGACCATGCGGGACATTGAAGCGTGGCGCTTCACCCATTGCCGGGCATAATCCGTGGTAAAGATTTACCACATGTTGCCGAGCCACGAGGTTTGTTCTGTAGCGAAATATTGAAGAGTAAGATAACTTTATAAATTTACTTTTTCTATTTTCCACTTACTTTATCTGAAATTATTCTTTTTTTCTTGCCTTGCCCAATTCCGCTCGCCCACCCGAGCGGTTCGTTCCTCCCCTTCGGGGTGGATCCGACAAAAGGGGTTCCCCCTTTTGAAACCCCATATTTTCCGGAAACTACGTGATAAATAATGGGGGGTTAAGGGGGCATTGCCCCCTTTTTTGGCTCCGCCGATAGGCGGAACAACGGCGCCGGGGCTAGGCCGGCGCAACGGGGTCCGGCAAGGGAAATAAAATTTATTTGCATCAGGTGATATCATGAAACATTTCTACAAAAAATTCTTTCTATTGATGATTCCCATGGCGTTGAAGGAATTGATTTCCTCACTGGTGAACCTCATCGACACCATTATGGTGGGACAACTGGGGGAAACCGCCATTGCGGCGGTGGGGATTGGCAATCAGGTCTATTTTCTCTTTACCGTCTTTCTCTTCGGCATCAGTTGCGGTGCCGGAGTCTTTGCCGCCCAGTTCTGGGGAACCCGGGACATCAAGGGAATGCGGCGGGTGTTGGGGCTTAACCTGATTTTATCAACCGCCCTCTCCCTCCTCTTTGTTTTGGCGGCACAATTCTTCCCGAAACAAATTTTTCAGGCATTCAAGGCAAGTCCTGACGTTATGGCAGAGGGAATCTCCTATCTACGGATTGTCTCCATAGGCTACCTTGCCACCGCAGTTACCATTGCCTTTGATATGAGTGTCTGTTGCAGTGAACATGCAGGTCTTCCTTTCTTAGACCGCGCCATCGGTCTGGTGGTGAACATCTTCTTTAACTGGGTGCTCATCTTCGGAAACCTGGGCGCACCTGCCTTAGGGATCAAAGGTGCCGCCATTGCTACCGTCATTGCAAGAGTCACCGAAATGGCGTTTATGATTGCAGTAATCTATGGCAAAAAAATGCTCCAGGCGGCAAAGCTCCGGGAACTTTTCGATATTCCTAGGGATTTGATTGGAAAATTCTGGAAAACTGCAACCCCGGTCATTCTCAACGAGATGGCTTGGGCGCTGGGGATTACCGCCTATTCCTGGGTATTTGCTCGGATCAGTCCCGATGCTATGGTGGTGGTCACCATTGTCCAGAACATTGAGCGGTTGATGCTGGTCTTCTTCCACGGCGGTGGCAATGCCGCCGGGGTCTTTATTGGCAAGGCGGTAGGAGCAGGCAAGAAGGACGAGGCTTTCCTCTACGCCAAGCGCCTGACGGTGCTGACGTTGGTATTTTCCACGGTTTTCTGCGGAATTTTTGTGTTGGCAAGACCTTTGATGCTACTTCCCTATGAGGTATCGGCAGGGGTACACGACCTGGCTATGGATATGCTTTTGGTCACCGCCATTCTGATGATTGTGAAGTCCACCACCTTCTTGTTGATTGTGGGCGTGTTCCGAAACGGTGGCGATACCAAAACTGCCGCCATGATTGATATTGGCTCCCTTTGGGGTATCGGCGTGCCGGTGGTGGCCCTTTCGGGCTTGGTGTTCGGTCTGCCCCTGATTACCTGCTATATGATTATGAGTGTAGAGGAAATCGTGAAATTGATCCTCTCCCTCCTCCGATTCCGTGGGGGAAAATGGATACGGAATGTGGTGGAGTAAGGGCAAGGAATAATGAAGAACAAAAGAAAAAAGTCGGCAAACGCCGACTTTTTTTAATTCAATATTTTCTTATGGGTTGTAGGGGAGGGGCTTGCTCCTCCCGCATAGCTTGGCAAAAAGGTTTTCACGGGAGGAGCAAGCCCCTCCCCTACAGTACGTGACTGTCCTGCCGAGTCGATAAAACGGACGCAGATGTCTGACTTTCCATCAACCACTCGCGCAGATTGCTGAATTTCCTAATACACTCGCGCAGAAAATTTAGTGAGATGTGCTCGAAACAAGAAGGGGAATGGCAGGCGTGTACTTTGTGTACATAAGTGTCATTCCCCTTCGCAGATTCGGGTGCAGAT
>JAZRQC010000017.1:0-27761 GCA_045649565.1 Ructibacterium sp.
GTGTCGGGTAAGGCGTATAACGTTGACACTCTGCTTGCAAAGGCACAACGCACCATGAGTGACCATGCTTCGGCGATTCGTAACCCCGAGATGATGGCAGCTGCCATCGAACAAACTGCTGAGGAGTTGGCAAACATTACCTCGATTGCAGGTGTAGAAAAGCCGGGTCAGTTGTTCCTTTATTGTAAATTGAAGGATGTTCTTTTGACTCAGATTGCATGTCTGACTGCTATGGTGGATTACAGCAAGAAGGCGGCAGATACCCGTGGCTCCTCTCTTTACTATGATGAAAAGGGAAGCCTTCGTGAGGGGTTGGATGAGAAGTTTCGCTTCAAAGAAGAGAACCCCGAGAATCGTGGTAAGGTTCAGGAAGTATGGATGGAGGATGGCAAGTGGAATGTCTGCTGGCGCCCCGTCAGACCCATTCCCGATGATGATGACTTCTTTGAAAATGTATGGAGAAGCTATCGGGAGAATCAGAATATTTTCTAAACAACAAAAAGAACCGTTCTTAGGAACGGTTCTTTTTCTGTCTGGATTCTATATACTCTTTTGGAGACATACCATACTTCCGTTTGAATATTTTGGAGAAACTAAAAATATCAGGATACCCCACGGAATATGCCGCAACCGAGACACTCTTTCCCTTGTCTGCCATCAGAGATGTGGCAATATTCAAACGATAATTCTGCAAGTATTCTTTTGGGGACATTCCCATCTTTTTCTTGAAAATTGAATAGAAATAGGTGCGATCCAGATTCAATCGTCTTGCAATTTCTTCGATGGTAATGCCTATCATATATTCTCCGTGAATGTAGGCAAGGGCGCTTTCCACATAGTTTGGCGTGTGGGGTTCCTTGGCAAGGAGAATGGAAAATAAATCCCAAATTCGAGCGGTGAGATACGCGCTTCTGCCCTGTTCCATGGTTTTACAGTTTTTCATCTGTTGAAAGATGGGCAGAGCCTCCGGACAGGAGATTACGTCAGGAAGATCTATAGGAAGTGGGGCGTCGGTTTGAAAGCCAATCCAGATGTAGTTCCAAGGATCCTCTCCATCTGCCTGATAGTAAGTTTCGTCAAAAGGACGAATCGTAAACATTTCTCCTGCCTTCACCTTGTATTCCCGATCTTCTGTGCGGAAGGTTCCGCATCCGGACACAACAAAATGGAACACATAGCAGGTGCGTGCAAGCGGTCCATAAGAATAAAACGGTTCGCATTTCTGGTAACCAAACTGGATAGGATTCAATCCTTGGTAGTTTTCGTTGGGAAAAGAAATAGCATGAGACAAGAAGACCAATCCTCTCTAAAAAACAACAAAATGACAAATTTTGAAAACATTATACCATTTTTATTTTTTGATTGTCAAGGTATAATCAAGGCATAAACTAAATGTTGGAGGAAATTTTTATGAAGTTGACATTTATGGGTGCCGGAAGCACTATTTTTGCAAGAAGAGTGATTGGGGACTGTATGTGTGTGGACTCCTTGAAGGACAGTACTTTTGCTCTTTATGATATTGATGCAACACGAATGGAAGAAAGCCGGGTGATTCTGGAGGCAATCCGGAAAGCCAAAGGCGGTTTTGGAAAAATCGAATGTTATCTGGGTGTGGAAAACCGCAAGGCGGCACTGAAGGATGCAGATTTTGTGGTAAATGCCATTCAGGTTGGCGGATATGACCCTTGCACCATTACCGACTTTGAAATTCCCAAGAAGTATGGTTTGCGACAAACCATCGCAGATACTTTGGGTATCGGTGGAATTATGCGGGCTCTTCGTACCATTCCGGTCATGGAAGACTTTGCAAGAGATATGGAAGAGGTCTGCCCTGATGCATGGCTCCTGAACTACACCAATCCCATGGCAATGCTCACCGGGTATATGCAGAGATATACCAATGTAAAAACCATCGGTTTGTGTCATAGCGTTCAGGTTTGTACCGATGGTTTGTTAAAGAGTCTTGATATGGAAGATAAAATCGAAGGTCGCAAGGAACTGATTGCCGGTATCAATCATATGGCATGGCTCTTGGAGATTAAAGACAAGAATGGTGTTGACCTTTACCCCGAAATCAAAAAGCGGGTTGATGCCTACATAGCAGACCCCGAGAAGAAAGATAAGGTTCGTATGGACTATATTCGTAACTTCGGTTACTACTGCACCGAGTCCAGCGAACATAATGCAGAGTACAATCCTTTCTACATCAAGAGCAAGTACCCCGAGTTGATTGAGAAATTCAATATTCCTCTGGATGAATATCCCAGACGTTGTATCAGTCAGATTGAAAGTTGGAAGAAAGAGTATGCCGAGATGGTGGAAAATGGTGTCAAGGAACACGAAATGAGCCACGAGTACGCGGCAAGAATTCTGCAGTCAATCGTAGAGAACATTCCCTACCAGATTGGCGGTAACGTCCTGAATACCGGACACCTGATTTCCAACCTGCCGGAGAATGCCTGTGTCGAGGTGCCCTGTCTGGTGAATGGTAGCGGAATCATGCCCTGTCATGTAGGCCCGCTGCCAGAAATTTGTGCAGCAATGAATCGCACCAACATCAATGTTCAGCTTTTGACCATCGAAGCGGCAAGAACCAAAAAGAAGGAGCATATCTATCAGGCGGCAATGATGGATCCGCACACCGCGGCAGAACTGGATATCGACTCTATCAAAAAGATGGTGGACGAGATGATCGAAGTCCACGGCGACTATCTCCCTAAATTTAACTAATTTGTAACGAAAACAACCCTTTCAAAGGGTTGTTTTTTTGCGCCTTTAGGTATATAATGGAAAATGGTGTAGTTTGAAGATTTTTAAACTAAAAATTTGTTTGATGATGAATTACGAATCCATGAGACCGAACAGAAAACGGTTGAGAGAAAAGGTGTGATGTTATGAGAATGAGAAAGAAAAAACACCGTGATGAGCGTATCGAAAACTGCGGTGATTTGGTGATGAAAGGATCCTTCCCCAAGGGTAAATGGTCGGATGTTTTCGGGAATGAAAACAAGCTTTACCTGGAAATTGGTTGCGGAAAGGGTAGGTTTATCACCGAAACTGCAAAAAATAATCCTGATGTTAATTTTATTGCCATTGAAAAGAATATGGATGTGGCACTTTTGGCCATGGAGAAGGCGCGAAATGCAGAGCTTACCAACATACGTTTTATTTGTGATAATGCGGACCTTCTTGAGGAGATTGTAATGCCCGGCGAATGTAGCAGAATTTACATTAATTTCTGTGACCCGTGGCACAAAAACAAACATGCCAAAAGAAGATTGACACATAGACGATACATTGAACTTTATCAGAGCTTGCTGCCGAAAAATGGTGAAATTCATTTCAAAACGGATAATAAAAACTTGTTTGAATTTTCCCTGAATGAATTTTGTGATATGAATATAAAATTAAAGAATATCTCTTTTGATCTGCACGCAAAACCCTGTGAATGGAATGTTATGACAGAGTATGAACAGTTGTTTTCGGAGCAAGGAATGCCAATCTACAGATTCGAAGCGGTTTTTGAATAAGCATAGCGTATCAATGGTTGTAATGCTAAAAAATTTTTGATGGTAGGAGGATGCTTTGTATGTATAAAAAAATAGAAGAGTTAACCACACAAACAAAACTTAACAACGAGGGAAAAGAAAAAATGCTTAAGACCAACCTTGCAGATTTTGATGCATGGGATCCCAGAATCCGTCTTTACTCTATGATTCAGATTCCGCCGGGAGAAGAGGTAGAGTATCACATGCATGTGGGAGAAAGTGAAACATTTTTCTTCCTCTCCGGTCAAGGGGTTTATAATGACAATGGAACCAAGGTGGATATTGTTCCGGGGATGGTTTCCTTCACCCCGTCAGGTCAGGGTCATGGTATTCAAAACACCGGTGATGAAATGCTTGCATTCATTGCCCTTATCCTTGTGGATTAAAGGATAAGAAAGGACTTTTTCAGGACTATCGGAAGATAAATTGTATGTTGATTTTAATGGATAAATTGTTGAAGAGGAGTTTTTATTATGAAAAATAAGATACATCGTTTTTCTATACAAGTAAACTGCAATTTGAGTGATGAAAGTTTAGTCACAGATAGACAACAAGATTTTGAACAAATTTATGAAGATAATGGCTTTATTATTCTTCCCGAGAATTATTCTGAAAACGGAGCTGCAACCAGATTAGTAATTAATTGTCATGGGGCGGGTGGAACAGTTACAACGGACGATTCACAAGTTGAACATCAGGCTTTGACTCAATATCTTGTGGCAAATGGTTATGCAATTATGGATGTGAATGGATTGCCGCTTGAGTATGCAGAGAAAAAAGGTATTGATATTCGTAATAATATCGGAAGTCCCATCGCAATTAGAAGTTATGTTAAAGCATATCACTACTGTATGGAGCGTTTTAATTTAAAACCAGAGGTTTTTATACATGGTGGTTCCATGGGTGGAATAAGTAGCACAAACCTGGTTTTGAGTGGCTTGATTCCGGTAGTAGCACACTCTGCTTATTGTCCGGTGTTGGATACATATAATCAAATATTTTTACACCCCTGGAGTGATGGGTTGCCAAAAACCGCATTAGGGAAAATTTACAGATTAGATATGGATTCATCAGGTGAATACATTTATGATGAGAAAAAAATATCGGGGTATAATCCGGCAAAAAACAGGAGAGCAGAAGTTTATCCTGTTCCGGTAAAATTCTGGCATTGCATAGATGATGAAACTGTTTCTTATGAAACCACAAAGAAATTTGTTGATTTGATTAGAGAAAATGGTGGAGCGGCTTACCTTCGAACCTTCCCATGCGGCAAACACGAACCTCAGTTAGTTGGAGAAATTGTTGATAAACCCTGTGGCATCAGTGTTTTTCAGGGAAATCAAATAGAAATAAGACCTGCTATAGAAGAAACATTTTTATGGATAAAAAATTTTAGTTAAGAAGGTATGTGGGGCACAGAGGAAGACCGTATAAATTTTTTGGCCCTGACTTGACACGAGTAAGAATTATGTCGGGAGATAACGAATTTTATCAAAATAGGGGTAACTTATTGAAGAAAAGCATAAGATGATATAAGTTTTGGAAAAGGTGTGTTTTTTTTGCAACGAAAAATATAAAAAGGAGTTAGTTATGAGTGTTTTAGATGAGATGAAGTATTACAAATTACTTGCTGAAAAGTGGCCCACAAAAAAAGATGTGATGTCTGAAATAATCAATCTTCAAGCAATACTAGGTTTGCCTAAGGGGACGGAACATTTTATAAGTGACATTCATGGCGAGCATGAGCATTTTATACATGTTATGCGTACGGCGTCAGGTGTTATCAGAGCCAAAATCCGTGATATGTACGGCGATGAACTGTCCACAGCGCAGCAGATAAAACTTGCCAACCTTATATATTATCCCGAAAAGGTGCTTAAGAAACACTTGGGGGAGAAAGCCTGGTTGGAGGAAAATCTTCTAAGACTTGTAGAAATATGCAGAGTAGCAGGCAGCAAATATACCCGTTCAAAAGTGAGAAAAGCTCTTCCGGAAAAGTATGCATACATAATCGATGAACTTCTTAACTGTGATTCAAAAAATATCAATAAAGGAAAATATTATAATAAAATTATTGAAACAATAATTAATCTTGGTTGTGCTGACGACTTTATTGGGGAAATATCATCTGTCATCCGTAAACTTTCCATAGACCATCTGCATATAGTGGGAGATATTTTTGACAGAGGCCCCAGACCGGACATTGTTTTAGATACACTTCTTGATATTGATAATATTGACATTCAGTGGGGGAATCACGATGTTGTATGGATGGGTGCAATGATGGGTTCGCCAGTATGCATCAGCGTAGCAATTGCAAACAGTCTGAAATATGAAAACATCGACTTTTTAGAAGAGGGTTACGGTATCAGCCTGCGCACTCTTGAACATTTTGCAAATAAAAACTATACTGCTAAAAATAGTATTGAAAAAATGTACAAGGCAATCTCGGTGATAAGATTTAAGCTTGAGGACAACTTGATGCAGTCCAGAACTGATTTTTTGATGACAGAAAAAACAAGACTTGATAAAATAAATTTCAAAGAGAATACCTGGCAGGGATATAAACTTAATACAGATGAATTCCCAACTGTAGATGAAAAGGCTCCATTTGAGCTTACACCTGATGAAAAAGAGGTTATGGATGCACTCGCACATAGCTTTAGAAACAATGAAAAAATTAAGAAACATCTTAATTTTATGTTTTCCAAGGGAAGCATTTATCTGTGCTATAACGGAAATCTTCTGTATCACGGATGTATTCCAATAGATAAAAATGGTGATTTCTCAGTATTTGTTCACGATAATAAAAAGTATTGTGGAAAAGCATATATCGATTTATGTGAGAAAAAACTACGCAAAGCATATAAAGAGAAAGGTGGCAATGCATCAGATTTTGCGTGGTATTTGTGGTGTTCGCCATTTTCACCACTTTTTGGAAAGAAAAGAATGGCTACTTTTGAGAGGTTGTATATAGACGATAAAAAAGCTCACAAGGAGGAAAAACAGCCGTATTTTAATTTGTGGAACAATGAAGAAATATGTAATAAAATAATGACGGAATTTGACATAAACCACGAAAACGGGCATATAATAAACGGGCATATTCCTGTTAAATTTAAAGATGGAGAAAGTCCAATAAAAGCAAACGGCAAGCTTATCCTTATTGACGGAGGAATGTCAACTACATATCGTAAGCAGACAGGAATTGCGGGATATACCCTCATTTATAATTCTTATGGGCTTGCTATTACATCACATTCACCATTTGAAAGTATAGATTCAATTGTTGAACAAAACTGTGAAATGGTGTCACAAAAAAATGTGGTTGAAAAGGTAAACAAACGACTGCTCGTGCGGGACACCGACAAAGGGAAAAGTCTTTTGAATACTATAGATGATTTAAAAAAACTCATATTTCTTTATAATTCAGGAATTATATCAGAGAAAACATATTAAAGAATGAATAAACATTAGTTTGCCGATTTTGATATTTACATATACTATCGGGTGCGAGAAAATCCAGTATTCTCGCGGGTTCTAAATAAAAGTGTTTAAGGAAAATCAGTGAAAATAAAGGTATAAAATAGTAGGTCCTATTATTCACTGTTCGCCTGACTTGACACGAACTATCGCCCAAAAGGTTTGCATCTAAACCTTATGTATCGCTATGTGGATGTCGGACATTATAGAAAAAAAGGACGAGTTATCACGAAAAAATCTAAAATGATAGAACAAAAGAAAAGGAAAGACAGATGAGTATTTTAAATGTTGAAAATGTAACCCACGGTTTTGGTGGTCGTGAAATTTTAGATCACGCATCCTTCCGGTTGCTGAAAGGTGAGCACATCGGTTTGGTGGGTGCAAACGGTGAGGGTAAGTCCACCTTCCTGAATATTATTACAGGAAAGTTGACACCTGATTCAGGCACTGTTGAGTGGTGCCGACACATTACCACAGGATATTTGGATCAGTATTCCACGTTAGAGAAGGGAAAAACCATCTACGATATTCTTCGGGATGCCTTTTGCTATTTGACAGATTTGGAAAACGAGATGCTTTCCATCTATGATAAGATGGCAGATGCCTCTGATGAAGAGGTAGCAGAAATGATGGAGGATGTGGGAGAAATTCAGGGAATCCTTGATACAGCAGGGTACTATGTTTTGGATTCCAAAATTAAGGAGTGTGCCAACGGACTTGGTCTTAATGAGATTGGGCTGGATCGGGATGTGACCGAACTCTCAGGTGGTCAGCGTGCCAAAGTTTTGCTTGCAAAACTTCTTCTTGAGAATCCCATGATTCTTATTCTGGACGAGCCTACAAACTTCTTGGATGAGAACCATATTGTCTGGTTGAAAAACTATCTGCAAAATTACGAAAACGCATTTATTCTTGTGTCTCATGATATTCCGTTCCTCAATGACGTGGTTAATGTGATTTATCATATTGAGAATTGTATCCTTACAAGATACACGGGAGACTATCATAACTTTGAGCGGATGTATGAATTAAAGAAACGACAAATCGAGCAGGCTTATAATAAGCAACAAAAAGAAATTGCCGACTTAGAGGATTTTGTGGCAAGAAACAAAGCAAGGGCGGCTACCGCTACACTCGCACGGTCAAGACAACGACAATTGGATAAGATGGATGTTATCACCATTGCGCCTGAAAAGATAAAACCGTCCTTTTCTTTCCGAGCGGCACGAACCACAGGCAGAGTGGTAATTGAGGCAAAGGATCTTGTGCTTGGATACACAGAGCCTCTTACAAGTCCCATTAATCTTGTAATCGAGCGGAACAAGAAGATTGCCATCAAAGGAACCAATGGTATCGGAAAGTCTACCTTGATGAAAACTTTGCTTGGTATTATTTCGCCCTATGAAGGGGTTGTTACAAGAGACCAGTTTGTGCAGGAAGGCTATTTTGAACAAGAGGAATCCACCAGTGATAAGACGGCGCTTCAGGAAATTTGGGACGAATATCCCTCCATGCTCAATGCAGAAGTAAGAGCCGCTCTCGCTCGGTGCGGACTTACAACACAACACATTACCTCTCAAATGAAAGTGCTTTCCGGTGGAGAAAATGCCAAGGTTCGGTTGTGTCGATTGATGCTCAAAGATGTGAATCTTTTGGTGCTGGATGAGCCTACCAATCATTTGGATGTTGTCGCAAAGGAAGAACTTAAAAAAGCAGTGAAGGAGTTCCGCGGCACCGTTCTGTTGGTTAGTCACGAACCGGAATTCTATGAAGGTGTGGTAGATGAAGTAATCAATTTAGAAAAAGTGTCCAATAAGTGCATTTAAGAAACCTTTTTGAAAGAAATTTTACACGGAGGTATTTACATGAAATATTCGGATGTGTTTGGGAAAAAGAGTTCAAAAATTCTTTTGGGAACCGCATATTTTGGAGATGGAATCAGTATAGATACCGCCTTTTCCATGATGGACAAGTTCCGGGAGATGGGCGGAACCCATATTGATACTGCTCGGCTTTATGCCGATGGCAGAGCAGAGGAGATTGTTGCCAAGTGGAGAAAGAGCAGAAACGCCACCGAGATGTTGATTTCATCCAAAGGCGGATACCCCACGGCGGATGCGCCGGACAAGATTCGGATTTCAGAAAAAGAACTTCGATATGATTTGGAGTTAAGTCTGAAGACGCTTGATACAGAGTGCATTGACTTTTATTGGCTCCATCGTGACGATGAAGTAACCCCCGCAGGGCAATTGATAGAACTTCTTAACGACTTTGTGAAGGAAGGAAAAATCAAAAACTTCGGTGCTTCCAATTGGACTGCGAAGCGGGTGGAAGAAGGTCAGAACTACGCTAGGCAAAAGAACCTGCAAGGTTTTGAAGCCAGTCAGATTCGATTCAATCCTGCCTACTGCAAGGGGGAGCGGTCAGGACTTGTGGGAATGGAGCCAGAGCAATATGCATATTATCAGAGGGAGAATTTACCCGTGGTTGCATATTCCTCTCAGGCAAAGGGGTTCTTCTCCAAAATGGCAGAGCAGGGAGAAGAAGCATTGTCTCAAAAGGCACGTGACCGATATCTCTGTGAAGAAAATCTACAAAAACTGGCGGTGATGAAGGAACTTGCCCAAAAGTATTCCTGCAGTGTTGCATCGTTGATTTGCGGAGCTTTTTGCTCTTTTCAATCTCCCGAGGTATTTCCCGTCATCGGAAGCAGAACGGTGTCCCAGATGATGGATTCCTTAGGAGGTGCAGATATCACCCTGACCCAAGAAGAAATTGATTTGGTGTTTGATAAAATCATAAGATAACAAGGAGGCTTTTTTATGAAGATGGTGTTAAAAGACGGAAAAATGAAAGTGCTTACCTTGAGTTACGATGATGGTGTGATACAGGATAAGCGGCTAATGGAGATTATGGATCGGTACGGGCTCAAGGGAACCTTTAACATTTGCAGCGGAACCTATCTCCCAGAAGAGACAGAACGGGGAGAGAATTATTATAAAAAAATGAAACGCTCCGAGTCCATTGAGCTTTATGCTGATTCCGGACACGAGGTAGCAGTTCATGGACTGACCCACCCATGGCTTGAAAAATTGGATTCCAGCGAGGTAATCCGTGAAATCATCGAGGATAGAAAGGATATTGAGAAAACCTATGGCAATATTGCCCGTGGTATGGCGTATCCATTCGGTACATACAACGATGAGGTGATAAAAATTCTTGGTATGTGTGGCATTGCCTATGCAAGAACCACCAAGTCTAAATGTGAAGAAGGGTATAATGAAAAATGGTTTTCCTTTCCGGATAACTGGCTGACTCTGCATCCAACCTGCCATCATAACAACGAAAACTTGATGAAGTTGGCAGAGGAGTTTGTCAAGCCAAGTCGAAATATGAATTCATGGATGTTCTATCTGTGGGGACACAGCTACGAGTTTGATGATAAGGACAACTGGGAAGTAATTGAGAAGTTTGCAGAATTTATGGGTGGCAGGGATGATATCTGGTATGCTACCAATATTGAAATTTATGACTATGTAAAGGCCTATGAGAGTCTGCAGACCAACTATGAAAAAACAAGGGTTTACAACCCCTCTTGTCAGACAGTATGGTTCCGTGAAAATATGACGAACTACTGCGTCAAGCCGGGCGAAACCGTAGAACTTTAACATAAGAATCTGTTGGGAAACGGATAATAAATGCAACTTGTAAGGAGATAAAAAGATGTTTAAGAAGTATGTAAGTGATTTAAGAACGGAGTTTGCAGGTTATAATGCAAAGCGCTTTTCTAAGGATTTGATGGCAGGTTTGACCGTTGCGGCTGTAGCGTTGCCTTTGGCGTTGGCTTTCGGTGTCAGCAGTGGTGCAACGGCGGCATCGGGACTCTTGACGGCAATTATCTGTGGTTTTGCCATTAGTTTGTTTGGTGGTGCGTTTTATCAGATTTCAGGTCCCACCGGCGCTATGGCGGCAATTTTGATGTCCATCATTGCAAAATACGGCATGAGTGGTGTTTTTGTCGCCACCATCTTGGCAGGTATTATTTTAGTGCTTGCCGGTGTGTTCCGATTGGGTAGATTAACAGCGTTTATTCCCATGCCGGTTATTTCCGGATTTACATCGGGCATTGCGGTGATCATTGCACTTGGACAGTTGGATAATTTCTTTGGGGTCACATCAGTGGGAGAATCTGCAGTTGCTAAATTTGCCAGTTACTTCACCAATGGGTTTGATCCTAACTGGACGGCAGTTATCATAGGTATTGTGGTTATTTTATTTATGGTGTTCTTCCCAAAAAAATGGAACGCCGTTGTGCCTGCATCTTTAATTGCCATCATTTTGGCTACGGCTGCATCCATGATTTTCTCTCTTCCTGTGGGAGTTGTGGGAGAAATCCCCTCTTCCTTGATGCTGGAAGAAAGATTTTCTTTTGCAGGCTTTGATCCTAAATCCATTGGAGGCCTTTTGACACCTGCAATCAGTATCGCGGCTCTTGGCATGGTAGAAAGTCTCCTTTGTGGTGCAAGTGCAGGAAGAATGACCGGCGTTCGGTTGGATAATGACCGTGAATTGATTGCCCAAGGTATTGGTAATATTCTTTCTCCGTTGTTTGGCGGTATTCCGGCAACTGCGGCCATTGCCCGTACCAGTGTTGCAATCAAATCCGGAGCCAATACCCGTTTGACCGGTATGTTCCATGCGGTAGTGCTCTTGATTTCCATGCTGGTTTTGGGACCGGTTATGTCCAACATTCCCTTGTCTGCATTGGCAGGCGTTTTGCTTGTAACTGCATGGAGAATGAACGAATGGGAGACAATTTCCTATATCTTCTCCAGAAAGTTTAAAGGGGCAGCATTGAAGTTTATTGTGACAATGGTTGCAACCATCATCTTTGATTTAACGATTGCTATTGTAATTGGCATTGTGGTTGCATTGATTCTTTTGGTTAATCGACTGGCAAGAATTGAAATCAACTACGATCGTGTTAAGCCGGAGAGAATGTCCCGGAAAGACACTGAGATCTCGGAAGTACATAAGAATGCCATGGTTGCTTATATCTGTGGTTCTATCATTTTTGCAAATGCACAGGCAATTGCAGACATGGAAGAAAAAGTAGCGGATAAATCTTCGGTCATTTTCTCCATGAGAGGCGTTTCTTACATGGATATTTCCGGTGCACAAGCATTTTTAGAGCTGGTGGAATCACTCATGGCGCAAAATATTCCGGTCTATATCTGTGCGGTATCTAACAGTGTAATGACCATGATGGAACGAAGCGGTGTTTGTGATGCAGTTGGAAAAGATAATTTCTACTGGAGCGTAGATCACGCACTTCGTGGTGAACATCGTGAAGAAACTATGGTATAATTCATTGACTTTAAGATATTCCTGTGATATAATATCAATTTGGGTTTAAATAAAACATATTATGGAGATGACAGATTATGATGAGTTCGTTGTTAGCAATTTCAATTGCATTACTGGCAGGTCTTTTGATGACCAGAGCATTCAAACCATTAAAACTACCTTCGGTTACGGCATACCTGATCGCAGGTGTTTTGATTGGTCCCTATTGTTTGGGTGCATTGCACATTGATGGTATCGGATTTTCCACCCACGATGCGGTGGAAAAACTTTCCCTAATTTCAGAGGTAGCACTTGGGTTTATTGCCTTTTCTATTGGTAGTGAGTTTAAAGTGTCCGATTTGAAACAAATTGGTAAGCAGGCATTTGTGATCGGTATTTTTCAAGCCGTTGTGGCAACAATCTTTGTATCCATTGCATTGTTTGGATTACGGATGCTTATGCCGGGGAAAATTACCACTGCTCAAATTTTGACATTGTCTGCCATTGCAACTGCAACGGCACCGGCGGCAACCCTGATGGTTGTCCGTCAGTATAAGGCAGAAGGTCCTTTGACAAAGTTGTTGCTTCCCATTGTTGCGCTGGATGATGCAGTGGGATTGATCGTGTTTGCAATTTTATTCGGTGTTTCCAAAACGTTGGTAACCGGTAATGTAGATGTTATTTCTATTATTGTGAATCCCTTGGTAGAAATTGTACTTTCACTATCCTTGGGTGCAATCATGGGATGGGTTCTGACTCAACTTGAGAAAATGTTCAACTCTAACACCAATCGTCTGAATATGACCATTGCATTTGTTTTTCTTACCGTTGCACTTTCTATGATTCGGTTTGAAATTGGTCCTGTTCATATTGGATTTTCTTCTTTGCTTGTATGTATGATGCTTGGTACTGTCTTTTGTAACATTTGTCCCTTGTCTCATGATTTGATGTATGCGGCAGATAAGTGGTCATCTCCTCTTTGTGCACTTTTCTTTGTAATCAGTGGTGCGGAGTTGGAAATGAGCGTATTTATGGATAGCGCCATTGTAATTATCGGTGTTGTTTACATTATCTTCCGTTCTTTGGGTAAGTATTATGGTTCCTATGCAAGTGCCAAGGCAACCAAGTGTTCTCCTGAAATTTGTAAGTATCTGGGTATCACGTTGTTGCCCCAGGCAGGTGTTGCATTGGGAATGTGTACTACCGCAATGCAGTTGGGTGCAGAGGGTAACCTGATCCGAAACATTACCTTGTTTGCGGTGTTGATTTATGAACTGGTAGGCCCGCTGCTTACACGGAATGCATTGAGAGCAGCAGGAGATATTAAGCCTATGCCTGACGAGGTGAAGATGCGTCGACACTTGAAGTTGGAACATGCCAAGGAGCATGGCAACAAACACCATCGACATATTCGGCCTTTTCATCAAAAATAAGTAACGACGATTTTGTCATTGGATTTCATAAAGAATGTGAGGAAACAGAATGCAGAACCGCCAAGAAAAAATTCGGAATTTTTCGATTATTGCTCATATTGACCATGGTAAGAGTACCTTAGCAGATCGCTTGCTTGAAAAGACGGGTGCACTGACCCAACGGGAGATGCAGGCACAAATCTTAGATAACATGGATCTGGAACGGGAACGTGGTATTACCATCAAAGCCCGTGCGGTGAAGTTGTTATATAAGGCATCGGATGGGGAAGAATATACCCTTAACTTGATTGATACACCCGGACACGTGGACTTTAATTATGAGGTTTCCAGAAGTCTTGCGGCATGCGAGGGTGCCATTCTTGTTGTGGATGCAGCCCAGGGTATTGAAGCACAAACCCTGGCCAATACCTATCTTGCTTTGGAGCATGATTTGGAGTTGGTTCCCGTAATCAACAAGATTGATCTGCCTTCTGCACGACCGGATGAGGTGAAGAAGGAAATTGAGGATGTCATAGGCATTGATGGTGAGAATGCACCCTTGATTTCTGCTAAGAATGGTATTAATATCGAAGAGGTCTTAGAGAAAATTGTAGAGTTGGTTCCGCCTCCAACCGGAGAGGAAGAAGCTCCGCTAAAAGCATTGATTTTTGACTCCTATTACGATGCATATAAAGGTGTTATCGTTTATGTTCGTGTCATTGATGGTAAGTTAAGAGCCGGTGAACAAATCAAAATGATGGCAACCGGTGCTACCTTTGATGTGGTGGAAACCGGATACCTTCATCCCAATGGTATGGTGCCTGCAAAGGAAATTTCCGCCGGTGAGGTTGGATTTATTGCGGCAAGCATCAAGAATGTACAAGAGGTTCACGTTGGTGATACGGTTACCACGGTAGAGAATGGAACGAACGAACCGCTTCCCGGTTATAAAGAAGTAAAGCCCATGGTTTATTGCGGTATCTATCCGGCGGATGGCGCCAGATACGATGATTTGCGAGAAGCCTTGGAAAAACTTCAACTTAACGATGCGGCACTTCGTTTTGAGGCAGAAACCTCTATTGCGTTGGGTTTTGGTTTCCGATGTGGGTTCTTGGGCCTTTTGCACATGGAGATCATTCAAGAGCGGTTGGAACGTGAATATAATTTGGATTTGGTTACAACTGCACCTTCGGTTGAGTATAAAATCATCAAGACGGATGGAACCGAACTGATGATTGATAACCCGACTAACATGCCCAGTGTTTCCGAGATTGATATTATGATGGAACCCATTGTAAGGGCATCTATCATGACACCGAAAGAATATGTGGGTAGCATCATGGAACTCTGTCAGGAGCGTCGTGGTGACTATATTGATATGACCTATTTAGATGACACACGAGTTTCGTTGAACTATGATTTGCCTCTCAATGAGATTATTTACGATTTCTTCGATGCTCTTAAGTCCAGAACTCGTGGTTATGCTTCCTTTGACTATGAGTTCAAGTGTTTTGAGCAGTCCGAACTTGTGAAACTGGATATGTTATTGAATGGTGAAATGGTGGATGCACTTTCCTTTATTGTTCATAAGGAACGCGCCTACAGCCGAGGCAGGAGAATTGCCGAGAAACTTAAAGATGTAATTCCTCGTCAGTTGTTTGAGGTTCCCATTCAGGCGGCTATTGGTGGAAAAATCATTGCCAGAGAGACGGTTCGTGCAATGCGGAAAGACGTACTTGCCAAGTGTTACGGCGGTGATATTTCCAGAAAGAAGAAGCTGTTGGAAAAACAGAAGGAAGGTAAAAAACGGATGCGTCAGGTGGGTTCTGTGGAGGTCCCCCAAGAGGCGTTTATGTCCGTCTTAAAACTGGACTAAGAAAAAAGCCGGGATTCCCGGCTTTTTGAAATGGAGGAAACAATATGTCCCTCGGAATTTATCTGCATATCCCTTTTTGTAAGCAAAAATGCCTGTATTGTGATTTTAACTCCTATGCAGGAAAGGAATCAATGATGGATGAGTATTGCGCTGCTTTGAAGAAGGAAATTGCAAAAAACGGCAGTTGCGAGCCGGTAAGCACCATCTATTTTGGAGGAGGAACGCCCACAACGATTGGGGCAGAGAAATTGGCCGACCTTTTAAATTGTGTAACGGAACACTTTGCTCTTGATGCAGATTGTGAAATTACGGCAGAGTGTAATCCCGGAACCATTGATCAAGAAGGGCTTAGAAGATTACATATTGCCGGTTTCAACCGTCTGAGCATTGGTCTTCAATCGACTGATGATAGCACATTGAAACGTTTGGGAAGAATTCATAGTTTTGCGGATTTCACTCGATGTTTTCAAGATGCTCGTCAGGTTGGATTTGATAATCTCTCTGTGGATTTAATGTACGGATTACCTGATCAAACCGTTGAATCTTGGGGAAATACGTTGGAAACTATGATTGAGTTTGCACCGGAACATCTTTCTTGTTACGGGCTAAAAGTGGAAGATGGGACGCCTTTTGCAACTATGAATCTTAATCTTCCTGATGATGATTCTGTGGGAGAAATGTACGATCTTTGTGTTGATAAGTTAGCTGATTCAGGGTATCAGCGGTACGAAATTTCTAACTTTGCAAAACGGGGAAGAGAGAGTCAGCATAACATGAAATACTGGCGATGTGATGACTTTTTGGGGTTTGGTGCAGGAGCCTATTCTTGTGTGAACAAGATGCGATATGATAATCTTTGTGGCATTTCAGAGTATTGTTCTCAGATAACAGAACATGGGAATGCAGTCTGTGAGAAGGTTCTCTTATCAGAGCAAGACCGAATGAGTGAGTTCTGTTTTTTGGGATTACGGATGACAGAGGGAATTGACGAGGGAGAATTTTTCAAGCGTTTCGGAAAAAACCTAACCGATGTTTTTGGCGAGGTGCTTGGTAAGAATCTTGATCGAAATACCATGTTGTATCAAGATGGACGGTATCGAATTGAGCCGGAATTTCTTTATGTAAGCAACAGTATTCTTGCGGATTTTGTGTGATATTGGCATAGTCCTTGAATTCTTCGCATAGAATCTTCCATAGACAAGATGGGAGGCGAGTACATGGAAGAGATGAGGAAGCACAGCATTTCGATGGATAACCGCGAAAAACTAACCATTACTGCAGTGGATGAGGTTGTTAGTTTTGATGAGGAAAAGGTTGTGGTAGACACCGCCATGGGAACTATGACGGTGTTTGGAAGTGAGTTTCGCATCCATAAATTAAATGTGGATGATGGGCAATTGGTTATTGAGGGGACCATTGATGAAGTTTTGTACAGCGAAAATCATAAGAAAGACCAAAAAGGATTTTTTGCACGGATGTTTCAATGATGAAAAGTGTGTTATAGAATGCCACACAGATGTTCTGTGTGGCATTGATATGAATAAGAATAGATTTGACATATTTGTCGAAATATGGTAACATATTGAAAAAGCAATTCTTTGATTGCAAATGAGGAGGATTATGTTATGTCAATCTGTTCAAATTGTGGTAAGAACGTAACTCCGGGCTCTACGTTCTGTGAAAATTGTGGTACACGTGTATATCAACAGCCGGCTCCTGCACCTGCTCCCAGTTATGCAGGTGGTTCCGGTGGCGGATATGCCGGTGGTCCTGCCGGTGGTGGATATGCAGGTGGCCCTGCCGGTGGATGGGCTATGTCCGACTGGGATGGTGGAGTGATTGAAACCATTGCGGCGTCTATTGTGTGCAGTTTGATTACATCCCTGACTTGCGGCATTGGAGCACCTTGGGGTATTTGCTATCTTTATCGTTTTGTAATTGAACATACAACCATTGACGGCAAGCGTCTTCGCTTTGATGGAAATGGTGGCGAACTTTTAGGTAACTGGATTGTATGGCTTCTGCTTACCTTTGTTACTTGTGGTATTTATGGTTTCTGGGTAACTCCCAAACTTTATAAGTGGATTGCTTCGCACACACATTTTGCATAAGAATACTATACCGGCGGTACGTTTTGTACCGCCTTGGTAATTTTTGGGGAGATGATTCCGGTGGAGACTTTAAATTACGAACAAAAGACGCGTTGGAGAAAATTAGGGAAGAAAACCATAGGGTTTTTAATTGTTGGTGTTGTTTATTTCTTTTTTGTTCTCTTTACAAAGTGGAGAATTCCCTGTGTGTTTTATGCTATTATTCATAAATACTGTCCGGGATGTGGCCTTACAAGAATGTTTATGGCATTGGGAAAACTTGATTTTCCTTTGGCTTTTCGCAGTAATGCATATGTGTTTGTTTTGCTTCCTATTGCAATTGCTTGGGGCATCTATCGAGGCGTAATTTATGTCAAACATGGCACCACGGCATTTTCCAAGGCAGAAAATATCTGCTTGATTGTTGCCTTTGTGCTTGCAGTGGCATTTACCGTTCTCAGGAATCTTGCAGGCTATTCCTGGCTTTTGCCAATTGGGTATTAGGTTGCGCGAATTTAATATTGAATAATAAAAAAGAGCAGAAAAATTTCTGCTCTTTTTTTATGTAAATAAGAATCAATTATGCTTTTTTCCAAATAGCGGGGAGTGGAGCGAGCATCTTTGCTTTAACAAGAGCAAAGCCTAAGATACATGCAATAACATAGTCGATGATATCGTGAAGCAGTGTTCCGATACCGGTAACATAGAATGCGGTGTGCAGAATAGACTCTCCGGTGTTGGGTGTGGTTAAACCAAATATAAAGAATAAGTATACAACAAGTGCTTCAAAAACAGCGTGCAAAAGTGCGGTAATGATTCCAACAAAAAGAAGGTTCTGTCTCCTTTTTATCATATAAGCGCCGATCAAGGCAAAAATCACATGAGATGCAGCACGTACAACAACGACAGGAGCAAGTCCGCTGAAACCAAAACCTACTGTTGTGCCAAGTGCTGTAAAGAATGCAGACCAAGGTGAAATAAACATGGCAATAAAAATAGGAACATGAGCCATAATGGTTGCGGTAAATGCCGGCGGAAGAATTACCCGAAGAAATCCAAAGTATATCGGAATAATAATACCGATGGCAATTAATAATGCGGTCAAAACCATATCCTTTGTTTTAATCTGTTGATTCAAAGCAATACGCCTCCTAAAAATGTATATACTTATTTTAATATAACATAAATGTAGAAAATTGTCAATAAGAATTTCGCTCAAAAGCATAATCTGATGTCATAAAATTCGGAAGTGTAATTGAAACGGAGTAATCGTTGACTATTTCATTTTCCCGTGGTATAATAAACGTATGTAGTTTTGAGAAGAGGGGATTCATTTGACTGGAATAGAAAAAGAATGTAAAATAGCGGCCTTGGAACTTATTGAAAAGGCCGGGTTAAAAAAAGGTGATGTGGTTGTAATCGGATGCTCTACCAGTGAGGTTCTGGGAAGCAAAATCGGAACAGATTCCAGCCCTGATACGGCGAAGGTGTTGTTTGAGAGTTTGTATGGTGTTTTTTGCGAAAAAGGCATCTATCTTGCGGCACAATGTTGTGAGCACTTGAATCGTGCAATTATTGTAGAAAGAGAAGCGGTTCCTTGTGCGGAGATTGTCAATGTGGTTCCTGCACCCAAAGCAGGAGGTTCTTTTGCTACAGAAGCATATAAGCATTTCAAAGATCCGGTTGCATTAGAAGAAATTAAGGCGGATGCCGGACTTGATATTGGCGCCACGTTGATTGGAATGCACCTAAAGAGAGTGGCAGTTCCCGTTCGTCTTTCTGTGAAAACCATTGGCGAGGCTATTGTGATTGCGGCAAGAACCCGTCCCAAATTCATTGGTGGTTGCAGAGCAAATTATAATGAAGAATTGATTGGATAAGAAGAAAACACTTCGGCGTATGCCGGAGTGTTTTTTAATAACAAGATCACCATAAATTGGTGTTTTTTGATATAATTAAAAAAATTAGAAAAAGATGTTGACAAATCAACATCTTTTTGTTAGAGTAGAGATGTTGAAATAACAACATCTTGTGATTTGAGGTGAAAATCCATGATTGGGAGATTTGAAACCTTTACATTGGCACTTTCCAGATTGTCGGCGTATTGGAATAAAATTGCCGGTGAGGAGTTAGCACCTTATGGATTAAAGGGTACCCATATTGTTTACTTGATTGCACTCTATAAGACGGACGAGGGGCTTACCTCGGCAAAACTTTGTGAGATGTGCGCCAGAGATAAAGCAGAGGTTTCCCGTGCAATTCGCATTATGGAAGAAAAAGGGTTGGTTCGCAGAGAAAATACAACAGCCAACGGATATCGAGCGAGGATTACGCTTACAGAACTTGGTAGGGAAATGACATTTGCGCTTCGGGAACGAATTAAATTAGCTGTAGAAAAAGGAGGCACCGGGCTTACCGAGGAAGAGCGAGAAAATTTCTACAATTCCTTGGAAACCATCGGAGCCAACTTGAAAAAGATCAGTGATATGGGTTTATAGCTTTGGTTATTTTCGAATCTGTCCTGTTCCGTAAATTTGATATTTGCTGCTGGTCAGAGCGGTGAGCCCCATGGGACCACGAGCGTGAATCTTCTGGGTGCTGATACCGATTTCTGCACCAAAGCCAAATTCAAAACCATCGGTAAAACGGGTTGATGCATTATGGTAAACAGCTGCGGCATCAATTTCCTTTAAGAATTGATTTGCAGTTGCTTGGTTTTGGGTAATAATAGATTCGCTATGACCACTGTTGTAGTGATTAATATGGGTGATGGCATCGTCTGTAGAGTCCACGATTTTGACGCCGATTTTCATATCCAGATATTCTGTTTCCCAATCCGATTCCGTTGCGAGAGAGGCGCCGGGATACAAGGCACAGACCTTGACATCACCGATGATTTCTACCCCCCGTTGTGAAAGTTCGTCCAACATATCAGAAAGAAACGCAGGAACAACATCCTGATGGATTAACAGTTTTTCTGCGGCGTTACAAACAGAGGTTCGCTGCGTTTTGGCATTGATAACGATTTCCTTTGCCATGGAAAGATCGGCATCCTTATCTACATATATATGACAGTTACCGGTTCCTGTTTCAATGGCAGGGACGGTTGCATTCTCCACCACGGCACGAATGAGTCCTGCGCCGCCTCTGGGGATGATAACATCCAAGTATTCGTTGAGCTTCATCAAGGCGGTTGCGCTTTCCCGAGATGTGTTTTCTACCAGATTGATGCTACCAATCGGTAAACCGGCGGAAATTCCGGCATCTTGCATCACTTTGACAATGGCGCGATTGGAATGAGCGGCTTCTTTTCCGCCACGAAGAATTACCGCATTGCCGGCTTTGATACAAAGGCCTGCGGCATCAGCGGTAACGTTAGGACGTGCCTCATAGATAATACCAATTACCCCAAGGGGGACACGAACCTGTTTGATGTTAAGTCCATTGGGACGTGTGGCATCAAGGATGGTTTCGCCAATGGGATCCGGCAGCGTAACAATCTGCTCAATTCCTTCTGCCATAGCATTGATACGATCTTTGGTCAGAGTCAACCGATCTACGAGACCTTTTGCCATTCCGGCATCTTGAGCAAGTTTCAGGTCTTTAGCGTTTTCGGTTAAAAGAAAGTCGTGATTTTCTCTAAGTGCGGTTGCCATTTTAGAAAGAGCCTGATTCTTTTGTTCGGTTGAAAGAATGCCAAGAGTATAGGATGCTGTTTTGGCAAGTTTCCCTTTTAAGGTTAATTCCTCGGAAATTGTATTCATAAAAAGACCTTCTTTACATAAAAATGTTTGCATTGATTGTACCATAGTTCTATGATATAATCAAGGTGAATTCGTAAAAAGGAGTAAAAATATTATGTTATTTGACAGCCATGCACATTTCGATGATTCTCAGTTTGATGAGGATAGAGAGCTTGTGATTCAAAGTTTAAAAAATTCAGGTGTGGGATACGTTATGAACATAGGAGCAAGTCTGGAAGATTCCATTGCTTCGGTGGAGATTGCAAATACCTACGATTTTATTTATGCTACCGTTGGTGTTCATCCCGGGGTTGCGGAGGAAATGAATGACGATGTTTTAAATCAACTTCGTAGTCTTGCTGTGAACAACCCAAAGGTTAGGGCGATTGGCGAAATTGGTCTTGATTATCACTATGAGGGATACGATGAAAAGGTTCAAGAAGAGTGTTTCAGAAAACAGATTGCATTGGCAAAAGAACTTCAAATGCCCATTGTGGTGCATGATCGGGACTCGAAAGGAAACGCGATCAGAATCCTGAAAGAAGAAGGGGTTACCAATGGTGTGATGCATTGTTTTTCGGGGAGTAGCGAGACTGCAAAAGAATTGGTAAAGATGGGCTTTATGGTTTCCTTCACCGGTGTTTTGACGTTTAAAAATGCACGACGTGCGGTAGAGGCGTGTCAAGCAGTTCCCTTGGAACGGTTGATGATTGAAACGGATTGTCCTTACATGGCACCGGAGCCCCATCGCGGAGAAAGAAATTATAGCGGTTATGTGGGATACGTTGCAGATAAAATGGCGGAGATTAAAGGTGTTTCCCGTGAAGAACTGGAGCGGATTACCACAGAAAATGCTCTTCGGTTTTATGGTATAAAAAAATAGCGAGAAAGTATATCTTGTGGTTGAAAAAAATCTTGACACCATAGATGTGGTAATTTATAATATTTTATAAGGTAAAAAAGATATCTTATAAGATAAGGAGAATATTTATGGATGAGCAAAAAAGAAAGGCGTTAGAAAGCGTTTTTGGTAATATTGAAAAGCAGTATGGTTCCGGTGCTGTTATGCGATTGGGTGAAAAGCCGGTTGTGAATGTTGAAGCAATTCCCACAGGCTCTCTCTCTTTGGATACAGCATTGGGAATCGGCGGTGTACCCAGAGGTCGTATTGTGGAGATTTATGGTCCGGAATCCTCCGGTAAAACAACCGTTGCTTTACATATTGTTGCAGAAGCACAAAAAATGGGCGGCGAGGCTGCATTTATTGATGCAGAGCATGCGCTTGATCCTGTTTATGCGGAAAAACTTGGTGTTCGAATCGATGATTTAATTGTTTCTCAGCCGGACACCGGCGAACAGGCATTGGAAATCACCGAACAGTTGGTTCGTTCCGGTGCCATTGATGTTATCGTTGTTGACTCCGTTGCGGCGTTGGTTCCCAAGCAGGAGATCGAAGGTTTAATGGGCGATGCTCATGTTGGTTTGCAGGCGCGTTTGATGTCTCAGGCGCTTAGAAAATTGACTTCGGTTATCAGCAAGTCGAATACAACCGCAATTTTCATCAATCAGCTTCGTGAAAAGGTTGGAGTGATGTTTGGTAATCCGGAAACCACAACCGGCGGTCGTGCATTGAAGTTCTATTCATCCGTTCGTATGGATGTTCGGAGAATTGAAACCATTAAGGCAGATGGTGGTATGGTTGGTAATCGTACCAAGGTTAAGGTTGTAAAGAATAAGGTTGCACCTCCTTTTAAAGAGGCGGAATTTGATATTATCTATGGCGAGGGTATTTCCAAGGAAGGAAATGTTCTGGATATGGCTGTAGAGATGGATATTGTGAAAAAGACCGGTTCTTGGTTCTCATATAATGATGAGAGATTGGGTCAGGGCAGAGAGGGTGTTAAAGAGATTCTCAGACAGAATCCCGAACTCTGTGCCGAGATTGAAATGAAGGTGCGAGAGGCTTGTGCACTTCCTGCGGTAGATGCAGGCGAGGATGGAGAAGCAACTCCCTTTACTCCGGTAGAAAAGCCGGTTAAAGGCAAGAAATAAAGTATAGTCGGTGGGGGCAAAGAAAATGGATGTTCTGGTTCGGGCTCAAAATGCTGCTATGTCAATGCTTGGCAGAAAAATGTTGACCTGTCGAGAACTGTGTGATCGCCTCTGTCGGAAAGGCTATGATAAGGAAGTCGCGGAAAAGGTAGTGGAACAGTTTCTTTCTGTTGGCTATCTGGATGATCGGCGTTATGCAGAGATGTATCTTGCTGACAGTGTGAATATCAATGCAAAGGGATATTACAGAATACGGCAGGAACTTCTGCAAAAAGGTATCTCAGCGTCTTTGCTTGATCAGGTAATGGAAACATCTGATGTAAATACCACAGATGCTTTGGCGCGATATATTGAGGAACGACAGCTTTTACGGTCTGTACATAATCGAAAAGATTTAGAGAGATTAACAGCACGATTGGTACGTAGAGGATATTCTCTTTCTGAGATCAGGGGTTGTTTTGAAAAAATGGAATTTTCCCTTGAGAATGAGGAAGAGCCTTTGGATTAGGAGGACAATCTTGAAGAAATTAGCATTGACATCTCTCGGTTGCTCTAAAAACCTCATTGATAGCGAACAGATGATGGGGCTTTTGGAAGAGGCCGGGTATGAAATTGTAGAAAACGAGGAAGATGCAGAGGTTATTATCGTTAATACATGCACCTTTATCGAGAGCGCAAAGATGGAGTCCATTGAATGTATTCTGGAACTTGCACAATATAAGGAATCCGGAACGTGTAAGTATTTGGTGGTAACCGGTTGTCTTGCGCAAAGATACAAAGAACAAGTGCTTCGGGAGATTCCTGAGGTGGATGCAGTTATCGGTACCAATGAGTATCAGAATATTGTATCTGTTCTTGAACAATTGGGTGGGGATGAGGAAGAAAATCTTTTCTGTAGTGAAGAGGTTGTGCTTTGTGAGAATCTTCCCAGACTTCGTACCACTCCGCCTTATACGGCGTATTTGAAGATTGCTGAGGGATGCGACAACCATTGCACCTATTGTGTGATTCCGTCTATACGCGGAAAGTATCGCAGTCGAACCATGGAGGATATTCTTGCTGAGGCAGAATCCATGGCAAAGGATGGTGTCAAGGAACTGGTTGTTATTGCTCAGGACACCACTCGGTATGGTATGGATTTGTATGGTGCCTATCGCTTACCTGAATTGTTAAAGTCTCTTTGTGGTATTTCGGGTATAGAATGGGTAAGAGTACATTATTGCTATCCAGAATTGGTTACTGATGAATTGATTCAGACCTTTGTGGATGAACCTAAACTCTGTAACTACTTTGATATTCCCATACAGCATTGTAATGACCGAATTCTGAAACGAATGGCGCGTCGTACCAATAAGGCGGAAATTGTAGGGTTGCTTGAAAAAATCAGAAAGGCGATTCCCGATGCAGTAATTCGTACGTCTTTGATTGCAGGATTCCCTGGAGAGACGGAAGAAGAGTTTTTGGAACTTCGCGATTTTGTAGAGGAAATGAAGTTCGAACGTCTTGGAGTTTTCGCATATTCCAGAGAAGAGGACACTCCGGCCTATCGGTTGAAGAATCAGGTGGACGAGGAGGAAAAACTTCGTCGTCAGGAAAATCTGATGTTGATTCAGTCTGAAATTTCACAGAATTATAACGATTCTCGAATTGGCGATACGGTTAAGGTGCTGGTAGAAGGACGAGATGAAATCATTAAAAGTTATTACGGAAGAACCTATGGTGATTCTATTGAGATTGACGGAAAGGTTTTCTTTAAGGCAAATGCTGTTTTGGAAGAGGGTTCTTTTGTAGATGTGAAAATTGAGCAGGCGTTAGAATACGACCTGTTTGGAACAATGGTATAGAATAGGGGGATAACAATGAATACACCCAACAAATTAACGCTTTTGCGTGTGATTTTGATTCCGGTTTATATGATTTTGTATCTGTCTTGCGGACAGCCCGGTGTATATGCGGCGCTGATTGTGTTTATACTCGCATCTTTGACGGATCAATTGGATGGTTATCTTGCAAGAAAAAATAATCAGGTTACTACATTTGGTAAGCTGATGGATCCATTGGCGGATAAGATACTGATGATGTCAGCATTGATTGCCTTTGTAGAAAAGGGAATGCCCTACATCACTGCAGGAGTTGTAATGGTAATTTTAGCACGGGAATTGATTGTAACCGGAATTCGATTGATTGCCCTTGGTGAAAATCAGGTAATTGCTGCAAGTATGTGGGGAAAAGCAAAGACGGTATCTCAGTTTGTTCTTGTGATTTCCGTGATGGTATTTGAGGTTGCCAAATGGCACCTGCCAATGCTTTCGGTTTATATGGATGGATTGACATTGGTTATGACAATTGTGGCTGTAGCGCTTACCATCTATTCCGGATTTGATTATATATGGAAAAATCGTAAGTTGATACAATTTAAGTAAAGGGATTGAATCATAATGAAAATAATTGTAGATGCCATGGGTGGCGATCATGCTCCCAAAGCTATTGTGGAAGGTTGCGTTCATGCTGTTCAAGAGTTGGGCGTATCTATTACCTTAGTAGGAAAAGAAAATGCCATTCAAAAAGAAATACAAGAACTTGGGTATTGCGGAGACGCCATTGAAGTCGTTCATGCGGATGATATGATTGGCGGTGATGAAGATCCCGTTGTTGCTATTAAAAGAAAAGAAACGTCTATGCGCGTGGCACTTACGATGCTGAAAGACGGAGCGGGAGATGCGGTTGTCAGTGCAGGTAATACCGGTGCATTGATTGCAGGTGCTACCCTGTTTTTAAAGCGTGTCAAAGGTGTTCGTCGTGCGGCATTGACGCCGGTTATGCCCACTACCAACGGAGGATGTTTTTTGTTGGTTGACGCCGGTGCTAACTCTGATTGCACCCCGGCATTTTTAAAGCAGTTTGCCATTATGGGATCAATCTACATGAAAGCGGTTATTGGTGTTGCAGAACCGCGTGTTAAAGTGGTTAACATTGGCGCAGAAGAAAATAAAGGACCCGCTTTGATGACAGAAACCAATGCGTTGCTGAAGGAGATTCCGATTCGATATGAAGGATATATTGAAGGAAGAGATATTCCCTTTGGTGAGGCAGACGTGGTTGTATGTGACGGTTTTACAGGAAATATTATTCTTAAATTGATGGAAGGAATGGGCCTTGGTCTTGCCGGTATGGTGAAAAAAGTCTTCATGAAAAATGCTATCAGTAAGATGGCGGCATTGATGGTTCGAAAAGGAATTCTGGAATTTAAGAAAAGTATGGACTACACAGAGTACGGTGGTGCTCCGGTTTTGGGCGTTACAAGACCTGTAATTAAGGCGCACGGAAGTTCGAACGGTAAGGCGGTGTTTCATGCCATTCGTCAAGCAATTAAGGTTGTGGAAGAACGGGTGGTAGATTCTATTGCAGAAAATATTGCAGAGTATGGGTTAGACGCTCAGAAAGGTGAAGCGGATGAGTAAATTTCATGCAAAATTAGCAGGTGTTGGGAAATATCTTCCGGAGAAGGTTTTGACCAATGCAGAATTGGAAACGATGGTAGAGACCAGTGATGAATGGATTTTGAAAAGAGTAGGCATTAAGGAGCGTCGTATTACTGACGAGAATACCTTTGCCTCCGATTTGGCGATTCGTGCATCCGAAAATGCATTAAAAAATGCAGGAATGCAAGCGGAGGAACTGGATTTGATTATCTATTCCGGTGTTTCTCCCGATATGTATACGCCTTCTGCATCGTGTCTTGTGCAAAAGAGAATTGGCGCTGTGAATGCGGCAGCTTTTGACGTGAATGCCGCTTGCTCCGGTTTTATCTTTGCTATGGTTACGGCGGCTCAGTTCATTGAAAACGGTGTTTATAAAAACATTTTGGTAATCGGAAGTGATACCTTGTCCAAGGTGACTGAGTATCAGGATAGAAAGACTTGTGTCTTGTTTGGAGACGGTGCCGGAGCGGCAATTTTGTCTGCTACCGAGGAAGAAACGGGTATTTTGAGTTATACTCTGGCAAGTGATGGCATGAACGGTGATTGTTTGACCCTCCCCGGAATTCGTGTGACGCCGGAGGATAAAGAGCGTCGTCCTTTTGGAAATGACAGAACCATTTGGATGGATGGAAGTGTTGTTTTCAAATTTGCAGTCAGAGTAATGGCTCATTCCTCCCAAAAGGTGGTTGAAGACGCCGGAAAGACGTTGGATGACGTGAAGCTTCTTGA
>JAZRQC010000018.1:0-5168 GCA_045649565.1 Ructibacterium sp.
CCTAAGACCGCTTTGGCCTCCGACTTAATTCGAAGCGCTGATTGCAAGTTCTGCTATGCAGGCACCCTCTACCTATCATTTGGAAAGTTATAACACCAATTGTGGTAATTTAAATGGTGCTATGTCTCAGGTTACCTTAAAGCGCGGTGACGAAATCCTGACCGGTGTCAGCACAGGAGATGGTCCCATCGGTTCTGTCTTCCTTGCCATTGAACAGTGTATCGGCTATCACTATGAACTGGATGATTTCCAGATTCAGGCGGTTACCGAGGGTAAGGAAGCGTTGGGTTCTGCGCTGGTTCGGCTCCGTAACAACGGAAAACTTTATTCCGGTAACGGAACATCTACCGATATTGTAGCGGCAAGTATCCGTGCATATATCAATGCCCTCAATAAGATTGTGTTCGAGGAGGCGTAATATGAAACTGGTATTTTCGACAAAATATGTAAAGCGTGCTTCTTTCTTGGATTTGTGCCGGTTTGCATACGATTATGGTTATGCCGGAATCGAGATTTTTGATGCGATTCATGAAAGAAAAATGCACTATGACAGCATCTTGAGAAGTGAAAGAGTGGCAGATGCAAAGCGTAAATTGTTGAATCGTGGTTTGGACGTTTCTGCATTAACTTACCCCCATCCCGTAGAGTCTGCCGAGGCGACTCCTGAAGAGATTCTCAAGTATGTGGAACTGGCAAGAAGTGCCGGTATAGAACGGGTTATTTATCGGATGGAAGAGGAAACTTCTACAAAGGTTCTGGAAGAAAAGATGGCAAAGGCTATTGCCGTTGCAGAAAAAGCGGATATTCAGATTCTTTTTGAGACAGTAGGTGTTCTGTCAGATACCACTCGGGTAATTGATATCATCAACTTTTTCTCCTCCGCAATCATTGGAGCATCCTGGAATGTTCGGGGTACCTACTTTGGCGCAGGGGAAACTGCAGAGACCACCATCAAAAACTTAGGCGCTCACATCAAGTATGTGCGGCTGGGCGATATGAAGGATGATAAGACAACCCTGATCGGTGAGGGTGACCTGCCGGTTGAGAGTTTTGTCAATGCACTTTCTTCCTTGAACTATGACGGATTTATTGCGGTGGCTTGGAACGATGAAATCAACGATGCGGATATTGTTTTGACCCACTTTGCTAACTATATTGCGGCAATTGGCAGAAAGAAACAGGATAAAGAAGGTATTCATTATAATCGTTCCAAGACAGGTACTTTCCCGTGGAAGAAGTATGATATTATCGAGTCTACCTTTTCGGAAGTTCTGGATACCATGGTAGAGAACTATCCTGACCAATATGCATTCAAATATACCACTTTGGATTACACCAGAACTTATACCGAGTTCCGTCGTGACGTGGATGATTGCGCAGCGGCTCTGATTTCCATGGGCGTTAAGGCGGGAGACCACGTGGCAATTTGGGCAACCAATGTGCCTGCATGGTTTATCACCTTCTGGGCAACCACTAAAATCGGTGCGGTTTTGGTTACCGTAAACACGGCATATAAGATTCATGAGATTGAGTATCTGCTCAAACAATCCGATACCCACACCCTTGTGATGATTGAGGATTGTAAGGATATTAACTATAAAGAAATCATTGAGGAACTCTGTCCTGAACTGAAGAATACCACACCCGGAGAGGCACTTTATTCCAAGAACCTGCCCTTCCTGCGGAATGTAGTTACGGTTGGATTCTCCATGGACGGATGTCTTACATGGGAACAGATGATGAAGCGCTCGGCTTTGGTGCCCAAAGAAGAAGTGCGTCGTCGTGCATCTTTGGTTAAGCCGGACGATGTATGTAATATGCAGTACACCTCCGGTACCACCGGTTTCCCCAAGGGCGTTATGTTGACCCATCGAAATATTGTTAATAACGGTAAGACCATCGGTGACAGAATGGATTTATCCACCGCAGATCGGATGATGATTCAGGTTCCCATGTTCCATTGTTTCGGCATGGTGCTTTCCATGACCTCTATGATGACCCATGGCGGAACCCTGTCCCCCATGCCCTACTTCTCACCGAAATCCTCTTTGGCGTGTATCAATGATGAACGTATCACCTGTTTCAACGGTGTACCCACCATGTTTATTGCACTCTTTAACCATCCTGATTTTGCCAAGACAGACTTTTCTTACATCCGTACAGGAATTATGGCAGGAGCTAACTGTCCGGCAGATTTGATGCGTCAGGCGGCAGAAGAAATGAACATGAAAGAAATCATTTCGGTTTACGGCCAGACCGAAGCATCTCCCGGTTGTACCATGGGTGAGGTAAACGAGGATATCGACCACCGTGTAGAAACCGTTGGTAGTGCATTCCCCGGTGTGGAATGTAAGATTATTGACCCTGAAACAGGTGAAGAACTTCCTGATGGCGAAAGTGGTGAGTTTGTTGCCCGTGGTTTTAATATCATGAAGGGTTATTATAAGATGCCCGAGGCAACAGCGCAGACCATTGACGAAGATGGTTGGCTCCACTCAGGAGATATCTGTTGTCGTACCGAGGACGGATACTTCAAGGTGACAGGAAGACTTAAGGATATGATCATCCGTGGTGGTGAGAACCTCTACCCTCGTGAAATTGAGGAATTCTACCTGACCAACCCTAAAGTTCGTGACGTACAGGTGGTTGCAGTTCCTGATGAGAGATACGGTGAGGAATGTTGTGCGTGGATCATCTTGAATGAGGGTGAAACTGCTGATGAAGAAGAAATGAAGGCGTTTGGTTATGCCTCCATTGCTCGGCATAAAGTTCCCAGATACTTTATCTTTGTGAAGGAATTCCCCATGAATGCGGCAGGAAAAATCCTGAAGTACAAAATGCGGGAAGAGTCCATCGAAATCTTAGGATTGAAGAAATAGTAACAAGCACTCCGCTTTGGCGGAGTGTTTTTTGTGCAAAACACAGATTGACAAAATCTGATAGATAAGATAAAATAAAGCTGTTCCCGGACAACTGACGGAGTTGCGGAGTACCGCAAGGGAGTACGGGGAAATATTAGTCGACCGTCTGGGCAAATCAGTTTCTGCTGGTTTGTCCTTTTTATTTCAAACAAAAGAGAGGAGTCTTTATTATGAAGCACGAAAATTGGAATGGATTTAGAGAAGGCTCATGGCAGGATGAAATCAATGTTCGCGATTTTATCCAGAAGAATTACAAAGAGTATCGGGGAGACGAAAGTTTTCTTTCCGGTGCTACAGATAGAACGAAAGAATTGATGAAAAAGGTAGAAGGCCTTTTTCAATTGGAACGCCAGTATGGTGGGGTTTTGGATATTGATACTGTAACAGTATCTTCCTTGACCAGTTATTCTCCCGGCTATGTGGATAAGGAGAACGAGCTGATTGTTGGTCTCCAGACCAATCGTCCCTTAAAGAGAGGTGTAAACCCCTTTGGTGGAATGAGAATGGTTCGTCAGGCATGTAAGGCGTATGGCTACCAACTCAGCGAGAAAATCGAAGAAGAGTTCCGTTATCGAACCACCCATAACACAGGTGTCTTCCGTGCCTATACCGATGAAATGCGATTGGCTCGGAAATGTCATGTTATTACAGGTCTTCCCGATGCCTACGGCAGAGGCAGAGTCATTGGAGATTATCGTCGTGTGGCTCTTTATGGGGTTGATTGCCTGATCGAAATGAAAAAGTTGGACAAGGCGGCGTTGGAGAAAGAGAATTTCAACACCGAAAAGATTCGGTTGGGAGAGGAACTTTCTCAGCAGATTGCCTTTCTGGGTTACTTAAAAGAAATGGCAGAGATGTATGGATATGACATCAGTGCTCCGGCCAAAGATGCCAAAGAAGCAATCCAGTGGACCTACTTTGCATACCTTGGTGCCATCAAGGAACAAAATGGTGCGGCTATGTCTTTGGGCAGAGTGGCAACATTCTTTGATATTTATATTGAAAGAGATATGGAAAAGGGTATTCTCACCGAGGAAGGTGCTCAGGAACTGATGGATGATTTTGTTATCAAACTTCGTCTTGCACGGCATCTGAGAACGCCTGAATATAATGAACTCTTCGGCGGAGACCCCATGTGGATTACCGAGAGTGTCGGCGGTATGGGTGAAGATGGAAGAACTTTGGTTTCCAAGTCCAGTTTTCGTATACTGAACACCTTGTATACCTTAGGCCCTTCTCCGGAACCCAACCTGACCATTCTTTGGGCAAACGGTTTGCCGGAAGGTTTTAAGAAGTTCTGTGCCAAGGTTTCGAAGGATACCGATTCCATTCAGTATGAGAACGATGACCTGATGCGGAGAGACTACGGGGATGATTATGCTATTGCATGTTGTGTCTCAGCTATGAAAATCGGCAAGCAAATGCAGTTCTTCGGTGCACGTTGTAACCTTGCAAAACTTCTGCTGATTGCCATCAATGGCGGATATGATACCACATCGGGCATCCATATCGGTCCTCAGATGTCGGTTCTGGATGATTTATCTTACGATAAAGTAATGGAACGATATGATATCTATATCAAGTGGCTTTCCAATCTTTATGTGAATACCATGAACGTAATTCACTATATGCATGATAAGTATGCCTATGAAAAGACACAAATGGCACTTCACGATACTGACGTTCATCGGTTTATGGCATTTGGCGTGGCAGGTCTTTCGGTGGTTGCCGATTCCTTAAGTGCTATCCGCTATGCAAAGGTTTCTCCTATCAAGGATGAGGAGGGCTTTGTTGTAGATTTCGATACCCAAGGTGATTTCCCCAAGTTTGGTAACGATGATGACAGAGTAGACCTGATGGCAAAGGATATGACCCACAAGTTTATCACAGAACTGAGAAAGACTCCTACCTATCGTCATGCAGAACATACCTTGTCGGTGCTGACCATCACCTCCAATGTAATGTATGGTAAGAATACCGGCGCAACCCCCGATGGCAGAAAGGCAGGCGAACCTTTTGCACCCGGTGCCAATCCTATGCATAATCGGGAAGAAAATGGTGCGTTGGCATCCCCCAACTCGGTGGCATAACTCAGCTATGAGGATTGTCGTGACGGTATTTCCAATAGCTTCTCCATTGCTCCCGATGCACTGGGCAGAACCGAGGAAGAACAGGTGAACAATCTGGTTGCCATTCTTGACGGATACTTCAAGAAGGATGCCCATCATATTAACATCAATGTGCTGA
>JAZRQC010000019.1:0-32478 GCA_045649565.1 Ructibacterium sp.
CTTCAAGGCAAACACCGAAAAGGGTAAAGCACTTCTTGAAAAGATTTCTGCGCTTACAGAGGAAGGCGATGAAGCTCCCGTAAACGAGCAGAAAGAAAAGATTTCCGCTATTATGGATAAGCTTCCTCTCAAGAATCTTACCACAGATGCTTTCGGTGGCGGAAAGACAGACGAGTTCTTTAATAATCCTGCTTGGGATGAACTTTCACAGTCTTGTCTTGGTTGCGGTACATGTACCTTTGTATGTCCTACCTGTCAGTGTTATGATATCAAGGATTTCAACACAGGTAATGGCGTTATAAGATTCAGATGTTGGGATTCTTGTATGTATTCTGACTTCACAAAGATGGCTCACGGAAATAACAGACTTACTCAGAAAGAGCGCTTCCGTCAGAGATTTATGCATAAGCTTGTTTACTATCCTGAAAACAATGAAGGACTGTTCAGCTGTGTAGGTTGCGGAAGATGTCTTGCAAAATGTCCTATTTCTATGAATATCGTTAAAGTAATGAAGAAGATTGGGGGGGAAACAAAGAGAGTAACAGAGAAGAAACTTTAATTCCAAAAGTCGGCGTTATAACCGACGTGCGTATAGACACTCCCGACATCAAGACTTTCAGAGTTGTTACTCCTGATGGCAAAAAGGCTTTTGACCATCGTCCCGGTCAGTGTGCTATGCTTTCCGTTCCCGGAGTTGGTGAAGCGATGTTTTCCATCACTTCTTCTCCCACAAACGAAGAGTATATGGAATTTTCCATCAAGAAGTGCGGTTGTGTAACCGATTGGCTTCATCAGGCAGAGGTTGGCCAGCAGATCACTATTAGAGGACCTTACGGTAATCCTTTCCCCGTTGACGATGTATTTGCAGGAAAGAACCTTCTTTTCATCGCCGGCGGCGTTGGTCTTGCTCCCCTTCGCAGTGTTATCAACTATTGCAGTCATTATCGTGACCGCTACGGCGAAATCGATATCGTTTACGGTTCAAGAAGCAAGGATGACCTTCTTGACTATAAGGAAATCATCGATGAATGGTCACAGGATGCAGGCGTAAAGGTGCATCTTACCATTGACAATCCCCAGGAAGGATGGGATGGCCACGTAGGTTTCGTTCCCAACTTCGTAAAGGAACTTGGTTTCGACACAAACAAGACTGCTGTTCTTTGCGGTCCTCCCATTATGATTAAGTTCACGCTGGATGGACTTTGTGAGCTTGGATTTGACAAAACCCAGATTTATACCACTCTGGAACTTCGGATGAAGTGCGGTGTTGGTAAATGCGGAAGATGTAATGTTGGCGCGAAGTATGTGTGCAAAGACGGTCCGGTATTCCGTTGCGATGAGCTTGACGAACTTCCGGATGAGTATTAAAGGAGAAATAACATGGAAAAATTAGTTAATATATTTCTATTTGGCAAAAAGTATGAAGTGCCTGAAAATTTAACCATTATGACCGCTATGGAATATGCCGGATACCAGTTGGTACGTGGTTGTGGTTGTCGTAACGGATTTTGTGGTGCTTGTGCAACCGTTTATCGTATCAAGGGTGATAAGGAACTGAAAGCTTGTCTTGCTTGCCAGACCAAGGTTGAGGATAATATGTATGTTGCAACCCTGCCTTTCTTCCCCTTGGTAAAGGAAGGCTATGATATCGAAAATATTCCCGTAAATGAGTCGGTTATGATGCAGCTCTACCCGGAGATTTACGCTTGTATCGGCTGTAATGCCTGTACCAAAAGCTGTACTCAGGAACTGAATGTTATGCAGTACATTGCATACGCTCAGCGCGGTGATTTTGAGAAATGTGCAGAAGAGTCTTTTGACTGTGTAATGTGTGGTGTTTGTTCTTCCAGATGTCCTGCCGGAATTTCCCATCCCCAGGTTGCTATGCTGGCAAGAAGAATCAATGGAAAGTATTTAGCTCCGGGATGCGGTCACTTAGAAGACCGTGTGAAGGAAATCAAAGATGGTGATTTCACCGAGTTAATTGAAGCTCTGATGCAGAAACCCATCGAGGAAATGAAAGAGCTTTATAACACTCGTGAAATCGAGAAGTAAGGAGGAAAAGAATATGTATTCGGAAAAATTTCAGAAATCAATTGCTGCAGTGGAAGCGGCAAGAGAAAAAAATATTGCTTTGGAACCGGATCGTATGACAGCAAAGCAAAAAGAAGATTTGCTTGCCGCTTTTCATCCGGATTACAAGCAGGACGAATTTGACGTCCTGAAAATCGGTCCCAATAAGGGAGAAAAGGTTCCTACCGAACTTGCCGAAATTCTTCAGGCACACAGCCGTATTACGGCAGACAGTGTTGATCTGACAAACCCTGACTACGAAACCGATGTACTTATCATTGGTGGTGGCGGTGCAGGAACCTCCGCTGCCATTGAAGCCCATGAAGCCGGTGCCGATGTTATGATTGTTACCAAACTCCGTATGGGTGATGCAAACACTATGATGGCAGAGGGCGGTATTCAGGCGGCAGATAAGCCCAACGATTCCCCTGCAATCCATTTTGTAGACGCATTTGGCGGCGGTCATTTTGCTGCGAAAAAGGAACTGCTGTCTAAACTTGTTTGTGATGCACCCGAAGCAATTTTGTGGTTGAGCAATCTGGGTGTTGAGTTTGATAAAGAAGCAGACGGAACTATGGTAACCACCCACGGCGGCGGAACTTCCAGAAAAAGAATGCACGCGGCAAAAGACTATTCCGGTGCAGAAATTATGAGAACTCTGCGGGACGAAGTATTGAACCGCAACATTCCCGTAGTTGACTTTACTTCTGCTATTGAGCTCATTCTTGACGAAAACGGAAATGCCGCAGGTGCTGTCCTGATGAATATGGAAACCAAAGAACTTATGGTTGCAAAAGCAAAGACTGTTATCATTGCAACAGGTGGTGCAGGTCGTATGCACTACCAGGGTTTCCCCACCTCCAACCATTACGGAGCAACTGCAGACGGTCTTGTTCTCGGTTATCGTGCCGGAGCGAAACTTCTTTATGCAGAAACCTTGCAGTATCATCCTACCGGTGTTGCTTATCCGGAACAGATTTTCGGTGCATTGGTAACCGAAAAAGTTCGTTCTCTTGGCGCAAAACTGGTGAACGTAAATGGTGAAGTATTTATGCATCCTCTGGAAACCCGTGACGTTGCTGCGGCTTCTATTATTCGCGAATGCTCTGAAAGAGATAGTGGAGTAGATACCGGTAATGGCAATGGTGTATGGCTTGATACTCCCATGATTGAGAAAATCGGCGGGGAAGGTACTATTATGAAGAGAATTCCTGCTATGTGGAGAATGTTTGATAAATACGGCATTGATATTCGCAAGGAGCCCATTCTGGTGTATCCTACACTGCATTACCAGAATGGTGGTCTGGACATTACCGCAGATTGTATGACCACCAATGTAGAAAACCTGTTTGTAGCAGGGGAAGCAGTTGGCGGAATCCACGGTAAAAACAGACTGATGGGCAACTCTTTACTTGACATCATTGTATTCGGCAGAAGTGCAGGTCAAAATGCAGCTGCAAAGGCAAAGAATGTTAAGGTTGGAGCTCTGAGCCTTTCCCACATTGAGAAGTTTGAAAAAGAAATCGCAGATGCCGGTATTGAAACAGAAACGATTTCTCCCAAACTGCTCCCCAACTATACAAATCAGAAAAATTTCTAAGAAGGAGTAAGTAAAATGAGTCTATTTGGCGGAGTTGTTCCTATCACAGGTATAACATTCTTGGTATTCTCCATCCTTGCAGTTTTAGCAATCGGATATGCCTTGGGCAGAATAACCATCAAAGGTATTTCTTTAGGCTCTGCAGGCGTGTTTTTGGTTGCATTGCTTTATGGTTGTTTGTTTTACGACAAGTTGGAGATGCAACTTCCTGATTATACAACAAATGCTTTGAAAATCGTTGAAAACATTGGTCTTATTTTGTTTGTATCTTCGGTTGGATTTATTGCAGGTCCTAAATTCTTTAGCAATATTAAGAAGAATTTTTCTTCATATGTTTTGCTGGGATT
The DNA here is from genome assembly GCA_045649565.1 of Ructibacterium sp. Classification (GTDB taxonomy): domain Bacteria; phylum Bacillota; class Clostridia; order Monoglobales; family Monoglobaceae; genus Ructibacterium. Next base: position 4,021 of record JAZRQC010000019.1, read on the forward strand.
GGTTATCATCGTAACTGGTGGTCTTGTTGCAGCAGGCTGTGTGTATGTTGGAAAATTTATGGGAGAAACCGACGTTGAAAAACTGTCTGCAATCATATCAGGTCTGTTTGCGGGTGCATTAACATCTACACCGGCATTTTCTGCCGCAAAAGCTTCCGTTGCGACGCCTGAGTTAGAACAGCTGGTTTCTGTCGGCTATGGTATCGCGTACATTTTTGGTGTTATCGGCGTTGTCTTTTTCGTACAATTGGTTCCTAAAATTTTGAAGGTAAACATGGACGAAGAAAGACAGAAACTTGTTGCAGCTGAAAGTGCAACTGTTTCGAAAAAAGCAAGTTGTAAGTTGCTCGAACTTGACGATTTTGGTATTGCGCCCTTTGCCATTGCTGCTGTTATTGGTATTTTTGTAGGCATGATCAAAATCCCGCTTACATCAAAAGGTCTGGACGGAACTGCTTTTTCATTAACAACAACCGGTGGTTGCTTGTTGTCTGCACTTGTATTCGGGCACTTTGGTAAAATTGGGAAAATAAATATTATGCCCTCAACAACAACATTAAAAGTTTTTCGTGAATTGGGTCTTGTACTCTTCTTGGTAGGCGCCGGAATTTCCGGTGGAGCACGATTCGTTCAGGAGTTTAAAATTGATTACTTTGTATATGGCGTTATAATGACAATTCTCCCTATGATTATTGGATTTATTTTCGCAAAGTATGTTTTAAAAATCAGTATTTTAAATATTCTTGGATCTATTACAGGCGGTATGACAAGTACTCCTGCCTTGGGCACCCTGATCCATGTAGCAGGCACTGAGGATGTAGCAGCTGCATATGCTGCAACTTATCCCATTGCACTTGTGGCAGTCGTTTTGGTTTCCCAATTCTTGATTATACTATTTTAATCCATAGAAATAGCACACATGTTATATTGTGTGCTATTTCTAATTTATTGCAACGATTGATTTAATAAAATTTGTATTATTTTCGGACAAAAAGAACAATAAAATTATTAAAATCGGTCATTTTTTGCAAAAAATGGCATCTCTAAATATTGCATTTAAAAATAATATGTGTTATATTTATTGGGATAAATATGAAAGAAACAGAACAAAGGAGCGTGTACTTGACATGGAAAAATTCAAGGGTGTTTATAGTGCTATATTCTCTATTTATGATGAGAATATGAAAGTGAAAAAAGCAAGCATTGAAAAGCTGATGAAGTATAACCTGGATAATGGTCTTTTGGGCTTTTATGTTGGCGGTGGTACCGGTGAGTGTACTGTTCTTCCCAACAGAGTCAGAAAAGAAATGTTGGAGACTGTAAAGGAAAATGCAGGTAAAGATGTTAAGATTATTACCCACGTTGGTGCCGGTCATTTCGAGGATACCATGGAGTTGGTTGAGCATAGTAACGCTGTCGGCGTAGATGCCATTTCTTCTTTGCCTCCCGCTTTGACTGCATACTATTCTCCTCAGGAGACCATCGAATATTACAGAATTCTCGCTGAGAAGTCCAATAGCCCCGTTCTTGCCTATGTAAATCCCATTTTGAAATGTGATATTATGTGGTTTGCAGAAGAGATCATGAAGATTGATAATATTCTCGGTATGAAGATGACGATTCCGGATTATTTCCTGTTCAGCAATTTGCGTGCAAAATTTGGAGAAAAGCTCAATCTTTTGAACGGCCCTGACGAAACCTTGATGGCAGGTCTTTCCTTTGGTGCAGATGGTGGTATCGGTTTGACCTACAACATCATGCCTATGTATGCAGCAGGAATTTATGATTGCTTCCAGAAGAGAGATTGGGATGGCGCTATGGCGATTCAAATGAAAATGAATCGCGTCATTGAAGCTTTGCTTGGTGGCAACATGGCAAGATGGAAGGTTGCTATGGAACTCATGGGCTTTGATATGGGATATACCGTTGCTCCTGCACATCTTCCCACCAAAGAAGAAAAAGAAGAAATTGCTAAGAAATTGGCAGAAACCGATTTTGGTAAAACTTATATGAATCTGTAATATAAAACGTGGAGTGTAATGCTCCACGTTTTTTCATATATACAATATCGTTTGCATATCAATATTTTTAGAAATTATAAGTATAACAAGGAGTTAATTGCTTATATGGAACTAAAAATAGGAGTAACGATTGAATATTTCATTTGGTCTTTTATATGCGGTATACTGTTGGCGTTGCTATATGATTTTTCTCGTGCATCAAGAAAAATTCACAACATTTCAGTAGCGGGAATTAACATTGAAGATATTCTTTATTTGTTTTTTTCGTCGGGGATTCTATTTCTTTTGGCATATTTTAAAAATAATGGCGATATGCGCTTGCAAAGTTTTCTCGGAATCATACTTGGCTTTGTTTTTTATCGATGGATATTCCATGATTTAATTGTAAAATTAATGGTTTTCTTATGGAAAATGCTTTGGAAATCAATTGCCACAATATTCAATATAGCATCTATTCCATGCAGATTTATTTTTCGAATCATATCAACCCCCTTTTTTGTTATCGGTTGGTATAGTCGTAGTAGAATCAAAGGGAAAACAAGTGAAATTAAAAAAAGGTTTCTCCGTAGAAAAAAGTATCTTGGCAAAGGATAAATCAAAGGGAAAATAAGAAGATATACGATGAAAAAGATATAAAAATTTTCGTTGACAAGGTTTCTGTTTTAAGATATAATTATTATGAGAAAAAGTGTAAATGAGAAAGGGGAGTGTCTGTATGGAAACAAAGAAAAAAAGGGATATAACGAATGCACACTCCACGTTGAATTCTAAGAAAAAAAAGAAGGTTAACACAAAAAAACTTGTTATTAATTTAGTTGCAATATTCTTTTTTGCTTATTTTTGTTATACTATGATATGGCAACAAGTTGTTATTTCATCCAAATCCGATGAGATTGATGCGTTGAATGAAAAAATAACTGCGGCTGAGCAACAAAATGATAAATTAGAAAAGGAGCTTGAAAACATAGATGACCCTGAGTATCTTGAAAAAGTAGCGCGGGAGAAATTAGGATTGGTTCGTCCTAACGAGCGAGTGTTTGTTGATGCGAATCAAAGCAAATCAAACCAAAGTGATTAAATTAAAAATGAATATTCCACATGTTGGAAAATATTAAATTGTAACAAGCAATAGCGAACAAGAAAGGGATTAGTAAAGTAATGCAGCAATTGGAAGTAGGTATGGTTGTTGAAGGAAAGGTAACAGGCATTGTAGCTTTTGGCGCTTTTATTGAGTTAGAAGGTGGCAAAACCGGTCTTGTGCACATTTCTGAAGTTGCATCTGAATTTGTCAACGACATCAACCAACACATTAAAGAAGGACAAGTAGTAAAAGTTAAAGTCATCGGAATGGACAAGGGAAAGGTTAGTCTTTCTATCAAACAGGCAAACAGTAATGACGACAAACCGAAAAAGGATAAGAGAGCACCTCGTCCAAGAAGAACAGAGAGACAAGAGTCCGGCCCCAAGCAACCGCCGGAAGAGTTTTCTTTTGCGACTAAAAAAGATATGTCTTTTGACGATATGTTACAGAAATTTAAGCAAGACAGTGACGAAAAGTTTCAGGATTTGAAACGTAGTAACGAAGGAAAGAGAAGTGGAGGATATAAACGATCCTACTAATCTTTTTGCGTGCGAGAAAGGTGATGTGATATGACCGTATCTTGGGCAGTTATTTGGTTAATAATCGCGGCTGTTTTTTGTATCATAGAAAGTATGACGGTAGCGTTGGTGTCCATATGGATGGCAATCGCGGCTTTTGTTACGGCCGTGATTGCGGCATTTGGGTTTAATATTACGATTCAGATTATTGTTTTTCTTTCTGTGTCCGTTGTCTTAATTGTTTCAACAATCCCTCTTTCGAAACGTGTATTAAAGAATAAAAAAGAAAAAACGAATGCTGATCGCATTCTTGGTGCAGAAGCTGTGGTTATCGAAACCATTGATTCCATTGATAACAAAGGAAAAATAAAAGTCATGGGACAAATATGGTCGGCTTCATCATCGAAGTGCGAAACCATTCAAGTTGGTAGGAAAGTAGTCGTGCGCTCAATATCGGGTGTGCGTGCTGTTGTTGATGAAATATAAGAATTAAAAAAAGAGAGGTATCAAACATGTTTATTTTTGTTTTATTAATCATTGTCATTTTAATTCTTTTGTCTTGTATTAAAATAGTTCCTCAGGCAAACTCGTATGTTGTTGAACGCCTTGGTGCATATCATCAAACATGGGGTGTTGGTATTCATTTTAAATTACCTTTGATTGATCGTATTTCTAAGCGAGTATCTTTGAAGGAACAAGTGGTTGATTTTCCCCCACAGCCTGTTATCACAAAAGATAATGTTACCATGCAAATTGATACTGTTGTATACTTCCAGATTACAGATCCTAAATTATTTACCTATGGTGTAAATATGCCTATGTCTGCTATCGAGAATCTTACAGCAACCACCCTTCGTAATATCATTGGCGATATGGAGCTGGACGAAAGTTTGACTTCTCGAGATGTGATCAATACACAAATGCGCTCCATTTTGGATGAAGCAACCGATCCGTGGGGAATTAAAGTAAACCGTGTAGAGTTGAAGAACATTATTCCTCCGGCGGGAATTCGCGAAGCGATGGAAAAGCAGATGAAGGCAGAACGCGAACGTCGTGAGGCTATTCTTAAGGCAGAAGGTGAGAAGAAATCTGCTGTTTTGGTTGCAGAAGGTGAGAAGGAATCCCGTATCCTTCAGGCAGAAGCAGAAAAACAGTCTCAGATTCTCCAAGCAGAAGCAGAGAAGGAAGCGGCTATTCGCATTGCTGAAGGTGAAGCGCAAGCAATTTTGGAAGTTCATAAGGCAACCGCTGAAGGTTTGCGCATGCTCAATGAAGCAAATCCCAATGAAAAAGTTGTGGCAATCAAGAGCCTTGAGGCGTTTGGTAAGGCGGCAGACGGTAAAGCCACCAAAATTATTATTCCTTCCGAGATTCAGGGATTAGCAGGATTGGTAACAAGCGTAAAAGAACTTGCCTCAGATTGCAGTTCGGAAAATAATTAGGTTTAAAATCTCTTTTAGGGATTTGATTTATAAAACATCTATTTACATGCGAAGAGTATAGGAGGATTCATTTATGTCAGGACATTCCAAATGGGCAACAATTAAACGTAAAAAGGGAGCTATTGATGCGAAAAGAGGAAAGATCTTTACAAAGATTGGTAGAGAATTAATGGTTGCTGTAAAAGAGGGTGGACCCGATCCTGATTCTAACTCAAAATTACGTGACGTTATTGCAAAAGCAAAGGCGAATAATATGCCCAACGATAACATTACCAGAAGTATTAAAAAAGCTTCCGGTGAAGGCAGTACAAGCGAATATTTTGAGATGGTTTATGAAGGATACGGCCCCAGCGGAATCGCTGTAATTGTTGAAACCTTAACCGATAACAAAAACAGAACCGCAGGTGATTTGCGTCATTATTTTGATAAAAACGGCGGAAATCTGGGCCAGAACGGTTGTGTAGGCTTTATGTTTGATCGCAAAGGTTTGATTGTTATCGAAAAGGCAGATGGTATCGATGAAGATACATTAATGATGGATGCATTAGAGGCCGGTGCAGATGATTTCAATGTTGAGGATGAATGCTATGAGGTATTGACAGCGGTTGAGAACTTTAGCTCTGTTCGTGAAGCATTGGAAGGTTCCGGATATTCTTTTGTGCAAGCTGAAATTAACTATATTCCCCAAACAACGACTGTTTTGGATGATCCTGATGCGGTTACCAAAATGGAAAAGTTAATTGATATGCTGGAAGAAAATGATGATGTTCAAAACGTATATCATACATGGGAAATGCCGGATGAAGAGTAGCATATAACGAAGAGGACGTTTCCAAACGTCCTCTCTTTGATAAAAAATGATTTTATGAGGAGGTTGCGCATGGTTACATTTGTACATACCGGAGATATCCATCTGGACACTCCCTTTTCTGCTAACTTTAATAAACAACAAATGCAGATTCGTCGTCGAGAAATTATGCGCACTTTTCGTGAAATTGTTTTATCTGCAATAAACAAGGATTTTCTCTTTATTGCAGGTGATTTGTTTGATGGGCAGTATGTCTCTTCGGAAACTATTTCTTTTGTAAAACGGTGTTTTAATGAGATTCCAGATACAAAAATTTTTATTTCCGCAGGCAATCATGATCCATTAACATCGGATTCTCCGTATTTATCCTTAATGGATTTAGAAAATGTAACGGTTTTTTCTGATAAGGGCGAGTATGTTGATTTTCCTGAAAAGCAAACACGTATTCACGGAAGAAGTTTTGGCACAAGCCACGTTGAGGAACCTCTTCTTGAGACATTGGATATTGCGCCGGATTGGTGTAATATTGCTATTTTGCATGGAGAAGTCGTTTCGAGTGGAGGAAAATGTGAATACAACCCTATTGAAAAAAAGAGAATTTCTGATTCTAAGGCCGATTATATTGCTTTGGGTCATATTCATCAACGGAGTGAACTGTGTAGAGAAAACGGGGTATATTATGCTTATTGCGGCATTCCGGATGGACGCGGTTTTGATGAAGAAGGAGAGAAAGGATACTATGTTGGTGAAGCATCAAAAGGCATGGTAACACTCGAGTGGGTTCCCTCATCCTGCCGTCGTTTTTGGCATGTATCATGTGATGTCACAAAGGCACAGGAACGATTTGATATTCAAAATATCATTATGGATGCCATTCATAATACAGGCCGAGATACGGATTGCTATAAAGTAATTCTTGAGGGTAATGTCCGTCGTGGAATGATTGATACGGCAGGTTTGTGTTCAACTTTGGGAGAAGAAGTGTTTTATCTTGATATCATTGATAACACAAAGCCTGATGTTCTGCCTGAAGAATTATTGAACGAATCCTCATTGCGTGGTGATTTTATAGCAGCAATGATGGATAGAATTCAGTCTATGTTGGAGCATGAGAAGGAGATAGGATATCTTGCATTAGAACTTGGATTATCTGCCATGGAAGGGAGGCAGCGTTCATGATTCGATTTCAAGAAGCAAACTTAATTCGTTTTGGTAAATTTTCTGATTTTTCCATATCGTTTTCTGATGGTCTTCAAATGATTTACGGAAAAAATGAAGCCGGAAAATCTACCCTTCAGTTGTTTTTCAAAGTGATGCTTTATGGCATTTCCGGAAGCAAAAAAGATAATAAAGGTTTAAAACTCAGGGAGCGAATCATTCCTTGGGAAGATAAATGTGCCGAAGGTGTTTTAAGAGTCGATATAGATGGTCGTATGGTGGAAATTCGAAGAAAATTCGGTAAAACCGCCGCCGGCGATAAAACGGATGTTGTTGATTTTCATACGGGAGAGTCTGTTCAATCTATAGATAGTAAGAATATTGGAGAGTCTCTTTTGGGGATTCCTGAATCTGTTTTTGAAAAGACATTTTGGATTCAGCAAGGTTGTGTCGCTTTTTCCGGTGCTGATGAAGAAGTGAACAATCGGTTGATGAATCTTTTAGAAACAGGAGCAGAAGATGTTTCTGTTGATAAGGTTTTAAAGCTGTTTGATGAAGAAAAAAAGGCAATCAAAGCAAAAGATAAGCGGAGTAATCCCGGTGAATTAGATCGCCTTTGGGAATTGCGCGAGGAAAAAATGCAAGAGAAGTATCGAGTGTTATCCGAACGCAAACAACGGGATGCTGAAGAGAGTCTTTTAAGACAGGAAAGACGTGCTTTAGAAGAATTGACACAGCAAGAAGAACGATTAAATAAGGCGTCTGAACAAAAAAAGAGAATGTTATCCATGGAAACACGGCGAAAGAAGTGGGAGGAAGCGAAAAAAATGCTTTCACTTGCTCAAGAAATCGAATCATCAGATGTTTTTCAACGGTTTGGTTTGTTGGATGAAACTCTTGTGCAAAATGCGGAAAATCTTGAAAAAAGAATAGAAGTGCTTGACCAAAACACCGCGATAGAGTATGATATTAAGGAAAAAGAGCGTTTGGTTCAAGCAAAAAAAGGTCAAAGAAAATACTTCAATTGCCTTTTAGGTTTCGGTTCCTTAGTCATTGCTTGTTCCGTTCTGTTTATGATATTACCACTTGGAATATCATATATTATCTCACTTGTGCTTTGTGGAATTGGGATTTTGTCAGCAGTTGTAGGTTTTGTTAATGCAAAAAAAGTTCAATTCTCCATTGTCAATGTTGATGAGGAATGTGCGAAATCTCTTCAGCAATTTAAAAATTTACAAGTTGAGAAGGAACAAACAGAAATTGAATATAAAAAACTTCTCTCCCCGTATCAGTGCAAAAATGCCGGCGAACTGCGCGAAGGGTTTATGCGTTATAAGCAAGCGCAAATTGAAAGAGATGGATATATCAAAGCATATAATTCCCTTTTAGAGGGGGAAGATATCAATGTACTATCGATGGAAATTGAATCAATCAATCAATTTTTGAAAGATAATGCAGTGATTTATGATGTTGATCCGGATACTGCTCTTCAGGGACTGAGACAAAAACAGATGGACACTCTTGCCAGAATCAAGGAGATTGAGGGTAAACTTAGTTATGTTTTCCGAGATGCTGATAATGCAGGAAATATTGAAACCGAAATTCGTCAAATTAATGACAGAATTGATGAATTAGAAAAAAGACAAAGAGCGCTGGAGATAGCAGCCGATGTCTTTGCAACGGTTTCAGAAAAAAGAAAGTCTGATTTTACACCTTATGTCAATGAAAAAGTAAATTATTTTTTGGGGATGTTAACCAATGGGAAATATCAAAACTCGCGCGTTTCGAAAGAGTATCAGGTTCGAATTGTTCCGGATAATGCCCATCTGTATCAAGCAGAATTTTTAAGTGCAGGAACCTATGAACAAGTTTATTTTTCGTTACGACTTGCATTGGCAACATTAATCGGTAATGGTACCGAACCATTGTTTTTAGACGATTTTCTGACATTATATGATGATGATAGAGCGGCTTTAGCGTTGGATTTGCTCAACATAATCTCTGATAACCATCAGATATTTTTCTTTGGTTGTCATGGAAGAGAAGTTGAATACGCTAAAAAATGCAATATCACAATCCATTATTTAGAGGAGGAATAAAAAATGGCTGCTGAAATTAAAAATGATAGAGGTATGATCCAAATCTCTAATACGGTTATTGCTAAATTAGCAGGATATGCCGCAACACAATGTTACGGCGTTGTTGGTATGGCGACAAGAAACAGCAAAGATGGTTTTGCTCGTTTGCTGAAGAAAGAGAGCATGGATCGTGGAATTAAAGTAAAGGTAACAGAGAATGTTATTGATATTTCCTTATATGTAATTTTGGAATATGGTGTTAACATCGGCACTGTGGGCGGAATTATTAAGGAAAATGTAAAATATCATGTTGAAGAAACAACAGGACTTGAGGTTGGTTGTGTTACGGTTAATGTGGAAAGCATTCGCGTTCATTAATAAATCTCACACAACTTTAAGTAGGAGGATATATTGTGGAAGTTTTAAATACTAAAGTAATTCGTCAAATGATTGATTCCGCATCAAATCATTTGCAAAATAATCGAAAACCAATCAATGATCTAAATGTTTTCCCTGTTCCTGATGGTGATACCGGTACAAATATGGGAATGACCTTTGGGGCAGCTGCGGCAGAAACTCTTTTGAGTCCTGAAGAAACAGATGCAGGTCAACTCTTAGAAACCCTTGCTAAATCTTCATTGCGGAATGCACGTGGTAATTCCGGTGTTATTTTATCCCAGATTTTGCGCGGTCTTTCCACTGCAGTTCAGGGATGCAAAGAACTTAGTGTAGATGATATCAAAGCCGCTGCCATGTCCAGCAGAGATACTGCATATCGTGCGGTTATGAAACCCACGGAAGGAACTATCCTTACGGTTGTTCGTGAGATTGCAGAGTTTGCTGAAGCATCGGCAGGAAAATATAAAAAGCCGATTAAGTTCATGCAGGCATTATTAAAAGCAGGAAAAGAAAGCCTGGACAGAACCCCTGAGATTCTTCCTGTTTTAAAAGAGGCAGGCGTTGTGGATGCAGGCGGTATGGGTATTATTACTTTGCTTGAAGGTGCCGTTATGGCGCTTGAAGGTAAACCCGTCAGCTCTGCGGTTGAAACCAATAAGCCGGCAAAATCATCCGCTGATGTTACCGCTAAAACTTCAGCAGATATAAAATACTTATATTGTACAGAGTTTTTGATCCAGAAGACAAAGGATAGACAAGCAACACAGTTCAGAACGGCAATACAGTCCAAAGGCGATTGTATGTTGGTTATCGAGGATGATGAAATTGTTAAAGTTCATATTCACACCAATCATCCCGGATTTGTTATTGAACAGGCGCTCAAACTTGGTGAATTGACTAACATTAAGATTGATAACATGAAATATCAGCATGAAGAAGCCGTTCGTTCTGAGGAAGATGTTGTCGTGGAACGTAAGAAGTATGGTATGGTTGCGGTTTCTGCCGGAGATGGCTTGACTGAGGTTTTCCAAAGCATTGGTGTTGATGCCATTGTTGAGGGCGGACAAACCATGAACCCCAGCACGCAGGATCTTTTAGACGCTGTACAAAATGTTCCTGCTGATGTTGTGTATATTCTGCCTAATAACAAAAACATCATTCTTGCCGCAGAACAGGTTGATGCATTAACTGATCAGAATGTATTTGTAATTCCCACTAAAAATATCCCCCAAGGCGTTTCTGCAATGCTTGCATTCCAGGAAGAAATTTCTCCCGAGGAAAATGCAAGTGCCATGGAAGAAATGGCAAGTATGGTTCAATGTGGTCAAATTACATTTGCAGCAAGAAATTCTACTGTTGATGGTCTGAAAATTAAGAAAAATGACATCATGGGAATGATCGGAAGTTCAATTTCTTGCCTCGGAAAAGACATAAATCAAGTTGCAGAAGAACTGGTTCATTCCATGATCAATGACGAAAGTGGTATGATTACCGTTTACTATGGCATGGATGTGAAAGAAGAACAAGCCAAAGAACTTGAAAGTATCCTCGTTAAAAATTATGAGTATCTTGATGTTTCTTTGGTTTATGGTGGACAACCGGTTTATTATTATATGATTGCGGTGGAATAACCATGAAGTTAAATGATAGTATCCGATATCTAAAAGGAATTGGAAAAAAACGCGCCGAGCTGTTTCATAAGCTTGGCGTGTTTAGTATTCGCGATTTATTATATCACTTACCTCGTGGATATGAGGATAGGACAGATGTTTGTCCTATTGCTGATTTAAACGAAGGTGAAAGTGTCTGTGTTCGGGTTGCTCCTGCGGGTGGAATCCGTTCTTTTCGTGCCAGAAATGGTGCCAGAGTTATACAGGTTCATATGTCAGACGGAACAGGCTTGATAGCAGTCACATGGTTTAATTCGCCCTATATTGAAAAGTTGCTTTGCAGTGCCGAGGAGTTTATTCTGTTTGGAAAAGTAGAGATGAAGGGACGTTTTCCCGCTATGATTAATCCGGTTACGGAAAAAAGTGAAACCGCAGGACATTCAACAGGAAAGATTATGCCAATTTACCCTTCCACAGCAGGTTTAACACAGAGAAATATTCGAGAAAGTGTGCAAAATGCAATAAATACCCTTGACGAGCCTCTGCCCGAAATTCTACCTGATGAAGTCCGAAATATGTATCATCTTATGCCTGTTGAGGAAGCGGTTCGTTTCATTCATCAACCGAAGGATTTTATGTCATTTGAAGACGCACGTCGTCGTTTAGCTTTTGAGGAATTTTTTGTTCTTCAAATTGGCATTGGAATGACGAAACAGCAGAAGAGAAAGGGCTTTGCACCGATTTTTTCGGATGTTAAGTGTATTTCAAAATTTGCCGAGAAACTTCCGTTTTCGCTAACGACCGCACAAAAACGGGTTATTAACGAGATTTGCAAAGACCTTCTTTGTGATATTCCTATGAATCGTTTGGTGCAAGGTGACGTGGGATCTGGAAAGACAATTGTTGCAGCAGCGGTAATGTATGCGGCGGTTCAGTCGGGATATCAAGCGGTTATGATGGCTCCAACTGAAATCCTTGCCAAACAACACTATAATAATTTATCAAAACTTTTTTCTTTATGGAATTTAAATGTTGTTTGTCTGGTGGGCGGACAAAAGGCGGAAGAGAGAAGAAGATGTTTGAAAATGATTGCGGATGGAACTGCAGATATTATAATCGGCACCCATGCTTTGATTACAGATCAGGTAGAATTCAATCGTTTAGCACTGGTCATTACAGATGAGCAACATCGTTTTGGTGTACGTCAAAGAATGGCTCTTTCGGGAAAAAGTCAGGCGGCCCACACCCTTGTTATGACCGCAACTCCCATCCCAAGAACACTTTCTTTAATTCTTTATGGTGATTTAGATATCTCCATTATTGATGAATTACCGGCCGGGCGTAAACCTATTATTACCAAATGGATGCATGAAAATCAAAGAAAGAAAATAGATGAATTTGTATTAAATCAAATGGATAACGGTCGACAGGTTTATTTTGTTTGTCCGTTGGTTGAAGAATCAGATTGTATTGATGCAAATGCAGTTGAAAATTATGTAAAAGAACTTCAAAATGGTGCTTATTCAAGCAAAAAAATTGCCGCAATACACGGAAAAATGAAACCTGCGGAAAAAGAAAAAATTATGTCTCAATTTCTTAAGGGAGAAATTGATGGACTTGTTGCTACAACTGTTATTGAAGTTGGAGTAGATATTCCAAATGCGAATATTATGATTATCGAAAACGCAGAGAGATTCGGTCTTTCTCAGTTGCATCAGTTAAGAGGTAGAGTGGGAAGAGGCTCACAGCAATCTTATTGTATTCTCTTCAGCGACGGAGGAGAAACATCAAAACAACGTATGAAAGTTCTTTGTGAGACAGAGGACGGATTTAAAATTGCTGAACGTGATTTAGAACTTCGTGGCCCGGGTGAATTTTTAGGAACTCGACAACACGGAATACCTCAAATGCGTGTAGGTGATTTACAATCGGATATGGACTTATTGAAGGATGCAAAAAAAGCGGCCGAAATGATACTTGGTAAGGATCCCACATTGCGGCATGAATCGTTAAGAAATCTGTCTGCGGAAATTACTCGATTATATGATATGTTCGGAAATATCCTAAACTAATAAAAGACCCTTAAAAAGGGTCTTTTATTAGTAGAATTATTCATCGTTGTCGTTTTCATTCACAGACGGTTTTATATTTGCTAACGGGTTGCTTCGTACCGCGTCTCGCATTTGATCATTATTAATATGTGTGTAAATTTCGGTCGTGGATAATTGCTTATGTCCAAGAATTTCTTGTAAAATACGGATATCCACCCCTGATTGATGCATCAATGTTGCTGCTGTATGACGAAGTTTATGCGTGGTATATTTATGAGGATCCATACCTAATTTTTTTACATATTTTTCCACAGTATATTGAACAGTCCTGCGATTAATACGTTTATTTCGCTCGGACAAAAACAGAGCGTATCGATCTTGTGCTGTGGGTTTTTGCTGATTCCTGATAGGCATATAGGCGGAAATTGCATCTAAGCATGCTTGGTTTAAATATATGGTACGTTCTTTGCCGCCTTTACCAATTACTACCAATGTATCTCCACGAATATCTGTTACGTTAATACCAACAAGTTCCGCCAGACGCATTCCACAATTTAAAAATAATGTAAAAATACAGTAATCACGTGCAGCATTACGATTCTCTACAGATTCCAATAACGCACAACTGTCTTCCAATGTAAAATGTCTGGGCAATTGTTTTGGTGTTTTTACCGATTCCAATTCAGCTGTCGGGTTATCATCAATTAAACGTGCTTTACTAAATAAGTACTTATAAAATGATTTTAATGAAGCCGCTTTGCGTGCACGTGATCGTGCTGAATTACCACGTATACGATTTAGAAAGTTCATGTACTCGTAAAGCGTTTGTAGTGTTACTTGACGAAGCATCTCTAAATCAACGTCATCAATTGTGATTTCTATAAATTCAATATCATCAGAAACTTTTCCAAAATATATCTTTAGAAATCGATAGAACGTCCTAAGATCATAAAAGTATTCATCAACTGTTTTCTTAGATTTACCTTGAATGCTTTCCAAATAAATAAGAAAAGCGGCCAACGGCTCAGGTGCTACATGACCAAAGGCTTTGTTAATCTCAGGCATAATACCCCTCTTTTCGAAAAAACGCCTCTTCCTTATTGCACAAAATTTTTATTTTGTGCAATGTTGTGTGTCTAACTTTTAGTATACCCTTCTTTCTGTAACAATGCAAGTTTTTTATTTTTACATTTGATTTACACTTTTAATATTGTTTTTTATGTCTTGCTTTCTAATACAAACTTGATTCGATCCCCGAAAATCATTTTAAGCGTTTTTATAAATGACTTGTTATCAATATTGCTTGCACCGTATATTCTTATGTGTTCCGGTAGCATCGAAATTAAAATCGTCAACAGTCCATCCTCTGATTCTAAATTCTCTGTGGGATACTCTGTTCGTAATAGTTCCATACAATCCGATGTTATATTGTGAAATGCGCTGTCAAAAAAACAATACGTACCATCATTTTCAGCAACCACGTTCAGCGTGTTTATTTGACATTCTTCTACCTCTATAAAATATTTTAACAATTCAATAAATTCATGATATTCTTTTTCTTCAAGGTATTTTTGAAAACACAGTTCGATAATGTCTTGAATATACGATTTATACTCTTGTAAACAAAATTTGGTAAATCCTTCCAAATTTAATTTTTTAAAGTTTGATAACATAATATATGTTTTCTGATTTATTATCTCCTCTAAGGCTTTCTGGGATTTTTTGATATAATTGGGTAATAGCGATGAAATACCCTCTTTTTCGGCCGCTGTTAATAAAAATATATCATTCATAGCCGATTCTACTTCAATCTTCCATCGGCTGCCATGAAGCCATTTTGAAAAAATTTGACAAAACCTTGTGATATATCTTGTGTCAATATAGATTTGGTAATGAGAATTCACATTTTCTTTTACTTGAATCATTTTATTAGGAAAATCTTCTTTTAGAATATCTTGTAATGTTTTTAAATTATGACAAGAATACAAGGTGACTGATTCCAAAAACTTCATCCTTTCTATTGATAAATTTTCCTTAATATTTCCGCAAAACCTGATAATATGCACTTTGGTTAACAATAATCAAATTATGTTAACTAGTCAAGCGTTTTTCGTTTGTCGATTACGTTGAATTATATGCAATGAGAGTTTGGCAGGTTACATTCTATTTTTATAACATGTTGGAAATAAAAAAACACCAAATATATTTGGTGTTTTTTTGCTGTATGATATTTGCATTTTCGCTTAAACTAAGAGATATTCTTTTGGAAAGGTCGTATGACAATGTCTACAATTCAATGTTCTGAGGCTCATTGTGTGTATCAAAAAGATGGTTATTGCTTTTTGAATACCATAACAACAGCACAAAAAGAGAAATCCTCTTCCACCTGCCTTTATTATTGTGCGCAGAATATTAATCTGCAAGAAAATTCAGAGCAAAATCAGTGAAAATTTTTACTCCACATTCCATTGCACGCTCGTCGATATCAAAATGAGGATTATGTAACGGAGAAACAATGTTTTTTTCTTCATTTCTGCAACCAAGTTTAAATAAAGCCGAAGGAACATTTTGAGAAAAGTAAGCAAAATCCTCACCTGCCATGGTTGCTCTTCCACCCCAGATACAGTTTTCTTCTCCCAGGCAAGCAACTGCAGTATCATAAATCATTTTAGAGATTTTTTCATCATTGATAAGGGGCGGAAATAATTTTATAAATTTGTACTCATAATCAGCTCCATAAGAAGCACAAACATTCTTTACAATGCTTTGAATTCTCTCTGAAAGCATTTCTCTCATTTCGTTTGTGAACGCCCGAGCTGTTCCTAACAACTGGACTGTGTCAGGTATAATATTAGTTGCATGACCACCATGGATTGAACCAATGGTAACAACGACCTCTTCAAAAGGATCAGCGCTGCGACTGACAATTGTTTGCAGTTGTGTAATAAAATGAGAAGCAATCACAATAGGATCAATTGCATTGTGCGGCTCTGCCCCATGACCACCTTTTCCTTTAATGGTGATTTCAAAATCATCCGGAGATGCATACATAGGTCCACTTTTAACGCGGATTGAGCCCGTATCCAGATCTGTATCCATGTGTAAAGCAATACATGCATCCACCTTCGGATTTTTCAAGATACCTTCCTCAATCATCGGGCACGCCCCGCCGGTCGTTTCCTCTCCCGGCTGAAAAGCAAATTTAATTGTGCCGTTCCAGTAATCTTTTAAGGATTGTAAAATCTGACATGTATTTAATAAAATCGCAGTATGAGCATCGTGACCACAAGCATGCATGACACCTTGGTTTTGAGAGCTATAAGAAAAATCATTTTTTTCATCAAGGGGCAATGCATCCATATCTGCACGAATCAAAAGACATTTTCCCGGTTTAGCACCTTGAATTTCAGCCAATACACCGGTTCCTGCAATTTCTTTGCGATAAGAAACCCCCAAGGAATCCAGTCGCTCACAAATGTATTTCATTGTGTTGAATTCCTGAAAAGAAAGTTCCGGATTTTGATGCAAATATCTTCTGTCAGAAATCAATTGTGAAGATATTTTTTCCAACATATCATTAACCAGTTCGTTCATGTTTCTACTTCCTTTCTTGGTAATATTCAATTATGTTTTCTGCTGCTTTTTTGCCGACAACCACACATAATTCTTCATAGGTTGCATCTTTAATTCTGTCAACAGAAAGAAATATCTTTAATAAGGCCTTTCGTTTTGCAGGTCCTACTCCGGGGATATGCTCTAATTCAGAATCCAACGCATCTGCTTCGTGATATTTTCTAAAGTTTTTAATTGCAAAGCGATGCACTTCTTCCTGAACCCCGGTAAGAAATTGAAATAACATATCGTTTTGTTTTATGGGAAACTCATGGGTTTCATCTGTAATTGCTCTGGTTTTATGCTTATCATCTTTCACAAGACCAAAAATCGGTATTGTCTCCCCAAGGGATTCCATCAATAATTTAATTGCAGAAACGTGGCCTCTTCCGCCATCCAATAAAATCAAATCCGGTAATGGGAGAAATTTTGCCGCATCTGGTGAAAGCGCTCCCTGACGAATTGCTTTTTCCTCTTGATAAGCACGTTCGATACGGCGATAAATAACCTCTCTCATGCTTTCGTAGTCGTTTGCGCCATCCACAGTCTTAATGCGAAATTTGCGGTAGTTTCCTTTTGATTCTTTTGCATTTTGGTAAACAATGCAGGCGCCTATGCTTTGCTTTCCTGAAATATTGGAAATATCATAACATTCAATCCGAAACGGTGGTGTAGATAACTGAAGTAAATTCTGTAATTGTAAAAGAATTTCGTTTTGTTTCAGACTTTCTCGTTGGCGTTTAAATCTATGTTTTTCAAGGGATTCTTTTGCGTTATGATTAACCATCCGGATAAGTTTTGCCTTTTCACCTCGTTGGGGATACAAAAGAGAAATTTTATGTCCGCACTTTTGTGTCAACCACGCTTGGATGTCGTCCATTTCCTCTATTTGGGTCGGAATAAGAATTTCTCTCGGAATCATAGATGCACTGTCATAAAATTGTTTTAAAAAGCCGGCTATCATTTCATCGTCTGTAGAAAATGCATCTTCAAAAACAAAGTATTCAGAACCGGAGATTTTGCCGTCTCGCATGTAGAAAATTTGAACACAACACGCCCGGTCATCTTGATAAATCCCAAGAATATCTCTGTTATCATTTGAGGTAGAAACAATCTTTTGTTTATCATGAAGTATGGTCAGGCTTTCGATTCTGTCCCGCAAACGTCCTGCACGCTCGAACTCCAACATTTCTGATGCTTGATACATCTTCTTTTTTAAATCAAGAATAATCTCTTGGGATTTTCCTTCTAAAACATAGACGACGTGATCGATAGCCTCTCGATACTCCTCTTTAGAAATATATCCACAGCACGGCGCAGAACACTGCTCGATATGATAATACAAACATGGGCGTTTGCTTTTGGTTTCCGCGGAAATCTTTTTATTGCAACATCTTGTTTTAAACAAAGGTCGTAAGGTTTCAATGGTTTCTTTAACCATTAATGCACTCATATAGGGACCGAAATATCGTGCACCATCCTTTATAACTTTGCGAGTCATGCTAATTTTAGGGAAATCTTCTTGAAGGGAAATTTTAATGTAGGGATATTGCTTGTCATCCTTGAGTAAAATGTTATATTTGGGACGATATTTCTTTATCAAATTGCACTCTAAAATAAGTGCTTCTACTTCTGTGTCTGTAATAATATAATCAAAATCTGCAACGTTGGATACCATAGCCATAGTTTTGGCAGAATGATTTTTGGACTGCATAAAATACTGGCTAACTCTGTTTTTCAGCAATTTGCTTTTGCCCACATAGATAATCTGTCCGACTTCGTTTTTCATCAGATATACACCGGGGCTTAAGGGGAGATTTTTCAATTTTTGCTTTATTGTTGCATCTTCAAAATTCATAGTATCTCCTTATAATAGAAAAGAGCACACATATCCTTGCCTTCAGGCAAAATAGTCTGCTCTTCTATATACGATATAAATTAAATTTATGCAAAATTCGATGAAATCAATTCAACAAGATCATTCACAGCGGTTTCTTCATCGCTTCCTTCTGCAATAATTGTAATATTTAACCCCCGGGTAATTCCCAAGGAAAGGACACCAAGCAAACTCTTTGCATTTACACGATGATTATCTTTTTCAACCCAGATGCTGGATTTATATTCATTTGCTTTTTGAATAAAAAAAGTTGCAGGTCTGGCATGCAGGCCGACTTGATTTTGAACAACAACTTCCTTCATATACATACTACCCGCTCCTTTGGTCTAAAACATCAACTTCATAAATAAAAGTATTAAAAATATAATACTAAAAATTCGGGACAAAGTCAATACTTTTTTGCATTTTTAATAAAGAAACTTTTTTGTTTTAGTCATAATAAACAAAAATTATACAAGGTGCTTAAATCATCCATTTAGGAAATAACATATTTTGTGAAATATAGCATTGGAATCGATTAAACATCTTCTTCCTTCGCTTCATCATCTTTTAAAACGGGAATAAATCTTTGTGCAAAGGGACCTTTTCCTTGACTTTTGCAATAAAAATATCCAATTACAGAAAATATAACTGCACCAATGAAGTTAACCCACAAATCTGCCATTGTATCCACCAAACCAATATCAAGATAGCCATTGATGTTAAGGGAAACAAAATTCTGGTTAATTCCATCTATCATCAACGTATTTCCGGTTAATGTGGTTCTCTTTATCCCTTGGATAACAACAGGACCGTTTTGATTAGAAGTGTTTAATAAAACCGAGCTTACAGAATCTAAAATCGTATCTTTTTGCATATCGGTGTGTACCAAAAGATCCATGTTAAACTCAAAGAACTCCCAAAGAATGCCAATTGTCATAGAAAAACAAAATGCAACCAGCGCAACAAAGAACGGAGATAATTTAAACTTAAAACGTTCACTTCGGTTGAATATATCAATCATTGAAACACCAATGCCTGCCATTAAAAATCCGTTCAATGTGTGAAGCATTGTGTCCCACCAGGTAAATCTGAGATAAAAACCCTGTATTTCACCCAATATTTCTGCGCAAAAGATAAATAAAATTATAATTACTTCCAACGTATTTGGAAGGGTGATCTTCATTGTTCTTTCCAAAAAGATCGGCACAAAGAACAATATAAGTGTTAATATGCACGTAAAACAATTCTCATATTCTTTTCTAAAAGCCTGTACGACCAACACCAGCAGTACAAAACTAATCAAAACAAGATATAAAATAGAAGTCGGTCGTCTATGCTTGCTAAAATTGTGTTTCAATTCCTTAAAATAACGACTACTTCTTCGCCTTTTTTCAACCAAAGCAAATCATCTCCTAATATATCATCTGCTTATTTATTATATAATGTTTTCTTTGTTTGGTCAAGATATATCAATTGTTCATCGCTTATTAACAGAAAAATGGCATCGCCTATGCAATACCATTTTAATCTCGTTTTGTTTTTAATTTCCTGCAATCCGATTTGCCGCATCTTTTGTACTATCAATAACCTCTTTTGTCATTTTTTCGGTTTGATCGATTGCTTTTTCTGCTTTGTTATCCATGTCGTCCATTAAAGAGTCTTCTGCGTGGCTTGGTTCTCCGGACCTCCCATCCGTGTCCTTGCCTTGATCCATGGTTGTCACGCCATCTTTACATGCCATTAAATTTAAGGTGCATACAAGCATCAGTGAAAACATAATAAGTTTCTTTTTCATAAACGATTCTCCTTTTGTGATGTTAATGTTATTATTAACACGAAAAAGAAAAATTATACAAACTTATTTTTATATATTTTCAAACTCCGCCATAACAGATTTCCCGTACTCACTTGGTGACATTCCCGTGATTTGTCGGAATCGCCTGGAAAACAAATGAATTGATTCGAATCCCAAAGCGCTTGCTATCTGGGTTATGTTCAAATGATCTTCACGAATCATTTTCTTTGCAACTTCCATTTTCATTCGCGTGAAATGTTGTATAACCCCGATATCGAGCTTCTTTTTAAATAAATTTTTTAGACTTGATGCACTTAAACCAACGTGGTCGATAACCTGTTTAAACGTTAATTTTTTATATACATTTTCCTGTAAAAAGGATAGAACTTCATTAAAAATTTTATCATCCGTATTTTGATGAAAGGTAGTTGTGTTAACTGAGGTTCTTCCTGCATTTCTTATGATTGATATTAAAAATTGTTCCATATACGTCGAAATCATTTGTTCTGCGCCAAACACAACATCTTTTTTACGCATAAGCTTCTTTAAGGTTGGATCATCCAATGGCGAGGAAAAGGCTTCTTTTGCTTCGATTATGATATTGGCAAGAAGATGCTTTTCGTAATCAGAGAGTGTGAAACGGCCATTTTCAAAGAATGACATTGCCTGAGAATTACATTGAAATGCAATCACAATTAAATTAGGTGCAACATATCCGTTTGCTTGAAGTGTGTGAAATTCATTCGGTTGATGAAAAACAATTTCCCCCTGTTCCAAGGAAAGCCATCGACCATCACATTGAATATTTACGCTCCCTTTATCAACATAAACCAATTCCCAAAAATCGTGTTTTTCACCTGTATATAAATAATCTTTTGTGTATTCAAAGTAATGCACTGAAATAATCTTAGAAACCAATAAGGTTTTTTTTAACTTTAAATATTGATATTGCACACAACCACCTCTTTTATCACTATAACATATTTTGGCTAAATGTGCAACTTTTTTGTCCAAATAGATAAAGTATTTTTTTAAAAAGCATGTTATATTATATAAAGTAAAAATTTTAGGAGGTTGTATTACTTTGAAGATTTTAGTTACCGGTGGCGCCGGATATATCGGAAGCCATACCAGCGTTCAGTTATTAAATGCAGGATACGACATTGTTATTGTAGATAATTTATGCAACAGTTCTGTTGAGGCAATTCATCGCATTGAATTGCTTTCGGGCAAAAAGCCTGTATTTTACGAAAAGGATTTATGCGATGAAGCGGCTGTTGAAGAGATCTTCTCTGCTCATAAAATCGATGCGGTTATACATTTTGCAGGTCTGAAAGCAGTTGGTGAGTCAGTTTCTATGCCTCTGACATATTATAACAACAACTTGCTCAGCACCTTGAATCTTTGTCATGTAATGGCAAAGCACGGTTGTAAAAAAATCGTTTTCAGTTCTTCTGCAACAGTATATGGCAAACCTGCTTCTGTACCCATTCGCGAAGACTTCCCCCTCTCTTGCACCAATCCTTACGGCAGAACAAAATATATGATTGAAGAAATCCTTCGCGATTTATATATTTCAGACAACGAGTGGGATATTGCTTTACTTCGATATTTTAATCCCGTTGGTGCTCATAAGAGCGGTATGATTGGTGAGGACCCAAAGGGTATCCCCAATAACTTGATGCCTTATATTTCTCAGGTTGCTATCGGTAAACTCGAAATGCTTTCTGTATTTGGCAACGATTATGATACCCCTGACGGAACCGGTGTTCGAGACTATATTCATGTTGAGGATTTGGCAAACGGACACTTAAAGGCTCTTGAAAAACTGCAAAACCCTGTTGGTGTTGTCACCTATAATCTTGGTACAGGTCAGGGCTACAGCGTTTTAGACATGGTACATGCATTTGAAGAAGCAAGCGGTCAAAAAGTACCTTATAAAATTTGTGATCGCCGTCCCGGTGATATTGCTGCTTGTTATGCAGATCCTGCAAAAGCCAAAGAAGAACTCGGCTTTGTTGCAACACATACATTAAAAGAAATGTGTGAAGATACATGGCGTTGGCAACAACAGAACCCCAAAGGTTACAGTAAATAAGGAGGATATTAACATGGGAAAAACAACATTGGTTGCTCTTGCAGCCGGAATGGGAAGTCGTTTTGGCGGCTTTAAGCAAATGGAGCCCGTTGCAGATAATGGTGCTGTACTCTTGGATTTTTCCGTTTTCGATGCAGTTGCTTCCGGTTTTGATAAGGTAGTATTTATCATTAAAGAAGAAATGTACGAAGATTTTAAAGCAATGGTTGAATCCAGACCTCGTAATGTTGAAGTTGATTATGTTTTTCAGGAAACCGCTTCACTTCCTGCAGGCAGAACCAAACCCTGGGGCACCGGTCATGCTATCTTATGTTGTAAAGACAAGGTAGACACCCCTTTTGCTGTTATTAACGCCGATGATTACTATGGTCGACATGCGTATAACGAGTTGCATGATCATCTTGAGAGTGCACAAGGTCTCGATGTTTCCATGGTTTCCTTTGAGTTGAAGAACACATTAACCGATAACGGAACTGTTGCAAGAGGTGTGTGTGAAATTCAAGACGGTACGTTATGTTCCATCACAGAACGGACTAAGATTAAGGATTTTAAATATACCGAAGATGGTGAAAACTGGGTAGATCTCCCCAAGGATACACAAGTATCTATGAACTTGTGGGGTTTTACTCCGGAAATCTTTAATGTTCTTGAAAAACAGTTTGCAGAATTTAAAGAAAATTTAACCGATCCTTTAAAAGAAGAATTCTTTATTCCTCTTGCAGTAGATCGATTAATCCAAGAAAATGGTTTAAATGTAAAAGTATATCCTTGCCGTGACAAGTGGTACGGAATGACCTATCGCGAAGATTTACCCGAAGTTAAAAAAGCTATGAATCAAATGATTGAGGAGGGATATTATAATGGTATATAACATTCCTGAAATCTGTTCTAATTTTAAACTTAAAGGTAAATTCATTGATGCTATTCCTTATGGTGAAGGACATATCAATAACACTTTTTTAGTCAACACAACTGGAAATCGTTATATTCTGCAAAGAGTTAACAGTGATGTGTTTAAAAAACCTGACGAAGTTATGAACAATATTGCATTGGTAACCGAATATCTTCAGAAAAAGATTATTGCATCATGCGGAGATCCATATCGGGAAACACTAACCTTAATCTCCACAAAAGACGGAGGTCGTTTTTACGTTACCGATGATGGTGATTTGTTCCGTATGTATCTCTTTATCGGAAGTGCGATTAGTTATCAAAAAGTAGAAACGCCTGAACTTTTTTATCGAATTGCTAAAGCGTTTGGAAAATTCCAAAAGATGTTGGATGGCTTCCCTGCAGAACAATTGAAGGAAACAATTCCTAATTTCCATAACACTGTAATTCGCTATGAAAACTTCAAAAATGCTGTTTCTGCTGACAAAGTAAACCGTGCAAAAGATGTTCAAGAGGAGATAGCTTTCGCCTTAGAACGGGAAAAAGACGCCGGGATTATCATGGAATCTATTTCTGATAACACTGTTCCTCTCCGTGTTACTCACAATGATACAAAGTTAAATAATATCCTTGTGGACGAAACCTCCGGTGAGGGTATCTGTGTCATCGATTTGGATACTGTTATGCCTGGTTCCATGCTGTTTGATTTTGGTGACTCTATTCGTTTTGGCGCAAGTACTGCGGCTGAAGATGAAAAAGATCTTAATAAAGTATGGATGGACTTGAATTTATTCGAGCAATATGCCAAAGGATATATAGAGGAACTTCACAACACGATGACAGAACGTGAACTTGAACTTCTTCCTATGTCTGCAAAACTTATGACCCTGGAATGTGGCATCCGTTTCCTTGGGGACTATTTAGATGGTGATAATTATTTCCGTATCCATTATCCTGATCAAAATTTAGATCGTGCACGTACACAATTTAAATTAGTTGCTGATATGGAAGAAAAAATGGATGCTATGAATGCAATTGTAAAAAAATTATATTCTGAGATTGGAGAGTAGACAAAATGAGATTAATTATTTGCAAAAACTATGATGAAGTATCTCAAAAAGCAGCGGACATCATTGCTTCCAAAATTCTCTTAAAACCAAATTGTATTTTGGGTATGGCTACAGGTTCAACACCTATTGGCACATATGAAAAATTAACCGCCAAACCATTGGATTTTTCAAAGGTAACCACCTTTAACCTGGATGAATATTATCCCATTACACCTGACAATAACCAAAGTTATTACTACTTCATGAACGAGCACCTCTACAGCAAGGTTAATCTGAAGCCTGAAAATATTCATATTCCCAGCGGTGCGGCTTCTGATCCTGAGGCTGAGTGCAAAGCATATGACGCAATGATTGAAAAAAAGGGTGGCATTGATCTTCAGCTTTTGGGTATTGGCCAAAATGGTCATATTGGTTTTAACGAGCCCGGTGAAACCCTTTTTGCTGAAACTCACATGACAGGACTGACACAAAACACCATTGAAGCGAACTCCCGCTTCTTTGATAAAATTGAAGATGTCCCCACCAAAGCCCTCACCATGGGTATGGCATCTATTATGAAAGCCAAAACCGTACTTCTGCTTGCGACTGGCAAAGCAAAAGCACCTGCCATTAAGGCATTGATGAGCAACGTTATTGATCCCCAATGCCCCGCAACACTTCTTTCCTGTCATCCTGATACCATTGTTATCGTCGATGAGGAAGCTGCATCTGAACTTTAAAACTAAAAAAAGTCCCTGCAATTTGCAGGGACTTTTTTTATTACATTATTTCCATACTTTTAATCCGTATAGGTTCGGTCGGAGTACCACCTTCCGGCCCAACACGCTTTACATTAAGGAATCCATCGACAACTTCCATTCCTTCAATAACCTTGCCGAAAGCAGCATATTGACCATCCAGAAAACTTGCGTCATCATAACAGATAAAAAACTGACTGCTTGCTGAATTCGGATTAGAGGAACGAGCCATAGAAATTACACCTCGTTGATGGGACAACTTATTGTCTGCAAAACCATTTGCCAAAAACTCACCGGGGATGGTTTCATCGCTTCCTCCCATGCCTGTCCCCATGGGATCTCCTCCTTGCGCCATAAATCCATCGATAACACGATGGATTGTCAATCCATTATAGAAACCTTCTTGAACCAACTTCGAGAAATTTGCAACAGTTTTTGGCGCAAATTCAGGCATCAGTTCAATTACAAACTCTTTGCCATCTTCCATTACAACTTGCACTTTCGTATTTTCCATTGTTTATTCCACCCTTCTATAAAATTATCCTGCGTTTTGTGCCGTACTCATCTCTTGAAGTTTCTCTTGCGCCTTAGCTGCAGCAAGCATAATTTCTTCGACAGAAATAGTACCAAGAACATCATCAAACAACTTGTACTCTACACTCTGAACCCAATAATTCTGTAATTCAGCAAGTCCTGTAATTCTATGAATAACATGGAATCCATAATCTGTTTTAACAACATCGCTTATTTCGTCACAATCAAGAGCAAATGCCGCATCTTCAAACTCTTTTACCATCTCTCCGGGGCCAAATGTATATCCTGCAGCAGTTGCACCGGGATCTTCGTTATATTCTTCAATCAATTTAGCAAAATCTTCGCCATCTTTTGCTTTTTTAAGAACTTCTTTTGCTGTTTCCTCAGGATTTTCAAACTTTTCACTTTCGTTTGAAATCAAAACATGTTGCGCAGTAACCATCTCATTGCTCTTCCACTTAGAAAGATCCATATCTTTTTCCTTATACTTCTCAATGTTGTCGGTAATTTCTTTCTCTGCTTTTTCAAGCAGCATCATGCGATTTGCAAGATTCTTATAACTTTCAACATCGTCAATTGCCATGGCATTGGCGCTTAAAAGAAATACTTCTTCACCATTTTGGATTCGTGCACTTTCTACGGATTGACTATTGGTTTTCTTCTCTTCATCACTCAAAGTAATGCCATTTTCCCGTACCTTTTCGATCATAATGGAATCGCGAAATGCAGAATCTGTTGCTTTCTTAATAACATCATCTTTGATGGAATTCCAATCAAAGTCATTCATCTTTTCGGAGATTTCAGGGTCAATGCTATAAGCTTTTTCCATTGCCGCTATATAAACATAGTAACGGAATTCATCCACGGTTACTTCGTCTTCGCCAAAAGATAACACAACTTTCCCGTCATCAGGTCCACCTGTAACAACAGTAGAGTTACCGTTTGTAACGCCATTGGTACACCCGGACAATAACGACAAGGACAGAACAACAACTAAAATAGTCGCCAAAACTTTTTTACTAAACACGAAATCCACTCCTTAATCATTTGTTATTTTATTTATACCAAAAAAATTAGTAAAAGTCAATGGAAAGAAAAAAGATGTCCCCCACCCAATGTAGGGAACATCTTTTGGGGTTTTTAATACATGCCGCCGGCAGCTCCGGCCATTGCAGCATTTGCAGCAGCTTCAGCCGCAGGATCGGGCTTATCTGCAACAACACTCTCAGTTGTAAGAATCATAGATGCAATACTTGCAGCATTTTCCAAAGCAGAACGGGTAACCTTGGTAGGATCTACGATACCGCCCTTGATCATGTCCATATACTCATCAATCAATGCATTGTATCCAATACCAACTTCGCTGTCTTTAATTTTATTGATGATAACACTACCTTCAACACCTGCATTATAAGCAATCTGACGAACAGGTTCTTCCAATGCACGTAAAACAATCTGTACACCGGTTTTTTCATCACCAACACAATCATTGAACAAAGCTTCAACTGCAGGGATTGCATTAACAAACGCAGTACCACCGCCGGCAACGATACCTTCTTCTACCGCTGCACGAGTTGCAGCCAATGCATCCTCAATTCTCAACTTCTGCTCTTTCATCTCAACTTCTGTTGCCGCACCAACTTTGATAACAGCCACGCCGCCTGCAAGTTTTGCCAAGCGTTCGGTCAACTTTTCTTTGTCAAACTCGGAAGTTGTTTCTTCAATCTGAGTGCGGATATTTGCAACACGAGCCGCAATCTGATCCTTATCACCCATACCATCTACAATGATAGTATTTTCTTTTTGAACCTTAACCTGACGAGCACGACCCAACTGATCAACGGTAGCGTCTTTCAGTTCAAGACCAACCTCTTCAGAAATTACCTGTCCACCGGTCAGAATTGCAATATCGGTTAACATTTCCTTTCTTCTGTCGCCAAAGCCGGGAGCTTTTACTGCGATACATGTAAAGGTGCCACGCAATTTATTAACGATCAGGGTAGAAAGCGCTTCGCCTTCAATATCTTCTGCGATAATCAAAAGCTTTTTGCCGGACTGAACAATCTGTTCCAATACAGGAAGGATTTCCTGAATGTTGCTAATTTTCTTGTCAGTAATCAGAATGTAGGCGTCATCAATTACCGCTTCCATTTTATCGGTATCAGTAACCATGTAGGGGGTAATATAACCACGATCAAACTGCATACCTTCAACAACCTCAGAATAAGTTTCTGCAGTCTTAGATTCCTCTACGGTAATAACACCATCGCTTGTAACCTTTTCCATTGCATCTGCAATCAATGTTCCGATTGCATCATTTGCAGCAGAAACAGCAGCAACACGAGCGATATCTTCCTTACCATTTACAGTTTTGCTATTTGCAATAATTTGTGCAACAGCAGTGTCAACAGCTTTTGCCATACCCTTACGAACAATCATGGGGTTTGCGCCTGCTGCAACATTCTTCATACCTTCACGAACCAATGCTTGCGCAAGCAGGGTTGCGGTTGTTGTACCATCACCTGCAACGTCGTTGGTCTTGGTTGCAACTTCTTTTACGAGTTGTGCACCCATGTTTTCAAAAGGATCTTCCAACTCTACTTCTTTTGCAATGGTTACACCATCATTGGTAATCAGCGGTGCGCCGAATTTTTTATCTAAAACAACATTTCTGCC
>JAZRQC010000020.1:0-2827 GCA_045649565.1 Ructibacterium sp.
TGTATGCAAGGCAACCGCTACCGCATCGGCAATGGAATGGTTGGTATGGATAAATTCCACCTTGAATTCACCCAAAGTCACCATCTGACCCGCCTCTACGGTATGAAGTTTACTGGATTTTAAGATACCGTGTTCTTTTAACTTGTTTTCCAAAATTCCCAAAGTCAGTCTTGTTCCGTAGACAGGAACATTGAACTCTTTGAGAACGTAGGGAAGTGCGCCGATATGGTCCTCGTGGCCGTGGGTTAAAACAATACCCCGAATTTTGTCCGCCACCTTATGAAGATAGGTAATATCGGGAATAACAATGTCTACCCCCAGCATATCATCATCGGGAAAGGCCATTCCGCAGTCCACAATCAGAATATCCTCGTCGTACTCGAAGACGGTCAGGTTCTTTCCGATTTCCAAAAGTCCCCCCAAGGGAATCACCTTGACAGGCTTTGCAGGTTTCTTCAGGGCCGGTTTTTTTGCCGGCTTCGGCGTCGCCTTCAGACTTACCTTTGCCGTCTTTTTCTGATTCGGCTTCGGATTGGACTTTGCTTTTGTTTTTTGATTTACTTTCGGTGTTGATTTCTGTTTTGTTTTTGTTTCATTTTTCAGATTAACTTTCTTCAATTTTTTCCTCCTATCATTTTTACACAACAAAAGAAGAGGTACAGATAATCCCCCATAATCCGACTGCGATAGGCTCTGTTCTTTTTCCGTGCAACAGACCTCATCTGCACCCTCGGATTCTCTTGTGGAGCTCCGTGAACCTTTTTTGTTATTAAATTTTATATCAGGCAACAAACGGTGTCCCTGACAATTCCGATCATATCACGCAAGGATATTATACACCATTTCCCCGACTTTTGCAAGTCTTTTTCCAAAATTTACATTTCCTACACTTATTATAGGCTGATAAAAAAAGTTTTATACCTCCCCTTCCATTTTCTTTTATCATGGTGTATAATGATGAGAAAAGGAGTTGAAATCTATGGTTCAGTTAAACAATCATTGGGACGAACTTTTAAAAGAAGAATTCCAGAAAGAATACTATCAAAAGCTTCGACAAATTCTTGCCCACGAATATAAAACACAAACCATCTATCCGGATATGCACGATATTTTTAACGCCATCCGCACCACCGACTATCCTGATGTAAAGGCGGTCATTTTAGGCCAAGACCCCTACCACGGACCGGGGCAGGCACATGGCCTCTGCTTCTCGGTACAACCGGGGGTAGAACCACCACCATCTTTGAAGAACATCTACAAGGAGCTGAACACCGAACTGGGGATTCCCATTCCTCAAACGGGGTACCTTCTGCCTTGGGCAAAGCAGGGTGTTCTTCTTTTGAACACGGTACTCACCGTCCGGGCAGGTCAGGCAAACAGTCACAAAAACCTTGGTTGGGAGATTCTCACCGATCGGATTATCTCTCTTTTGAATGAGCGGGAAACTCCTATGGTATTTCTTCTTTGGGGCGCCAATGCCCGAGCAAAACAAGCATTGATTACCAACCCCAATCATTTAATTTTATCCTGTGCGCATCCCAGTCCCTTGTCTGCTTACAACGGCTTTTTCGGGTGCGGACACTTCCAAAAATGTAATGAATTTTTAGAAAGCCACGGAATGGAACCCATTGATTGGAATTTAGGGTAAAAAAATCCCCAATTTTCTTGACATTTCTCGTATTTTGCGATAAAATAATTAGTTGTGATTGAAAACAGAAAGGGTGAAGACAATGGGCATGACATTGGCTCAAAAGATTTTGAAAAACCACTTGGTCTGTGGCGAGATGGTTGCCGGACAGGAAATCGGCATTCGCATCGACCAGACCTTGACCCAGGACGCAACAGGAACTATGGCTTACCTCGAGTTTGAGGCTATGGGTGTTCCTCGGGTAAAGACCGAGCGTTCTGTGGCATACATTGACCACAATACCCTGCAAAGCGGTTTTGAAAACGCTGACGACCATCGCTTTATCGGAAGCGTCTGCAAAAAGCACGGTATTTACTTCTCCAGACCCGGTAACGGCATCTGCCATCAGGTACACTTAGAACGGTTTGGTATTCCCGGCAAAACCTTAATCGGTTCTGACAGCCACACCCCCACCGGTGGTGGTATCGGTATGATTGCCATTGGTGCCGGCGGTATGGACGTTGCAGTTGCTATGGGTGGCGGTACATACTACATCACCTGCCCCAAAATCGTAAAGGTTAACCTGACCGGAAAGCTCTCTCCTTGGGTTGCGGCAAAGGACGTTATCTTGGAAGTGCTCCGTCGGTTATCCGTAAAGGGTGGCGTTGGTAAAATCATCGAATACTGTGGCGAAGGTGTTGCAACTCTGTCGGTTCCTGAGCGTGCTACCATTACCAACATGGGTGCAGAACTTGGTGCGACAACCTCCATCTTCCCCTCCGACGAGACCACTCGTCAGTTCTTAAAGGCACAGGGTCGTGAAGAGGATTACACTCCTCTTTCCGCAGACGCTGATGCAGTTTACGACGAGGTTGTGGAGATTAACTTAAGCGAACTGGTACCTCTTGCCGCTTGTCCCCACTCTCCCGATAATGTAAAATCCGTGGAGGAAATCGGTCCTATGAAAATCGATCAGGTATGTATCGGTTCCTGTACCAACTCCTCACTTCTTGATATGTTAAAGGTTGCCCACATCTTAAAGGGCAAGACGGTACATCCCGATGTATCTCTCTCCATCGCTCCCGGTTCCAAGCAGGTTCTGAACATGCTGGCAGAGAATGGTGCATTGGCAATCCTGATTGATGCAGGTGCCAGAATCTTAGAGAGTGTTTGCGGACCTTGTATCGGTATGGGACAATC
>JAZRQC010000021.1:0-2566 GCA_045649565.1 Ructibacterium sp.
TCCGCTGTGTGGTTAACCACACAGCGGAAAATGGTTACTCTTACTGTCTTTCCTTGATGTATGCAACAGCATCAGCAACAACGCTGATCTTCTCTGCATCCTCATCAGGAATTTCGATATCAAACTCTTCTTCCAGAGCCATCATCAGCTCAACGATGTCCAGAGAGTCTGCTTCCAGATCATTGATAAAAGATGCTTCCATGGTTACAGCATCCTCATCAACACCCAGTTGCTCTACAGTAATTTCCTTTACCTTTTCAAAAATATCCATTTTAAAATCCTCCTTTATGTATTTTGATATATCATGGATTCATTTTTTCAATTTGAGAGTATATCACATAACTAAGCCGCCGTCAACATGTATAACCTGACCTGTGATATATTTTGCCCGATCACTTGCCAAGAACGCCGCCAGATTAGCAACATCCTCCACCTGACCGAACTGTTTCAGAGGAATGGATGCAAGATATGTTTCCTGAACTTCCTCTTTTAATTGTTCTGTCATTGCTGTCTGAATAAATCCCGGCGCTATGGCGTTACACCGAATGTTCCAATGAGCCATTTCCTTAGCGGTAGATTTGGTAAGACCAATCAAGCCCGCCTTGGATGCCGCGTAATTCGCCTGACCCGGATTTCCCATAACACCGGAAACGGATGTCACATTGATAATTACGCCGCTTTTTTGCTTCATTAACATTTTATATGCCGCCTTGGTCACCAAAAATGCGCCCTTTAAGTTGACATCTAAAACAACATCCCAATCTTCTTCGCTCATTCTGGCAATCAGATTATCTTTGGTAATTCCCGCATTGTTCACAATCACATCAATGCCTCCAAAGGTTTCTTTGCCAAAAGAAATGAGTTTTTCTGCATCTTCAGCAACCGATACATCACAAAGAAAATATTCTGCGCACCCACCATCTTGACGGATTTCTTCACATACACTTTCTGCAAGTTCCTGATTTCTGCCGGAAACAATTACATTCGCACCCAATGATGCAAACTTCAATGCAATGCCACGTCCAATTCCCTGGGTACTTCCGGTAACCAGAACGGTTTTGTCACGAAATTCCATATTCTTCTCCTTTACGCAAGGGCGCTTTTGAGTTCATCCAAAGACTTCATATCTTCCACATGATACACAGAAACTTCCTTGTCAATCTTCTTCACAAAACCGGAAAGAGCTTTGCCCGGTCCCAGTTCAATGAAGGTATCCACACCATCTGCAATCATCCGTCTCAGGCTCTCTTCAAAGAGCACCGAAGAGGAAACCTGACGAACCAGCAAACTCTTAATCTCATCTTTACTTGGTACATAATCTGCTGTCACATTGGAAATCAGCGGAATCTTCAAATCGGAGACCTCTACATGCTCCAGTTCTGCGCCCAGTTTTTCACCGGCACCTTGTAACATACTGCAATGGAAGGGTGCACTAACCGGCAAAATCATTGCACGCTTTGCACCTTTTTCCTTGGCAATTTCACAGGCGTACTCTACCGCCGCAACTTCACCTGCCACGGTAATCTGACCGGGGCAATTAAAGTTCGCAGGTTCCACAACGCCCTTTTGCGAGGCAACCTCACAAACCTCACGGACAGTTTCTGCATCCAGATTGATGATTGCCGCCATGGTGCCAACTCCAACGGGAACCTCTTCCTGCATAAACTTGCCACGTTTTTTCACCAACCGAACTGCATCCTCAAATGCCATACTACCGGCCGCAACGTGGGCACTGTATTCACCAAGACTAAGACCCGCCACCACATCAGGTTTGATTCCTAATGTTTTCACTACTTCCAACGCCGCAACAGACATAGTCAAAATTGCCGGTTGCGTATTTTCGGTAATCATCAAGGTTTCGCTGTCACCCTCAAAAATCATTTGCTCTACATCAAAGCCCAAGGCATTTGTTGCACTTTCAAATACCGCCTTGGCAACCGGGAAATTCTCACAAAGTTCCTTTCCCATTCCAATGGTCTGAGACCCCTGTCCTGCAAACAAAAAAGCAATTTTCATTTAAGTAATCCTTTCTTATAATTCAATACCATCAAACAAAGAATCAACGATTTCCTTACAGGATTTGATGTCATGAATCAAACCGGCGCTTTGTCCTGCCATTACACTACCCATTTGAGTATCCCCGTCCACAACTGCCGCTTTTAAGGCACCTGCGCCCAGTCTCTCAAAGGCTTCCAAATCGCCTTCTTTTTCAATTTTATCCATCATTTTTGATAGTTTATTTTTCAACGTTCTGACCGGATGTCCCGTAAAGCGTCCGGTAACTACGGCATCTCTGTCTTTTGCAGAAACTACCGCTTCTTTATAGTTCCGGTGCACCACGCATTCATCAGAGCAAAGGAATCTTGTGCCCACCTGAACACCTTCAGCACCAAGTGCCAATGCCGCCGCAACACCACGACGATCAGCAATACCACCTGCAGCAATCACGGGAATATTAACGGCGTCAGCCACCATGGGAACCAATGTCATGGTGGTCAGTTCACCAATATGTCCACCGGCTTCGCACCCTTCCGCAATCACGGCATCGGCGCCTGCCTTTTCCATT
>JAZRQC010000022.1:0-13388 GCA_045649565.1 Ructibacterium sp.
CCATTCAGTTTATGTCTCAGGTGGAGGCAGGCAGAAACATTGGCGCCACTCCCGACGGCAGAGAGGCAGGGGCACCCCTTTGCGACTCCTTGGGTGGCATCTTCTGTAAGGATACCCAAGGCCCCACCGCGCTTCTTAACAGCGTTACCTCCTTGGCATTGGAAAAAGCCATCGGGACACCGGTTTTAAACTTCAACCTGCAATCGGACTTTGATGACAATATTTTAAGAGCCTTGATTTTGGGGTATATGGATCAGGGAGGCCTACAGATTCAACTTACCTGCGCATCCCCCGAACTTTTGCAGGATGCCTACGAACATCCGGAACGTCACAAAAACCTTATTGTTCGAGTGGGTGGTTACTCCGAATATTTTTGCAACCTCTCCGACGACCTGAAAAAGATGGTGATTGCCCGAAGTATTCAAAAACTAAACTAATCAAAAGAGCAGAAATGCATTTGCATTTCTGCTCTTATTGTTTATGCTTTTTTCTTTTTGGTGGTAAACCTCACCCAGCGGTGAACTGCAAGAAACGAGGTAATCCCTCCAATTGCCGCAAGGGCAACCCAAATCCAGATGGTCACGCCCCAGTCAAACCGATCAGCCAGGTACCCAAATCCCATATTTGCCGCCACGATACCCATACAAGCACTTCCGTTTAAGGTAGAGGCGATACCGCCGGAAAGATTCAGTGCCGCAAACCGCGCCGGCATCTTGATGTTGATAATCTGATTTCCTCCATACATAAAGGTGGTAACCAGCGTCAAAAGAATCACGGCAATCCAGACGGAGAAGGCACCTATCCTTGTCAGGAGAATCAAGCAGGGAACCGAAACGGCAAAGAGGATCACCATTCCCATAACCTCGTTTTTTACAAGCTTGGGATAAATCCAGTTGGCAATGAAGACGCCGGTAAGGTTCACAAACATTACTACGGTAGTGAGCAGGCTTGCAAAACTGGAAGATACACCGTACTTCTCCATAATCAGGGTAGGAACCCAGGCTTTCAGTCCGGTATCCAGCGCTGCCCGGATGAACCCGGGAATCATCATAATCATAATGCCGCTTAAGAACATAATCTTAATGTTCTTGGTGGATTTTTTATGTCCCTCTTTCTTTTTGTGCGCCTCTGCCATTTCGTGATGTCCCACCACTGCTTTTTCCAATACGCCAATGGTCTTTCCGCTCAAGCACCAGAAAATCAGCCAGACCAGTAGCACCACTACCATCGAAAACCCGAAAATGTATCGCCAACCCATAAACTTGAGAATTACCGAAGCGGACAGGGAGTTCACCATGGTTCCAAAGCAATAGCAAAAAGCAATGGAAATCATAGCCTTACCCCGCATTTCGGGAATCATATACTGGGAAATAATCCGGATGGTGGCGGGCCAACATGCAAACTGCAAAAGTCCGGTCACTGCCCAAAGAATCAATATCACAGAATAGCTGGTGGCAACCATAAATCCCGCCATGGAAAAGAACGCCGCAAACAACGAAATATGTAACATCTTGGTAGGAGAAACCTTGTCAACCAATCTTGCCAGAAGCAACTGGGCACCGCCATAGGTAACATAGTATGCACCATTGACGATTCCGCTCTGGGATTTGGTCATGAACCCTTCTTGCACAATGGGAGCAATAGCACTGCCAAACGCATTCTTGGTCAAACACAAAACTGCATAAACAAGCCAACACGCCACAAAGAGAATCAGACTCGCTCTTGCCGGATTCTTTTCTTCTCTCATTCCATTCACCTCGTCATGTTCCATCTATGAAGTCATTCTCTCATATTTTTTGTCGAAACGCAAGCACTTTTTTTCGGAAATTTCCGTCTTTTTGTGGGAATTTCCATTCCCTGTCCATTAATACTGGAAGAAATCGTCATCCTTAATGGTTGTCGCAATGTTCTCACTGAGCACCACGTGGGTGGGGTTCTCTCTTAACTGGAGTACCGATTCGGGCACCTCCTGAGAGGGCTTTCCGAAGAGTACCAGACGAGAGGTCAATCTCTGCCATGCCACATGGGTTCCGGCGGTAGTGATGCCATGGGTATCCAGAACGAACTTTGCCTTCATAGCGTCTCTGGGGCCCATCATAGCACCCTTGGGGGGAACCTTGGCAATATCACCGGAACATCCAAATGCACCGTGCAAGGAGTTCTGGGCAATGGTCAAAGGATGCAGGTTGGCAATCTTTGCGCCCTGCTCCAAATATTCTTCCATGGTAGGCTTGAACCAATCCTCTACAGGGTCCACAAAGGCAAGGTGTCCCGGCCAACCGGGGCCTGAGTAAACCACATCTGCCTCGCCGTCCTGCTCCAACATCTTGGAGTAGTCAGGGGTGGTCTTGTTGCTATGATAGATAAAGTTTTCTTCTTTAAAACCAAGTTCTAAAATATTCTGAACCATAAACCGATAGAAGGCGTTACCAAAACCTGCCTTGTAGCTAAGCGGTGCCACGTTGCCGTCCTCATCCGCCCATTCGTCCATCATGTAGAACTTCACGTTTCGACAGTTCACACCCAGATTCTTGAGCATGTAAGCAACCTTCCGATAGGTGGGGCAGGGATTGGGCATAATCATCACGCACTTTTGATCGTAGCGATCAGAATCCATAATCCGTTTTACCATATCGGCAATCATTACCATTTCCACCTCGTCGTTTCGTGCAATCTCAAAGGTCAGATTGGGAGCGGTGGGGTGCTTTCCACCCATAGCCTCCATATCCTCACGGGTGATGGCACGAACTCGATCAATCTCTGCCACATCCTTGAAAGGATAAAAATCTGCCGGTTTAAAATTGAATTCTTCGTTCTTAAAAATCATTGCTTCTTCCTCCTTATCGAATGCTTCTTGCCAAATCGATGGCGCTGTCTACTATGTGCCGTCCGAAATTCTCACCCAACATAGAGGTGTCGGTTTCGTAACCGCCGGTCACCAAAGATTCGGGGGTGTACAAATAACCGGGCAATACGCCGTTGGTCAGTTCGTTTACTACCACCATACCATAACCTGCCATTGCCTTTAAGTAAAGTCCAAACTCCACAAAGAGTTCACCTGGAAGACCAATCACACAGGTTCCGCCCAGACGGAATACCTGAATCTCTGCCGGTGCTTCGTCCTCCAGAAGTTCAATCTTCATTCCCTTTTTCTGCATTCGCACATAACCCAACTGATCCTCAGAACCTAAGAGTTTCAAATTGGCGTTCTGCCACAGATAATACTCCTCACGGTTCTCGGAATCACCATACTTGGCGTAGAGTTCCTTGTAAATCTTCTCGTCCCGCTCCACCTGAGCAATCAGTTCTTCTTCGGTACCAAACTCCCGAAGTTCCAGTTCCAGCTCACGGGTAGCAGCAGCAAGTTCTATTTCATCGCTCCATACTGCCTTTTCCAGCACCTTATGGGCAGCCTTACCGAGGATTCTTCCCACACGCTCTGCCTCATCATAACTCTCGCCCTGACGATAGTAACGGCTGGACTGATTGCCGGATGTTCCCTGGGTGAATCCAACGATTGCGCCCGGTTCCATTTCTTCAATCTGGAGTTTTAAGTACGCAGGATAGTCTGCGGTACAAACGGTGCTCCACTCGTGGATGAAGGTGGGGTGCAGGGTGTAATTCACAAAGACACCACGAACCTTTTCCTCCATATCCCGAACCGCCATAACGCTGACCAGAGGATCGTGAGGGCCACCGGGAATCCGACGGTTTCCGCCCACACCGCTCTCGGCACCGCAAACCTCAATGCCCCATGTGAAGGTGGCAGGGAATGCTGTCTCCTTGGCTTCCTTTACCATATCCGAAAGGGTGGCAATCAGGAACTCCACATATTCCTTGGGTTGTTCCTTGCCTGCCTCTAAACTTTCAATATCCAATCTTCCCGATGCCCAAGGACCCGAATGGGTATGGGAACAACTAATCATAATATGTCCGCCGGGAATGCCACATGCTTCCTTCACCCGTCGTCTTACCTCTGCCACATGCTTTTTGGAGAAGAACAACAAATCCAGACTGATCATAGCCAGAGTGGTGTCCTCCTTTTCCAACAACATACAGGTAGCATAAAGAGGATCATGAAAACCTGTGTTATATCTGGGATAATGGGGGTATCCTGCCAGTTCCAGTCCCGTAGGCGGGGTAATGTCTTTTCTGATTACGCCTGCTTTTAACATACTGTGTCGCATCCTTTCTCAATTTTGTCTCCTTGGAATATGACTTCATGTAATTCAAAGTCATCGTCTATCACAATCAGGTTGGCTCGCTTACCCACCTGAATACTGCCAATTTCATTCTCCATCCCAATGACCCGAGCAGGGTTTCGAGATGCCATCTTGAACAGATCCACCATACCGCAACCGCAATGATGCATCATGTTGCGACAAGCCACCGCTAAGGTCAATCGACTTCCGCTTAAATTTCCGTTTTCATCAAACTGCAAATCGGTAATATGGGAAAGATGATCGGGGGATGGTTGTTCGCTGACAAAACTGTCCGAAATCAGGATAACCCGATCCACCCCTTTCAGGGTCAATACATACTGAAGCAAATCAGGGGGAACATGGATTCCCATAGAATCGCAAATCAGTTCCGCATACATATCCGAATCCATCAGGCACGCCTCATCGGGGCCACAGTTCTTGGTACCTAAGTACTCCCGCTCCGGATAGCCGGTGGCGTTCATACAATGGGTTTCCAGACAAAGGCCGTAAGTTTTCAGCGCCTGCACCTCTTTGGGAGAAGCCTCGCTATGTCCCACCGCAATGGTTGCCCTTGGATTTTTCTCCTTGGCATCCTTTACAAAGGCCTCAATTCCCTCTCGTTCCGGGGCAACAGCCCAGACCTTGGCATGGGTTCCTGCCCTCTCTATAAGTTCCATGTAATCCTCCCGACGGATGGTACCACGCCATTGGTTTCTCTCAGGAGAGGCTCCGTACTTAGGATTCATGTACGGCCCTTCCATATAAAATCCTGCAATGTTAGACCCCTCCATCACCTGCTTGGTGCCATCAATGGCAGAGAGGAATTCCTCTTTTCCCAAAGTGTAATAAAGGGTGGCAAGGATGGTTGTGGTTCCCTGAGAGAGGAAGTATTCCCCTGCCTCTTTGGGGTTTTGGGAGAATTCAAACCCATTCCCTCCGTGGCAATGAATATCCACAAGTCCGGGGCCTACCAAATTACCCTTTGCGTCCATACATTCTGTTCCTTGGGGAATCTCGATTTCATCCTCATTGCCAACCGCAACAATCCTGCCCTTATCCCACAGAATCACGCCACGGTCAAGGATGCCGTCTTCTAACACAATCCGCGCATTTTTGATTGCATTCATTGGCTCAATTCCCCTTCCAAAGTTTTTCTTGTATGGTTTGGTATCGTTTGTATTCTTCTTGGTAATACCCTGCCTTGTTATGGGGCATCACCTCTTTTTTCAGTTTCAATGGCGGAACTTCTGCACCGGAACCCACCGCCGCCAATCTTGCGGCGCCATAAACCGCCGCCTCGGTGGTTTCGGGGATAGAAACCCGAAGTCCCGTGCTGTCTGCAATGATTTGAGACCACAGGTCACTTTCGGCACCGCCCCCGAACAGAATCAAGGACTTGGTTTCTCGGTACGCCTCCATGGTCTCCAGTAAAAGCCGAATCTGAAAGGCAACACCCTTCATCACCGCCAATGCAAAGTCACCTCGGGTCGTTCCAAGGTTCATGCCATAAAAGACCCCCTGACTTTCTGTGTAGAAATCAGGAGCCGATGCCCCTGCCAAAAAGGGCAGAAAGAGCACCTTACTGCCTTTTTGTTCTGCCTCCAACGCCTCTTGGTTGATGGTGTCATAACCACATCCCGAAAAGAAGGTATCCCGTACCCAACGAAGGCAGGTTCCTGCGGTATTGATAACGCCCTCCAGCACATAGGCATCTTTTTGGGTGTAGCCGCACCAACCGATTCCCTGATAGGTCATCTGCTCTGCCGAATCCCGATAGCCGGAAATGGCGGCCGCCGTTCCCAGGGAAATGGTCATGGTTTCTTTGGAAAGACCCACCCCATAGGCGGCGCACTTCTGGTCCTGCGCACCCATCACCACCACACAATCAGGAGAGAGGCCCAGTACCACCGCAACCCCCAAGGACACCTTTCCCACCACGGTTCCGCTTTCCAGAACTTCAGGGAGTTTGTTCTCGTCAATGCCGTAGCGGTTTAGAATCTCCTTGCTCCAGCAATGGTTCTTCAAATCGTACATCAGGGTTCCCGACGCCATACTGCAATCCGTCACAAACCGACCGGTCAATTTGGCAAGGAGAAAATCCATGGGCATTAAGAATTTGGCCGCCTTTTCAAAAATGTCCGGTTGATGTTTCTTCAACCAAAGGAGTTTGGGCAGGGTATATGCCTCGTTGACAGGCTTTCCCGTCAGGGAGAATACCGCATCCTCTCCCAAATCCTTTTTGATTTCCTCAACTTCTTCCCTTGCACGCATATCCAGCCAACTGATGGCGTTCATCAAAGGCTTTCCGTTTTCGTCGGTGGGAACCACCGTAATCCCTTGAGAACTGATGGAAATACTGCGGATTTCCTTTCCTGAAATTCCGCTTTTTTCAATGACCGCCTCGGCAGTCTTCAAGGTGAGTGCCCACCAAAGATTGGCGTCCTGCTCCACTTGATGTTCCCCAGCCGTAATCAAAGGATATTCTTCGTAATCATAAGCAAGGGCGGTCAGGGTTTCGTCAAAAAGCCCGCATCTGCACCCCGTCGTTCCTAAGTCAATGGCTAAGTACTTTCCCATGGTTCCGCCCTCCTGTATTTTTTTATTTGAACATTTCGTTGATCTCGGAAACTGTCTTTCTTACCAGCATCTCGCCACCCACATGGCCGGTGATACCGCTGGAAACATATGCCGAATAGTGACTGCCCTTTTCTGCTTTTTCGGTGGGCAGATATGCTTTACACCCGCAGGCAAGCTGAATCAGGAAGGTCTGCTTTGCTCTGCTTCTTGCACGCATCTGGTTACCAAAATCCAAGAACAATTCATAGGGATTGGTAGCAAATGCCACATCACCAATCCGCAAAATGTGAACTTCGATTTCGTCCATATCCTTGGTCTGCTGAAGCTCATATCTTGCAATGGTTCCTGCATGGATGTGCATTCTTGCACTGTCACGGAAGTTGAAACTTCCGTCAACGCTGTCAAAGAACTCCTTCACCTCTTTCACTGCCGCATCCTTTTCGGCAATGGTTACCCGACGAAGGGGAACATCCATTTTGATGTTCTTGTGAACCAAAGTCACTTCATCCTGATACTCGGTAACATCTTCCAAGGCATACTTAATCTCATCGGAGATTCTCCGACCGATCAGTTTACAACCCTTTACATCAAACATGGAGGGGTCTGCGATACGCTCAGTCACATTGCTCCGCTCGATGTTGGGGTCACTGATGGGGGTTTCCGGCTCTACCCAACGAATCATATCACGAGGACACTGATCCCCTGCCGCAGAAACCAGACCCAGTACGAACAAATCCTCTCCGTACTCTTTTCTCATAATCTCCTTTACCTTGCCGAAGTAGTCGGAGGACATAAAGTTTCGATGCTCCAGCACCTGTGCAGGACAAGCCACATTGGCAATGATACCTGTAAGTTTTTTGTTTTGGTCATAGGTGAAGAGCAGTTCGATACCGCTGTCGTTACCGCCCTCCAGTTCTGTGAAGTTTGCCATGTTGGTGTCGCCCCACATCTTGGCACTACCGTCATCATAGCAAACTCTTCGGCATTGACCTACTGCCGCTCTGCCGAAAGCAGTGGCAAACATTGCCTCCTGACGGGATTCCCAAGCCGCCACTGCTGCATCAGCAATCACCTTTGCCATATAACGGCCTGCCTCTTCGCCACGCCAGATATCATCGGCACCGGTTTCTGCCAGCTCTTCATACGTAACATGAGAGGGCATATACTTCTTCAGCACCCGAAGGCCGTCTCCGGAGGAATTGTCTCTTCCCTCGAAATCAGGAGCGGTGTGAGTATGAATGGCACTGATAATCACCTTGTCAACAGGCAGATCACTGATCTTTGCAATCTCTTCTCTGGCTCTTTCTATCAAAAGAGTTCCCACGCCTACCAAGTCACAGGAACACATAATCACCGAATCCTCACCATTGTCAAAAGCAACGGCGGTGACGGTCAGGGGCGTTTCCACCTGATCGGTTACTCTTTCATAAAACTGACCCGCAAGGCTTACCTTTACCCCATCGGGAACCAATCTTTTTTCACTCCAGCCGATTTTGATTTTACTCATGGTCTTTTCCTCCATTCTTCAAGTCGCAGGAAAATTCGTACAGTCTGCAGAACTTGTTGTATTTTTCTGTTAATTCATCACCCGAAGCGGGATCAAACCGCTTCTCAAAAGAGATATCCTCTGCCGCTTCCTCAAAGGAACTGAATACCCCGTCACTGACTGCGCCAATGATGGCGGCGCCCAGACAAGCGGCCTCCTTCTCCTTGGGAATCAGGATAGGCAGACCGGTAATGTCCGCCTGCAATCGACACCAGATATCACTTTTGGAGCCACCGCCGGTAGCAATAATGGATGCCACTTTGGTTCCGGTTTTTTGGATGGATTCACAATTCTTTTTCAGCAGGAAGCCAACCCCTTCCATGACCGCATAGGCCATATCAAAGGCATCGTGCTCTTGTCGAAGTCCCCAAAAGACACCCGTTGCACGGGTATCGAACTCAGGGGCATTGGTTCCCACCAGATAGGGCAGGAAAATCAAATCGTTCCGACCGCGTCCCTCCAGAACTTGGTCGATTTCTTTGAAGTCGTTATTTGGCATGCAGGAACGCTTGAACCATTCCAGACTGACCCCACCGCTCTCGGCAACGGGAAGCATAATATGGGTATCAGGCAGAAATCCGTAATGCATGGCAATACCACGAATATCCTTGGCACCTTTGGACGCAAAGGTTGCCATTGCCATAACCGTTCCCGTGGAAAGGGTTACGGTTCCCTCACTTACGTTACCGGTACCAATCATCCCTGCAAAGTGGTCCAAGGTACCGATATTCACCTTGGGCATCGACCCAAGACCCAATTCTTCTGCCAGTTCCTTTTTCAGTTCTCCTGCCACCGAACAAGGCTCTGCCAAGGGGGGCAGTTGTGCCTCGGTAATCCCGATGGCATCCATCATCTTCTTCCAGTAGCACTTTTGATAAATATCAAAGTAAAAGGAGAATGTGGCAATGGACATATCCGAAACCATCTTGCCCGTCAGGTAGTACACCACATAATCCTTTAAGAGCAGGTAGGTTTTGGCGTTTTGATAAACCTCAGGCCGATTCTTCTTCAGCCAGAGAATCTTGGTTGCCGGCCAGGTGGGGAGAACCGCCTGCTGACCGGTCACCGCCTCGCACTCTTCTTGAGAGAATACCTTAGACAGTTCCACGCATTCCTCCACCGAGCGCTCATCCATCCAGGAGATGGCATTCATCAGGGGCGTTCCCGCTCCATCCAATACCACCAAGGACTCTGCCTGACCGGTAAAGGCAATCTGGGAAATCTCGGTTACCCCGTTCTCCTTCATCATGGGAGCCAACAAACCAAGAAGGTTCTTGCAGTATTCCTCTGCCCGAAACTCCACAAAGCCCTGATCCCGAATATATTCCACCGGAACACTCCGACGATCCATCAGGTTCAGGTTTTTGTCATACAGGGCAGCTTTGATGTTGGTACTGCCCAAATCAATTCCAAGATACATAACCTTCACCCCGAAACTACATAACCAGTTGGATGTTCATCATCTTACAGAAGTCCTTGATTTCTTCCACAAAATCGCCATAGGCAACGATTACGTGCTGACCTGCCACGTTCTGTGCGAACTCCTCAACAGTACAGCTGTCGGGGAATACTTCCAGACTGGGGAGCTGAGGAGCAGGATCGTCCCAACCATACTCGTTCCAAGCAGGCGGCTCCTTTGCTTCTGCGGTGTAAACGTGCATCTTGTATTCGCCGTTTAAGTAGTAAAGTCTTGCACAGGTCACATACCCGGTCTTTACCTTGGAAACATTCAAAAGAGAAGAATTCAAAAGACCGAATGCCGCAGGCAGAACGGTAACATCACCCTTGGTTGCCGCCTTGGGAACAAAGTCAGGCACACCGATTAACATACTCTCTTCGAAGAATTCGTAGTACTCCAGATAAGGTACGGTCTGACCGGACAGGTATTTCATGACAAGCTGGGTTACTGCACCCATAATATCGTTTTCGGGAACGGTGAGCACGTTGCAGTAATGCTCTAACAACATAAATACCATTGCCGGGGGGAATCCCAACAACTTCTTCATACCGTCCACGTCCAAAAGAGTGATGGCTTCCCAGCCACGTTCCTTAATCTTCATAACAATGGCAAGAGCGTACTTCACACCGCTTTCGATAACGGAATCTTCACACTCTTTCTCGAACTTCCAGTTCTCTTTTACAAAGGCAA
Organism: Ructibacterium sp.; assembly: GCA_045649565.1. Lineage (GTDB taxonomy): Bacteria > Bacillota > Clostridia > Monoglobales > Monoglobaceae > Ructibacterium. Next base: position 10,475 of record JAZRQC010000022.1, read on the forward strand.
CCCCATCGGCAACCTCTTTGGCATCCAACTTCTCCAGATTCTGAACCATCTCCAGCATCTCGAAAGGTTCTACCTCAACGCCAATCTGGCCTCTCATGCTGTTACCCTCAAACTGGGTTCCGTAAAGGAGCATATCACGATAGCCCATGGTACCAACCCGAGCCTGACGGAGTTCCTCTCTTGCACAAGAAGCGGTCAGGAATGCCTTGATCTTACCCAAGGGATAGTCCTTGCCGATGACGTTATACACATACTTAAAGGTATAACCCAGCGCCTCAAATGCAGGGCGAATGGCGGTGGTTCCTGCCTGCTCTGCAGTGGTGATGATTCTGCCGTTCTCTTTCCATCCGCAAAGACCCCAAAGAAGCATGGGAATATGACGGAACTTATCGGTTACCCGAACCACTGCATGGGTGGGAATCCAACCTGCCACACAAACAACCAAGGCAGAGAATTCCTTGTCCACCAACTTTTCGATGGCGCTATCTGCAGTCTTATACTCAGGATCATCAATAACCAAGCCGCCGTCGATAACATCGTAACCCAAAGACTTGATGACCTCCAAGCCCTCATCGTGCTTCATGTTCAGTCGATCAATGGGGGTGTTTACTTCGCCAAAACAAACAAATGCAATTTTGTTATTCATAGATTTTCCTCCAATTCGTTTAGTCGATGATTTCTACCGTCTTGTTGTAGAAGGACTTCAATGCCGCCGTTGCCATGGTATGGGACAGAACAGTTTCCTCAGGTGTGAAGAGACCGAAGGGAACTTCTTCGCCCATATACTCTAAAATAAATGCCGCAATCTGTTGCTGAATGGCATCGGTGAAGCCAAACTCAAAGATAGGTCCTGTAATGGTGGGAATCATGGGCTTGTAGCCAATGATGATTCGGTTCCAGGACTGTTCCTTACCCCAAGAAGAGGTGTAGTAGAAAGCGTTGGCATCGTCACTGGTGAACTTGGCACTGCAATCCATACCATAAATCTCGAAGAACCAACGATTGGTAGAGCCGGGGCTCATCCGCTTGGTTTCAAAGGTCATGGGAATCTCGTCACCGTCTGCGTTCAGGGTGGTAGCAAAAATGGTACAGTTGTCAAAGGTGTCGCAAACTGCCATACCGCCCTTACCATCGGGACGCTCTTTTACGATGTTGCTAAAGTGCGCCCGTACTGTCTTAGGCTTGAATCCCAGACGGAAGGGAACGTGTTGGGTATGGATACCCAAATCACCCAGACATCCGTACTCGCCGTTGAACTTCACCATTCTCTTCCAGTTGATGGGCTTTTCGGTGTCCATATCACTGCAGTGATTGAATCCGCAATGGATTTCCAGAATCTTACCGAACTTACCCTCTTTAAACCACTGAATCATGGTCTGCATAGCAGGATAGTAAGGGAACTCTCCGCAACATCTTACAAAGGTGTCGGGGTTTTCCTCAATGGCTTTCATAATGTTCTCGTTGGCCGCCTTGTCGATACCGAAAGGCTTCTCACCCAAGAGGGCCTTGCCACTTTTGATGATATCAATATAGAACTGCTCGTGGAGGTTGTGAGGAACGGCGCAATAGATTGCGTCAATATCCTCCTTATCCAGCAGTTCCTTATAGTCGGAAACTGCATACTTAATCTCAGGGAAGTTCTTCTGGAACCACTCCATCTCCTTGGGAACTACCGAGCAGATGCCCACAATCTCCGGCTTGGGAATATCGGGCATCAAGTGACACCATCTTGCCGCCGCAGAGGCAAATTCTCTTGCCATCAAACCGCAACCAATTAAACCAAATCTAACTGTTTTCATGATATTTTCCTTTCTGTTGTTTCTTCCTAAAATATGGCAATAAGGGTTATTGCGTTTGCAATAACCCTTATGGATATCGATGTTTAATATCCGAAATGCTTCTCGGTCTCTGCAACTGCCTCTTCGATAATGTCAAGACCCTTGAGGGCTGCCTCGTCGTCCAGAATCATGGGAGGAGACATACGGAGAATATGACCGGAGGGAACCCAAGCCAGACCCTTCTCGAAGGCCTTCTGATAAATCATCTGACCTGCCTCGGGGAATGCTTCCTTGGTTTCTCTGTCCTTAACGATTTCGATTGCCTGGAGACAACCGATGGCACGAACATCACCAATGATGGGATGCTCTTCCATCATCTTTTCCATCTTAGCAAGCATAATCTTGCCCAGATGCTCGGAACGCTCGTTCAGGTTTTCTTCTTCGATAACACGAATGGACTCCAATGCCGCAATACAAGCCATGGGGTTTCCGCCGTAGCTGGAAGATGCGGAGATCTTCTCAATCGCAGGAGCCAGATCCTTGGAAACTGCCAGAGCGGTTACGGGGAAGCCGTTACCAAAGCCCTTACCCAAGGTGGTAATGTCTGCGGTGGTGTTCCAGTGATCCATTGCTAAGTACTTACCGGTTCTTGCCATACAGTTCAGCACTTCGTCTGCAAAGAGGAGAATGCCTCTTCTGTCGCAGAGTGCACGAAGTGCAGGAATGAAGTCATCGGGAGGAATGATGGTACCGCCCCAACCCTGAATGGGCTCAAGTACGATAGCCGCAACATTCTTACCGCCGGATGCACAAGCGTTGTCCAGCATGCCCTCAATCATGTGAATGTAGGGAGAGGAATCCTTCCATGCTTCCTCAGGAGTTCTGCCGAAGAAGTCACGATAGGGATTGGGTCTGGGAGCCAGCATGAAGCCGGGTGCTCTCATATGAGTATCGGGGCCTACAACAGCACAGGAGTTTGCGCCGTAGGTCTTACCGTGGAAGTCTCTCCAGAAGGAGATGAATTCCTGCTTGCCTGTTGCAGCTCTTGCGCAACGCAGACCTGCTTCAACAGCTGTGGTACCGGAATCGTAGAACTGGAAACCGCCGAATCTGCCACCGGTGATTTCATGCAGTTT
>JAZRQC010000023.1:0-13242 GCA_045649565.1 Ructibacterium sp.
ATCTTCACCAACGTTGCAATCAACAATGATGATATGACTGTTTGGTGGGAAGGTCTTGATAAGAATCCTCCCGCAAACTGCACCGAGTGGACCGGCAAGCAGGTAAATGGTAAGGAATTCGACGGCGTTCTGGCTAACCCCAACTCCAGATTTACTGCACCGGCAATCAACTGCCCCTGTATCTCTTCTGAGTTTGAGAATCCCCAGGGTGTTCCGATTTCCGCAATCGTATTCGGCGGCCGTCGTGCTAAGACCGCTCCTCTGGTATACCAGGCAAGAGATTGGGAGCATGGTGTATTCGTAGGTGCTACCATGGCATCCGAGACCACCGCAGCAGCTGCAGGTGCAGTTGGCGTGGTTCGTCGTGACCCCATGGCTATGAAGCCTTTCGTAGGTTACAACATGGCAGATTACTTCGGTCACTGGCTTGACATGGGTAAGAAGATGGATGCTGACAAGGCTCCTAAGATCTTCCACGTTAACTGGTTCCGTAAGGATGAGGATAACAACTTCCTCTGGCCCGGATTTGGTGACAACATGAGAGTTCTCCTCTGGATCCTTGACCGTTGCGAAGGCAAGGCAGAAGCAGTAGAGAGCCCCATCGGTCTCCTCCCCACCGAGGCAGACATCGACACCACCAATCTGGAAATCACCGCAGAACAGCTCAAAGAGCTCCTCAGCGTTGATAAGGACGTATGGATGGAAGATGTTGAGAACCAGAAGGAATACTTCAGTCAGTTTGGCGACAGACTGCCTGCAGAGATTGCAGAGCAGCTGAAGACTCTGGAAAACAACCTGAAATAAGAATGGCAATAGAAAATCCCTGATGCAATGCATCAGGGATTTTTTTATCCAATCATGTCTTTGTTGATGGACTGTAAGGAGTAGGGCATGGGTTTTTGATAGTCCATGCTGATCTTTAACCGAATGTCCTGAGAAGAGGAACCGATATAAAAATCATACACACCATTTTCAATTACCCACTCCCGCAAACTGATATTGTAGTAGGATAAATCCTTCGGGGAGAGGGAGAAGGATACGGTAGTTTCTTCTCCGGGTTCCAGATAAACCTTTTGGAACTTCTTCAATTCCTTTATGGGTTTTGCCACGTTGGAAACCGGATCTCCCACATAAAGCTGAGCAACTTCGGCTCCCGCAACATTTCCTGCATTCTTCAAGGTAAAACTTACGGTCAAGTCTTCCGTTACTTGACAGTTGCTATAGTCAAATTCCGTATAAGAAAGACCATGCCCAAAGGGATAGAGAATTTCCTCCGGATGCTTGTCGTAGTAACGATATCCTACCTCTAAGCCCTCTTTGTAGAGGAGATAGTTTCCGTTTCCGGGATAGTCAAGGTCGGTACGAAGCTTGGTGGGGAAGGTCTCGGAAAGTTTTCCCGAGGGGTTTACCTTGCCACAGAGAACGTCGGCAATGGCGCTACCGGCGCTTTCGCCTGCCAGCCACATTTCAACAATTGCTTCGGCTTTTTTAAGACCGCTACCGAATACCAGTCCTCCGCCGTTCTGTAAGACAACCGCGGCAGGTTTGTTGTATTCTCTTGCCCAGCTGATAAACATATCCATATTGGGATTGATGGAGGGGGTATAGCGGTCAAACTTTTCGGTATCCTCCGATACCATAGAACCGGCAAAGTAAAGAACCAAATCACTGTCGGCAATGGCTTCTCCGAAGGAAACTTGTTTCGGCCAAAGCATTTCGCTGGAGAATTGGTCTTTTTTGTATCCCTCAATGTATTGGAATTCCACTTGTGGAAGAAGTTTTTTCAGTTCTTCCAAAGGATTGTCAATGTATTCGGGTTTTTGCAGAACCTCTGCACTGCCCTGTCCGCCAATGAGAGGCGAAACCGCATACTCGCCAACCACGGTGATTTTCCGATACTTTTGAGGAGTGAGAGGAAGAATGTCTCCCTCGTTCTTGAGAAGAACCACACCATCGGCGGCAATTTCCCGTGCCTTTTGATGTTGGGCATCTCTGTCATAGGTTTGTTCTGGCAGAGGCTCCCGAAGAACAAAGTTGAGAAGCCGTTCTACCGCTTGGTCGATTTCTTCCATGGTAACCTGACCATGTTCCAAACCGAATGTTAACTGTTCTGCAATCTTGGTATTTCGGGGTTCTTGTAAATCAAGACCTGCATGGATGGCACGACTGATGTTTTGTACGGCACCCCAGTCGGAGATTACCATACCGTCGTACTGCCATTCCTTTTTGAGAATTTCATTTAAAAGCAGAGGATTCTCGGAACACCATACGCCACCAACTTTGTTGTAGGCGCACATAATACTGTCAGGATTGGAGTGATCCAACATCACCTGAAAGGATTTCAGGTAAATCTCACGGAGTGTTCGTTCATCAATCTCTGCGCTGATTTCCCGACGATCTTCTTCCTGGCTGTTAACGGCAAAATGCTTGGCGCAGGCGGAAACACCCTTTTCCTGTAAACCGTTGATATAAGCCGCCGCCATCTGTCCTGAAAGAACGGGATCCTCGGAAAGGTATTCGAAGTTTCTGCCACAGAGGATGTGGCGCTTGATATTGAGGCCGGGGCCCAGCAATGTATTCACATTATGTTCGATACAGTCATCTGCCAAGGCGCTTCCCATTTGGTAGGCAGTTTCGGTACTCCAGGAGGAACCTAAGTTGCACAGGTTCGGAAAGTGTGTACAATTTTCGTCCAAGGTTTTACGTACCCCGTGGGGGCCGTCGGCAAAAGTAACTGCAGGGATGCCAAGACGTTCGATGGCGTAGGTTCGCATTTGGAGTGCACCGGTAAGGAAAGTTGCCTTTTCCTCAAAGGTCATTTGTTCTCGAATTTCTTTTATATTCATAGAAGTCTCCTTATTTATAATACTGATTTCCAAAAGGGTAGGGGTATGCTCCGGCGGACATTACCATGGGTTTATCTTTCATAAGGAAGAGGATAATCACAAATGGAAGCCTTCCAAGGAGAGATAAGACTGCGTAAAGGGTGGCACGGCTCGGCACAAACAGATAGAAAAACTTGTGCAGGAAAAGTGCCATCAGGATGTTCGCCACAAGGGTTGCCGGAACAAAGAAGAACCCGCTAAACATACTGAAGTATATCTGCAGCAATGCAAGAAGCGGCATAATCCATTGAAGGAATCGAATCCGCCGTCTTGCAATAATATATTCTTCGCAGAGAGCACCAATAATGTAGTATTGCAGAATCGGTAAAAAGGCAAGCCATTTTCCTTTGACATTATTTCGCTTGGCAATCAGGTACAAACTGACTGCCCCTGCCAGATAGAGAACAACACTATAGATAATCTGCATAATCAAAGCAGAGCCGTATAAAAATTCTCGCATAGTTAACTCCTTTGCAATCAGGATTCCAGTTCCTCAATGTGAGGACTGTTGATGGCGCTATCAATCAAATGCTCCATGCCCAATGTGTCACGCTCGGCAATGGGGGTATAAGGAAGACGCTTTGCAATGGTCTTGTATGCCGGACGAAGAATCTTGTTGCTGGTGGTAATCTCTTCGATTCGATGTGCACACCAACCAACAATACGGGACATTGCAAAGAGCGGTGTGTGGAGTTCAGGAGCAATACCCAACATTTCAAAGACAAAACCGGAGTAGAAGTCCACGTTGGCACAGACCTCTTTATCAAGGCCTTTTTCCTCACGGAACGCCTGAGGTGCCAGTCGTTGTACCAAGTCGTAGAGTGCAAACTCCTCTTCGTGACCGGTAGCCGCTGCTAACTCTTCAGCCTTTTGCTTCAGAATGATGGTACGAGGATCGGACAGTGTGTAAACCGCATGACCTATACCATAGATCAAGCCCTTGCCATCGCCGGCTTCCTTGCGGATGATCTTTTTCAGGTATTCCAAAACCTCGGTTTCGTCAGTCCAATCCTTGATGTTTTCCTTGATTTCCTTCATTTGTGCCTGCATCTTGGCGTTGGCGCCGCCGTGCTTGGGGCCTTTCAGAGAACCGACTGCTGCTGCAATGGCAGAATAAGTATCAGTACCTGTGGAGGAAACCACGTGGACGGTGAATGCGGAGTTGTTACCACCGCCGTGCTCTGCTTGAAGAATCAGAGCAAGGTCAAGAATTTCTGCTTCTAAGGGAGAATACTTCTTGTTGGGACGAATCATAGAAAGGAAGTTCTCTGCCGCCGAAAGTTCAGGATTGGGGTTGTGAAGAACCAAACTTTCTCCATCACAGTAGTGACGCTTACAACTGTAGGCGTTCGCCACCAATACGGGGAAGCGAGCAATCAAATCCAGACTCTGCCGAAGCAGGTTGGGAACAGAAATATCATCGGGGTTATCATCATAAGAATAAAGAGCAAGCACCGAACGACTGAGTTTGTTCATAATATTCTTACTGGGTGCCTTGAAAATCATATCTTCAGTAAATCCTGCAGGAAGATCCCGTCTGGAGGAGAGAATTTTGCCAAAATCCTCCAAGGTTTCTTTGTCAGGCAGAAAGCCGAAGAGCAGAAGGAAGGCAACTTCCTCAAAGCCGTACCGCTTTTCCTTCTGGCAATTTTCCACGATATCCTTTACGTCAATACCGCGATACCGCAAGGTGCCGTGAATGGGGGATTTGTTACCTTCGTCCATTACATAGCCGTGAACCTCACCTACGGTGGTTAAGCCTGCCAGGACACCACTACCATCCGCATTACGAAGACCACGTTTTACATTGTAGTCACTGTAGTAGTGGGAGGGAATAGAATTCCAGACATTGTTTTGCTCATGAATCAAATTAATATAGGATTGCATGGCGTTTTCCTTTTGTTTGTTTGCATTATTTTCTGCCAAAGGAATCACCTCTTTCAAAATACTTTCAAAAATATAGTTAAAGTTTATTATACTTCGATTTTTGAAAAAAGTCAAGAAAAACCACGTGTTTTTGGAAAAAATCCAATTTCGGTTATGGAATCTTTGATTAATGTATAAAATAGCAGTAGAGCAAGAAAGCGGATATAACCGTATTGGTATTTTGCCAATTAATAATTGCAGAAAAAACAGATGTTTTGTGGTAATATAGGGCTCGAAAATAAATAAAAAAGAAATTTTGCTACCTGCGGTTGCGAAAAAATCAAATAGAACTTGCTTGCATTCCGATGAAGGATTTGATAGAATGAAGCCAATAGGATGGAAAATAGGAGGGGTTTTATGACCATTGGTGAAAAAATAGCAAAATTCCGGACTGCTGCCGGAATCTCTCAGGAGCAATTGGCAGAAAAGGTTGGTGTTTCCAGACAGTCTGTTTCCAAGTGGGAAGTGGATCAGGCGCTGCCTCAGATTGATAAGGTATTGCAGCTCTGTGATTTGTTCGGGGTTGCGGCAGATGAGCTTCTCCGGGACCAGATTGAGGTCAGTTGCGGAGAAAAGGAAGAACGAAAGGGAAATAAGTACTTTGGAACAGATGGGTTCCGGGGCGAGGCAAACCAGACACTGACTTCTATGCATGCCTATCAGGTAGGTCGGTTCTTAGGTTGGTACTATGGCTCTAAATTATCCGGATGTGAAAAAGCGGGATACCGACCGAGAATTGTTATCGGAAAGGATACCCGACGTTCCAGTTATATGCTGGAATATTCCCTGGTAGCAGGATTGACCGCTTCCGGTGCTGATGCCTATATGTTACATGTTACCACTACACCCAGTGTCTCTTATGTAACACGACAAGATGAATTTGACTGCGGAATCATGATTACCGCATCCCATAACCCCTTCTACGACAATGGAATCAAGGTTCTGAACCGATACGGTGAAAAGCTTGACGATGCTACCACGGCTTTGATAGAAGCATACATTGACGGTGATCTGAAGACTTTGGGTGTTTCGGGATCTGATCTTCCGTTGGCACAGGGAGAGCGGATTGGATGTATCGTAGACTATGTATCGGGAAGAAACCGCTATGTGGGATACCTGATTTCTCTGGCATCCAATTCCTACAAGAATTTGCGGATTGGTCTGGATTGTGCCAACGGTGCCTCATGGATGATTGCCCGCCACGTGTTCGGTGCCTTGGGTGCCCAGATTGAGGTGATTGGTGCTGAGCCGGACGGGTTGAATATCAATAATGGTTGTGGATCCACACATATTGAGAATCTTTGCAAACTGGTGAAGGAAAAGCACCTGAATGTGGGATTTGCCTTTGATGGTGATACCGACCGTTGTATTGCGGTGGATGAGCATGGAAGAGTGGTAGACGGTGATGCTATGCTTTATGTTCTTGGCAAGCGATTGATGAACCGAGGTATGCTCAACGACAACACGGTGGTTGCAACGGTAATGTCCAACAGCGGTTTGGTGAACAGCCTTGCTAAAATCGGCATCTCTTGTGCGCAGACCACGGTGGGAGATCGGTTTGTCTATGAGTGTATGCAGGCAAATGATTATAGCTTGGGCGGTGAGCAGTCGGGACATATTATCTTAAAGAAGTATGCCACCACCGGTGACGGACTTCTGACAGCGATTATGATGTGTGAGGAAATCTGTGATTCCAAACGGGCACTTTCTGAGTTAACCGAGGATATTATGCTCTATCCCCAGCACACCAAGAACATCAGGGTCAAGGATAAAGGAGCTGTGATGGCGGATAAATCCGTATTGGCAGAACTGAAAGAGGTAGAAAAATGCATTGGCGGAAAGGGAAGAGCGCTCCTTCGCCAAAGCGGAACCGAGCCGGTCATTCGTGTAATGATCGAAAGTGAAACCATGGAACAATGCGAGAATTACGCAGACAGAATCATTGAGGCTATCAAGAAAGGCGGTCATGGCGTTGGATAAGCTAGTCAAAACAAAGGATTTGTTTGAATGCAGAACACCTCTTGTGCAAAAACTTTTTGACGGTGCCGAGTACCCGTGGGAAATGCTTCCCAAAATCAAGGAGCATATCAAAGCCCTGATGGAAGAAGGACTTTCCGAGTATACCGAAATTTCTGACGGAGTTTTTGTGGGAGAGAATGTGAAGATTGCCCCTACCGCCACCATTGAGGCACCTGCCATCTTAGGAAGCGGAACGGAGATTCGCCCCGGCGCCTATCTGCGGGGAAATGTGATTTGCGGGAACGATTGTGTCATTGGTAATTCCAGCGAACTGAAGAACTGCATTTTGTTAGAACACGTGCAGGTTCCCCATTATAATTATGTGGGGGATTCTGTTTTAGGTAACAACGCCCATATGGGAGCGGGATCCATCTGCTCCAATTTGAAGTCGGACGGAAAGCCAGTTGTGATTCATGGAGATACCGATTACCCAACCGGTTTACGGAAGATCGGCGGTATCTTAGGTGATGGTGCCGATGTGGGATGCGGATGTGTTTTGAACCCGGGGACTGTCATCGGAAAGAATACATCGGTTTATCCTTTGACCCCCCTTCGTGGTGTCTATCCGGCAGATTCTATTGTGAAAAGTCCTGACAACATTGTAACAAGAAAATAAAAGGGAGTTTTGAAGCCATGAAATTGATTCAGGTAGATAGTTATGAAGCGTTAAGCTGCCATGGGGCAAACCTCATTGCGGCACAGGTACAGATGAAACCCAACTGTGTTTTGGGTCTTGCTACCGGTTCATCCCCGGTGGGTGCGTATCAAAGGCTGGCAGAAATGTGTCAAAGCGGCGATGTTGACTTTTCCGGTGTAACCTCGGTGAACCTGGACGAATATGAGGGTCTGGACGGTACTAATGACCAGAGTTACCGATATTTTATGAACGATAATCTTTTTTCGAAAATTAATATTGATATGGCGAAAACCCATGTCCCCAATGGCTGTGCCGAAGATTTGGTAGAGGAGGGGAAGCGCTACGATAAGCTGATTGACTCCCTCGGAGGTATTGATTTGCAGCTTTTAGGAATCGGTCTGGATGGTCATATTGGTTTCAATGAGCCGGACGATTTTTTTACAGCGGAAACCCATCCAGTAACCCTGGATCGCTCTACCATTGAGGCAAACGCCCGTTTTTTTGAGAAAATCGAGGATGTTCCCACTTGTGCTATTACCATGGGAATGCGAGGAATTATGCAGGCAAAAAAAGTGCTTTTGATTGCCAATGGCGAGAAGAAAAAGGAAATTCTGGAAAAGTCCTTGTATGGGCCCATTACCCCCAAGGTTCCGGCGTCTATACTCCAGCTCCATCCGGATTTGACTGTAATTTACAGTGAGAAATAAACGAAATACGAAAAGCTCTGTTCTTTTGAACAGAGCTTTTTGATTCGTATGTATTTATCTGTCTTAATCTTCTTTCTCAGGAAAAATAGGAGTATCCTTATCTTCGATCACCGCATCCAGACAGTACTTGCTATGAACAACCGGTTCACGGTCTTTGTACTTGCCGTTGGTGAAATCGGGAATCTCAACGGGAGCGCCGCCCTTTGCAATGGACATTTCGGAAAGGGGTGCGATAGCAAGGAGAAGTGCAGTATCGTAAACATCAATGGGAGTATTGGTGCCGTTCTTAACCGCTTCGATGAATGCACGAACAACCAACCAGTCCATACTGCCGGGATGACCGCCAACCTCTCTACCGATTTCTGCCATTTCTGCGTGGAGAGGATGATCGTGCTTTTCGTACATGCTCTCCTCGTTGTCGTAGTTCACTCTGCCCTCTTTCATATCGTCAAAGTAGAGGCATTTTCTGTGCTCGGTGTACATACCCCGGGTACCACGGACAGTAAAGTCACGGCTGTAGTATGCTCTGGGAATGGTGGTATCCAAGCAGATGGTGATGGTCTGTCCCTGCTCGGTGGTAAAGACGGTGGTCATAACGTCTGCCTGACAGTAATCTCTCTTGGCAAAGGGACTGTCCTCACCAAAGTTGCGGGTTGCAAATTCTTTCAGACCGATACACTTGGAACCGAAGGAACTCAAGGTCAGAAGTCTGTTACCACGATTGATGCCCAATACCTTACAGATGGGACCCATCTCGTGGGTGGGATACTGGTGACAGTTCCGTGTTTCATATTCCTGCAAGCGGTAGTGGGTATTCTCGCCGGTTTCCGGGTTGAATTTCCCAAGAAGTTCCCCGATTGTCAGAAAGTGGCGGTAGGCACCGTCGCAGTGGACAATCTCCCCAAAGAGTCCTTGCTCTGCCACGTTGTAGGTCATCATTTCGGCTCGTCCGTAACAGCAGTTTTCCAACATCATCACCGGGACTTTGGTCTTTTCGTAGGTGTCCACCAAATCCCAGCATTCCTCCAGAGTGTAGGCGCATCCCACGTCAATGCCGGCGTATTTCCCTGCCTTCATGGCGTCAATTGCCATCTGTACTCTGCCTTTCCAAGCGGACATAAAAATGACGCCTTCTATCTCGGGATGGTTAAGCACTTCCTGATAGTCTGCTGTCATACTTGGGACAGGGTGTCCTTCTTCTTTTAGCATCTCTGCGGTGTTTTTCAAATTCTCCGGATTGGTATCACAGAGTATGGTAATCTCCAGATCGGACATCCGGGAAAAGACATAGGTCAGCATATAGGAACCTCGCTTTCCGCAACCCACCAAGGCAAGTTTAACCTTTCGTTTTTTTCTAGCCATAAAAGCGTTCTCCTTTCTTTCGGAACTAGCAGAGAATGATTGACTTTTGCATTACCCTATGCTATGATAACACCATAAAAAGTGTATGAAAATGTAAAAAAGTATACAAAATGTATATTTTTGAATACACGAGGTGATGCTATGCCGTCACCGTATTATGATATTGTAGGATGTTTTGCAATTGAATATTTTTTGTTGTCTGTAAACAGAGCTTTAGAGAAAAGCCACGATTACGAAGGCGAATCCCACGACTTTTGGGAAATGGTCTATGCGTATTGGCGTTGTCATTTCATTATAATAAAAACACAACAACTGTCAGGAGGGAAACTATGGAACAAACCGGCAAAAGAAAAAATGGCAAGAGCACTTGGGAGAACATTCGTTTCTTTTCCAGGTACTTTAAACCCTACCTATGGATTTTAGTTTTTGATCTTATTTGTGCATGCTTGTCCACGATATGTGAATTGGTGCTTCCGATGATTGTCAGGGAGATTACCAATACTGCATCCACAGGAAACAGTAATCTCTTGTTACAAACAGTGTTGAGGCTTGGATTCATCTACCTTTTCCTGAGAATTGTTGATACCTTTGCCAATTACTATATGGCGAACAAAGGACATGTTATGGGTGCGAAAATCGAAACGGATATGCGACGGGATTTGTTTTCTCATTTGATGAAGTTAGATTTTCACTATTTCGATAACAACAAAGTCGGACAGATTATGTCCCGCATCTCCAACGATCTCTTTGATATTACCGAATTTGCCCATCATTGTCCGGAAGAAATTTTTATTTGCGGTATTAAAATAGTGGGTTCCTTCATTATATTGAGCGGAATCAATTTATACCTGACGTTGATTATATTTGCTCTACTTCCTTTGATGCTGGTTTCGGTGGCGGTTTTCCGAAAAGGAATGAAAGAGGCCTTTACCAAGCAAAGAGAGGAAACCGGAGAACTCAATGCTCGGGTGGAGGATGCGTTGCTTGGCATCCGTGTGGTCAAAAGCTTTGCCAACGAGGAGATGGAAGAGGCGCGATTTGCGGAGGGAAACAAGCAGTTCTTTGCCGCCAAGAAAAACTCCTATAAATATATGGCAAGGTTTCAGGCATGTACCCGATTCTTTGACGGAGCAATGTATGTGGCTGTAATTATTGCAGGTTCGCTATTCATGGTTTATGGCAAAATCAATGCTGCTGATCTGATTGCCTACCTATTATATATACAAACATTGATTGCATCTATCCGAAAATTAGTGGAGTTCACCGAACAGTTCCAGCGTGGTCTTACCGGAATCGAGCGGTTTGATGAGGTAATGTCGGTAGAACCAACAATTGCAGACCTTCCGGAAGCCAAGGAATTGGAAACGGTAGAGGGAAATATTAACTACGACAACGTAAGTTTTTCTTATGAAGCAGAAAATGGTGAAGTGTTATCCCGTATCAACATTCAGGTGAAGAAAGGGGAAAACATTGCCATCGTAGGCCCCTCCGGCGGAGGAAAGACCACCCTTTGCAATCTGCTTCCCAGATTCTACGAATTAGACGGAGGAACCATTACCATTGACGGAACCTCTGTGCGGGATATTACCTTGAAGTCTCTCAGGGATCATATCGGCATTGTCCAGCAGGATGTTTATCTTTTTGGTGGTACCGTGCGGGAGAATATTATTTACGGATGCCCCAATGCTACCCAGGAAGAGATTGTTGAGGCTGCAAAGAACGCCGGTGCTCATGAGTTCATTTCCCAGTTGCCCGACGGATACGATACCTATATTGGGGAACGTGGTCTAAAACTCTCAGGCGGACAGAAGCAACGAGTTGCCATTGCAAGATTGTTCTTGAAGAATCCGCCCATCCTGATTTTTGATGAGGCTACCAGTGCTTTGGACAATGAAAGCGAACTGCTTGTTCAAAAGTCTTTGGAGCGGTTGGCAAAGGATCGTACCACCTTTACCATTGCCCATAGATTGACTACCATCAAAAATGCCACTCGCATCATTGTTTTGACAAAAGATGGTATTGCAGAAACAGGCACCCATCAGGAACTGATGGAACAGGGTGGAGAGTATGCAAAACTTTATGGATTGTATACGGCATTATAAAGTGAAATCCTATAAAAAAGCCTCCCCTTTTTCTTATTAACATCTTCAATAAATATGATAGTGGCGACTCACGAGTTGTCCGCTTAGTTCCTATGATGCCCAAACAGAAAGAGCAGAAGCGTAATGTTTCTGCTCTTTTGTATAGTTTTTAATGGGTAAAGTCGATGGAACAACGCTGAGAGAACAAGGTCAGCAGTTCCTCCTCGCACATGGCGTGGGGAATATCCAGAAAGAAGGAGTAATCCAAGGTTCCGTCTTCGTTTTTGGAAATGGACACGTCGGTGATAGTAATGTCCATAGTGAGAAGTTTCTGTTTTGTCTTTTCCTGAAATTCAGGATAGTTGACACCATATATTTTCAGAGTCTTGGTCTTGTGCGCCGCCATAAACAGATTTTTGCTGTGAAGAACAATCTGTGCCAGAAGAACCAGAACAGTTCCTGCAATACCAATAATGTACATTCCTGAACCCAACGCCATACCAATACCGGAAGTGGCCCAGACGCCTGCTGCAGTAGTCAGGCCCCGGATAGCACCCCGCTGAATAAAGATGATGCCGGCACCTAAGAAACCGACGCCGGTGACAATGCCCTGCGCCATACGGGATGGGTCAAGGCGAACATCGGCAAGGGGATAAATGTTACCGTCCAGCAAATCTCCAAATCCGTATTTAGAAATAATCATCATCAGTGCCGATGCACAAGCTACAATACAATGGGTACGAATCCCGGCCTCCTTAGCACGATTTTTTCTTTCAAAGCCAATGGCAATGCCGCAAAGGCAGGAAAGAAGCATCCGGAAGATCAAATGAAGTTGCCACTCCTGAATAAAAGTCCAAATTGCGTTCATAAAAAAGTCCTCACTTTCTTCAATATATAGATAAATAAGTCTATGTCATCGGAATAGGTTGCTATTCCTGAAAAGCGGTAAGAAATATAATAGACAAAATTATACACCTTTTTTCAAAAAAGTCAATACTTAAACTGCCCTTTGAATAAAAAAAGAAAAAATTTTATCTTAGATCATTCGGATAAATATGCAATGAACAGGGGCGCAAAAATGGCATTTAAATAGGGTAAAAGTAAAAATGTACAAAAAGGGGTGAAAAAAGAGGAAACGCTTTGGTATGATTTTTGTCAAAAAAGGTGTTGACAAGAAGGACAAAAGATGGTAAACTAAGCAAGTCGCTCAGGGAGAGCGGCCCACAGAAAAAAGTTTTTTAAAAAACTTGAAAAAAGTTCTTGACAAGAACAAAATACTGTGGTATAGTATACAAGTCTCTCGCCGAGAGAGGCAGTGATGTTTGAAAAGTAAACAGTGAAAAAGCGGTAATACGAAATAGTGCGAAAAGCACAGTATTACGACAATTGCACAAGGTATAACCTTGTCAATTCCAAGTTTTAACGAACTTTACAAAACGTTAGTATTCGAATGAGAGCTAGAAGCTTATCGAGAATGTATATAGGCACCTTTGGGTGAGTATATAACCATTTTATCGAGAGTTTGATCCTGGCTCAGGACGAACGCTGGCGGCGTGCCTAACACATGCAAGTCGAGCGAGAATCTACTAATTGATTCCTTCGGGATGATTTTGGTAGAGGAAAGC
>JAZRQC010000024.1:0-70949 GCA_045649565.1 Ructibacterium sp.
TTTGACACCTTGTTTGAACGTGGTGTTGATAAGCGGATTATCGTTGCAACCTTTGCCTCTAATATACATAGAGTGCAACAGATTATTAACGCCGCAGAGAAGTATGGAAGAAAGGTTGCAGTGTCGGGACGGAGTATGATCAATGTCCTGACGGCAGCCATTGAACTTGGGTATATGAATATTTCAAAAAATACCCTGATTGATATTGACGAGATCGGTCGGTATCCCAAGGAGAAACTTGTGGTAGTTACCACCGGAAGTCAGGGCGAGCCTATGTCTGCCCTGACCCGGATTGCTTTTTCTGTTCATCGGAAAATCAATATTGAACCCACCGATATGGTGATCATTTCGGCAAACCCCATCCCCGGTAACGAAAAAGCGGTTTCCAATGTGGTAAACGAACTTTTGAAACATGGTGCCGAAGTAATCCACGAAAAGCAGGATAACATCCACGTGTCAGGTCACGCTTGTCAGCAGGAGTTGAAACTGATTCTCTCCTTGGCAAAGCCGAAGTATTTTATTCCGGTTCACGGAGAATATCGGCATTTGTGCTACCATCGTGATATGGCGCTTCAATGTGGCATGGAATCAAAAAACATCTTCCTGATGGAGAATGGTAAGGTTTTGGAAATCGGTGAAGATTCAGCTAAGATTACCGGATCGGTTCCTGCCGGAAAGGTTCTGGTAGACGGCCTTGGAGTAGGCGATGTGGGTAACATCGTACTCCGTGACAGAAAGCATTTGGCAGAGGACGGTATCATTGTGGTGGTTCTCACCATTGATAAGGTCAGTGCCCAGTGTGTGGCAGGTCCTGATATTATCTCCAGAGGTTTCGTTTATGTCCGTGAATCAGAGGATCTGATGGAAGCGGTTCGGGAGGTTGCAGAGGGTGTTGTGGAAGACTGCACCGGCGGCAACAACATTGATTGGACCACGCTGAAAACCAGACTTCGGAATGATGTCAGCGGATTTTTGTTCAGCAAAACAAAGCGCAGACCTATGATTCTTCCCATTATTATGGAAGTATAAAAAACAAGACCCTCTTATGAGGGTCTTTTATTATGTCAATGTAATGCTATTCTTTGTCAAAGTAGTCGTTGACAGAGAACTATTTTTCCTGTACTATAAAAGTATCTTAAATCAGGAGATGATTTTATGCTGAAATTTGCAATTATTGGTTTTGGTGGACTGGGACGATTGCACTTTCGTGATGTGGAGGAGTTTTCAAATTTAGCCGGAGATTTGCAACTGGTTGCCCTCTGTGATGTGGAAGAGAGCGCATTTACCAAAGAGGTGAAAACTAACTTAGGTGGAGAAAATTCTGCCTTGGATTTGTCTGCCTACCGGTTATATCAGGATGTAGAGGAGCTTTTGGAAAAGGAAGAACTGGACTTTGTCATTACGGCATTACCTACTTATATTCATGAAAAGATTGTAGTAATGGCAATGGAAAAGGGAATCCATGTTTTTTCGGAAAAGCCTATGGCAATCAATCTGGAACAGGCAGAAAATATGTTGGCGGTATCAAAGAAGAACAACGTGAAACTAATGATTGGTCAATGCCTTCGGTTCTGGCCTGCCTATGTGGCATTAAAGGATGCCATTGACAGCGGAAAATACGGAAAGGTTTGCCGTGCGGAGTTTACCCGTATGAGTGCCCGGGTTGACTGGAGCTGGCAGAATTGGCTGCAGGATATGGAAAAAAGTGGCGGTGCCGCACTTGATATGCACGTTCACGATGTGGATTTTATCAATTGGGCGTTCGGGATGCCAAAATCAGTAACTTCGTTTTCCACAAGCTTGGTTACGGAAAACGAATCCATGGTTACCCGATACGAATATGAGGATATGCTGGTCACTTCCAAGGTGGATTGGGAACTTCCCAAGAACTTTCCCTTTACTGCGGAATATCTTGTCCGGTTCGAGAAAGGGACCCTTGTGTTAAAGGGAGGAGTGCTGACTTTATATACCAATGAGGGGAATGAAGTCATTGAGCTCCCAACGGACAATGCCTATAGTATGGAAGTTGTTGATTTTATTGATTGTATCCGCAAGGATCGGGAATCGGAAATTAACCCTCCCGAGGCATCGTTGGAAAGCTTGCGACTTGCTCTTGCCGAAATAGAATCGGCGAAAATAGGAAAAGCAGTTATAATGTAAACAAGAAAACCGCCCTGTGGCGGTTTTCTTGTTTTAAAGTAAATTCTTTCTCAAATCCTCGTTGGAGAGAGGACTTAGGTATGCCGGTGCAACATCAAATACTGTCTTGCAACCGGAGATTCCCTCTTGGTTCATCCGATAAGCCGCGCGGGCGTAAGCCACCAGGACCGATGCGGTGAATTCCGGGTTGGAATCCAAGGTGATTTTGTATTCAATGATGTGGTTGTTCTCCAGATCCAGTCCGGTTTTGCCGCTCCGGATAACCATACCGCCATGGGGAAGACCGCTGTGGTCACGCTTCATCTCTTCTTCGGTGATGAAGTGAACGGTGGTGTCGTAGTCTGCAAAGTAGTTGGGCATGGTTTTGATTTCGTTCTCAATGCGAGAGAGGTCTGCGCCCTCCTCGGCTACCACAAAGCATTCCCGTGTATGCTTTTGGCGGGTGGTAAGTTCAGGGTTCTCGCCGTTTCGTACTGCATTGACTGCCTCGGGAACGGGGATGGTGTACTGTCTTGCATCCAGAACGCCCTCGATCCGACGTACTGCATCGGAGTGTCCCTGGCTGACACCCTTGCCCCAGAAAGTATAGTCCTTTCCGTCAGGGAGAATGGCACCTGCATAAAGACGGTTTAAGGAGAACATACCGGGATCCCATCCAACAGAGATAATGCCGATTTTTCCACTTGCCTTGGCAACCTCATCTACCTTGGCGAAGTGCTCGGGGATTTTGGCGTGGGTGTCGAAACTATCGATTACATTGAAGTAGTTCGCAAATTCGGGGGTCTGGGTGGGCAGGTCGGTTGCACTACCGCCACAGAGAATCATCACGTCAATTTTGTCCTGCATCTCTTTGGCATCGTCCAGAGAGAGGACAGGAACGCCCTCGGTCATAATCTTCAAAGATTCCGGGGGACGGCGGGTGAATACTGCCACCAGCTCCATATCCGGATTTTGACGGATGGCGGATTCGACACCGCGACCCAAATTTCCGTAACCTAAAATTCCAATTCTCATATATCTTTACTCCTTTGTTATCATTTGTTATTTAGTATATCACTTTTTTGGGACTCCTGCAAGAGTTAATCTGTAAAAAGAGAGGTGGAAAGATACCGATCTCCGGTATCAGGCAGAAGAACCACAATGGTCTTTCCTTGATTTTCAGGACGCTTGGCAAGTTCGGTTGCTCCCCAAAGGGCCGCTCCGGAAGAAATTCCAACAAGAATTCCCTCGGTTTGTGCTAACCGACGGGCGGCAGTGTAGGCATCTTCGGTTTTGACCGGAACCACTTCATCGTAAATATTCGTATCCAAAGTGTCCGGTACAAAGTTTGCGCCAATACCCTGAATTCCGTGAGGGCCTGCATTCCCGCCGGAAAGAATGGGAGAATCAGCAGGCTCTATGGCAATAATTTTGATGTCCGGGTTTTGCTCTTTCAAATATTTTCCGGTGCCGGAAAGGGTTCCTCCGGTTCCCACTCCTGCTACAAAAATGTCCACCGTGCCCTCGGTATCTTTCCAGATTTCAGGGCCGGTTGTTTTATAGTGTGCGGACGGGTTGGCGGGGTTGATAAACTGTCCCGCAATCATACTGCCTGGGATTTCTTTTTTTAGCTCCTCGGCTTTGTCGATGGCACCCTGCATCCCTTTAATGCCCTCGGTGAGAACCAGTTCGGCACCATAGGCTTTCAGTAAATTCCGACGTTCTTCACTCATGGTGTCCGGCATCGTCAGGATGACACGATAGCCTTTCGCTACCGATACTGCCGCAAGACCGATTCCGGTATTGCCGGAGGTTGGCTCGATGATAACCGAGCCGGGTTTTAAGAGCCCTTTTTCTTCGGCATCTTCAATCATAGCTTTTGCCACTCTGTCCTTCACCGACCCTGCCGGATTGAAAGATTCCAGTTTGGCGAGAATGGTGGCATCTAAATTTACTGCTTTTTTATATTGGTTCAGTTGTAGTAACGGAGTGTGACCAATTAAATCGGTAAAATTCTGATAAATCCTCATAGAAATTTCCTCCTTATCCCAAGGTGGATTTTTGATTTTAGTATGGGTTTCGTTTGCAGATTCTATTATAGTACGGAGGTTTTTCTTTGTCAAGTTTGGCGGGATATTCCATTGACAGAATCGGGGGTTCGTTGTATACTGAAAAGAGAAAGGTGGTGGAGCAATGAAACTGACCAAAGATATGGTTGATGAACTGATTCAAAAGGGCGATGCATCGGATGATGTGTTTTTGGCATTGCTCCAAACTGATGCATATGATGAGATGCTTAGAGCGGCGGCAGATCAAATCCGTCGGGAGCGTTACGGTGAGGATGTTTACATCCGTGGCCTGATTGAGTTTACCAACTATTGTAAAAATAATTGCTACTATTGCGGAATCCGATGCGGAAACAAGAATGTAGACCGGTACCGCTTGGGCAAGGATGAGATTCTGGAATGTTGCAGAGAGGGTTATCAGTTGGGATTTCGTACCTTTGTCCTCCAAGGTGGAGAGGATCCTCATTATACCGACGAAATTCTTTGTGATATTGTAGCGTCCATTCGGGCAGAGTTCCCTGATTGTGCCATTACCCTGTCGGCGGGGGAACGCCATAGAGAGAGTTATCAAGCACTCTTTGATGCAGGGGCGAATCGGTATCTGCTCCGTCACGAAACGGCAGATGAGGAGCACTATGGGAAACTTCATCCGAAAGAAATGACCCTTTCGAATCGAAAAAAGTGCTTGTTTGCTTTGAAAGAAATTGGGTTTCAGGTAGGTTCCGGGTTTATGGTGGGAAGTCCCTACCAGACGCCGGAAACCATTCTGAAAGATATACGATTTTTGCAAGAGTTAGAGCCGGATATGATAGGGATCGGGCCTTATCTTACCCATTTGGATACTCCTTTTCGGGAGTTTCCCAATGGTTCTTTTGAACTAACGTTGCGGTTGATATCCGTGTTGCGGATTTTGTTTCCTTGGGCGCTGATTCCTTCCACTACGGCGCTTGGAACCATTCGTCCTGACGGTCGGGAGAAAGGTCTTCAGGCAGGCGCCAACGTGGTGATGCCCAACTTGTCTCCTGTGGGGGTGCGGAAGTTGTATACCCTGTACGAAAATAAAATCCATACCGATGCCGAGGCGGCACAGAGTTTGGAACTATTGAAAGAAAAAGTTGTAAGTGCCGGGTATCGAGTGGTAACTGATATTGGCAATGTGAAAAAATAAAACGAACGGATGAACCGTTCGTTTTTTTTGTTTTTAAATAAGAGATAACCAAAGGAGAAGATAGCATGCTGTCATCAGTGGCAAAGATTCACCTGCAGAATCCAAGAGTGTTTCAAAATCGGGTAACGAGGGAAGGAGCTTTTGCAGAGTTTCCTTGCTTCTGTCACCATGAACGAAGAAATCCCAAGGTGTTTTAGGCGCAGAGGAAAGATAGGTAAGTGCATCATGGAGAATAACGTCGTTTGTTTTCCCGTCTGCAAGAAGTGCCAGGTAGGACAGAGCAGTTTCTTCTGCCGACATTTGAGGGGTGATGCCCAAAGGAGAACGGATTGCGCCATTACTCCGAATGGAATCATAAATCGTCTTTCTGCAACGGGCGGCAAGTTG
The DNA here is from genome assembly GCA_045649565.1 of Ructibacterium sp. Classification (GTDB taxonomy): domain Bacteria; phylum Bacillota; class Clostridia; order Monoglobales; family Monoglobaceae; genus Ructibacterium. The sequence goes on from JAZRQC010000024.1 coordinate 5,761, forward strand.
CATCTTTTCTTCTTTAGGAAGGGTGCGAACGCCGTCTCCAAAGATGGTGGGGCGATCAATGGAGGTATAAAAGTTGTCCGTTGCCAGATGAAAACCAACGGGAACGCCAAGGGTTTCTTCTCCATCACATGGGATAGATAAAGCTGTTTCCGATCCCAGAATACCATACTCTGTTTGAAGTTGTGCCAGTTCGGATTTGATGGTTCGGCAAGAAACGGGACTTGCTTTTTCCATCAGAGCTGTTAAGTTTTGAACTTTAACAGAGGCATATAATTGAGCACCGTCCGGCATACGGGACATCTTGCTGATGTGAAGCATGGGACAAGTGAAATTCTTTTGTTTGTTCTGCCATAATGTGAATCCCTGCGGTGCCTTACCGCTATAGGAGAAGGCCACGTCCAAATACCCATGAGATAAGGTGGTGTCGGGAGCATGTAACAGACAATCGCGGATGTTACCGCCCTCAGGAGTGATTTCCACAGAGGATATCGGTGAGAGAAGATCTCCGAGTAAGTCGGGAAGGGTGTTTTCCGGGTTATCTGTGGGATAAAAGTGAAGATGTCTCGCAGATAGAAAATGAGAAAGCCCAAAGGGGCGGACAGAACCTGCAGTCATAAGAACCATGGGGTAGTCCGGCACAAGAGATGGTGTATGTGCTCCGTCTGAAATCAGTAAGGTCAAAATATCAGAAGATTGATGCGATGCGGCATAGTGAAAAAGTGTTTCTGTATCGCCTATTCCCACAGGGAGGGATTGCAGTTCCTGATAAAGGTTATCCCTTGAGTCAATGGAGGAGAGTACGCCTTCGTTGGTTATGTAGTTTGCTGAGACTCCGTCCGGCAGAGAAGAAACTGCCCGAAAGAATAATTCCTTTAACCGATTTCCATCTCGCAAAGATGTTGTGTGGCTTAGGTCAAGCAGAAAAAGAACATTGTGCTTTGTCGTTTGATGGTCAAGAAGATCTGCAGGGAAACATAGCCTTGCAAAGCCACAACCTTTGCCAAACTCCTCTTGCAGAAATCCGCAGGAATCGGAATCATACACCGAAAGATCCAGGACAAAGTCACAACCGGTCTGTGCGGTGGATGAAAAGATGCCTGTGTTGGGATCAAAGTTATCATAGGGCGAGAGAACTGTTGGGGTCAGGTTCTTCAACACCAGGTCGAGATTGACAGGACACGGTGCAGTGGTGTTATAGGGGTCTGTGGGGAGCCCGAAAGGAAGAACCATTCTGCAGATTCCCTTTTGAGGGAGCAGATGGAATAAACATTCCAGTATAATGGTGCAGGTGTCTCCGGAGGGGAGACATTCCCATGTAAGTGAATAAAGTTGTGTATCCAATTGCATCAATCGAAATCCGTCTGTGCGAAGGTCAAGATTGGATGTGGGGATAATTTCTGCCCGAACCAATGTTTTCTCCTTGGTCAGAATCTGCATTCCTGTAATGGATGCATCCTTGGGGAGCGGGAAGAAGTAGGTGGGCGAAAGAGGGTGATTGGTGGGATTGTGAAAGGTAAACATAATAGAAAGTCTCCCATGGGTAGGGAACAGAGTTCCTGTTACTTGGATTTCCTTTAACAGATTCAACACAAACACCTCACCTTCAAAATGATACCCTTATTTTACCTGATTTTGAAAGAAGATGCAAGAGGCTATTTGGTTTTCTCCAAAAGCCCCTTTTGCAGTTTTGTCACAGCCTTTTTCTCAATACGGGAAACGTAGGAGCGGGAGATTCCTAACTTTTTTGCAATTTCTCGTTGGGGCAGAGGATGGCCGTCAATCAAGCCATATCGCAGAAGAATAACTTTTTTCTCTCTGGGGCCCAGTTCTGACCGGATGTTGCGGTATAGTTGTTGAACCTGAATTCCTGTGTTGATTTTGTCGAAAATCTCGATTTCTTCGTTTTGCATTACATCAATGAGCATAATCTGATTTCCTTCGTTGTCTTTGCCTACGGCTTCGTTCAGGGAAACATCCCCTTGTTCCTTTTTTTTGGCACGAAGCATCATCAGTATTTCGTTCTCAATACAGCGTGCGGCGTAGGTGGCAAGCCGAGCACCCTTCTTGGGGTTAAAACTGGAAATTCCCTTAATCAAGCCTATGGTGCCGATGGAAAGCAGATCCTCGCTGTCACGGACTGTGGCGGTGTATTTTTTTGCAATATGGGCAACCAAACGAAGGTTGTGTTCGATGAGTTTGTTTCGGGCTTCTATGTCGCCCTGTTGGAATAATTCCAGATAGTGAGCCTCCTCTTTGGAGGAAAGTGGTTTCGGGAAGGTGTTGTTGTTTGAGATATAGGAAAGAAGCAGAGTGACCGACTGGAGACAATGAAGAAATATATGAAGCATAAAAATCCCTCCTGAAAGATACCGATATCACTATTTTTATGCACTTTTTTTGTGGATTTGCCAGTCCATAAAACCTCCTTTCGAAAGAAAGGAAAAATCTTGTGCAAAAACGACAAAAAGTGTTGCAAAAATTCAAGTGTTATGGTATATTGATAACATAAGATTCATGCAAGGAGAGAATGCAAATGAAACTTAACAAAGTAAAGGAACTTTTAAATGCAAAAATTCACACAGGAGCAGATCTGGTGGATGATATTCAGGTGAAGGATGCCTTTGGCAGCGACCTGATGAGTGATGTTCTTGCCTTTGTGCAGGAGCAAGGAATGCTCATGACCGGCCTTAAGAATGCACAGGTAATTCGTACGGCTGAAATGATGGATATGCAGGTTGTGGTTTTTGTTCGTGGCAAGGAGCCGGATCAAGAGATGATTTCGGTGGCAGAGGAGCGGGGTATTGTTCTGATGAGTACCGAACTGACCATGTTTGCTGCGTGCGGAATCCTCTATGAAAACGGCTTAGGAAAGGTGGGGGAATAACTTGGCAAGCGGAATGAAATTCAGTTACCCGGTAGACGGGAATGATTTTACCCGTGCCGGGGAAATTTCCAGTAAAGTAAAGAAACAATTGAAACAGTTGGGCCTTTCTCCTGAAGTGGTACGTCGGGTGGCGATTATCATGTATGAAGCAGAAATCAACATGGTGATTCATGCCAATGGAGGTACCATTGACGTGGAGATTACGCCGGAGCAGATTCGACTTGTTTTTTCTGATAGCGGCCCCGGTATTCCTGATATTGAAAAGGCGATGCAGGAGGGATTTTCCACCGCAAGCCATAAGGTACGGGAATTGGGTTTTGGAGCAGGCATGGGACTTCCCAACATAAAGAAGAACTCGGATGAAATGAAAATTGACACCGAGGTTGGAGTTGGAACCAATATCTGTGTAGTTGTAAGAATTTAATTCTAAGAGGAGGTAAGGCTTTATGGAACAGGCTTACTGGCATTCTGTAACCTTGGATCGGGATGCTTGTCGTGGTTGTACCAATTGCTTAAAGCAATGTCCTACTCAGGCAATCCGTGTCCAGCACGGAAAGGCAAAGATATTAAAAGAGCGGTGCATTGATTGCGGCGAGTGTATTCGTGTTTGTCCGTATCATGCCAAGCAGGCGGTAACGGATAAACTGGCATGCCTTGCTGACTATCATTATACCATCGCTTTGGTTGCGCCTGCCTTTTATGGGCAGTTCTCCAAGACGGAGGATTGCAACGTGATTTTAACAGCGTTGATTAAGTTGGGGTTTGACCATGTGTATGAAGTGGCGCGTGGTGCTCAGGAAATCAGTATGGTGACACGGGAACTTCTGAATGGAAATGAACTGTTAAAGCCTGTAATTTCTTCTGCTTGTCCGGCTGTGAGTCGGATGATAGCGGTTCGATTCCCTAATTTGATTGATCATATTATTCCCTTGCGATCGCCTATGGAACTGTCTGCTCAGGCGGCCAAAGAAGAGGCAGTAGAGAAGACGGGTCTTAAGCCGGAGGAAATCGGCGTGTTCTTCATCAGCCCTTGTGCCGCAAAAGCGACTGCGGTTAAGGACGGCATGACAGTACAAAAGTCCTATGTGGACGGTGTCATTTCTATGAAGGAAGTATATCTGCGAATGGCACAAACCATCGGAAGCATCAAGGAAGTGAAGAAAATGTCAAAGGCGTGCGGATTGGGTGCCCTTTGGGCAACCAGCGGCGGTGAAGCCAAAGGCAGTAAAGCGCTTCGAAGCATCTCGGTGGATGGAATACATAATGTAATCAAAGTTCTGGAAGATATCGAAGACGATAAACTTCCCGATATTGAATATGTGGAAGCATTGGCATGCCCGGGCGGTTGTGTGGGTGGACCTTTGGCGGCAGAGAATAACTTTGTGGCACAGTCACGAATCAAGCGTCTCTGTCGGGAGCTCCCTGCAGAAACCGAGGGTATCAGTTCTGACATTTCAAGGTTCTGGGACGGTGCCCCCATCCATCGACCTGTGATGCAGTTGAACGGTGATTTGGGAAAAGCAATGGAGATGGCAATGGAAATTGAGCAATTATCCGAGCGCTTTCCCGGATTGGATTGCGGATCTTGCGGTTCGCCCAGTTGTAGAGCCTTGGCAGAAGATGTGGTGCGCGGATATGCGCAGGAAACCGATTGTATTTTTATTATGCGCGAGCAGTTGAATGACATTTTAGAACATGTGAAGAAAAATCACATTGACATTCCTCAGGTATTGCTGGAGGGATGGGAGAGTGACGAAACGAAAGAAGGAGAAAGATAATGCAGAAACGATTGGGACCCCTTTTTGTGTTGATTGCAGGAACCCTTTGGGGTGTTATGGGGGTCTTTGGAAGACATTTTAACGGATTAGGTCTTGGCGCCTTAGAGATTGGATGGATTCGTGTGTTTTTTGGATTGTTGGCGGTCAGTATCTATCTGGCAATCTTCCATCCGGATGCATTCAAGGTTCGGTTGAAGGATTTGTGGTGTTTTGTAGGAACCGGTATTGTCAGTTTGTTTATGATGAATCTGACCTATTATTCCGCCATTGCCTTTACATCCTTGTCGGTGGCAAGTGTTCTTCTCTATACCGCACCGATTTTTGTGATGTTGATGAGCGCCGTGTTGTTCTGTGAGAAAATCACGGTAAAAAAAGTCATAGCTCTGGTGCTTGCGTTCTTGGGTTGTGTGTTGGTATCGGGAATAGGAACAGACACCCACGTTTCGCTCATTGGATTCCTCTGTGGGTTGGGAGCGGGAATTTCCTATTCTCTTTACTCTATTTTTGGTAGATATGCCATTCAGCGTGGGTATCGCTCCTGGACGATGATTTTCTACACCTTTTTGTTTGCTTTGGCTATCCACAGCCTGACCTGTGATTGGTCTTTGGTTGGGAAAATAGTAACAGACCTACATGAAATTCCCTGGGCTATCGGCCTTGGATTGATTGCCAATTTTCTGCCCTATCTGTTCTACAGTTTAGGTCTTGAGTCTATGGAAAGCGGTCGGGCGTCGGTGCTTGCCTCCATTGAACCGGTGGTGGCAACCATTGCGGGAATTTTCTTTTTCCGGGAATTTCCAACCCTGCTTGCCTGGGGTGGTATTGCAATGGTTTTGATTGCCATTGGAATGTTATCGTTGCAGAAAGGAGAATCGAAATGAAGATCTCTGAGTTGAAAGAAAAATTAGAACTAACCATAGTTGCAGGGCCAGAAGACGGAGAACTCTCCGGATGCTATATCGGTGATTTGATGAGCCTTGCCATGGCAAGATTGGAGGAGGGGAATATTTGGATTACCATCCAGACCAATCTGAATGTGGTTGCAGTTGCGGCACTCAAAGAGGCAGGGTGTGTCATTTTGGCAGATGGCGCAGTTCCGGATAAGGATGCAGTTGCCAAAGCAGAGGAAGAAGATATCTGTCTTTTGACATCGGAAGAGTCTGCTTATAACATTGCCAAACAGTTGGGAGCCTTGGGAATATGAGACGGTATTATGACCTGCATATTCACTCGGCGCTCTCCCCTTGTGGTGACGAGGATATGACGCCCAACAACATTGTAAACATGGCAAGATTAAAGGGCCTTAATATGATTGCGGTCACCGACCATAACACCTGCGGTAATGTGCGGGCAGTGATGGAGGTTGCCGGTGAGGACATTCTTGTCATTCCCGGAATGGAGATTGAATCTTCAGAGGAAGTACATATTTTAGGCTACTTTCCAAACATAGAGGCGGCGGAAAAGATGGAGGAACTGATTCGGCGTAACAGCACGATGGTGAAAAACCGTCCGGAAATATTCGGTCGTCAACTCTATCTCAATGCCGAAGACGAAATTGTGGGAGAGGAAGAGCGCCTTTTGGTCATGGCAAGTGGCTTGACGTCCAAAGAGGTTTTTTATCTGGTAAGAGAACTGGGCGGTGTTCCTGTTCCTGCCCATATTGACCGAACCAGTTACAGTATGGTTTCCAACCTTGGTTTTCTACCGCCTGAACTGGAAATTACCGCGGTGGAAATCACCAAGAATAATCGAAAAGAATGGGAGAAGGACTATCCGGAAATGGTTTGCCTGACCGGGTCTGATGCACATTATTTGGGAGATATTGCAGAACCCATGTGGCATATGGATATAAAAGACAAATTTGCCCCTGAATTTTTGGGTAAATTGACAAAGAAAATTTAAAGAAATAACTGGCTTTTTAGAAAAAAGAGTGGTATAATAATATGAATGTTAAATTTTTGTCAAATTGAAAAATAATCAACCGTTATTTCGGTGTATGAATTTACTACAGGAGGTATAAGCAAATGAAACAAAACACGCTTCCCTTTCAGGGAACGCCGGAGCAGGAAGCACAACTGAAAGCAGTCATTGAAGCCCATAAGGGTCAAAAGGGTGCTGCGATTCCTGTTCTGCATGAGGCACAGGGTATTTATGGGTATCTTCCTTTGGAAGTACAGAAGATGATTTCTGAGGGTTTGAATGTTCCTTTGGCAGAAATCTACGGCATCGTTACATTCTATGCTCAGTTTTCTTTGAATCCTAAGGGAAAATATCAGATTGGTGTTTGTCTGGGAACTGCTTGCTACGTTAAGGGTAGCGGTGATATCCTGGAAGAGGTTAAGAAGTATCTGAGTATCGAAGTTGGAGAATGTACACCTGACGGAAAGTTCTCTCTGGATGCAACTCGTTGTATCGGTGCATGTGGTCTGGCTCCGGTTGTAACCATCAACGAAGATGTTTACGGTCGTCTGGGCAAGGGAGAAATCGTAGAAATCCTGAAGAAGTACGAGTAATTCAAAGGTAAATTATGAAAGAGCTATCATTACATATTCTGGATATTATGCAGAATTCCATCGTAGCCGGTGCTACCTTGATTCAATTGGAATTGATTGAGGATCGGGAAGAAGATGTTCTGAGTTTTTCCATTAGCGATAATGGAAAAGGTATGTCAAAAGAGATGGTGGAGGCGGTGATAAACCCTTTTACCACATCTCGAACCACCCGAAAAGTCGGGCTTGGGATTCCCCTTTTGAAGGCGGCGGCGGAACTTACCGGTGGCGGAATCACTCTTTCGTCTCAGGTAGGAGAAGGAACGGTGATTACTGCGAAATTTGGTTATAGCCATATTGACAGGCAACCTCTTGGAGATATGGCGGAGACCATGCTGGGACTGATTACATCTCATCAGGAGATTGATTTTGTCTATCAGCATCGTGTAAACACCGAAGAATATGCATTGGATACCAGAGAGATGAGGCAGATGCTTGGAGAGGTTTCCTTTTCCGAGCCTCAGGTGATGCTCTGGCTGTCTGAATTCTTAAAAGAGAACGAGGCGGCATTATATTTAGTGAAATAAGAATCCGAAGGGAGTAGAAAGCTATGAAAACATTAGCAGATCTGGAAGCCATCAGAAAAAAGACCTTAGAGCAGGTTACCATGCGTAAGGAAGAGGGTGGCATTCGTGTTGTAGTTGGTATGGCTACCTGCGGTATCGCAGCAGGTGCACGTCCTGTTATGAACGCTTTTGTAGAAGAAATCTCTAAGCGTAGTCTGGCAAATGTAACCGTAACCCAGACCGGTTGTATCGGTATGTGTCGGTTAGAACCTATCGTTGAGATTGTGGAGCCTGACAAGGAAAAGGTTACTTATGTAAAGGTTACCCCTGAGAAGGCTTTGAAGATTGTAAACGAGCATATTGTTAATGGCAAGCCGGTAGCGGAATACACCATTGGTGCAGTTGAATAATCGAAGATTCCGCAGAGAGCGGTCAGATTGTGATAGAAAGGATGGAATAACATGGATTTAGCCAGAGCTCATGTCCTGGTTTGTGGTGGTACCGGTTGTACCTCCTCAGGAAGTGAACAAATTATTAAAGAAATGGAAGCCCAGCTGAAGGCAAACGGGCTGGAAAACGAAATCAAAGTGGTAAAGACCGGTTGCTTTGGCCTTTGTGCTTTGGGTCCCATTATGATTGTATACCCGGAGGGTGCATTCTATAGTCGTATTGAGGTTTCCGATGTAAAGGAGATCGTAGAAGAGCATCTTTTGAAGGGTCGTATTGTAAAGCGTCTTCTGTATGATGAAACCGTACAGAACGACAGCGACGAAATCAAGAGTATCAACGAGGTTCAGTTCTATGAAAAGCAGATGCGTATCGCGCTGAAGAACTGTGGTGTTATCAATCCCGAAGTGATTGATGAGTACATTGCTTTTGATGGTTACAAGGCGTTGGGTAAGGTTCTGACCGAGATGACCCCTCAGGAGGTTATTGACGAGATCAAGGAATCCGGCATCCGTGGCCGTGGTGGCGGTGGTTTCTCTACCGGTATGAAGTGGCAGTTTACCGCCAATGCAGAAGGCGAAGAAAAGTTCGTTGCATGTAATGCGGACGAGGGTGACCCCGGTGCATTCATGGACAGAAGTATCTTAGAGGGTGACCCCCACAGCGTTATCGAGGCTATGGCAATTGCAGCTTACGCAGTTGGTGCAAACCAGGGTTATATCTACATTCGTGCAGAGTACCCCATTGCAGTACAACGTCTGCAGATTGCAATTGATCAGGCAAAGGAATACGGACTTTTGGGTGACAACATCTTTGGTACCGGCTTCTCCTTTAATCTGGAACTTCGTCTCGGTGCAGGTGCATTCGTTTGTGGTGAGGAGACCGCACTCTTAACCTCTATTGAGGGTAAGCGTGGTGAGCCTCGTCCCCGTCCTCCCTTCCCTGCAGTTAAGGGCTTGTGGATGAAACCCACTTTGCTGAACAACGTAGAGACTTATGCAAACATTTGTCAGATTATCTTAAATGGTGCTGAGTGGTTTAAGACTATCGGTACCGAGAAGAGCAAGGGTACCAAGGTGTTCGCACTGGGCGGTAAGATCAACAACACCGGTCTGGTGGAGGTTCCCATGGGTACTACCCTTCGTGAAATCGTTGAGGAAATCGGTGGCGGTATTCCCAATGGTAAGAAGTTCAAAGCTGCACAGACCGGTGGTCCTTCCGGTGGTTGTATCCCTGCAAGCCTGATGGATACTCCCATCGACTATGACTCTCTGACTGCAATCGGTTCCATGATGGGTTCCGGTGGTCTGATTGTTATGGATGAGGACAACTGTATGGTTGATATTGCGAAGTTCTATCTGGAATTCACCGTGGATGAATCCTGTGGTAAGTGTACTCCTTGTCGTGTTGGTACCAAGAGACTGCACGAAATCCTTGAAAAGATTACCAAGGGTCAGGGTACCTTAGAGGATCTGGATAAGTTGGAAGAACTGGCTATGAGCATCAAGACCGGCTCTCTCTGTGGTCTGGGTCAGTGTGCGCCCAACCCCGTTCTCTCTACCTTGAAGTACTTCCGTGATGAGTATGTAGCTCACGTTGTTGACAAGAAGTGTCCTGCGGGTGTATGTAAGGATCTGCTTTCCTACACCATTATTGCTGAGAAGTGTAAGGGTTGTAGCGCTTGTTCCAGAGTTTGTCCTGTTGGCGCAATCTCCGGCGAGATTAAGAATCCCTTCGTGATCGACACCGCGAAATGTATCAAGTGTGGCGCTTGTATGGACAAGTGTAAGTTTGATGCAATCGTAAGACAATAAGAAAGGGGGACGATTGAAATGGAAAACGTAACTTTAAAAATTAATGGTCAGGACGTTACCGTTCCTGCCAACTATACCATTTTGCAGGCAGCACGCGAGGTTGGAATTGATATTCCTACCCTGTGTTACTTGAAGGATGTCAGCCAGACCGGTTCCTGCCGTATGTGTGTGGTTGAAATCAAGGGTGCTCGTGCTCTGCAGGCAGCCTGCGTTTACCCGGTTTCTGAGGGTCTGGAAGTGTTCACCAACACCGCAAAGGTTCGCCGTTCTCGGAAGATTACTCTGGAACTGCTCCTTTCCAACCACGACAGAAAGTGTCTGACCTGTGCAAGAAACCAAAACTGTGAGCTCCAGACTTTGAGTGAAGAACTGGGTATCACTGACATCAGCTTTGAGGGTGTTCGTAATGAGTATGAGGTGGATGCACAGTCTCCCTCCATTGTTCGTGATAACAACAAGTGTGTACTCTGCCGTCGTTGTGTGAGTGCATGTAAGACCATCCAGACCGTTGCTGTTATCGATGCAACCGAGCGTGGTTTCAATACCACCATTGCCAGCCCCTTTGATATGTCCTTAAACGATGTACCTTGTGTAAACTGCGGTCAGTGTATCGTAGCTTGTCCCACCGGTGCGCTCCGTGAAAAGGATAACACTGATCAGGTTTGGGATGCTTTGGCAGATGAGAGCAAGGTTGTAATTGTACAGACTGCTCCTGCAGTTCGTGCAGCTCTTGGTGAAGAATTTGGCATGCCCATCGGAACCGCAGTTACCGGCAAGATGGCAGCAGCTCTTCGCAGACTTGGTTTTGATAAGACTTTTGACACCGATACCGGTGCAGACCTTACCATCATCGAAGAGGGTAATGAGTTGATTTCCAGAATCCAGAACGGTGGCAAGTTGCCTATGATTACCTCTTGTAGCCCCGGTTGGATTAAGTTCTGTGAGCACAACTTCCCCGACTTCTTGGAGAACCTCTCCACCTGTAAGTCTCCTCACCAGATGTTTGGTGCAATCATCAAGAGTTACTATGCTGAAAAGAACGGCATTGATCCTAAGTCCATCGTGACCGTATCTGTTATGCCCTGTGTTGCAAAGAAGTTTGAGAGCAGCAGAGAGGAAATGGAAGCAGCAGGTCTGCGTGATGTAGATATCGTAATCTCCACCAGAGAACTGGCAAAGATGATTAAAGAAGCAGGCATCAAGTTCGCTGAACTGCCTGATGAGAAGTTTGACAATCCCTTCGAGGAAGCATCCGGTGCCGGCGTTATCTTTGGTGCAACCGGTGGTGTTATGGAAGCGGCACTCCGTACCGTGGCTGAAAAGCTCACAGGTAAGGAACTGGATTCCATCGAATTCGAGCAGGTTCGTGGTACCGAAGGTATCAAGACCGCTGTTGTTCCTGTAGGCGATTTGAATGTTCGTCTTGCCATTGTACATGGTCTGGGTAATGCTCGTAAGCTGTTAGAGTCCATTCGGAACGGCGAAGCAGAGTATGACTTCATCGAAGTTATGGCTTGTCCCGGTGGTTGTGTAACCGGTGGCGGTCAGCCTATCGTTCCTGCAAGAACCCAGATGGGTATCGACCTGAAGAAGGAACGTGCAAAGGCACTTTACAGCGAAGATGCAAAGGCTCCTATCAGAAAGAGTCATTTGAATCCCGATATCACCATGCTCTACGAGGAATTCCTGGGCGAGCCCGGTGGCCATAAGGCACATGAGCTTTTACACACTCATTACCATGCACGGGAAAACTACTAAGGATTAGTAATAACACGAATACCGCCGAAGCAGATTTCTGTGTCGGCGGTATTTTCCGTGATTAGCCGAAGATGAAAAACTTGGAATATCCGGGTTTTGATTTCGGCGGGAAAGGAAGAATGATATGAGCAATACTATGGTGACAGATTTGACCAAGGGGAATGTAACAAAACTTCTCTTGAAGTTTACTATGCCCTTGTTTCTTTCCAATGCATTGCAGGCAATTTATAATATTGTGGATATGATGGTAGTCGGTCAATGTATCGGTAGCGCAGGCATGTCTGCTGTGTCTACCGGAGGTGACTTGTTGCATCTTTTGACCTTTTTGGCTATGGGATTTTCCTCGGCAGGTCAGGTTTTGGTTGCTCAGGATGTGGGTGCCAATAACATGGAGGGTGTAAAGCATACCATCGGTACCATGTTTACATTTTTGCTTCTTGCGGCACTTTCCATGACAGGAATCTGCTTCCTGATTCGTGAACCCATGCTCCATTGGGTAAATACTCCGGCAGAATCGTTCCAATATACCATGGACTATACGGTGACTTGTATTGTGGGTCTTGTGTTTATCTATGGATATAATATCGTCAGTGCAATTCTGCGTGGGATGGGCGACAGTAAGCGACCCTTTGTGTTTATTGCCATTGCGGCTATTTTGAATATCGTTTTAGATATTCTCTTTGTGGCATATATGGGAATGGAAGTCTTTGGTGCGGCGCTTGCCACCGTCATCGGTCAGGGGGTAAGTTTCGTAGTATCCTTGATTTATCTCTATCGGAAACGGGAAAATTTTGGATTTGACTTCAAACTCAAAAGTTTTAAAATGGAACAAAGAGCATTAAAAAGAATGATCAGCCTTGGTGTACCTATGGCGATTCAATCGGCGGCAGTGTGCCTGTCCAAGATCGTACTGATGGCATGGATCAATCTCTTCGGCGTGGTGTTCTCTGCGTTGGCAGGTGTTTATAACAAGATTAATGTTATGAGCGGTATCATTTCCCAGTCCTTCACCACCGCAGGAAGTGCTATGGTAGGACAGAATTTGGGCGCGAAAAAGGACGAGAGAATCCCCAAAATTCTTAAAACAATTACCACATGTAGTATGGTGATTACCATTGTTTTGACGGTCGCAATGCTCCTGTTCCCCAATCAGATTTTTGCGGCGTTCACCAGTGATGTAGAAGTTCTTGCCATTGCGGGAATTCTGGTGGCACCCATTATCCTGAATCTGTTTGGATCAGCCACCAGAAGCGTAAGCTTCTCTTTGATTAACGGTTCCGGAAACACCAAATTGAATCTGGCAGTTGCTATCATTGATGGTATTATCAGCCGAATCGGTATTGCGGCACTTTTGGGATTTGGTCTTGGTATGGAATGTCTTGGTTTCTGGTACGGAGATGCTATTGCAGGATTTGTACCGATTATTATCGGTCTTTGTTTCCTGTTCTCGGGAAAATGGCGGACAACCCCTAAGGTAAAGCAGTAATATTTGACAGAAAAAATAGGTAATGATATAATTTTGGACAGATATGATAGAGGAGGTATCGTGGAACATGAGAGTATGTGGAAACTGCGGACAAGAACTTCAAGGCAATGCCAAGTTCTGTAGAAGTTGCGGATGTGAGGCCGGCAGTTATAGCAATGTTCAGACACAGCAATCTCAATCAAGTCAATCGGCAACATGTGGAAATTGCGGAGCGCCCTTGAATCCTGATATGAAATTTTGCAAAGCCTGTGGAATGGCGGTAAACGGAGGCTACAATCAAACCGGATACCGGCAGGAAGAGGCTGACGGATATACAGATCATGGTATGTATTATGAGTCAGGTTCCTATCCAAAAAAGAGATCGAGTAGCGGTGTTGTTGTGGCTATGGCAGTCCTCCTGACAGTAATTGTCATTGCGATTTCTGTTGTTGCATATATGCTGATAAATAAGAACGACGATCCGACTCCTGCGGATGATCCAAATGGTGTGGAAACGATTGAACCGACTGTAATCGCAAAAAAAGAACGTGTAGACGAAGCAATTCGGGCATATATTCAAGATAACGGTATCAACGGAAATGTTTCGGTAGCAATACACGATAATCAAACCGGTGAAACGTTTGAGGGTGTAGATTCTCAGACGCCATATACCGCATGGGGATTGTACCTTCCTATCTACCTTATCTACGGGGAATGTAATGGATACGATGCATCCCTTCGAAGAAAGATTATGAGCAGCGATCCGGCTACTTGCAACGCGAGTGCCAATTCCGCAATAACACATATTGGTGGCTTGGAACGAGTGAACGGATTGCTGACAGATTTTTACGGTACAATCAATACAAGTTACGGAAGATGGTTCGGTCAAACCGGTAACAGTGCGGCAAACACAACAACCGCAAATGATGCTGTTGTCTTTTTGACGAAGTTGAATGAAACGGGCGAATATAGTTTGATGTCGTATAATCTGGCATCCTTTGGAATCAATACGCCGGCCGGAGCCAAGGTTTATGCTCATGCTGGATCTGAAAATCGGAATGTAAGAAACAACCTGAATTTGTTTGCTGTTGTGAAGGGTGCAAACTCTGATTATTGCATTACCATTATGACAAATAACGCAACAGGCGGACACATTACCGGTCTTTTGAACACAATTCATGCAGAGATGGAAAAGGATGAATCATGAGAAAATTAGATGTTATCATTGTGGTTTTAACCGTTATTGCCATTGTTGTGAGTGTGGTCTGTGTTAAAATGATATGGGACCGAATCGAAGACAAAAAAGAGCATAAGGCTCCTTCTGTAACTGAAACCTCCAAAGCCAAGGTTGAATTAGAACCAACGGAAACACCAAAGGTGGAAGAAGATGGAGAAAGATCTTACCGGGATGTGGTGGAACAATATATGAAAAATGTTCCCGGAGACTATCAGTGGGGGTACATTGTTTTCGACGGCGGAGAAGAGTACATTTCAAAAGCGCAGTCCGTACCATCAGCAAGTGTCATTAAGGTCTTTATCATGGAATATGCGTTTGATCAGGCAGAAAAAGGTGCGCTGAAAATGACGGATAAACTTTCCGGACAAACCATAGAAACCTTGATTCATGCTATGATCACACGAAGTGATAATGATGCCACCAATACATTGATTGAAAAGTTCGGTATGGAAAACATGAACCAATTCTTTTCAGAGCAAGGATATGAGCACACAAAAATTCAACGAAAGATGTTGGATACCAAAGCTCAAAAAGAAGGAAAAGATAACGTTACATCTATTCGTGATGTGATGATGTTTTTGGATAGGATGTATTGGAAACAGAAGGATGAGCCTCGATACAGTTCCATGTTGGAGATTATGAAACAACAGGAAGTGCGAACCAAAATTCCTTTAAGGTTCCCTTCGGATGTGGTAATTGCCAACAAGACCGGGGAACTGAGCAATGTGGAAAATGACATTGGTATCCTCTTTGGTCAAAAAGGTGATTATGCCATCGCATTTTTGTGCAATAATCTTACGGATGCCGGGGCGGCTCGAAATGCCATTGCCGATGCGGCATATCAATTCTATCTTGCG
Organism: Ructibacterium sp.; assembly: GCA_045649565.1. Lineage (GTDB taxonomy): Bacteria > Bacillota > Clostridia > Monoglobales > Monoglobaceae > Ructibacterium. Next base: position 21,056 of record JAZRQC010000024.1, read on the forward strand.
GCAGAAAAGTAATAAAAAGAGACTTGAACATTCGTTCAAGTCTCTTTTGTGTTAGCTTATTTCGGTTAAGAATCGTTACTTGATGTCACTCGGCAGTTGGATAAGCAACGTATCCAAAGTCTGCCAATGTCAGACTAAGGTCTTCTTTGGAGAGTTCATTTGCAAAACAATCCAGAACAAGATTGATATAGTCTTTTAAGAGCTCCTTAACAGAATCACTCAATTTAGCGCCGGCGGCCAATTCGGATTTGGTAATAACAGGGTCATTTTCTTTGTTGTAGGTTTCGATAGGGATTTCACCCTCTAAATATACCCCTAAATCGGTTCCGTTCATAATCAACGAATTGCGATATGTAAAGGTTCCGTCAAGTGCAATGGTAATCAGGCGTTCCATCTTAAGACCACCATCGGCAATAGATGAATCGGTTAACTCTAAAGTTGTTCCGGAATCCGATTTTACAATTGTGAATTCACTCTTGCTTGCGCCTTTAAGATTTTTCATAGCCGCAATGGTAAAATCACTTGTCTCAATCATTGCTTTTGCATCAGGACAGGCAAGAGTATAAGAACTGTTAGCTTCAGTTCCGTTCTCTGTGATATAAAGATCAAGTTTTTCCGATGGGGAAAGGTCAGGAGCGCCGCATCCGCACAAAGAAAGAACAAACATTACCGAAAGCACCAAACATATAATCTTTTTCACAAAAATCTCTCCTTATCTGTTTATCAAATTTATTTTATTTTAGAATATGCACTGCCGGGGGACAGGGTTTTGTTTTTGTAATATGCCAGTTCGTCAACGGTAACCAGTTGGAATCCTCTGGCAATGAGCTCGGGGATAATATTTTCTGTAGCATCGGCTGTGGAGTTATAGATATCATGCATTAAGATGATATCTCCATCCCGAACATTTGACAAAACGGAATTGGTAACTGAGGTAGCATTTCTTGATTTCCAATCTAAGGTATCAATGGACCACAAAATCAAAGGAGCGCCTGCCAAGGACGAGACAGTTGAGTTGTACGAACCGTAGGGTGGCCGTATGGCGGTTGGTCTTGCGCCGGTTATGTTGGTGATGATGTCGGAAGTTTTGCTAAGTTGATAGGAAACATTCTGAGAGGATATGGCGGTTAACTGCGGGTGGTTATAGGTGTGATTTCCTATCTGGCAACCAAGCGTCTTCATCCGAAGAAGAATGTTGGGATTCCGCTCTGCCTGATTGCCCACAACAAAAAACGTTGCACGAGCGTTGTAGAATTCCAGGGTATCAAGAATGCGGTTGGTAGAAGTGGCGTTCGGTCCATCATCATACGTGACGGCAACCATTGGCTTGGTGGGGTCGATGACAGAATCCTGTGTGGTTAACCACCCCACCGCCTTGTATGCGTCCACTTCGGAACGATAAACAACAATGCTCCGTTTATCTCTTGAAACCATGCGGACAGTTACATCGCTTTCGTTTTCATACCATCCTACATTCTTATATGCCTCTACCTGATCGGTTTCCACAACAATGGTTCTTCCGTCCGGCGCATACATCAGGGTGACAGGCGCTTCTTCAAGAGACTCGTAGTCCTGCATGTGTAGTCCATCAATCCAAAGTTTGATGGCACGAATTTCAGGAACCCAGACCACCTCGCCGTAAGGTGCCAAAGAATCCATAAAGATGCAGGTCTTTCCGTTGATGTTAAAACTATCGACCAAGCTTCCGTTTACATAGGTCTTGATATCCGTCTCCAAATAAGGGAGAGAATCCCTTCCGGCTACGGAAGAATAGCTGTAAATCTGTTCTGCCGGAGTGATCTCTGTTGCTGCATAGTTTCGGGTGACACAAAGGGTGCGGGCTACATCATCCCAAACCACCTCAAAACCATAATGGTTCAAGTCCTCTGCAACAATGGCGGTATAGCCGTTGATGTTATAGGAAGTGATTGGATAGTGGTTGACGTAAGCAGAAATGTCAGTATATTTCGCATAGCCCAAAATATCTCCGTTTTCCGCAAATGCTGTAGCAGGAAGAAGTATGGATGCTATCATGCTAAGCAGTAAGACCAGCGTAATAATCTTTTTCATAGTATCTCCTCCGAAAATGTTGTTTCGTTCAGTAGAAAATTTACCTCGCAAAATGTATTATATCACATTTTACAAATTTTGCAAAGAGATATTGATTTAAAAGTTTGATAGTGAAGCTATCATAGAAGAAAAAGGACTTGAACAAATGTTCAAGTCCTTTTTAGTTGAAGTTTTTTCTTCCTACCAGATAATCAAGTGAAACCTTATAATAATCCGCAAGTTTAATCGCTGCCCAAAGGGGAATTTCTCGTTCTCCTCTTTCGTAGCGTTGATATACCGTTAACTGCATATTGAGAAGTGTCGCAATATCCCGTTGTGTTTTATCGTTATCTTCTCGTAAATCACGTATTCTACTATACACTTTCATATGGAATCACCTATATTGTATTATATAGATTATTATACAAAATAGTACCATACGGTGTTGACAAATAACACCACTTGGTGTTATAATGGGTTTACAAGAAAGATTTTTGTTGCTACATTTTTTTTGTTTAAGAATTGAGAAAGGAGTATAAAGTACATAATTGAAAAAAGAAAGGGAGATTAAGATGAAAAAAATTATTATGATTACTTTATTAGTTTGTATTGCATTAACAACATTGTTGCCTACATTTGCATATGCCAAACCAGGGGATGTTTTGGGATATGCAAAATACACCGATATTTCTGCATATATTAACCACTATCCAATTACCTCTTATAATATCAATGGATATACCGTTGTGGTTGCTGAAGATTTAAGAAACTATGGGTTTGATGTAACTTGGAACCAGTACAGCAGAAGTCTTTATATTAAAAGAAGTTCTGCAAAAAGTATTACCCCTTATGGAACAATCTATAAGTACGAGAGTAAGCTTGGTCAAAATTCCATGCCTTATCTCGAAACGGATATTAGAACGTATGTAAACGGTAGTTTGGTTGGCAGTTATAACATTGACGGAAAAACCGTTATCAATATTGAGGATTTAAGACCCTATGGTGAAGTTGTATGGGTACCGGAAATCAGAGCAATCAAAATGTGGATTACTGATCTTCCTCAAGCTACCTATAAAGAGTTGACAGATATTAGTGCTGTGGGTAAGACAACGACGACAAGTTCTCAAAACATGTATTATCCGGGGACAATAGTTCCGGATTATACATATGTAACCGGGGTGCCGCAGGAGCAATCTCCCTATTATGGTGACAGCGGATACGTTACCTATATATACAGTCATACAAAAGAAGGAGAGTATTATGAAATAGTAGATTATATGGGGGTTTTGAGAGATAATGGTTGGAAAGAATATGACGAGGAAGAAGAAAGCGATAACATTAGTTGGTATTTTGTAAAAGATAGAAAAATGATAGGAGTTACATGTCACTTTGAATTTGATCAAGTTTGGATTAGTTTTAAGGCTTATTAAAATATTGCATAGAAGGTAAAGGAGGCATACACGGAAAGAAAGAGAGTGCTAAGAATATAAAAAAGGACTTGAACAAATGTTCAAGTCCTTTTAAAATATTGTTAAACTTATTTATTCATTGCCTCTTCTACAGCAACGGCAACAGCAACGGTCATACCAACCATGGGGTTGTTACCTGCACCGATCAAGCCCATCATTTCAACGTGAGCGGGAACGGAGGAGGAACCTGCAAACTGTGCATCGGAGTGCATACGACCCATGGTATCGGTCATACCATAGGAAGCGGGACCTGCAGCCATGTTATCAGGATGCAGAGTTCTGCCGGTACCACCGCCGGAAGCAACAGAGAAGTACTTCTTGCCCTGTTCGATACATTCCTTCTTGTAGGTACCTGCAACGGGATGCTGGAATCTGGTGGGGTTGGTGGAGTTACCGGTGATGGAAACGTCAACACCTTCTAAGTGCATGATAGCAACACCCTCACGAACATCGTCCGCACCGTAGCAACGAACCTTTGCTCTTTCACCGTTGGAGTATGCAGTTTCCTTAACAACTGCAACCTTACCGGTGTGGTAATCAAACTGAGTCTGTACATAGGTAAAGCCGTTGATTCTGGAAATGATTTGTGCAGCGTCCTTACCAAGACCGTTCAGGATAACCCGCAGGTCTTCCTTTCTTGCCTTGTTAGCGGATCTTGCAAGACCGATAGCACCTTCAGCTGCAGCGAAGGACTCGTGACCTGCCAAGAATGCGAAACACTTGGTTTCTTCACGGAGCAGTCTTGCACCCAGGTTACCATGGCCGATACCAACCTTACGGTCGTCAGCAACGGAGCCGGGGATACAGAAGGACTGGAGACCCAAACCAATCTTTTCAGCAGCATCAGCCGCATTGGTAACGCCGTCCTTGATTGCGATTGCCGCACCTACGATGTAAGCCCAGCAAGCGTTCTCAAAACAGATGGGCTGAATGCCCTTTACCATATTGTATACATCAATACCCTTATCATCACAGATCTGCTTTGCTTCCTCGATGGAGGAGATGCCGTGCTTTGCCAGTTCTGCGTTGATCTGGTCGATTCTTCTTTCATAACTTTCAAATAAAGCCATTCTCAATACCCTCCTATCTTATTCGTGACGAGGATCGATGAGCTTTGCTGCATCGTCCACTCTACCATACTGACCGCTAGCCTTTTCCAAAGCTTCGTTTGCGTCCATACCCTTGCCGATCATTTCCATCATCTTGCCAAGGTGTACGAACTTGTAACCAATGATCTGACCTTCTGCGTCAACTGCGATCTTGGTGATGTAACCTTCTGCCAGTTCCAGATATCTGGGACCCTTGTCCAAGGTTGCATAGGTGGTACCTACCTGAGATCTCAGACCCTTACCAAGGTCCTCAAGACCTGCACCGATGGGAAGACCATCCTCGGAGAATGCGGTCTGGGTACGACCATAAACGATCTGGAGGAACAACTCACGCATAGCGGTGTTGATTGCGTCACAAACCAAGTCGGTGTTCAGCGCCTCCAACAGGGTCTTACCAACCAGAATCTCGGATGCCATTGCAGCAGAGTGGGTCATACCACTACAACCAACGGTCTCAACCAGAGCCTCCTGAATGATCCCCTCTTTTACGTTCAGGGTCAGCTTACAGGTACCCTGCTGAGGTGCACACCAGCCGATACCATGGGTCAGGCCGGAAATGTCACTGATCTGTTTTGCCTGGGTCCATTTTCCCTCCTGGGGAATGGGTGCCGGGCCGTGATATGCGCCCTTTGCAAGCGGGCACATTTTTTCTACTTCACTTGAATACTTCATTACTACTGCTCCTTTCGTTAATCAATATGTTAATTATATCACAAATTCTAAAATATGCAACCAATTTCTGCAAAAATCTACGAGCCGACAAAAGCCGACAGTCGTGGGTTGCGTTTTTTTGTCTACTTCGACAAATTCTAATCCTCTTCGATTGCCATAATCTTCTCAACACGTCGTGCATGACGGTCTCCAAGATGCTCTGCGGCAAGGTAGCTGTCCACAATGGCAAGTGCCAAATCAGGGCCGGTAATCCGCTCGCCCAGACAGATAATCTGAGCATTGTTGTGTTCCCGACTCATCTTTGCACTGTAGCAGTCGGTTACGTGTGCCGCACGGATGCCCTTTACCTTGTTGGCGGCAATGCTCATACCGATTCCGGTTCCGCAAACCAGAATGCCGCGGTCAAATTCGCCGTTGATGTAAGCTCTCGCTACGTTTTCTGCCACATCGGGATAATCTGCGGGTTCGCCGAGTGCGGTGCCGTAGTCGATAACCTCATGTCCTAAGTCGGTCAGGTGCTGAATGATAGCGGCCTTATGATTGACGCCACCATGATCGCTTCCAATTCCAATAATCATTTGTGAATCCTCCTTATTAACTTCTTGTTTCATCATAACAAAGAAAAATGAGAAAATCAATCAAAAATTTAAAATTCTTTGATGAATTTGTCAATAATTTTGGGTTGTATTTGTGAAAAGGTTATAGTATACTATTATTATTGAGTGAAATTATGCGCTAACGGAGGATGTTTGCATGGAATACAAGCAGGAATACGAAAGATGGTTGAGCCTTGCCAATGAGGAAACAGTGGCAGAATTGCAAGCCATCGCACAAGACGAAAACGAAATCAAAGACAGATTCTATAAGGAATTGGAATTCGGTACCGCCGGGCTTCGGGGTGTGTTGGGAGCAGGCTCCAATCGAATGAATACATACGTGGTAGGACAGGCAACCCAAGGCCTTGCCAATCAGCTTTTGGCTTCCAATCCTGATAAGGATTTAAGTGTGGTGATTGCCTATGACAGCCGACATAAGTCCGACGTTTTTGCAAAAGCGGCGGCACAGATTTTGGCGGCAAACGGCATCAAAGCATATCTTTTTGAGGAACTGAAACCGGTCCCCGAACTTTCCTTCTCGGTTCGGTACTTAAAGACTGACGCAGGTATTGCTGTCACCGCAAGTCATAATCCTGCAAAGTATAATGGATACAAGGTATATGGTGCCGATGGTGCACAGTTGAATCCTGAACTTGCAGGAAAGGTTCTGGAGGAAATCGGAAAGACCGATATGTTCCGTGATGTGAAGTATTGTGATTTTGATTCTGCCGTAGCAGAGGGTATGATTGTCATGATTGGCGATCAGGTAGAAGAGGCATACCTTGATCAGGTGCAAGCACAGTGTATCAACCCTGAACTTGCTAAGGAAAAGGGAAATACCTTGAAGTTTGTTTATACTCCGTTTCATGGTGCAGGCAACAAGCCGGTTCGAAAGATTTTAAAGCGAATCGGATTCGATAACGTAGTAGTTGTTAAGGAGCAGGAACTACCTGACGGAGACTTCCCCACGGTGGCATCTCCCAATCCTGAGAACAAAGAGAGTTTTGAACTTGCAGTAGAATATGCCAAGAACTGTGGTGCTGATTTGATTGTGGGTACCGACCCTGACTCCGACAGAGTGGGTATTATGGTTAAGAATGAGCAAGGTGTGTATGTGTCCTTTACCGGCAATCAGGTGGGTGCACTCCTGACCGAGTATATTTTAAGTAGCCTGAAAGAACGGGGCGAACTCCCCAAAGATGGATACGTGGTAAAAACCATCGTAACCACCAATATCATCGAAGAAATGTGTAAGGCCTACGGCGTTTCCATGAAAGAGGTTCTTACAGGATTCAAGTTCATCGGCGAGAAGATTAAGGAATCCGAGGAGACCGGGGTTGGTACCTATCTCTTTGGTTTTGAGGAAAGTTACGGCTACCTGAAAGGTACCTATGCAAGAGATAAGGATGCCGTTGTGGCTGTTATGCTCATTGCGGAAATGGCACTTTACTATCAGGAAAAAGGTAGTTCGGTATTTGAACAAATGGATAAAATCTACCGGAAGTACGGCTATTATCGGGAGCAGGTGGAGTCGGTTACCATGGAGGGTATCGAGGGTCTTGCTAAGATTTCCGCTATCATGGAACAGGTTCGTAAGAATCCTCCTGCCACCGTTGCAGGAAAGAAGGTTCTGGCAGTTCGGGATTACAAAACTTCCCTTCGCACCGACCTTGCAACCGGAGATACCGAAAAGATTCTCCTGCCCACATCCAATGTTATCTATCTGGAACTGGAAGACGGCAATAACTTCATTATCCGTCCTTCCGGTACAGAACCTAAGATTAAGCTTTATTGCTTGCTTCGGGGCAAGACCAAAGAGGATGCAGAGGAACTCTGTCAACTGGTCAAGAAGGACATTGCAGAATTGGTAAAATAAGAAATTAATGTAAAAAAACTTCCCTCAAAGGGAAGTTTTTTTATAACAATTCTTCTAACTTTAAAATAAAGGTACTCATCTTAATATCAAGAGCATTGCAAATGCGATAAAGAGTCTCTAAGGTTGGTTTGCGCTCGCCACGTTCAATGGCACTTAAATGGCTCCTTCCAATATCAGCAAAACCACTTAACACTTCCTGAGAAACACCTTTTTGCTTTCGAAAAAATACAACAGTTTCTCCGACTTTAATAGAATCTAATGTCGAGATATACATATTCTCACCTCGAGAATAGTATATGTTATTTTTTGGGGTGGTATGAATACATATGTTGACAAATGAATACTTATGTGTTACAATTTTTGCCGTAAGTGTGAAATTTGTAAATGAATATGGAAGCAATAGAAATTGCGAGGAGATGGATTTATGAAGAGGAGAAAAATTTTTTATATACTGATTAGCGTTCTTGTTATAAGTATTAGTTTTTTTGTTGTATATGCATCTGTTGGCAGTGTGCCAAAAGAGAATATAAGTGGCGAAAAAGAAAGCCTGAAGATCAAATCTTTTGCTGATGTAAGAGGGGAGGATTGGTTTTATCAAGATGTTGAATATGTTTTGTCGCATGGGATGATGAAAGGAACAAGCGAAAACGAATTTTCTCCTGAAGTTTCAACAACAAGAGGAATGATTGTGACTATTCTGTGGCGTATGGAAGGTGAACCTAAAGTAAGGGACGGTAAGAGTTTTTCTGATGTAATGGCAGATTCTTATTATAGTGAAGCGGTACGATGGGCTACAGATAAAAAGATTGTTAGTGGATATGATGAAACATCCTTTGGACCAGAGGATTTAATCACAAGAGAGCAAATGACGGCTATTTTATATAGATATGCAGATTTCAAAGATCGAAAGATAGATGTGGTTACTGATCTCAGTTGTTTTGATGATGTTAGTTGCATAAGTGACTATGCGTTAGAAGCTATGAAATGGGCATATGCGAATGAGGTTATAAAAGGAATTTCTGAAAATGAAATAGGACCGCAAGAAAATGCAACACGAGGACAGGTTGCGGCAATTTTGAGACGAGTGTGCGAAAATATAATTAATAAAAATGAAAGCAAAGAGCCAAATCCGACGATGCCTCATGAAGTTGTCGCAGGAAGTTCAGGGGGAAATACCTCCGTTGGGAAAGAAACGACAACGGAAGGCACAGAAAATGAATCCGAGACCATAAAAGAAAAACCGACCATTATGGTCAATTCGGCAATTGGAAATCCGGGCGAGACAGTGGAAGTCCAATTAGAAGTAAAAAATAACCCGGGAATTCTTGGAATGGTTTTAACTATTGAATATGACGAAACTGCAATGCGACTGGTAGAGGTGGAGAACGGAAATGCGTTTTCGGATGTATTGACCATGACGCCATCCAAGGAAATAAAGTCGGGCATGAGGTTCGTGTGGGATGGTTTAGAACTGGGTAAAAATGATATAAAAGATGGAACAATTCTGGTGTTAAAATTCGAGATTGCTGAGACGGCTACGGTTGGAGAGAGGTATGCAATTTCTTTCAGAAGTGACGATGGAGATATCGTAGACTCTAACCTAAATCTAGTAAATGCCAAACATGTCCAAGGTTATATCGAGCTCAAGAGCATTAATTAGAATGAGTGGGAGGAGAAGAAAGTATGAAAAGAACACGATGGTTTGCCTTTGTTATTTCATTCTTGATTTTATTTTCCGCAATGCAGGTTTTGGCAGAGACAAATGTATCAATTGCGGCAGAAAGCATTAGGGTGGGAATAAATGAGCAAATTGTTGTTCCACTCAAGATAAGCAATAACATCGGCATGTGTGGAGCAACGTTAACCGTTTCGTATGACAAAGGATTGAAGTTAAAAGAAATCAATCGCGGTGATGCATTAGCAAGCATGACGCTGACAAAACCGGGAGATTTAATGGCAAATCCATTTAATCTTATTTTTGATGGAGTAGAAGAAGATAATACAAATGGCGTATTTTTATATTTACACTTTGATGCGGTGACAAGAGAAGGGGTATATGGGATATCTGTTTCTTATGAGGATGGAGATATTGTTGATGGAGATTTACAACCTTTGTCAGTTACAACAATAGGTGGAAACATTACAGTAGAGGCAAGCTATAGTGAAGAGGAAGAACCGGATGATGAATTGGATGATGAAAATAGTCCAAAGATAAGCGTTGAAACTGTAGTTGCTTCTGCGGGTGGAAGCGTTGATGTCTCTGTTTATGTCGAAAACAATCCGGGAATATGCGGAGCAACCTTGAAAATTTCTTATCATAACGGATTAAAACTGACTAATATTACAAAAGGCGATTCTTTTAATAATTTGGTAATGACAAAGCCGGGTAGTTTATTAGATAATCCGATTAACATTATTTTTGATGGTATCGAAGAAGAAAAAGCAAATGGAATGTTTTTTGTACTTACATTTCAGGCGCCACAAGAAGATGGAGAATATCGGGTTTCGATAACATACGAGGCAGGAGATATTGTCGATGGTGATTTAAATCCCGTTGATATTATGCTTGAAAATGGAGGCGTATTGGTTGGCGCAAAAGAACTTACAGTTACAATAAATGGAAAGCTGATTGAAGTCCCCCCTGTTTCGGATGTTGAGGGAGATGTATTTCTTGTATTCTATAACAAGAAAGAGAATATTGTCGCACTGGAAAAGTATAATCTTGCTACCACGAGTACTATAACAAGTACAAATGCATGGGCAGAGAAGGTCCGTATTTTTTGCTGGACAAAGGACATGAAACCGCTTTGTAAAATAAGTAACATTTCAATATAAAATCAAGAAGGAAGGAAAGAAAATGAAGAAGCAAAGGTTTATTTCATTCGTGTTAACCATGGTTTTAATTGCCACAATGGTTTCACCGATGAGTGTATTGGCGGCAAATGAAACGGTTATCACAGTTCCAAACGTAAGTGATACTGCAGGGTCGACTGTTGAAGTAGCAATTAAAATCGAAAATAACCCCGGTATCTTAGGTGCGGCGTTGACAATTCAATATGACGAAGAATTGACATTGGTAGGAGCATCAAACGGAGAGTCTTTTTCCGCATTAACTATAACAAAACCGGGAAAATTCTCATCACCGTGTAATTTCGCATGGGATGGTCAGGAACTTACAGATGAGGACATCAAGGATGGAATAATCTTGATGTTGCAATTCCAAATTCCTGAGGGTGCAGAACCTGGGACTATTTACAATATTACGGCATCCTATCCGGATGGTGCATTTGTAAATAATTATTTGCGTCCCGTTAAACCCACCGTAGTAAATGGTAGCATTAAAGTTTTAGCCTTCAATTATGGTGATTTGGATGGAAATAAGAAAATAAATACTTCGGATGTTATTTTGTTAAGACGGCATATTGCAGGCGGATATGATCAAACCATCAAAGAAGAAGCAGCAGATGTAAATGACGATACCCTGATCAATGCCACTGACACCATCTTGATAAGAAGATATATTGCCGGGGGTTATGGCATTACGTTCCCCTATACTTCTTCGGGGTGTAATCATGTCATGATTGCTTATAAGGCTAAAGAGGCGACAGAGACAGAGGAGGGCAATATAGCATATTGGCATTGCAAGGCTTGCGGAGAGTTCTTTGGGGATGAAAAAGGAACAACAGCACTTACTATGGATCAAATTATTATTCCTATGATTCCTAGAGAAACATACGATATTCAGTATGTTTGTGATATGGTAGCGCCGGGGGATACTACTGCAAAAGAAACGGATACCTATAAGCCAAACCAAACAAAGGCGCTGTGGATCCCCAAAATGGATACCTACAAATTCTTGGGTTGGTCTGATAAAAACGGAAGAATGCTTGGTACAGAAATTCCGGCAGGAACAACAGGAGACCTGGTTCTTTATGCAAACTGGGCAAGTAACAGAAATAAGGCAGAACCGGTTGCAAAATTAGGTGAACCGATTATTTGCGAAGACTCTACCAATGGACAAATCCTTTTTGTATATGAAATAGGTACGGTAAAAAACATTCCGCTGTTTGAAAAACAGAATCTGCTGGTTGCTAATGGTGTGATTACCAGAACAGGCACCGTGAAACAGACATCAATTACAAAAGGTAATGCAGAAGAAATTGGTAAAACCATTGCTAATACTACAACGAATTCATCTGCATGGAGCCTTTCTAAGGATTGGAATGAGACAACTGCAATTAGTGAAGAGTGGGCAGAGCAACAAGGTTTAACCTCCACCGAGGCGGAAGCATTTTGTAAAAATAACAGTAATACATACAATTTAACAAATTCTTCCGGCGGGTCTTCAAGTTTAGTTCAAAACAACAATTCTACTTATAGAATTTCTCAAAACAATGCTCATAAGGAAGAAATCTATAACGAAGAGCAACGTTATGCAGGAATTACCATTGACGGAAAACTTTCTAATTCTACAACAACATCTCTTGGGATTAATGCAGGTATTAAGGTGCCGCTAAAGGTGGCAGAAGCCAGCGCAGGAGCAGAGGCCGGTATTTCCAATACGTTTGCATGGGAGCTTGGTGCAGAGTATCAACAGAACAAGTTTACCAAGGATATTACGACAGGAACGGATAGTTGGGAAAGAAATATTGATTTTTCGAATTCAAAGTCAACAATATCTACCGATGAAAAAACATGGAATAGTACAGAAGGTTTTTCTGCAAGTCAGTCCACGAGTTCTTCTCAGGAGGTTTCAAAGGCTGTATCAGAACTTGTGAGTCAAAAATATTCCAAGGATTCCAGCTATACCACAGGAGGTAGTCAGGGCGAAACGAAAGAGTACGCATCTTCTAATGCGCAGGAAGATATGTATAGTTCTTCGGTTACCTATTCAGAAGCGGAGATTACAACCAGTGAAATTGTTTTTGAATCTACCGGAAACACCCATGGTGCATATCGTTTAGTACAGGTAGGTATGGCTCATGTATTTGCAGTCGTAGGCTATGATATTAAGAATAAGGCATATTATACCTATACCTATAGTGTGTTGGATGATGATGAATATAAGGAATATTTGGATTATTCCTATGATGGAAGCTTTAATGATTACGAAACAAGTGTTCTTCCCTTTGAAGTGCCCGGTTTTGTTAATGACTATGTTAATAGCCGAATTGCTTCATCCAAACTTCAGGTTGATGATCATGGAATTGTAAAGAGATATAATGGTTCTGCGGATGATGAGATTGTCTTAATTCCTTCTTATTATACAAGAACAAATGCAACCACCGGTAAGGCAGAGATGATTAAGGTAACCGGAATAGAACCGGGATTGTTTAAGAATAACACCAGCATCAAAGGCGTGTCTTTAGGTAACTTCATTAATGATATTCCGGAATCTGCATTTGAGGGATGTACATCTTTGCAAGAAGTTGTCTGTCCTAATGTTGTTAATATTGGAGCAAATGCATTCAAGGGATGTACCTCGCTTAGTGAGTTTGCTCTTCCTGATGAAATTGAATCCATAGGTGTGGGTGCCTTTGACGTAATCCCGGCGTTGAAGTCTAATGCGCCTACTAAGGAGATTGCTAATATCGTGGCAAACTCGAATGTTCAGAATATTACTTTAGATATTTCTAAGATTGAGGCTGATGATTTTAGCGACATGTCCTTCGAGGTTGGAGAAATTAATACATTTAAGCTTCTTGGCGGATATCAAGAATATAAGGGGTTAAAAATTCATTCAGATGCAAAAAATACAATTCTTAGTGGTATTACTATTTCTGAATGTAGCGGTATTCCCATTGAGGTTTCTTCTCAAAATCTGACATTAGAACGTGTAACTGCGCAAAGTGACGGCTTTGCCTTGATTATGAAAGCAGAAGGAACAGTTCTTTCCGTTGAAGGTGTTTCGAATCTTCTTTCTGAAAGTGCTAATAGTATCATCGGTAAAAATATAAAGCTGGTACAGTTGAATGAGAATACATACTCTGTGGTTGAAACAAACGGTAAGGTATTGATTTGTGGAGAGGTTACTGATAACAACGGATTTATCAATGAAGAAAACATTGTTACGATTTCTGAGGAAGAGTATATTAACTATTTAACAGCAAGAAAAGTAACCTTTGACGCAAATGGGGGAACGGTATCTACAGAATTTAAAACCGTACCATATCAAGGGATGATGGGCGAACTTCCCATTGCCAGTCGTGACTACTATACCTTTGATGGTTGGTACACCATGGCTGATGGTGGCGAAAAAATCACTGATGAAACGATTATGACCTCTGTTGTGGATATTACGTTGTATGCGCACTGGATTCAAAATGGTGTATCAGAGTGGGTGCTTGCATCAAGTGTTCCATCTGGAGCTGAGGTTGTAAATAAAAAATATAAATATACAAAAACCTCAACCACTACAGCGTCATCTTCGTCCTTAAGTGGTTGGGGGGAACCATATAAAAGCACATGGGTTTGGGGTGACTATGGCAATTGGAGTTCGTGGCAAGATGGATGGGTTGGCAGTAGCGAATCCAGAGATGTTGAAACAAGATCAGTATATGTATCCTCAAATTATAAAACCGTGTATAGATATTATCGTAGAGCTACGTCTGAGCATGCAGGCACCGGTTCGCCTTATTATAGTTTTGGAGGTAATTTATATACCTATTCCTTTGATTATGAATTGGAATTGCAAGCTGGCAAAGATTATTCCTATACATTATGGTGTAATTGTGGAGGCGAGTACCATACAGTTTGGCGCTATGGATGCCTAGATATGTCTGGTATGCCATACACGGATAGTGTATGGGTGTCGGATAACTATAAGACTCAGTATCGCTATCGTGATCGTAGTAGAAAATATACCTATTATTTTAGAAAGGTTGAGAACGATTTAGAATCAACTCAGATTCCTACTAATGGTAATAATTATACGGTATCAAATATTCAGGAATGGGTACAGTATCGAGCAAAATAAAAAGAAAACCGCCTTTTGGCGGTTTTCTTTTTTATTTCATTTACTCAGAGAATAAATCCACAGAGGTTCGAAGGGCAATCATCTGTCTTACCGACCAATCCCCAATGGGACTGAGAATCAGAGTTCCGGATTCTTCCACAAGGGTAAGTCCGTAGGCTTCTGCCAGAGCAGAAATCTTCACATATTCCGTTCCGTTAATGGTGGTAAGCGCTTCCTGAGGAACAGAAAGGGTTTTTCCTAAGAAGGCTTCTGCCACCTTGCGGGATAGGTATTCTCCGGGTGCGGCGTTCTCCACCCGCTCTCCATGGAGGAGAACTCTGCCGGATTCGGGATGAATCGCCAAGGTCTGCATCAGGCGTTCTTTTGGCATAACCTTGGTGTTGTCAATCTGAGTTTCATACTGATAATGTAATTGCTCAAATCTTTTGCTGGTCTTTGCGGTATTCTGAGGGAACATAACCATTCTACCGCGCCACTTATTGGTGCCATCTTCATCGTCCAGAGCGTCGGCGTTTACGATCACATAATCGTTGGATACATTCATGCTCATGTTGGAACTGGTGTAGCTCTCATGGTTGTTTTCGTCCACTGTGCCGACAAATTCCCAAGTGGTTCCCCCGTCGGTGCTCTTGGCAACGCTCCAACGGGTTCTGGGCCATTGATGTCTGCCGAAGAGGTTCAGGTTATTGTATTCCCAAGCCACATAGAAGGTGTTGGGGTCTTTGGGGTCAACTTCGATGTTGAAACATGCTTCGCTGGCAATCATCGGTGTCTTGTAAAGATGCTCCAAATCCCAGGTCTTGCCGCGATCGGGAGAGGTGTAGTAACAGAGATAGCCTTTATCGTTCCGGAAGAAGAGCTTGGTAGAGGTTTCGCTTTCTACAACCTGAGACTCCGCCAGGACGTGACCGGTGTCTTTGCCATGGATGGTAATACTATGAGTCCAGTTTCTTCCATTATCATCGCTATACCAAATCTGTACATCACCAATGTCCTCGTTGGCACCGTAGTGGTAGGTGTAGTATATTCTTCCGGAGGCGCCTTGTTTTAAACAATTCACCGTGGGGCTGGTACCGATGCGTTTTTCATAATAAGGTGGATTGTTGGTGATAATATCCGACCAATGGAGACCGTCGGTAGATTTGGCGATTGTGTAATCCTGTACTGATTTATTATACTCCGTTCGCTGAGGTGTTCTGGGTGTAATAGAGAGGTAGGTTCCATTTTGGAGACGGACCATACTATTGTTCCAACCATAATTACGCGTGGAAGTAATACCAATGGTGTTAACAGTGTCAACGTACTGGGTGTCGTTGCCTTGGTCGTCCTTTTGGAAGACAAGCTTGGATGCTACATTTTCAAAGGTTTCGCCGCCGTCGTTGGTTTTTAAGCCTTCAATGTGGTTGATGATATAGACATCGCCATTGTCAAGTTCCAGCAAATCTCTCATACCACCACTAGTGATGCTGATGGGGAAGATGGCGTCATTGGCTCTGGCAACGGGACGTGCATTACCCCGGTAGGAAATTTCCTCAATGGTTGCGGTGCAGTTGGAAAGGATAAAGCCAATCTTACCATACCGCTCAAAGTGTCCTGTCTGGCTGACCACCTGAGAACCATTCACATAGAGGGTGATGGTTTCTCCCGCTTCCGTTCTGCGAACCTTCAAATCAAGCTGAACGGTCTGTCCGGTGGGAAGACTTCCGCTCTTGGTGGCAGAATCGGACTGATCTTTTCCGTCGATTCGATCCACAATCTCATACTTGTTGGATAGGAAGGTCTGGTGGTTCCATCCAACCTTGGTATAGGTATCGGTGATGGAATGGTTTAGCAGGAACCAGAATCCGCCGGATTTTAATGTCCCAATGGAGGAAACATTTACCTTGGCGGACAGGTCGAAATCACCGCTAAAGGCATACAACTCTGTGATAGCATTGGTCTTTCCGGATGCATCCAGAACAAGATTTCCGTTCTGGATGGATTGGGTAAGGTTTTCCTCTCTCCAGAAATCCAGAGCAGAAACCTCTCCGCTCTCATCGAAAGTGTCTTCGTAGATGTAGACATCGGTACAGTCGTTCACTGCCAGATAGGGGAGAGTTCCTTGGGTGAGGTTGACTGCCAGATAAGGTGAGCCAACCGAGTGCTCGCTACGGAAGGTGGAAATCCATCTTCCGTTTTTGTAGAGCCGCGACATACCGCCGGAGGTTTCCACCCGATAATAAGCATCCGTTGTCACATTCTCCACAAAGGTCTTTTCGGACAGAGCCATTTTGTCGGGGCCATCCCAAACATAGAGTTTTCCGTTCTCGATGGAAACCTTGCTGAGATAATATCCGTCATTCACGCTTAAGGTAAGCTGATCATCTGCACCTGCCACAAAGTCCATGTTGTAACTGTAGGGGAAGTCCGCAAGTTGATACAACTGGTTTTGTGGTGTTACGTCCCGAGATACAAAATAGTTTTTCCGCTCCGGTGTTGCAGTTACAGAGTAGTCGGAAACTGCACCTGTGTAGGAACCGGATTGATCGGTGGTCCTTGGCAGGTAGTAGGAAAAGACAAATTGCCCGTTTCGGTATACTTCTGCAATGGGTCCGTCGGTGATGATGCAGAATTCTCCTGCGCCATGAGAATAAGTTTCTGCTCCGGTGTCGGTCTGATAGGTCAGGGCGGAGCCGGCATGGCTAAGACTTACCTTATGGTTGCCGTTGGAAAATTCTACCGTTCCGTCTCCGGATGCAGTATAACGAATCTCATTGGAATAATTCAAGGAATTTGCGCCGTTGGTGGACAGAAGTTCCGTGGATGTTCTTGCAACAACAATGCCGGTATGATCGTAGGCAATGGCTTCTAAGCGGTGGTTTTCCTCTGTTACATTAGGAATGCTTACCGAATAAGGAGCGTCTGAAACAGTTGTCACTGCATTTCCGTCTAAGTAGTAGGAAACCGATGCTACCGAATCAAAGGAAGTCAGGTTAGCAAGGGATGCAGAAACGGAGTTCCCGCTTTGCACCGCATTGAGGGTCGCAGAGGCGTTGCCGGAGGGTGCAGGAATGACATTTTCCATTCTGGCAGGAACTGTCATATAACGCACCCAGTCGATGTCTACGATACAATCATCAAGATGACAACCATAGCCACCAAATTGAATCAGCTGATTGGGATAGTTGGGATAATCTGCAAGTTCTTCTTCCATAACCAGTTTGTCATCCAGATAAACCCGAGCATTATTGGAATTGTTGTAGGATTCAATCTTGAGGGTATACCATTTTTGGGGATCAATTTCCACAGGGTCGCTGTGAGCGTCCTGGAAGTTTTCGGTGGTGGGGTCATCAACAGGGGTGACAAAGGTAAGGAAGTCGTGGTGAACCTCTAAGTGCATGTAATGGTCCTTTGCTCCCATCAGAATATAGAACCAGTTTCCGAGGTTTTGGAATCGCACTCGGGTTTCGAGGATAAAGTCGTCGCCGATTTCGATATTCTTATTGAGAGGGGGAGATAAATAAGTAGGATTTTGTAACATCAAAAGACCATTTTCGGAAGACCAGCATTCATAACCCACATCAGCACTGACAGGATAAACTTTGGTTTGAGTCCAACCGGTCATATCTCCGTTGTCAAAGCTCTGTGTTTTGGTGGGGTCAAAATAGCTGTCATAGAAACCCACTGAAACCTCATAAATACTCATGCCGGAATTGGATCCTGCGGTTTCGAAACGAATTCCCGAACTATCAGATGTAGAGAACAAGGCATTCATATCGGCCACAAGATTGTCGTCGATGTAGAGATCCCAGTTACTTTTGTTACCAACAACACGATAGGTCAGCTTGTTGGTGCCAATGGTATAGGGGATGGTTTTGGTTTCGCTTGAGGTAGAGAAGGCAACGTTTGTGGAAGTGAATTCAAAGGTTGCCGATGCAATACCGTTAGAAAGAACCACCGAGTTAGAACCATTGGATTGGTCTAAATTCATAGTCCAGGAAACATCAAAGGTGCTACCAATGTCCAGACCGGTTTCTGCATAAGAAGTTTTGTTGCCGGTGGAGCTTATTTTTGTCACACCATTGTCTATCTGGTGGTCTCCACCGTATCCCCATCCTTCCTCATTCCAGGAAATGGTTCCGCTTCTTACGGCGTGGGGATTTTGGAGAGGTTTGTGCTCAGAATCCCATAGATAGGCCTTCAACTGCCAAGGATCACTTTCCTTACTATGAACCGAATGCACAATGGAAGAGGGAGCTGTTCCTTTGGGGATTTGGTAAACGGTGTCCTTGACCATGTCTCCTGCATCGTTGTACTCCATCATAATCAGGAGTCTGTCCGCTTCGGGGTCAGCCTCCACGACGGCACAAATAGAATCGGGATTACGAACCTTTCCATTCTCCGGTACCGAAACGGTGGAGGCTCCGTCGGTGATGACCATTGGTTTGCCCACCGAGGGACCATAAATACGGATGTAGTCAAATTGACTGAAGCCGTAATAATCGCTGACCGGATGACCGTCCTGGGTAAAGGAGAAGCCCTTTTCTGTTGTATCGTCAGTTCCTGTAATGTTTTGGAATGCCAAGTACCAGGAGTCTTCGTTCTCACTCTTCAGGTATCCGTCAAAGGTTCCATTTGCATTTCTCACAATTCGCCAGATTCGAAAGATATTTCCACTGTCCATGGTGGAAATAGCGGTGCCGTTTACCATGGTGCTGGCTCCATAGGTAACCAGGGATAAGGATTTTGTTCCGTCGTAAAAGGCAACCTTGGTTTTTGCGGAATTGGACTTCATTTTAAACTCCGCGTAACCGTTATTGGGGATTGCACACTGGCTCACGCCAAAGGTCCCGGAATTATTCAGTACCAACATTTCGTTTTGGAAAGATGCATTTCCGGTTGTTGTATAGTTTTTGTATTTGGGGGCGGAAGTAAAATTCTCTGTGTAGTATGCCTGGATTTCGGCAGAGGGCTTTGCCAAGGCATCCGAGGTTGATGCGGTATCAAAAATGCGGACATTCTGAATACAGGCATCATTGCCGGAGGAAAAGAGCTTCACACCAATGACTTCGGCAGCTCCGGCGTCGGTGTAACCCAATGTTTTGGTATACAAGGTCCAGATGCCATCCATCAGGATATAGACAGAGTAACTATCGTTTCCGTTGGCTTTGATGAGATAATCGTGCCAATCGGTTCCGGGGACAAAACTGAATTCCGGTGTGTTTGCATCAAATCCGGTATGGGAGGCATTTCCAACTACGGTCAGAGCAAGAGCACTAAGGTCAATGTATACTCTTCTTTTCAGGGAGGTATCCGGTGCGGATAACTGAATGTTTAAACCACCGCTTGCGGGTGCTTTGGCACGGAATGTCACGTTTTTCCCGTCACTCAAAGCGCTCCATCCCGATTGAGGAAGGAATTTCCATTCGGAAGCGGAAGGAATCGCCAAGCCGTTTTCGTCGGTGTAGGTCACTGTTCCGGTGGTTATGATAGTTTCCGGGTTGGGGTCAAACCCGGAATCCATTTGAAATTGGTATTGGGATGCAAATTGCTCGGCACAGAAGCGTTTCGCTTCCTTTACATAGCCGGCACCGGAAAAATACAGACCGGTACTCGGACCTCCATTGGTTCCGTATAAACCTTGCGCCACAAATTGCCAACCGGTTTCACCCTCCGGCTTGGCGTAAAAAGACCATTGGGAATCTGTGTCGGACTTTAACAGATAATCCACCCAACCAAGACCCGGGGCAAAGCTTTTATCAAGATAGAGAACGGCACCTTCCCCTTGTGCAATACCCGATGCGGTAATAGCCAGAGCAGCACGGTGTTTTTCCTGCGTTGTAGTTGGCTTTTGCCAAAGGGGCATAAAGACGTCGGTTTCGTTCATTACTTTTGCACGGAATGTGGTGATGGTTCCGTCGCTGATAGGAGACCAGTAATCTCTTTTGATGATGCGAAGGTAGGAACCCTTACCCTTTTCCAGAACAAGTCCGTTTTCTTCGGTGAATCCGGGAGTGTTCGCAACCATGTTCTCGTCCACCCCGGTATAGGTGTCGGTGGCAAAGGTGTAGTGATTGAGCTCGTACCAATTGACGTCATCCATTCCTAAAATATCGGATATGGATTGCCTGTCCGAGGCGGAAACGGAATCCGTAGGAAAAATCGGACAGAGGGAAAATATAAGGACAAAAAGTAATATCCAAGCAGTTTTTTTCATATGGTACCTCCAAGAAATGGATTTGATCTATCTTAATGAAAATAATCGATTTTTTTCATTATAACATACGGCTATTAGGAATGCTATATACTTTTGTAAAGTTTCTGTATATTTTTGCATTTGGAAAATTATTGATTTTCTAAATTTACGGAAGGATGTTCTAAACAGGGACAACACTTCATAGAATCCTATAAGACAAACCAAAGAGGTGATGATGTTGAAAAAAAGAGTCTTGGAAGTGTTGCCGTATCTTTCAGGAGAAATCAGAAAACGAGTGGAAAAGGCTGCCCTGGATGACTGGTTAGAAATCGAAGAGATTCGACTTCGGGCAGGTGCGCCGCTCACGTTGGGAATAGCGGGAGAAAGTTGTTTTATGACAAACAAGGGAGGAATTACCAATCATGAAATGGATGCATACATTGTCAGCCATGAAGAAGTCCAAAGCGCCTTCGCGGCCATATGTGAAAATTCGGTCTATGCCCACATGGATGAGATACGTCAAGGGTTTCTTACCCTTAAAGGGGGTCATCGTGTGGGGATATGTGGAAAAGCCGTTTCGGAGGAAGGGAAGATTCGAACATTCCGAGAGGTAAGTTCCTTGAATTTTCGGATTGCCCATGAAATTGTAGGGATTGCCGATAGCGTAATGGATCACATTGTGCAAGGAAACCGTGTGGAAAGCGTCTTGATTGTTTCGCCGCCGCAGGTAGGCAAAACAACCTTGCTTCGGGACGTAATGCGGCAGGTTTCCAATCGCGGTTTTAAAACAGGGGTTGCGGATGACCGAGGAGAACTGGCAGCACTATATCAAGGTGTGCCACAGAATCAAATTGGAGCACAGACAGATGTGATTGACAATGCCCCCAAAGCCGAAGCAATGCTTATGCTTCTTCGTACCATGTCTCCTAAGGTGATTGTCAGTGATGAGATAGCATGCGAAGAGGATGTGTCGGCCATCCGTTTGGCTCATGGAACAGGGGTATCTGTTATTGCCACCACCCACGGAGAACAAATGGAAGAGGTAAAAAGACGTAACCTGCTGAAACCCTTGTTTGAAGATAAGGTGTTTCAAAAGGCCATTTTGTTAAAACGGGATTTTTCTTCGGTGGATTCGGTAACCTATACCCGTGCTGTATTGCTGTAATGCGGTGGATTGCGGCAGGATTCGTTATACTGGGATGCGGATATCTTGGAATTTCTTTTGCAGGTGCCATGGAACTCAGAATTCGTCAATTGGAACTTTTAGAGCAGATGCTTCGACAGTTGGAGTTTAACATGGTCTTTCTTGCACAGCCCTTTTCGGAAGGTCTGGAAATGGTGGCAAGCAGTTACAAAGGGGTAACGGGGAGATTGTTTTCGCAGGTGGCAATGAGAATGAAAAAAAGACCCGGATTGTCTCCTGAAACAGCCTTTCAAATGTCTCTTGATGAGGTGGAAGGTGTTCGATTAAAGCAAGAAGAACAACAGGTTTTGCAGGAGTTTTTTCGCCATGCTGGTGGTGGCGACAGAGAGACTGTCCGAGACGGAATCAGAATGACCATGGCAAAAATCAGGACGATTCGGGAAAGCGCGACGGAAGAGCAGAAGAAGGATGGAAAGTTGTGGCGGAGTATGGGATTTTTGAGTGGAGTATTTGTTGTGCTTTTACTTCTGTAAGAGAGGGAGAATGCCGTGAATGGAGTAGATTTGATTTTCAAGGTAGCAGCAATAGGGATTCTGGTTGCGGTGTTGAATATGCTTCTCGTACGCGCAGGACGGGATGATCAGGCAATGATGACCACCATTGCAGGGTTGATAGTGGTGCTTTTGATGGTGATTCAGGAAATCAGCAATCTGTTTTCTACCATCCAGAAAGTGTTTGGGTTGTAGGGATGGAGTTGTTACGGGTGTTGGGGATTGGTGTTGTGACGGCAATACTGTCTCTCTTGATCAAACAACATCGACCTGAAATTGCCATTGCGATTCCTGTTTTGGGCGGCATTGCAATCTTTGTTGCCATGGTTCCGTATCTGGAAGAAACGGTGAAGTTGTTCGAGGAATTGGCAGAAATATCGGGGATTCAGAATCGATATCTGCGACTGATTATAAAAATGATAGGGATCGCCTACCTTTGTGAGTTTTCGGCAGAATTGTGTCGGGATGCAGGGGAGAATTCTGTGGCAGGAAAGATCGAACTTGGTGGTAAAGTCTTGATACTTTCTTTGTCCGTTCCCATCGTATATCAGTTTTTGGGACTTGTTGAGATGATGATACGTTTTTAGGACAGAATGAAAATGAAAAAGATACTGATGGTATGTGTGTTCCTCTTGGTTCTTTCTATAAATTGTTACGGAGAAGAGGCTGTGACAGAAGAACTCTTGGAGGAATACAGCGAAATGTACGGAGATGTATTTGAAAAAGCAATTCGTGATCTGGAACTGGGAGATAGTTTCTTGGAACTGATTCCTGACTTTCAGGTACGAGATATTTTCCAAGGATTGAACGAAGGGAAACTGGAACTTTCCGTATCCGACTTATTGCGGGGAATTTTGAAGTTGTTGTTGGGTGAGGTATACGGAAGTACCAAACTCTTGATTACCGTTCTTGCGGCATCGGTGCTTTGTTCTTATCTGACGGGACTTAAGGTGGGTTTTGGAGAGAAAGGAGTCACAAGAGCCGCCTATTATACCTGTTATTTGATTATTGCAGGGGTGGTGGCAACAGCGTTTTATCACACGGCAGATTGTGTGGTTCATGGAATATCCAATATGGCTCAGTTCATGGAAATGATGGTTCCGTTGGTGATGGTAACCTTAGTGACCGGTGGAGCACTTGTTTCTGCGGCGGTGTTTGAACCTATGTTGTTGACAGTGGTGGGAATCAGCGTCAAGGCGGTTCAATCAATTTTTATTCCTATCGTTATGGTGTCTACTGCCATGAGTTTGGCAAGTGGAGCTTCGGAACAGTTTCGGATCCAGAAACTGATTAAGTTTATGAACCAATGTGTTAAATGGGGATTGTCGGTGATGCTGACAATATTTGTAACATTTTCCGGCCTTCAAAGTATTGCAGGAAGCGGTGCGGACGGAATCAGCGTGAAACTGACCAAGTTTGCAGCAGCCAATTTGATTCCTGTTGTGGGAGGGATTATGGCAGAGTCGGTAGAAACGGTTATGAACTGTAGTGTGGTTATCAAAAACTCCGTTGGGATTCTTGGAATTTTATGCCTGATTGTCATTGGAGTGGCACCCCTTTTGAAAGTATCGGCTATCCTGATTGTGTTTCGTCTTACCGCGGCTGTTGCGGAGCCGGTTTCGGAGCCTAAGATTGTAACCTGCCTTTCTGAATTGGCCAATGGTGTTGCCGTTCTTTTTTCTATGCTTGCGGCGGTTACGGTTATGTTTGTGGTGGTTTTAACGGTGGTCATCCATGCAGGAAACACGGCGGTAATGTTGGGGAGGTAGCGGATGATCAAAGAACTTCAGGATTGGGCTATGATCCTATCGGGACTGGCGGTATTTGGGTCCATGTGCGAAGAAATTCTTCCGGAGGGGAGTTTTCAGAAATATATTCGTCTGGGATTGGGAATGTTGCTGGTACTTGCTTTGCTGACACCCATCACGCAGATGATTCACCAAGAGTGGAGTATGGAAGAATTGGGAATCCATCATGCTGAGGAAGAGATAGGTTCCACGGAGGAAAAACAACGAGAAGAGATTCTTCGTGTATATAAAGAAAAGTTGAGTCAAAAGATTTTATCCGTTATTCAAAGTGTGGAACCGGAGTTTGAGGGAGAGGTGTATTGTGATGTGGGGGACAAAGAAGATGATTTCGGCAGGATTGAGCATGTCACCATAACTTCAAAGGGGGAGGTGGATGCGGAAGGAATAAGACGAATCATCAAGCAGGAAATCGAACTTGAGGAAGAACGGATATCCATTCGATACTGAAAGGAGAAGAAAGATGGGGCAGGAGATGGTAAAACGGTTTCTTTCCCCTTCGGATGATACGGGGAAAAAGCCAATCAGGGGGGTAGTTATCTGGTTGATTGTTGGGGCCATTTTGTTCTTGGCGTTCAGCAGTTTTCGTGATGACAAAAAAGAGACAGCGAATCCTGAACCAACCAAGGTGGAGGAGATGGATGTAAATCTCTATCTGAAGGATATGGAAGAGAGATTGCAACAAACCTTGGAAAAAATAACGGGAGCGGGAACCATTTCGGTATTTCTTCATTTTGAAGACGGAGGAGAGTCTGTTCTTGCCACCAACCGGATTCAAAAAAGCGCAGAGGAAAAGGATACCGACAGCGTGTCGGAAAGTGTGGAGGAAGAACGTGACATTGTGCGATGGGAGCAGGATGGCGTCGAAACACCCTATCGTGTCAAACAAAGGTTTCCTGAACCAACCGGAATTTTGGTGGTTGCCAAAGGTGCGACCAACCATAAGGTCAGACAGGAAATCTACGAGGCGGTGCGGGCGGTGTTTGGGTTGCCTGCCCATCGGATTAAGATTACAAATTAGGAGGTATGGGTTTTGAGTCGAAAAGGAAAATCAGGGATTGGCGGAAAGCAGATATTGTTACTGGGCTTGGTGGCTTTGGTGATTACGGCAGGGTATTATCGGTGGACTTTGGAGAATGGTCAATATGAGAGTATGCCGGTCAGTGGTGATGCCTTGCCTGTGGCAGGAGAGGGCGGAGATGCCGATGCCAAAGCAGAAGATAAGAATGCGGGAAAAGGCATTACCGCTCTGAAAGAGGAGCGGGATAAAAGTCGGGGCGAAATGATGGATGAGTGGAAGAAAACGGCAGAAAGCGATTCGGCAGGAGCAGAGACGAAACAAGATGCTCGCGAAAAAATAAAGAATCACACCGAGTATACCGAGAAGGAAAAATCCATGGAAGTTTTGATTCAGGCAAAAGGGTATCAGGATGCTTTTGTAAAGATGAACGAAAGTGGTATAACCGTTGTGGTAAGCGGCGGAGAACTGGACGGAGCCAAGGTGGCACAGATTAAGGATATCGTTGTGGGAGAAACGGGAATCTCGGTAGGGAATATCAAAATCAGCGCCGAATAAAAAACTTGAAATTCCCCTTGTATTTCTAACAGGAGTATGATATACTAAAAAGAAGAATGAGCATGATAATCATATTTCATGAGAAGTGATAGGAGGAATTCTGATGGAAAATACCATAAATCCGGGATTTGAAGACAATGGTAACGTAAATATCTCTGACGAAGTTATTGCTGTTATTGCATCACTTGCCGCATCGGAAGTGAAAGGTATTGCCGGTATGTGCGGTGGCTTTGGCGGCGGTATTGTGGAACTTCTTGGAAAGAAGAATCTTTCTAAGGGAGTTAAACTGACAGTGACCGAAAAGAGTGTGGTTCTGGAACTTTCTGTGATTGCGGAATATGGTGCAAAGATTCCGGCTGTCGCATGGGAACTTCAGAAGAAGGTAAAAAGTGAGGTCGAGGCAATGACCGGCTTGGAAGTGTCTGCTGTAAACATCTCTATTGACGGGGTAAATGTTCCCAAGACCGAAGACGGCAAAGCCATTGAAGAGGAAACAGAAGTCGCAGACGCAGTAGAGACAGAAGAAGCAACGGAGGAGTAATCCCAGATGGTTAACAGAAGAAAAGCAAGAGAATATGCCTTTACCCTGTTGTTCTCTTATCGATTTCAGCCGGAAGACGTTCAAACTCTTTTGGATGATTTCTTTGCAGAGCATGAAACAGGTGATCAGGCAGAATATATTCGAACAGTTGTTGAGGGTGTTGTTGCCCACATAGAGGAGATTGACGCCCTGATTACCCAATATGCCAAAGGATGGACGACGGATCGAATTTCCGGCGTTTGTCTGGCATTGTTGCGCCTTGCGGTATATGAAATGAATTACATGGACGATATTCCGGCAGGAGTATCTGTTAATGAGGCAGTGGCGCTTGCCAAGATATTTGACGGCGAGGAGTCCTTGGCGTTTGTCAATGGTATTCTTGGACATATAAAAGATGATAAATAAACGAACAGGGCGGCAACGTACAGTGCCGCTCTGTTTCGATTTTCCATTACAGAAAGACAGAGGCAGGTGAGTCAGGATGATAGAGCGACAGGCATTATCGGTTACACAGGTGAACCTATATATCAAGGAAATCATGAATCGGGATGATGTGTTGACAGATGTGTTGGTAAAAGGCGAACTTTCCAACTTCAAGGCACATTCCTCGGGGCATATGTATATGTCCTTAAAGGATGAAACCGGTGTTATGCGAGCAGTTATGTTCCGCGGTAGTGCATCCAAGTTGCGGTTTACTCCTCAAAATGGTATGAAGGTGGTTGCCCATGGTCGGGTTACTGTCTATGAGCGTGATGGGCAGTATCAACTTTACATAGACGACATGCAACAAGAAGGTATCGGTGATTTGTATGTTGCCTTCGAGGAGTTAAAGGCAAAACTAAGCGAAGAGGGATTGTTTGATCCGGCTCATAAAAAACCTCTTCCTAAATACCCCAAGAAAGTTGGCGTTGTGACAGCGCCTACCGGAGCGGCCATCCGTGATATTATTAATGTCCTGACACGGCGTTTTTCCTACGCAGATGTGGTTCTATACCCGGTGTTGGTACAGGGAGAAAATGCGGCAGAGAGCATTGCGACGGCAATTCGATACTTCAATCAAAGCAAGGATGCTGATGTTTTGATAGTGGGTCGTGGTGGCGGTTCCATTGAGGACTTGTGGGCTTTTAATGAAGAAATTGTTGCCCGAGAGATTTATCAGAGTGAAATTCCTATTGTTTCGGCAGTAGGACATGAGATTGATTTTACCATTTCGGATTTTGTAGCAGATTTACGGGCACCAACCCCGTCTGCGGCGGCAGAACTTGTGGTGCCGTCCCAATCTGAATTGAACGAAAAATTCCAGAATGTTTATCGCCGTCTTTATAGTCAGGCGGAACGTATTTTGGAGCAGGGACGTCTTCGTATCAAGAGTTTGACCGAGCGTCCGTCCATGCAGAATCCTATGCTTCGGGTTGATGAAGAAAGAATCTATCTGGATCGTTTGCTTCAGGATATGAATGGGGCGATGAATCGGATTCTGGAACAGAAAAAGCAAGGATTGGGTGTTGCGGCATCCAAACTGGATGGCCTGAGCCCTTTGGGAGCCCTTTCTCGAGGATTCTCGGTGGCAAAAGGTGCGGATGGAGCGGTGATTGATTCCGTTTCCCGTGTGGAAGTCGGTGACAGTATGACGGTAATGGTAAAGGATGGCAGAATTGTTGCCACGGTACAAGAAACAGAGGAGGTAGAAAACTATGGCAGATAAACAGAGTTTTGAAACCAATTTACAAGAACTGGAAAGTGTGGTTAAGGCGTTGGAGGGTAGTAAGGTTTCTTTGGATGAAATGCTTACATTGTTCGAGCGCGGAATTACCCTGACCAAAGATTGTACTGATGCATTGAATACAGCAGAACAGAAAATTTCTATTTTGATGAAGAATCGGGACAATGGCACGTTGGAAGAACAACCCTTTGCAGGTTTGGGAGAGTAGTATGAATTTTCAGGAACAATATCAGGTTTATTTGAGCCGCTTTGAAGAGATGTTGGCGAATTATTACCCTGTGCCGGCGTTGCTTCAGAAACGGGTTTTTGAGGCAATGCAGTATGGTGTTTTGGGCGGTGGAAAAAGAATTCGTCCTGTGCTGACCATGGCGGTTTGTGATATGCTGGGCGGAAACTTGGATGATGCGGCACGAATGGGTTGTGCCATTGAATCTATTCATAGTTATTCTTTGATTCATGATGATCTTCCTTGCATGGATGATGATGATATGCGGCGGGGCAAACCTTCTTGTCACAAAGCCTACGGGGAAGATATCGCTCTGCTTGCAGGGGATGGGCTTTTGACCAATGCCTTTGGGATTTTGGCAGAGTCGGGTATGTTGCCGGAACGTGCCCTTGCGGCGGTTGGTGAACTTGCAAAAGCGGCAGGATGCCATGGTATGATTGGTGGTCAGGTTATTGACTTGGCTTGCGAAAACAGAAATGATGTATCCTTAGAGGAGTTGACCCTTCTTCATAAAGGAAAAACAGGAGCCTTGATTCGTGTATGCGCCGTTTGCGGATGCTTGAGTGCAGGGTATTTGGATCAAACGGATGCCAAAATTCAAAAAATTATTACATTTTCTGAAAAATTGGGGTTGGCATTTCAGATAAAAGATGATATACTAGATGTTATTGGTGACGAAGTCGCTTTGGGGAAACCGATTGGTAGTGATGCAGAACAAGATAAGACAACGTTTGTTACCCTGTTGGGTATGGAAAAGGCCGAGGCAGAACTTGCTCGGCTGACCCACGATGCCAAGGCTTTGATTAAAGATCTTTCGGGATCGGAGTTCTTGCTTGATTTTGCGGATTACCTATTGAAAAGGAATCATTAAGCGAATAGGAGAAACATATGGAATATATCAGACAATTTTTAAGCAATAAGGTGTTTTTTGTTGTACTTTTTGCATGGTTGTTTTCCTGCGCGTTAAAAGGTTTTCTAGTTTGGGTTAAGAACAGAAAGTTGGACATGACGCGGTTTATGGGTCCGGGCGGAATGCCCTCGTCTCATTCAACCATTGTTACAAGTCTTGCTACATGTATTGGCATTAAGATGGGGTTTGACAGTCCTGTTTTTGTAGTGTGTTGCGCGTTGGCCTTGGTGGTAATGTACGATGCCTCTGGGATTCGTCGTGCGGCAGGACAGCAAGCAAAAATGATTAACATGATTATTGATGCATGGGAGGAGACCGATCCCATTGAGAAACAAATTCGGTTAAAGGAACTTTTGGGGCATACGCCTCTTGAAGTGTGGGCAGGGGCAACGTTGGGTGTTGCGATTGCTGTTCTTGCCGCAATTACCATAGGATTATAAATGGGAGATTCCCAAGAAAGGATAGGTGTTTGGAATGATTAAGGTAACGCTTAAAGGCGGCGACGTCAAGGAATTTAAGCAGGATGCGACCTTGCTTGATATGGCATTTGAAATCAGCGAAGGTTTGGCACGTGCCTGCATGGCTGCTGAAGTAGACGGGGAAGTGGTGGATTTGCGAACTTGCCCGGGAAAGGATTGTGCGGTGAACTTCCTGACATGGGATACCGACGAAGGTAAACTGGCTTATCGGCATACCGCATCTCACGTGTTGGCACAGGCTGTCAAGAGATTATATCCGGACACCAAGTTTGCCATTGGTCCTGCTATCGAGAATGGCTTTTATTATGACTTCGACTTTGTAGAACCCATTCAGGCATCTGATTTGGAGAAGATTGAAGCCGAAATGAAGAAAATCATCAAGGAGAATATCGCCATTGAGCGATTCAGCCTCCCCAAGGATGAGGCACTTGCTCTTATGAAGGACGAGCCATATAAGGCTGAACTTATTGAAGACCTTCCCGAGGGTGTAGAGATTTCCTTCTATAAGCAAGGTGACTTTACCGATTTGTGTGCAGGTCCTCACCTGTTATCTACCGGTAAATTAAAGGCAATTAAACTCCAGTATACAGCAGGTGCTTACTGGCGCGGTGATGAGAAGAATAAGATACTCACCCGTATCTATGGTACCGCATTCCCCAAGAAGTCGGAACTGGATGAATACTTAGAACAATTGGAAGAGGCAAAGAAGCGTGACCATAACAAACTGGGTCGAGAACTGGAACTCTTCACTACAGTAGATTCCATCGGTCAGGGTCTTCCTATCATGCTCCCCAAGGGTGCAAAGATGATGCAGATTCTCCAGAGATTTGTTGAGGACCACGAGGATGCCAATGGTTGGGTAAGAACCAAGACTCCTTATATGGCAAAAAGTGATCTTTACAAGATTTCCGGTCACTGGGATCATTATCAGGATGGTATGTTTGTCTTTGGTGATGAGGAAAAGGATAAGGAAGTTTTTGCGCTCCGTCCCATGACATGTCCCTTCCAGTATCAGGCATATCTTAACAGAATGCGCAGTTATCGTGACCTTCCCATCCGTTATGGTGAAACCTCTACCTTGTTCCGTAACGAGGCATCAGGTGAAATGCATGGTTTGATTCGTGTTCGTCAGTTCACCATCTCCGAGGGTCATTTGATGTGCCGTCCCGATCAGTTGGAAGAAGAGTTTAAGAACTGTTTGGAAATGGCAATCTATATGTTAAAGACCTTGGGTCTTTACGAGGATGTATCTTATCGGTTCTCCCAGTGGGATCCCAATGATTCCGAAAAGTATATCGGAACCAAGGAACAATGGGATGAAGCACAGGATACCATGGCAAAGATTCTGGATCATTTGGAGATTCCCTATAAGGTTGGTGTTGGTGAAGCGGCATTCTATGGTCCTAAGCTGGATATCCAGATTAAGAACGTATTCGGCAAGGAAGACACCTTGGTTACCATTCAGATTGACCAGATGCTGGCTGAGAAGTTTGGTATGGAATATGTGGACTCCGATGGCACCAAGAAGAATCCTTATATCATTCACAGAACCTCTATTGGATGTTACGAGAGAACCTTGGCGCTTCTCATTGAGAAGTATGCAGGTGCATTCCCCACATGGCTTGCACCCACTCAGGTAAAGATTCTGCCTATTTCCGAGCATTACATGGATTATGCAGAGCAGGTAGATAAGGCTCTCAGCAAGGCAGGTATCCGTACCGAAGTTGATTATCGTAACGAGAAGATTGGTTATAAGATTCGTGAAGCTCAGCTGGAAAAGGTACCTTATATGCTCATTGTTGGTGAGAAGGAGCAGGCAGAAAATGCTGTTGCTGTTCGTTCTCGTAAGGATGGCGACTTAGGTGCTTTGAAACTGGATGAGTTCATTGCCAAGATTCAAAAAGAAGTGGACGAAAAAGCAAGATAAATATAATAAGAAAAGAACCGCCCGATGGCGGTTCTTTTTTTATGTATTGATTCAGTGAAGACGGAGAGAGCGTACTATACTTAATAAAACGGACGAAATCTATGAAATTTCACGAAAAGATGGCAGTTTTGTTTATTGACAATAAAGAATGGGGTTGATAAAATAATATAGTACCATTGTACATATCGTTACATTTATTTCAAAAATAATTAAAAATTATATTTTATAAAGGAGTGTTTTTTATGAGAAAAACAAAACTTCTTGCAGCTTTGTTATGCTTGATGATGGTTGTTTGTGCACTGCCTGTTATGCAGGTATCAGCAGACGCGGTCTATGCTGATTCCGTTGCCGAAATTATGGGCGTGGATAATGTTACCAATTGGAAGTATAGTCGTACGTTGACTTCTGCACCAACGGATGCTCAGGCAAATGGTGTTCGTTATACAACGGATGGCGTTGTCCTTCCTGCTGGTGTGGATTCTACTTTTAATCTGGTTCCTGCAACAGACCCGTGGAAGAGCGTAAATGCTACCGTAATGAAAGCAAAGTTTTCTTGTGGTGATGCAACGGAGAAAATCTTTATTTTGGGCGGAACACCTCAAGCGAATACTCGTCATTATTTGACTATTTATCCTACATACCTCACTACAAATACTGGTTCCGGAAGAGCAAACTTTGATTTTGGGACAGAGTGGTTTGAGTTATTGATTAACAATCGTGCAGATGCACATGACATTTATGTTAAGAATGCATCCACCAATGGAAAATGGCTCTTTTTGATTACCAATTCCTATCGTTCCTCGAACAACAGTGGATTTAGAATTACCTCCTATGCAACCAATACAGGGGATGTTACAATTAAGTCCATTGATGTTTATAACGAGGGCGTATCTTATGGAAGTGTTGATGAAATTATGGGTGGTGCAGTCACCACTACCTACTCTCTGGAATTTGACAGCAACTTTGAGCCGGAGAGCTTTGGCAACAATGCAGGTTCTGAAATTCTGACTGTCGGGGCAACACTGGGGGCAAACGGATACAATATGAGCACTGCAACAGGTGTATTTTCTTTCACTCCTCACAGAAATTATGAATGGTCTCCCTTAAATGGTGTGTTGAACAATACCGGAGAAAGTGCTTTTGTAAAACAGGCACTTTACTTCAAGCTTCGTCACAATGCGGCGGACAGCGGCGTGACAGTAATCGCTGCAGCATCGGATGGTACCGGAAGAATCTACAGAACCATTGCGGCAGGGAGCGCTCCTGCTGCAAATGGTAATACAGGTACCATTGTGGAAAATGTCATTCCTGATGTTGGTAGCTGGGCAGAGTATCTGTTTGTTCCGACCTCTTATGAAGGCGGTTATGATCAGTATGTTAAGAGTGCTACTCTGACCAATGGACAGTGGGTGAAAATTTGTAGCTTTACCAGTCCTCGTGATGAGGGTAGTAGTAACTATGCAACCGCTAAACTCCAGTTCTCAGCTGCCGGTAAGGATATTGATTTAAAATCCATTAAAACCTATCAGTTGGCAGTAGCCGATGCAAACACGCTGCCTGCAGGAGAAACCTGTGTATACTATGGGGAAGATTTTGATGCAACCCCGGAGTATTCCAACCTTGCTTTTGAGGGTGGAACTGTGGAAAATGGTGTTTTGAATCTGCCAACCACCACCACAAACAGAAAGTATAGTCTTAACTACGGAGGTATTCCTGTCGGTGGCTATGCTGATTTTAAGGTAAGCAACAACGGAACTATGGTATTTGACTTTATGAGTGGAGAGAAAGCACTCAATGTAGTTGCTTTCAAGAGTTATGTTGCATTTAATGGAAGAAACTACTATGCAGGTGTAGAAGGCGGTAATGAATTCCGCATTTGGCGTATTGTGAATACCGGAAACGGATACAACATCTTCACCAAGCTGGATGGAGATAGCGGTTGGTATCAGGTAGCTGTGAATAGCGGAACGGATAGCACAAGCGATCCCAAAATGGAATTGGCACTCCGTGCTCGTACTGATAACGGAACCGGAAATGGTAAACTTGACTACGTGAAAATCTATGGTCCCGCACCCTCCGAAAATGAGGTTGTATTGCTGGATGGCTATGGAACAACCGTACTGGAAGATGGTGATGCCATTGGTTATGGCACCAGTTTCCATACCATTGTAAACTCCACCGGTAAGTTTTTGGTTGTCAGCTACAAGGGCAATGATATGGTAAAGGCTCAGATTTTCAATGGGTCTGTGGAGGGTATTGATCAACATATCAGCGTTTCCGGAAATGGCGCCGATAAAGTCAAAGTGTTCCTGTGGGATAACTTTACCAACCTCAACAGATTGAGTCCGGTGGTAACATTGGAACTCTGATTCGCAAATAAAAAGGAACCGCCCAAAAGCGGTTCTTTTTTTGCGCTTATCAATTTTTCTGAAAATATTGTAGGGATGCAATCAACCCTTAAGAGAAAAAATTTTTTCCTACCTATTGATAAAATAAAACTGATGTGGTATAATAGTTAAGCCAAATCAGTTGAATAATTGTATGCAGTGTTGAGGTATATTTTCTTTTTGTATAAATATGCTTATTTTTGCATATCTTGATTACGAATTTGATAAAAATGCAAATTCCATTTATCAGGGTGTGCTTATATCTCATGCTGTATAAAAACTGGTTTGGCGACTATCGGAGTTTGCGTTTTTGGCGTCTACTTCGGTAGGCGCATTTTTTAATTTATAAGTATGATGAAAGGAGGGAACAAAATGGCTGCAGCGCAAGCGTCAGGTGGTTCGATAATAGGAGTTATAATATCAAGTATTATTTTGGGGGCATTAGGATTATTTATATATTTTATTCCTTCATTTGTTGCTCACAAAAAACAACATATTCAAAAGGTTTCTATTTTACTACTTAATATCTTTCTTGGTTGGACTTTCATTGGATGGGTTGTTGCTCTTATATGGGCAAATTTGAAAGACAAAAACAATTTATAAAGAAAGCCTCCCAATCGGGAGGCTTTTTGTTGTTTTTTAATCTTTTAATAATTCCTTTACACGTTCCACATCCTTAATGTCAATCAGACAGGAGATTTCAATTTCTCCGGTAGTAATCAACTTGATAGGAATATCTTCATCTGCAAGGAGTTGGAACAGAGCGGTAGCAACACCGGGAGTACTCCGCATTCCCTCGCCGGAGAGAATGATTTTGGTGTTGTTCCCGTTTAAGTCCGTGGTTATTTCAGGACTCAATTTTTTAAATGCAATGGTTGCATCTATCACATCTGCCAAATTCTCCTGAGGAACCGTAAAGGATAAATTGAAAGTTTCCTTATAAGGTGCTGTTCGACAAATCATATCCACCGTTACATTACGATCGGATATTTCTCCAAGGATTTTTGCCATGTTTTCAGGGGTATTGGGGATATTATTGATGGTAACCAGAGCAACATCTTCTAAATAATCAATATTTGTAATGGTTGGAATCATATGTCTTACCTCCGATTATTTTTGAGACGCGATCAAATCCTTCATTGCATACATGCCGGGTTCTTGATCTACCAAAAAGATTGCAGCTCGTGCTGCACCTACGGCAAAGACCTCTTTAGAGGTTGCGGTGTGCTTTACCTCAATCACCTCGTCAGTGCCGGCAAAGATAACATCATGTTCGCCAACAATGGTTCCGCCACGTACGGCATGGAGACCGATTTCCTTCTTGTCACGCTTTTTGCGGACAGAATGCCGATCATAGGTGTATTCGGCAGGATAGGATACGGTGTCAGCAATGGCATCTGCGATTGCTAATGCAGTACCGCTGGGCGCATCTAATTTTTGGTTATGGTGCTTTTCAATAATTTCGATATCAAAATTATCCTCTAAAATTTTTGCCGCCCGACAAACCAAATCAATCAAAAGGTTCACACCCAATGACATGTTGGCAGAGAAGAAGATGGGAATGTTTTTGGATTCATACTCCATTCTGGAAATCTGCTCGGTAGAAAGACCGGTAGTGCAGATGACAGCGGGAATCTTCTCAGAGGTTGCATAATTCAAAAGAGGATCTAACATAGCGGGATGAGAAAAATCGATGATAACATCCACATCTTCGGTTACTTGATCCAGTTGGTCGTAAACCGGATAGGTAGATTTTTGTTCTGTATTAATATCGAAACCGGCAACAATGCCGATTCCCTCCATGCCGTCGATGGCACGGGTAACCGCTTGACCCATCTTTCCGTTTGCGCCGCTTAAAAGAAGTTTTATCATTGGTTTCACACCCTTGTTTATTATTTCATCAGTCCGTATTCTGAAAGTGTATTCTTTAAGATTTCAAGATTCTCTTCGGTCATGTCACAAAGGGGCATCCGCAGAGGACCTACCTCAAAGCCCATCAGGTTCATAGCAGTCTTGATGGGAATGGGGTTCACCTCAATGAAGAGTGCGCGAACCAGTTTCAAAACCTTCAGGAAAGCATCCTTGGAACCTGCTACATCGCCGTCAATGAACTTCTGACAGATGTTATGGGTTTCTTCCGGCATGATGTTTGCAACAACAGAGATAACACCCTGACCGCCGATGGACATAATCGGAACGATAATGTCATCGTTGCCTGCATAAATGGCAAGATCGGTTTCCTCAGCAACTCTTGCGGAGAATGCAAGATCACCGGAAGCTTCCTTTACGCCAACAATGTTGGGGATTTTGGACAAGGTCTTCAATGTTTCAATGTTAAAACCAAGACCGCCGGTTCTGCCCGGAATATTATAGAGAATCACCGGGATTTTAATGCTGTTTGCAACTGCCTCGGTGTGAGCAATCAGGCCTTTTTGAGTAGTCTTATTGTAGTAAGGAGCCACCAAGAGAATGGCGTCTGCGCCAACTTCTTCAGCATAGACACTCAACTCGATAGCATGTGCAGTGTCATTACTGCCGGTTCCGGCAATAACGGGAATCCGCTTTGCGACTTTTTCAATGACGAATTTCATAACTGCCTTGTGTTCAGGATCGGGCATGGTAGAAGGTTCGCCGGTGGTGCCGCATACAACAATTGCATCTGTCTTGTTGGCAACATGGTATTCCACCAGTTCGGCAAGTTTCGGATAGTCAACGCCACTTTCGTTAAAAGGCGTAATAAGTGCTACTGCAGAGCCGGTAAAAACAGGTGTTTTCATAAGGATTCTCCTTTCAAATATGATTAAGTAGGATTGAATTAGTCAAAGTAACCTTTAGCGGCAAGAAGTTCTGCCATCAGAACAGCACCGCCGGCAGCACCACGAAGGGTGTTGTGAGAGAGACATACAAACTTGTAGTCGTACTGCTTATCTTCACGGAGACGGCCAATGGATACTGCCATACCGCCTTCCAAGTTCCGATCCAGTTTGGTCTGAGGACGATTGTCTTCCTCGAAGTAGTTCAGGAACTGCTTGGGAGCAGACGGAAGTTCCAGATCCTGAGGCTCACCCTTGAATGCTGCCCAGTCTTCCTTAATCTGTTCAATGGAAGGTTTGTTCTCAAACTTTACAAATACAGCTGCCATGTGTCCGTCGGTTGCTGCAACACGGAGACACTGTGCAGTAATGGAAGGAGTAGTAGCGTCAACAATCTGGTCGCCCTCAATCTTACCCCAAATTTTCAAAGGCTCGATTTCACTCTTTTCTTCCTCGCCACCAATATAGGGGATTACGTTATCAACCATTTCAGGCCAGGTTTCGAAGGTCTTGCCTGCGCCGGAGATTGCCTGATAGGTACAGGTCAATGCCTGTGTGATACCGTACTTCATCAAAGGATGCAGTGCAGGAACATAACTCTGCAGAGAACAGTTGGATTTTACAGAGATAAAGCCACGCTTGGTGCCCAGTCTCTTTTTCTGTGCCGCGATGATGTCTGCATGATCGGGGTTGATTTCCGGAATAATCATGGGAACATCAGGAGTATGTCTGTGTGCGGAGTTGTTGGATACAACGGGGCACTCAGCCTTAGCGTATGCTTCTTCTAAAGCACGGATTTCGTCTTTCTTCATATCTACAGCACAGAACACGAAATCTACCTGTGCGGCAATCTTGTCGATATCT
This sequence comes from Ructibacterium sp., assembly GCA_045649565.1. Taxonomy (GTDB): domain Bacteria; phylum Bacillota; class Clostridia; order Monoglobales; family Monoglobaceae; genus Ructibacterium. Next base: position 58,924 of record JAZRQC010000024.1, read on the forward strand.
GCGGTTGCGTCATAAATGATCATATCCTTAACATCCTCAGGAATGGGGGTGGACATAGCCCAACGATTCCCCACGGCTTCGGTGTAAGTTTTGCCGGCACTTCGGGGAGAAGCAGCCAGAACCTTCAAGTTGAACCAGGGATGGTTTTCCATCAGGGTAATAAACCGCTGACCAACCATACCGGTTGCGCCAATGATACCTACGTTGTATTGTTTCACAATAAATCCTCCTTATGTGTGAACTGTGTCTTGCACAGTATAATTCTATCATATAATTATATGCGAAAAAGCTAAATCTGTCAAATGATTTTTGGACATAAAAGGTTACGTTTTCGTGATATTTTATGGCATATTTGACAAAATGGTTAAAAAAGCATGAAAAATCTGTTAGAGGGGTCAAAAAAGCGAAAAAAAACTGGAAATATTCCTTTTGATATGCTATGATATATTTATAGTAAAATGAGGTAGTTTGTAATCAATCAGAGAAAGGTTGTGTTGTCGTGAAACGATTTCTTTTGATTTTTCTTATCCTTATATTATGTGTGTCGATGATTCCTATGGGTGTTTTTGCGGACTATGACCTTCCCCAGTATATCCGAATCGGATTACTCTACGGAACCGGTGCGGCAAAAACCATAACATTGGAGTCGGAACACGGTTTTCAACTTGGTTCCTATCAGGAACGGGAATTTCTTCATGCAGATACAACGGCAGAGAAAACCGTTGTTGTAAAAGTCGAGGGCGAGCAGGTCGCTGTATATAATAACAGCGGAGCGCTTTTGTATGCAAATGTAGGAAGTGCGGGAATCCGCCCCAACGCATGGGGAATGAACCAAAAACTTAATATAAATGGCGTCTCCTATCGTGGTGGTGTTCATTGTATTAAGGACGGCGGTGCAATGACGGTGGTCAATGTTGTATTTATGGATCACTATCTTTATGGGGTTATTTCCCGGGAAATGAGCCCGTCGTGGCATAAGGAGGCCTTAAAGGCGCAAGCAGTATGCGCCAGAAACTATGCGGCACAGAGTCTGAATAAGCATAAAAGTCAAGGGTTTGATTTGTGTGCAGCAGTGCATTGTCAGGCGTATTCCGGAACCAAAGCAGAAACCGATCAATCCTATGCACCGGTAGATGAAACCACCAGACAGGTACTGACCTATGACAACAAACTGGCGCAGTTGTTCTATTCTTCGTCCATGGGCGCAAGAACAGAGGATGTAAAGAATGTATGGGGAAGCAGTTATCCCTATCTGGTTTCAGTGGATAATAGTTATGAAGACACAGAGAATATTCCCAATGGCTTATGGGAGGGCTATCTTTCTTGCGAGGAAGCCACAACCATTATGCGGAATAAGGGTTATGACGTGGGAGACGTGACAGATATCAAAGTTTTGGAATATAGTGAAAATCGTCGAGTTCTCAAGATGGAAGTGGTAGGAACCAACGGCTCAAAGGTGTTTGAACGTGAGAGTTGTCGTACCCTTTTTAACACCATCACCAAGAGTCAGGAGTTCACGGTTTCAGGCGATGGTGGTGACGGAAAGGCAGCAACGGTTATGCTTACCGATGGTTCCAGTGTGGTTTCGTCCAACATTGGCAGATTGATTGTTTTAAGTGCATCGGGCAGAAGCGAAGTGAACGGACTGCTTAATGTCAGTGACGGAAGAACCCAGACTGTTTTTAGCAATTCCACAACAGGTGGCAAAAATAAAGGATTCCGTTTTAGCGGAATCGGTTGGGGACATGGTGTTGGTATGAGCCAATACGGTGCCAAGGGAATGGCAGAGGCAGGTTTTGGTTATCAGGATATCTTGCTCCACTATTTTGTGGGAACCAATTTAGAAAACGCATATTAATTGAGAGGTTTAAAACCATGATGACAACCAAAGATTTTTATTATGACTTGCCCCAAGAACGGATAGCGCAGACGCCTCTTGCCGACAGAACGGCATCGAAATTGCTGGTATTGAATCGTGAAACGGGAAATGTTTCCCATGGGCATTTTCGGGATATTTTAGATTATCTGAACCCCGGTGATTGCTTGGTGATGAATAACACCCGCGTGATTCCGGCTCGACTCTATGGTAGCAAGGAAGGAACCGGCGGTAAGATCGAGTTTCTTTTATTGAAGAGAATCTCTTTGGATGATTGGGAAGTAATCTTAAAACCCGGCAGAAAAGCCAAGGTCGGAGCACGATTCCAATTCGGTGACGGCCTTTTGAGCGCCGAGGTTCTAGATATCATCGAGGACGGAAAACGAATTGTTCGTTTCCACTATGAGGGAGTCTGGGAAGAATTGCTGGACCGCCTAGGGGAAATGCCGCTTCCCCCCTATATTAAAGAAAAGTTAGAAGATAGAGAACGATACCAGACGGTTTATTCCAAAATTGACGGATCTGCGGCGGCACCTACGGCAGGCCTTCATTTTACCCAAGAATTATTGGAAGGAATTAAAAAGAAGGGTGTTCGGGTGGCGGAAGTTACCCTTCACGTTGGTTTGGGCACCTTTCGTCCCGTCTCGGTAGAGAATGCAGAAGAACATATTATGCATACCGAACATTATGAGATTACCAAAGAGACTGCAGATTTGATTAATGAAACCAGACAAAACGGCGGACGTATCATTGCAGTTGGAACTACCTCGGTACGAACATTGGAAACGGTGGCAGAGGAAGACGGAAAACTCAATCCGCAGGTGGGGGATACCAACATATTCATTTATCCCGGATATCGTTTTAAGATTGTGGATGCTTTGATTACCAATTTCCACCTGCCGGAATCTACCCTTTTGATGTTGGTTTCTGCTCTGGCAGATAAGGAGCAGATTATGAAGGCGTATCAGGAGGCCATTGACCACGAGTATCGATTCTTCAGTTTTGGAGATGCCATGTTGATTGATTAGGAGAATACTATGTATACATTATTAAAGCAAGAAGGCGCCGCAAGACGCGGTACCTTTGAGACGGTTCACGGAACCATTCAGACGCCCGTGTTTATGAATGTGGGAACTGCAGCCGCTATCAAGGGTGCAGTAACCACCATGGACTTAAAGGAAATCGGGTGTCAGGTGCAACTTTCCAATACCTATCATCTTCATCTTCGTCCCGGAGATCAAGTGGTACATGATATGGGTGGATTGCACCGGTTTATGAACTGGGACAGACCGATTCTAACCGATAGTGGTGGGTTTCAGGTTTTTTCCCTAGCGAAACTTCGGAACATCAAGGAAGAAGGAGTGTATTTCTCCTCTCATATTGACGGAAGAAAGATTTTTATGGGCCCCGAGGAGAGCATGCAGATTCAGTCCAATTTAGGTTCTACCATTGCCATGGCATTTGATGAATGTATCGAAAATCCAAGCCCTCGTAATTATGTAAAGGATTCCATTGCCCGTACTACCCGATGGTTGGAGCGGTGTAAGGCGGAATTGACCCGATTGAACGGACTTGACGGGACCGTGAATCCCAATCAGTTACTTTTTGGAATCAATCAGGGCGGAACATATGACGATTTGCGTGTGGAACATATGAAGCAGATTTCGGAGCTTGATTTACCCGGTTACGCCATCGGTGGTCTTGCAGTGGGTGAGACTGCGGAGGAAATGTATCGTATTATCGAAGCGGTAGAACCCTTTATGCCAAAGGATAAACCAAGATACCTGATGGGTGTTGGAACCCCTGAGAATATCTTAGAAGCGGTAGATCGAGGCGTGGACTTCTTTGATTGTGTGATGCCCAGCCGAAATGCACGGCACGGCCATATTTTTACCAATCAGGGAATCCTGAATATTATGAACGCCAAGTACGAACGGGACGAACTTCCTCTGGATCCGGAATGTCAGTGTCCCACCTGTCGAAACTTCTCCAGAAGTTATATTCGTCACTTGTTCAAGGCAAAAGAGATGCTGGGAATGAGATTGGCGGTCATCCACAATCTATATTTCTATAATCACTTAATGGAAGAAATCAGAGAAGCACTGGATGAGGGTAGATTCAAAGAATATAAAAACAGCAAAGTCGGTCGACTTTCTGTAAGAATATAATAAAACGAGGTATCAAGCTATGAAAGTTTGTATTGTTCAGCCTAAGTATTCCACCAATCATGCAGAATCGGATTTGTACTTCGAGGAAATGCTTGCATATTTCGATGCCTGCGATGAATCTATGGATATCATTGTTTTTCCTGAGGACTGCGATATTCCCTGCCTTGCCAAAACCAAGGCAGAAGAGGGTGTATCGGTAGCGAAGTATAACGAGCCTCTTTTGAAAAAGGCATCGGAGACGGCAAAGCGTTGTCATGCTATGCTCTTTGTCAATGCCAGATGGAAAGGAGAAACCGGCTATCGGAATACCACCTATGCCTTCAATAGAGAGGGTGAGGAAGTAGGAAGATACTATAAGGAGCATCTTGTTCCCAATGAATCCAAAATCATGGAACTGGAGGACGATTATACCTTCCGCCATACCGAACCTACCGTGATTGAAATGGAGGGAATTCGGTTCGGTTTCCTGACTTGCTATGATTTTTACTTCTATGAGAACTTCTCCCATCTTGCACAGAAGAATCTTGATGTGATTATCGGTTGTTCTCACCAGAGAAGTGATACCCATCAGGCATTGGAAATCATTACCCAGTTCCTGGCATATAACACCAATACCTATGTACTTCGCTCCTCGGTTTCCATGGATGAAAATTCCACCATTGGCGGATGCAGTATGGTGGTTGGACCTGATGGTACCATCTTAAGTAATATGAAGAGCCGTGTGGGCATGGAAACGGTGGAAATCGATGTTGCCAAGAAGTATTATAAGCCTGCAGGCTACGGCAATCCCCCTGCGGCTCATTGGCAGTATATCGAGCAGGGTCGTCGCCCTTATAAGTATCGTTTTGCAGGTAGTTCGGTGGTTCAATCCGATGACATGATGCCCTATCCCAGAGTGTGCGCCCATCGTGGCTTTAACACCATTGCACCGGAAAATAGTATGCCTGCATTTGGTGCGGCAGTTGCTATGGGTGCAGAGGAAATCGAGTTTGACCTGTGGTGCAGTAAGGATGGAGAGGTTGTGTCCATGCACGATCCGTCCTTTGAACGGGTATCCGATACTGAGGTAACCCTTCCCTATGTGCCGGAGGGCGAAAAAATCCGTATCTTTAATATCCAATACGAGGATGCCTTGAAGTTTGACTTTGGTGCCAAGCGTGCCCCGGAATTTACCGGTATGAAAGTGATTAAGTTCGAGGATATCTTAAAGAAGTTTGCAGGCCAGTGTATTATGAATGTCCACGTCAAGACCTGGACGGATGAGAGTGAATACGATATCGAGGAGATGCGGAAGATTGTTGCCTTGATAGATAAGTATGATTGCAGACGGTATGTCTACTTTATGTCCGGCAATGCGAATGTTATCAAGGCGGCAAAAGAAGTTGCACCTGATATCTGCCGCTGTATGGGCGCTGGAACAGATCCTTGGAAGATAGTCGATCGTGCCATCGAGCTCGATTGTCAGAAGGTTCAGTTGTTCAAGCCCTACTTCAATCAGGAGATGATAGATAAGGCCCACGCAAACGGAATCATCTGTAACGTGTTCTGGTCGGATAAGCCGGAGGAAGCGGTGGAGTTTATCAATATGGGTATTGATACCATTTTGACCAACGACTATAACCGCATTGCTTTGGCTGTAAAAAATCGATAAATCGCACAAAGTCTTGCCCGTATCCCGAATTTGGGGTACGGGCAAGTGCATTTTAAGAGATGAAAAATTTTTTTGAAAAAATTCAAAAAAAGTGTTGCATTTTCCAAAAGAATGTGTTATACTAATTTCTGTTGCCGAAAGGTACAAGTAAATATGCGGATATGGCGGAATTGGCAGACGCGCATGGTTCAGGTCCATGTGAAAGCAATTTCATGGAGGTTCAAGTCCTCTTATCCGCACCAAAAAGAACGACTATTCTGATAGAATGGTTGTTCTTTTTATTTTTTATCTTTTCACTATTCTCACTTTACTAGCAAAAAGCCCTCCTTGTGTAAAGGAGGGTGGCACAGCCCGTGTGCCGGGAGGATTGTCACCGAAGAAAACAATCCCTCAGTCACTTCGTGACAGCTCCCTTTACACAAGGGAGCCTAAGTTGACATCGAAACAGTATAAGTTGTAATTTGGCAGAGAAAAAGACGATTCCGAGGAATCGTCTTTTTTTATTACTGATTCTTTTCCATATCCTTGTTTCGGATTTCAACACGGCGAACCTTACCGCTGATGGTCTTGGGAAGATCATCTACAAAGTCCACAATTCTGGGGTATTTGTAGGGTGCGGTGTGAGTCTTGACATACTCTTGAATTTCTTTTTTCAGTTCATCGGTGCCAACAGTTCCTTTGGTCAGTACGATGGTTGCTTTCACAATCTGTCCACGAACCTCGTCAGGAACTGCGGTGATAGCACATTCCAGAACGTAGGGAAGTTCCATAATCACGCTTTCAATCTCAAAGGGACCGATGCGGTAACCGGAGGATTTGATAACGTCATCAATACGACCTACATACCAGAGGTAGCCATCCTCGTCCATGGTTGCCTGGTCACCGGTGTGATAGAAACCGTCATACCATACATCTTTGGTTTTTTCCTCGTCTTGATAGTATCCAATAAAGAGACCACAAGGGGTACCATCTTTGGTTCGAACACAGATTTCGCCGGTATCACCGGTTTTACATTCATTGCCCTCCGGGTCAAGGATGACAACGTCATAAAGAGGACTGGGTTTGCCCATAGAACCGATTTTAGGAGTGGAACCAACAAAGTTGGCAATGGAAAGGGTGGTTTCGGTCTGGCCAAAACCTTCCATGATATCAAGGCCCGTTGCCTTTTTGAACTGGTTGAACACCTCGGGATTCAATGCTTCGCCTGCGGTGGTAGCGTATTCAATAGAGGATAAGTCATACTTGGACAAGTCCTCCTTGATAAAGAACCGATACATGGTAGGCGGTGCACAGAAGGTGGTGATGTTGTACTTCTTAAAGAGAGGAAGAATATCCTCGGAACGGAACCGATCAAAGTCATAGGTGAAGATGCCTGCCTCACAGAGCCATTGTCCGTAGAGCTTGCCCCAGAGCGCCTTGCCCCAACCGGTATCGGAAATGGTGAAGTGCAGGCCGTCGGGATTTACATTATGCCAATGTTTTGCGGTGGGATAGTGACCCAGAGCATATTTGTAAGAATGGGTTGCAATTCTGGGATAACCGGTGGTTCCGGAAGTAAAGAGCATCAACATGGGATCGTTGCCGCAGGGAGTGTTTTCGGTGCGGTCGTAATGGGTGCTGAACCGCTCCATCTCCACATCAAAGTTATTCCATCCGTCCTTTTCGCCACCAACCAAAATCTTGGTCATGCCGGGGAACTCTGCTGCTGCCTTTTCTGCCTCATTGGACACATCTCCGTCTGCAGTACAAACGATTGCTTTCACACCTGCGGCCTTGTAGCGGTAGGTAAAGTCATGTTCCACCAGCTGGTTGGTGGCAGGAATGGCAATGGCACCAATCTTATGCAGTGCCAGCATACAGAACCAGAACTGGTAATGCCGTTTCAGAACCAGCATCACAGTGTCACCTTTCTTGATGCCCAAGGACTCAAAGTAGTTGGCAACCTTGGCGGAGTATTTCTTCATATCACTGAAGGTGAAAGTTTTCTCCTGACCGTCATTGGAAAGCCAGAGCATAGCCCGTTTATCAGGGTTCTTTTTCGCAATGGCGTCCACGCAGTCAAAAGCAAAGTTGAATTTGTCTTCGTTTTTAAAAGTGATTCCGTTAAAGACACCCTTTTCGTCGTAAGAGGATTCGATGAAGTTGTCTGCAACGGTTTTTTGTGCCGCCTTTTTTGCGGCCGCAGCCTTTGCGGCAATGAAAGGAGCTTCGGGGTATTCCTCGCTGAAGTGACCGTCCTGAGGATTGAGAACTACCGCGTGGAATTCACAACCGCCCTCGCTGACAGCAATCATGCCATGGGGAATGATACTGTTATAGAAGATGGAGTCACCCTCGTTCAGGATATCAACGTGGTCGCCTACCTGAACTTTCAGAGAACCCTTGACAATAACGTCAAACTCCTGTCCGTTGTGGGAGTCTAACTTAATGGGAGCGTTTTGCTCCTCTGCAAGATAAGGGAACTTTACCAAGAAAGGCTCTGCCAACTTGCCACGGAACTTCGGTGCTAAGTTGTTGTAAACAACACCTTGCTTTTTAATAATTTTAAGACCCTCACCTTTTCTTGCGATGGCAAAGGAGGTAAGAGTAGAACTGGTACCTTCCAGAATGTCAACAACTTCAACATTACACGCTTTTGCGCATTTGTAGATAAAGGTAAAACTAAAGTCGGTCTCTCCCTCTTCCAAAAGCTTGTAATCCTCCACCGATACACCGGTCAGTTTTGCAAGTTCCTCGGGAGAGTAGCCTTTTGCTTCACGCAGGTCTTTGATTCTGCCGGCAACCTCTTTCAAATTGTAGTCCATATTTGTTTGCTCCTTTCGATAAATGGAATAGAAAAGGATTTGAATAAAACAAAAAACCCGTTCCAAAGAAAGCCTTTGAGACGGGTTTTACAACTCGCGGTACCACTCAAATTGCGGAACAAGTTCCGCCACTTACCGGACTCTAACAAGTCCTTTGCTTTCACGCAGCATTACGGAAGAAGTCTACTTGGCATTGCCTTTCGGTTCTCCAACTCGGAAGTGATGGGTCATTGGAAAACATCGTCATTGGCTCGCACCATCCGCCAACTCTCTCCAGACTCCGTAGTCCGACCGTCTTCGTCATAGTCGTTTGTGATATTCAAATTTCGAAATAATTATACTCGCATTGGCTCTGTTTGTCAATAGTTTTTTAAAAATTTTATAAATTCAACAGAATAACCGAGCAAACACCCAAGAAGAATCCTGTTAGCTGACGTTTTGAAAGATTCTCCTTGTAAAGGTATTTGGAAAGGAAGAAGGTCAGGATCAGTCCCCCTGACGAAACCAGAGGGAAGAGGACGGCAACCGGCATTCTTCCTTGCAGAATCATAACCAAAAGATTCACGATTCCGTTGGCAATACCACAGATAGCGGCAAGCCACCAACCTTTTTTGTTACAGGGACCAATCTCTTTTTTCTCGGTTACAAGAGAGAGGATGGTAAGTACCACTACCACAAAAATCAGGGCAACAATCATAAACTCACTTTTGTAGGCACCGGAAAATGCTCTTTGCTGCATTGCCTGTGCAATGGAGCAACTGCCGTTCCCTAAAAAGGCAAGGGAGACGAAAAGTACCCATTTCCACGAGATGGGTTCTCCCTTAGATTGAGCGTTCTGGTTAATCAGGAAGAGAGAAACCAAAAGAAGGATAAGTCCCGGAAGAAACCCTTTGCTGATGGGGTCGTGAAGAAAAATCAGTCCGTATGCCGTAGGGAGCATCAGGGAGTAGGAAGTAATCAAAGAGGTCAGGGAGAGTGCTCCTGTACGAATGGCAAGGAAACTGAAAACCGCACCCAATCCGTAGAAGAAACCAAAGGCAACGGAGTAGGGGAGGATACCCCAGTCAAAGGAAAGGTTCGATGCGGTTACAACAAAGAAAAGGAGGGCGAAAAACCGAGAGACAACATTGAACCAGTAGGAGCCTTTCCCGTTGGTTTTCTGTCCATAGAATTTGGTGGTAACTCCTTGTGTGGAGATGCCTAAAATCGTGAGTATTAAAAAGATACTGTTCATTTATTTTACCTCGAAAATTGCATAGTCATAAGCTTGAATATCCTTGGAAAGGGTTACGGTATTTCCTTCCAGAACGCCGTCGCAGTTCAGGAAACGAATGGATGAATATTCCTTGTCCAAGGTGATGGTTGGAGTGAAAATCTCATCAAAGTGCATATTGTAAAGAGCAATCGTCATAGCGCCGTCTTTTCCCTTTGCTGCTTGAGAGTAGAGGAAAGGATGCTTTTTACAGATAGCAGGCAGGGGTTTTCCGCAAAGCCATTCTACCGCGTCCATCAACTGATTTTGCCGATAATAACTTAAGTAATAGTTTCGGTTGGTGAAGTCCAGGGTGCTTTCTGCTATGTTGGATGCGAGAACGAAGAAACGCTGTCCCTTTTCGTTTTCGTAGCGGTAGGTTGCGGGGACATCTCCCGGTGTAAATGTACTGCACACCTCTGCTTTAGGGGAGATTTCTGCCCGATGTTTGAGCATGGAAGTGATGGTAATGATTCTGTCCTTTTCCTTGGGGAATACTTCTGCAATGAATTGCTCGGGTTTACTTTCCATAAGACCCGTATCAATACCACGCTCGTTTAGTATCCTTGCGGCTATGATGTCTAAAATAGCTCCGTTTTTCAGGTTCTCTTCCGGAATGTGGCGGGCACTTTCGCCAAAGACAATGACGGGATAGCCGGTATTTTTCACATAGGAAGTAGGAATGGCAAGGTTGCTGAGCAAAATCTGTGCATTGCTGAAAAAGGTCTTTTTTACTTTCTCGGCAACCCCGGGTTCGTGTTCATCAGGAAGCTGATATTGTTCGGTTTTTTGCATTGCTTCAAAAACCTGAACACCAACCATCCCTTTGTCTTGGAAGAAGTCTGTCACAGCCTTTCGTTTTCCTTCGTTTCGCACGTGGCGCTCATTGTAGCCCATTTCGTAATTGACGTCAAAGGCGTAGTCATACATATATTTCAAAATGCCATCAGTCTCTCCGGTGGCAAGGAGACCTAAATCAAAGAGCTCCAGGAACCGAGAAGGGTGGGCATACCGAGGACGAGGATATACATCTCCCTCGGAAAAGATTTCGATACCGCTTTCCTTTGCCCAGGCGGTTTGCATTCTGGTTTGCTCAATCTTGTGGTGGGGTCGGATGGAACGATAGGGTGCACCAATGGTGCGGGTGAAGGGCTTGGTCTTTCCGGCAAAAGCCTTGGCGAGGGTGATGGCATCCACGCCCTCAAAGTCCCAACTGGAATAACTGGAACAAGCGCCCAAACGGATGTTTTCATCCACTTCGTCCACAGCCCGACGAAGCATCTTGGCAAAGTCAAGCAGGGAATTTCCCATCACCTTCAGCCAGGCAGAGCGATATTTGTTTTCCCCGCCGGTAAAGATGGTTTCTTCCAATTTTTCCATGGGGATTTCTTCCCCGATTTCCTGATAGAATAATGCCAAATGCTTGTCACAGCAACAGGGCATGGTAAGACCTTTCCAATTCAAGCGGTAGTCATCATCAAACATAATGATGTCAGGCCCCATTTTAGCAAGCTTTTTGGTGGATTCGTAGTAGAGTTTCTGATAATTTTCATCCAAGGGACAGAATGCCTCACTGGCTGTCATTCCGTCTACGCCTTTGACCTTGGTGAAGTCCATTTTATATTCCGGTGGATCACAATGGTAGAGTACATTGCCGTGACCAAAACTGCAGTTCCAGACCCCCACTTCAAAGCCGTTGTCTTTGAAAAAATGAATCAAATTTTCCAATTTGTCGGGATTAACATCCAATACATTGTTTTTTACATAGAAAGAATTGTCATTGCAAAGAAAGACCCGATCAACCTTTGCTCTTTGGAATTCCTCCAGATAAACAGGAAGAGATTCTTCATTGATGGTAGAAATGACCAAGGGAACAGATAATTTATACATGGTAATGCACCTCATAGTTTGAAAGTTGTATTCAGTATACCGATATTTTCAAAGCACCGCAATGCAATATCTTCTTTTAAAACTGTAAAATCTTCCTGTTGAAAATATTTTTCAATTTTGTCTTTACAGAATCAGTTGCAGACTGTATAATGATTAAAGAAGAGGAGGGGTTGGATGAGGATTCAATACGATGTGGAAAAATTGAATCAAACCATTGCAGATTTTTATCACGTTACGGGAATTTCTATTGCTCTTCTTGATCGGGAATGTCAGGAAATAACCGATTACGCCGGAATTCGTCAACCGTATTGCAATCTGTTGCACAGCGACGGAAGAACCGGTTGCGAAAGCGCAGATCGGCTGATACTTTGCCAATGTGAAAAAA
>JAZRQC010000025.1:0-36596 GCA_045649565.1 Ructibacterium sp.
CCCCCGACTTAGACCTTGTTGGCAAAGGCAGTTGCCGGTGAAGCAGGCGTACCGTTCTTTAGTATTTCCGGTTCTGATTTCGTGGAGATGTTTGTTGGTGTTGGTGCTTCCCGTGTAAGAGATTTGTTTGATAACGCTAAGAAGAACGCACCTTGTATTATCTTTATTGACGAGATTGATGCGGTGGGACGTCACAGAGGCGCAGGTCTTGGCGGCGGTCACGATGAAAGAGAGCAAACCTTGAATCAGTTGCTGGTTGAGATGGATGGCTTTGGTGTGAATGAAGGGGTTATTATTATTGCGGCAACCAACCGTCCCGATATCTTAGACCCGGCATTGCTCCGTCCCGGTCGATTCGACCGTCAGGTTGTGGTAGATGCACCTGATGTAAAGGGCAGAGAAGCCATTTTAAAAGTTCATGTGAAAGAAAAGCCACTGGCTGAGGATGTTGATCTGGAAGTTCTGGCAAAGACTACGGCAGGATTTTCCGGTGCGGATTTAGAGAATCTGACCAACGAGGCGGCTTTGGCGGCTGCTCGGGCAGGTCGTGACAAGATCGCCATGAACGATCTGGAAGAATCCATCATGAAGGTTGTTGCCGGACCTGAGAAGAAATCCAGAAAGGTTCCGGAACGTGCCAAGAAACTGACGGCATATCACGAGGCAGGTCATGCGGTGGTAGCCAAGATGCTTCCCACACAGGATCGGGTACATCAGGTGTCCATCATTCCCAGAGGCCGTGCAGGTGGATACACCTTGTCTCTTCCCAAGGAAGATGTATTCTACAGTTCTAAGACAGAAATGATGGAAGAAATCGTAGTTCTTTTGGGTGGACGAGTGGCAGAACAATTGACTTTAGGTGACATCAGTACCGGTGCCGCCAATGATATTGAGCGTGCTACCGCCATTGCGAAGGCTATGGTAACCAAGTATGGTATGAGCGAGAAACTGGGCGCAAGAACCTTTGGCGACCAGAACAACGAAGTGTTTATCGGTTTGGACTATGGTCACACTGTGGATTATAGTCAGGATACCGCAACCACCATTGACGAAGAAATCAAGGCAATCATTGACAGTTGTTATCAAAAGTGTATCGATATTCTGAACGAGAAGATGGTACATTTGAATCAGGTTGCAGAACTTCTTCTTGAGAAAGAAAAAATCGAGGGAGAAGAATTTGATGCTTTGTTTGCTTCTGCAGAGCAGAGCCTTTCTGCTGAAGAAGTCACAGAGGTGGCAGAAGAGAATGTAAAGGAAAATCCTGAGGAAGTTTAAGAAAGAAAACCTCCCACGGATTTGAATGGGAAAGGAGGAAATGTCTCATGGATAAAATTACATTGGAATGCAGAGGGAAAATCAATCTTGCTATTGACGTAGTGGGAAAACGAGAGAATGGTTATCATGATGTGGAAATGATTCTTCAGGAAATCGGACTGGCGGATCGCTTGAGTCTTGCGGTTAGAAACGACGGAAAGATTGTGGTTACGTCAGATGCACCGGAAGTTCCTGCAGGCGAAGCAAATCTTGCGTATCGGGCAGCAGAGGCATTTTTCACCAGATTAGGACGAAACGATGGTGTGGATATTCACATCGAAAAGAGAATACCCATTGGAGCAGGCTTAGGTGGAGGAAGTGCCGATGCGGCAGGAGTTTTAAAAGGACTCAACGTCATGTTCGGCAAGCCTTTCACCACGGAAAACCTTATGGAGATGGGCGTGAAGTTAGGCGCCGATGTTCCCTTCTGTGTCATGGGCGGATGTGCTATGGCCACCGGGATTGGCGAGGTTTTGACGCCGCTTCCCATGCCCCCGAAAGGTCTTCGATGTGTGGTTGCCAAGCCGGAACCCTTTGTTTCGACCAAATGGGTATACGAAAATCTGGACTATACAAAAAAGCCGGATGGGCTGAATGTTTCTGCGGTGGCAGAGGGAATTCGTAACAGTGACCTTTTTCAGATTTGTCGAAATGCGGCGAATATTCTGGAATCTGTTACCATCCCCACCTATCCTGTGGTCGGTTGGCTAAAGGAAGGTTTCCGTGAGGCAGGAGCCATCCTTACCTTGATGAGCGGAAGCGGCTCTGCGGTGTTTGCGCTCTTTGACAGTGAGGAGGCTGCACAGAAAGGTGTAGAACAAGCCAAAATCTACACAGATCAGGTTTATCTCGTCTGAATATAGAAAACGATAACCCGAAATTCTCTCGATAGAATTTCGGGTATATTTTTGCCAAAAACAGTTTATACTACCTGCGAGGTGATGAATTGTGAAAGAGGCAAAAAATAAAAGTTTTTGGTCGGCGAAGAAAGGGTTATTTATTACATTGGTTGGATTCATTTCTGTGATGATTATTACCTTGAGTATGAATCTGATTATGAAAAAAGAAATGGGACGTATGTTGGAGACCGAGGTGTGGAATGAGACAATCACAGAGGCAGAGAATGATGCCGTAGAGGATTATACAATGGATGCCGAGGCAGTGAACGGAACCATAGCAGAAGAAGTTGCAAGTGAGAATACAGGTGTAGAGGAAGACACAAATACGGAGGAGCCCCAGGAAGAACAAGAAGAACAGAAAAGTTCGGAGGTAATCCCAAAGGCAATCCTGATGGAAAAGCCGGTTCTTGGAGAAATCAGCAAGGAATTTTCCGGTGAGGAGTTGGTTTATTCAAAGACCATGGAGGATTGGCGGGTTCACGAAGGGATTGACTTTAAAGCAAAGATATCCGAAGATGTAATGGCTGTTGCCGATGGTACGGTGGAAGGCTTGAGCGGGGACGGCATGTTGGGCGTATGTCTCGTAATCAGTCATCCCGATGGTGTGCAAACCATCTATGGCAATCTGGAAGAAGGAAGTGTCCCTGAAGTGGGGACGCAGGTGAAGACCGGACAGGTAATCGGCAGGGTAGGAAATACGGCTGTGGCGGAAATTAATGAGGAATCACACATCCATTTTGAGGTCCGAAAAGATGGAAAGGCAGAAAACCCCCATGATTATTTTGGGGATGCCGTAGAAAAGGTTGAATAAATGAAAAAAGGCAGAACCGAAAGGTTCTGCCTTTTTGTTACTGTTTTTTCTTCAGCGCATCAATACTGCCGTCGGGACGAACAATATCAATGTTGTCCAGTTGCTTTTTCAGGTTACCCCGAAAGGCGGCAATGTATTCAGCACGAAGTTTCTGTTGTTCCGCTTTCTCTTCCGGAGAAAGTTCCGTTTCACGGGACTTTCTTGCCAGTTGGTTGATGCGGTCAATCAATGTCTTATCCATAGGAAATTAGTTCTCCAGACGACGGAGATTGGTACGACCCTTGTCGTCAATCTCGATAACCTCAACGGTTACCACATCGCCCTCTTTTACTACGTCGGTTACTTTTTCAACTCTGCCCTTAGCCAGCTTGGAAATGTGAATCAAGCCGTCCTTGCCGGGGAGAAGTTCAACGAATGCACCGAAGTCCATGATACGAACAACTTTACCCTCGTAGATTTCACCAACTTCAGGTTCCTTTACGATAGCTTCGATCATCTTCTGTGCCTTTTCACCCATTTCGCTGTCAACAGCGGCAATGAATACCCGACCGTCATCCTCGATGTCGATCTTAGCACCGGTGTCTGCGATGATACCCTGAATTACTTTACCACCGCTACCGATAACCTCACGAATCTTATCAACAGGAATGTTCATGTTGATAATCTTAGGAGCGTAGGGAGAAAGTTCCTTTCTGTATTCGGGGATAGCCTTGAGCATAACCTCGTCCAGAATATAGTATCTTGCATTCTTGGTCTGCTCCAAAGCAGTACGGATGATTGCAGGAGTTAAACCATCTACCTTCAGGTCCATCTGGATTGCGGTGATACCCTTCTTGGTACCTGCAACCTTAAAGTCCATGTCACCGAAGAAGTCCTCAACACCCTGAATATCAACCATGGTCAGGAAGTTGTCATCATCATCGGGATCGGTAATCAAACCAACAGAGATACCTGCAACAGGTGCCTTAATGGGAACACCTGCATCCATCAATGCCAAAGTAGAACCGCAGACACTACCCTGAGAGGTAGAACCGTTAGAACTCAGTACTTCGGAAACCAGACGGATTGCATAGGGGAATTCTTCCTCGGAGGGGAGAACGGGAACCAAAGACCGTTCTGCCAAAGCACCGTGACCAATCTCACGACGGCCGGGGCCACGAGAAGGACGGGTCTCACCTACAGAGTAGGAGGGGAAGTTATAGTGGTGCAGATATCTGCGATATTCTTCGTTATCAAGACCATCAATGATCTTTGCTTCGCCCAAGGGGCCGAGGGTTGCAACGGTCAGAACCTGAGTCTGACCACGCTTGAAGAGACCACTACCATGAGTTCTGGGCAGAAGTCCAACTTCAGCGGCAAGGGGACGGAGTTCCAAAATCTGACGACCGTCAACACGCTTCTTGTCGTACATGAGCCAGTTACGAACAACGGTCTTCTGTAACTTATAAAGAGCCTCGTCGATCTGTGCCTGGAATTCATCCTTGGGATACTTTTCTTCAAAGTGGGTATATACCTGTTCGTATACAACAGAAAGACGAGCATCACGAACAGTCTTGTCGTCGGTGTCCATTGCTTCCTGAACCAAGCCTTCAGCGAAGCCGCGGATGTCAGCGAAGAGTTCTTCGTTTACAACCATGTGTTCGTACTCGAACTTAGGCTTACCGATTTCGTCCTGAATCTGCTGAATGAATGCACAAATCTTCTTGATTTCTTCATGTGCAAACATGATAGCATCAAACATCTGGTCTTCAGGAACTTCGTTAGCACCCGCTTCAATCATAACAACCTTCTTGGCACTACCTGCAACGGTCAGGTTCATATCGCTGACAGCTCTCTGTGCCTCGGTGGGGTTGATTACGAACTCGCCGTCAACCAAGCCAACATAAACAGCGGCAATGGGGCCGTTGAAAGGAATGTCGGATACGGAAACTGCAGCGGAAGAACCAATCATAGCACAGAATTCCGGAGCGTTATCCTGCTCAACAGAAAGAACGGTGGAAACGATAGATACATCGTTTCTCAAATCCTTGGGGAAGAGAGGGCGCATGGGACGGTCGATAACACGGGAAGTGAGGATAGCGTTCTCGGAAGGACGACCCTCACGACGGGTAAATCCACCGGGGATCTTACCTACCGCATACATTTTTTCCTCATAGTCGATGGAGAGAGGGAAGAAGTCAATTCCGTCTCTGGGCTTGTCCGATGCAGTTGCAGCAGTAACAACTACGGTGTCGCCGTAGCGAACCAAAACCGCACCGTTTGCCAGCTCAGCAACTTTTCCGAATTCCAGAGAAAGTTTTCTGCCGGCAACTTCAGTTTCGTAAATCTTAGTCATAATAAAACCTCCTAAATTTTTTTTCGAAGAGGCTCGAATTAGCACTTAAAAATCTATGCTCCCAAGCGTTTGAGAGGATACATTTTTAACTGCTAAACTCAAGCAACTTCGGTTAATAAAATGTCTTGAAAAAAATGACAAAAGGGCAGCCCAAATTCATAGACTGCCCCATCGTTTTTAATGTCTCAAGCCAAGCTTTTCAACAATGGCACGGTAACGAGTAATATCGTTCTTTGCCAGGTAGTTCAAGAAGCTTCTGCGCACACCAACCATCTTCAGAAGACCACGTCTGGAGTGATGGTCTTTCTTGTGTGTCTTAAGATGCTCGTTCAGGTGGTCAATCCGGTAAGAAAGCAATGCAATCTGAACCTCGGGAGAACCGGTGTCGCCTTCATGCATAGCATACTTCTGAATGATTTCCTGCTTGATATCCTTATCCATTTGTTTCACCTCCGTTTAATAATAATCCCCATACAGCTTGGAAATGGGCGGAGATAACTTTGCCCCGAAATCTAAGCCATAGGTTATGCCGATGTGATAATCCATATCACACGCCGAACTATCGTATCATATTTTCTCACAAATGTCAAGTATTTTTTTCCGAATTTGGTTTCAACGTGAAGTAAAGAGCCATACAGAAAACAAGATAGGGAAGGATGGCGGACCAAGGCGGCATAAGGGTCTCCATACGAAAGATGGGATGCGAGAAGATAGATGCCACCTGATTCATACACCAAAGCATAAAGCGGAGGGGAAAGAGTGCAATGAATTTCGCAAGGGGAGGGCAAAGATGTGCAAGAGGCCAATTGATAAATCCAAGGACGAAGGTGACGGAGGAAAAGGGGAGAAGGCACAGATTGGCCATAAAGCCACCATAGGAGATGCGACGGAAAAAGCGCATCATGAAAAATCCAATGCCAATGGTACCGCCGGCGGTTAATGCTATTGATGAGCAAACGGGTTCTAAAAGATACTTTTTCCAACGGGGTTTGGGCGCTCTGGCAGATGCCTTATCAGGATTCTTCTTTTGAAAGGGTTTTCTTAAGTAATAATAGAAAATCGGACAGAAGAAAATGATGCCCAGAACCGAACTGAAGGAAAGAATAAAACTGTAAGATGTGAGAGTATAGGGGTTGATTATGAGTAGAATCAGTGCCGCCAAAGAGAGTGAGGTGAGGGTATCCGGTTCCCGTTGGAGCCACTCGGCAAGAATCAGCATGATCATCATGGTGGTGGCACGACAAACCGAAGGTGTAAGGGCTGAAACCAGGGCAAATAATCCGAGAATGGGAATCAGAATAAAGTTACACAGTGTTTGAGGAATCCAAAGTATTCGTAGCAGATAGAGAAGAAGCGCGGAAAGAAACACAACATGCATGCCCGAAACAGCGGTAATATGAATGAGACCGGAATCGATAAAGTTCTCGTATTGTTCCTGAGAAAAATCCTCCCGAACCCCCAGAAGAATTCCCATGAGAAGAGCGGATTCTTCTGTGTTTTGCCCAAAAGAACGGTCAATGGAAGTCAGGATACTGTTACGAATGGCTTGAGCAAATCTTTGCAGCCGGTCACCCAAGGTGGGAGGGTAGTGCTCTTTTGTAGGAGTCAATTGGTCAGTGTATGCCATAAACCGCAAGTTCTGGCGGTAGAGATACTGTCGGGTACTGAAATCGCCGTCAAAGGCTCCGTCGTCAGGCGGAGTCAGGGTGCAGTGGAAAGAAATTCCCTCCGTAGGTTGCAGATTCTTGGAAATCTTTACGGGTGCATAAAGCAGGATATTGCCGGTACAAGGGACAACGTCGGAACCATCTCTTTGATAGGAAAGAACCTTTACGGTAAATCCATAGGACTTTCCGCTGTTACTTAAGGTTGGCTCCCCTGTAATTATGCCGTTATATTGGCAGGGAGTTCCTGCGGACTCTTGCAGGACATGATCCTTCTTGTTATCAAAGATGTAAACATGATAGACCCCTAAGAGAAAGAATGCTGCAATCAACCAGAATAAAATCATGTCCTTGGCGGAAAACAGAAGGGGAATCTTTTTTAGAGAAAGAAAATGGGTTACAAGGGGAATGAGGGTGAGAGTCAGGATGCCATATCCCATAAATCGTGAGAAAGACGGGGGAACAGAAAATTTGATGGCAAAAGCGATTCCCAACAAAAATCCCATGGTAATCCAAAAGAGATAGCGACGTCCGGAAGGGGCGGATACAAGGTAGGGGTTCATATACGGGCACTTCTTTCTAAAATACTTCCATTATTGTAAAAGAGGATTCGACAAAATGCAAGAAAAATCAGAAATATTCTTGAAAATAAATTTCTGCCGTGCTATACTACAACGGATGAAGTCTTTTAACACACAAGACAAGGAGAGATTTTCATGCAGGAAACCGGAAATATTTACACAGGTGTCATTAAGGCGTCCAATATGTTCAAAGGTTGTAGCCGACAGGAGATTTACAGCCGTCAGGGAAGCGGTATGATTGTGAGTATGCAGTTCATCGGTGCCGCAAACACCACAGAAGTCGGAGACCCTATCTGGTGGCAGGGTTTTGAACGAACCATTGTGGAAGTGGAAACCGACGGCAAGGTCTACTTCCGTGGCAGAATTTATGAGTTTTTGGGGATGAATACCGATGTTGCTTCCATAGAGGAATATCCCCGACATGGATTTTATACACCGCTCTTTGTGAAAGGCGGCAAGTACAGTGGTATTACTTTGAATTTTAAAATTCCTTATTATCAAGGGGTAAAGGTAACATTGGTTGAGGATGAACGGGACACCGGTGTTTGGCGAATGGGTTGGATTACCGTTCGGGATACAGATAAAATCTGCATTGAATATGGTGGCTACAAGATTCCCCATGGGGCATATCTCCACTCTGACAAGGTCATAGAAACCGTGGCGACAGGGCAGGAGGTTACCTTGCTTGATACCAAGGAAAGCGGCATGGTGATGAGTGTTTCCCTCTTTGGAAAATCCGATCGGTTCAACTTTGTGGAAGGATGTGTACGCTCTTATCTCCACGGGAGTAAGGAGCCAACCTTAATATCTTCTGGGTTTGAGGACTACTTTGGTTTTTGTTTCGGCTTCAATCTTGGTGTTCAGCAGTTCCCCATGTTTGGCGCAACCATTCATGAAATGAGTGAAAGTTCCAAGAACCCCTATCGGGTTTCGGCGTATCGGAATCATATTGATGATCCTTTAACCTTTACATCGGGAGGCTTTCGAATGACGGTTCGGAACGGTGACCAAAACACAGGGTTTATGGATTTGGATTCTGCAGAAAACATGGCAGACGACGGAACCGGTCAGGCAATGGCAATCATGGGCGGACAGATTACTTACTATGCATGGAATGAAGAATAAAATAAAACCGGCACGCTATGGTGCCGGTTTTTCGTTTATTTGATTGCAATGCCGTAAATCTTGCTTCCTCTTGTGCCTACCACAAGAGTGTTTTCGAAGATGGCAGGAGATGCTTCTACGTTAGAGCCGATATTGACAGAGTTCAGGAAGGTGCCGTCAGCACCGTTTAACAATTTCACATCACCGATAGAATCGCAGATGAGAACGTAGCCTTTGCCATCCTCGGTATAGACAATGGCAGGAGAACTCCAGGTATAGTTCGGCATCTTGTGTTCCCAAATAACTTCTCCGGTTTTTTGGTCTAAGGCAACCAGAATTCCTTCGAAGGTAGAGGGGGTTGCGGCAATGTTATAAAGAATCATATTCTCCATATCGGTGCCCTTTTTACCTACGGCAGGAGAGGATTGCACACCACCGGAATTTTCGCCTTGTCGCTTGCAATTATAGGGAACCTTCCAAAGAGTTTCGCCGGTGTTGGCATCCAGTTTGAAGATGGTGGTACTGCCGGCAGCACCTTCGGCGGTCCAGCGGAGGGCAGGCGCCGCGTAAATAGAGGCGTTTCCATCCTCCTCCCATACAAAGAGGGGTGAGGAGTTGGAGTCATCCCAAATATCCTGAGCCCAAAGAAGTTCCATGGTGTTCAGGTCAACACAGTACATCATGCCTGTGTTGTCTGTTACATAAACATAGCCGTCAACTGCAACACAACTACTTTCAAAACCATGCCATCTTCCCTGATCGGTCAACTTGCTTCCGTAACGACATTTGGCAAGATTTTCGGGTTGAATGCTGATGCTCTTGTTTTTGGGGTCATAGTTGGTGTTGAGTTTTATGGTATAGAGAACGCCATTTTCACCGGGCCAGATCAGAGTGTCGGTTTCGGCATCAATAAGGGGAGACGAGTCAAACGCCGCCCAGTTCCGAAGTGCGTCGGGATCATCACCGCCCTGCTCATAGATTACTTCGTTGTTAATCAGGTCGATGGCATACATACGTTGGTTCTTTCCGCCACTTGCAATACCGGAACCGATGTACATAATGGGGTATCCTCTGGGATCCAGTGTGCCGGTTCCTTTAAAGGTCATACCCACATTCAACTTTTCACGGGTGGGTTCTCCATCATCTAGATCATAGAAGTATATGTTGCCGTCCATGGTGGCATAAATAACCTCTACCAAGTCTTTTTTCGACTTCTTTTCAGGGAGGATATTCATAATCTGTTTGGTGTCCTCTTCCCAACGAACAATCAAAGGCTGTCCTGACCAGCCGCATCCTGACCATTCGCCCATACGGCCGATGGTATGTTCCCACTTGATGTCGAGTGCTTCGTCTTCAATAATTACATTACCGTAACAGGGATTGTTTCGATAATTGTTGCCGCGGAAGGTGGAAATACCTTGGAAGGGGAAATATTCGTCAGCGGAACCGAAGAAAATGGGATCCTTGCGCTGAAAAGATTCAACATACTCACCATTTTTAAGGATTTCCCAACGGATATCCCAGTTTTGAGGATTGGTTGCATCTGTGTGAGCAGGGGAAAGGGTTTGCTCTACGACAGGCTCGGTTGCAGGAGCCTCTGCTTCCTCGGGAGTAACTTCTGAAGAAACGGGAGTTGCTTCTTGTGTAATGCATCCTGATAAGAGTGCACAGAGCAGAAACAAAAGGAGAAATAGTTTCATAAGGTTTTTCATTACGATACACTTCCTTAAATTAATCTTCGTACATGGTATCATAATTTTATGCAGAAATCAACAAAATTTGACAATATATCAGGAAATGTAAAAATATTTGGGAAGAGAGTTGTAATTTTCTGAAAAATATGTTATGATAAACTGATACTGATACGACAGTAAGAGATGGGCATATGCGGAAGGAAATATGGTTATGCAAAAACTAATTTTGGATGTATTTTTCGGGATTCCGTCAAATGAGTTACTTCCCATGGCAAAACAAATGGGATTTGACGGTTTTTTTGTAGGACAAGAGGCGGCATCTTTCGAAAATGAGATTGCACCGCTTTATGAGTTTGCACAGAAAGAAAACCTGATGATAGAAACCATTCATTCCACCATCCCCGGATGCTATGATATATGGGTTGAGGGCAAAGCGGGGGATGAATATATTCGGGTTTTAAAGACGAATATTGACCATTGTGCCAAGTTTTCTATTCCCATTCTGGTGGTACATATTCAGGTGAAGGAACAAGGAGAAAATATTTTTGCACGGGGGCTTGCCCGATTGGAGCAGGTGGTTGCCTATGCCAAAGAAGAGGGTGTGAAAATTGCCTTTGAAAATATCAATGCTCCCGAATTCCTTTTTGAGGTAATGGAACATTTTCAGGATGCCCATGTGGGATTTTGCTATGACTGCGGTCATGAGGCTTGTCATACCCCGGGGATGGAATTTTTGCCTATATTGGGGAATCGACTGTTTTGTGTTCATCTGCATGACAATGACGGAGAGGGAGACTTACATCAGTTACCCTTTGACGGGAAACTGGACTTTGACCGAATTTGCCGTCAGTTAAGAGCCTGCGGATACGAGGGGAATATAACCCTGGAACTTTCTTATACGGGAGATTATCGGACGGTAATGGAGCCTGATGTATTCATACAAACGGCCTTTGAACGGGCCAACAGGATAAAAACCATGCTTTTTGCATAAGGAGAGACTAACATGCAACAGACAAGATTGTGTTTGGGAACACTTTCCAATACCGATGTGCCCGACGAAGACCAGATTGTTCTTTTCAAGGAAATGGGCTTTGACGGATTCTTTGTGAATTGGAACAAAGAAATGGACGTTAAGAAACTGCGGGAGGTTGCAGATTCTTGCGGAATGATTTTTCAGTCCATTCATGCACCTTTTTATAAAATTGCCGACGCATTATGGCAGGGGGGCGAAGGGGCAGACGAGGCGGTGGAAACGCTGATTGCCTGCGCCAAGGATTGTGCCGAAAATCAGGTGCCTATTATGGTTTGCCACGCCTTTATCGGCTTTGATCGGGATGATGTTTCTATCACCCCCGAGGGGGTTGAAAACTACCGCAAGGTGGTAGAAAAAGCCAAGGAGTTGGGTGTTAAGGTTGCCTTTGAGAATACCGAAGGAGAAGAATTCCTGGCGGTATTGATGGATGCTTTCAAGGATTACGACAACGTGGGATTCTGCTGGGACACCGGTCACGAAATCTGCTACAACAAGAGTAAAGATATGATGGCGCTTTATGGAGACAGGCTTCTTTGTACTCACTTAGAGGATAATCTGGGAATCAGCGACTTTGATGGAAAGATTTTTTGGACAGACGATTTGCATTTGTTACCCTTTGATGGGGTAGCGGATTGGCAGGATATTGTCCATCGGCTGAATCGGCATAATTATAATGGAGAACTGACTTTTGAACTGAACAAGCACTGCAAACCGGGACGGCATGAAAATGATATCTATGCAAAGATGTCTATGGAGGAGTATGTTTGCGAGGTATTCAAGCGTGCTTGTCGGGTTGCGGTAATGAAATTGCGAGATAAGGGGACCTTATAATGGATTATAACTATCATACACATACTGTTTATTGCGCTCATGCCACAGGAACCATGGAAGAATACGTAATTCGTGCCATGGAAAACGGAATTCGATATCTGGGGTTTGCAGAGCACACACCTTTGTGCTATCCTGACGGACATGAAAGCTGGTTTCGACTTCCCATGACGGATATTGAAGGGTATATTCAGGAGGGGCGCAGACTGCGAGAGAAGTATCAAGGTAAGGTGGAAATCCACATGGGCTTTGAGATGGAATACTTCCCCGAATACTTTGATCGGATGCTTGTCGTTGCCAAGGATGCAGGGGTAGAGTACCTGATTTTGGGGCAGCATTATCTGGAACCGGAACATCCTGATGGCGTACATGTTTGGGAAAAGACCTACGAACTTACCAGACTTCAGGAGTATGTTCGAAGAGTTATTGCGGCAATGGAAACCGGTGTGTATACCTACATTGCCCATCCGGATATGTGCTATTTCATCGGGGACAATCTGCGGTATCGGGAAGAGATGCGGAAACTTTGTATCGCGTCTCGGAAGATGAATATTCCCTTGGAATTGAACCTGTTGGGAATCCGCGAGGAGCGGAACTATCCCAGAGAGGAGTTCTGGAAGGTGGCAGGAGAGGAACAAAGTCCGGTGACATTCGGACTGGATTCCCATAGGGCAGAGGATGCTTGGGACGAAAAATCTCTTGTGGTTGCCAAGAAAATGGTACAGAAATATGCATTGAACTATATTGGCAAACCGGAACTAAAACTGTTATAAAAGGAGCGGGAAGATGTTTTCTTATACCTATCCGTTGCGATACGGAGACTACAAAACCTTTGACGAAATCAAACCAAGCGCTTTGCTTGATATTATTCAGGATGTATCCATTCAGGATTCTACCCGAGTGGGATATAGTATCCACAAGTTAAAAGAAATCAAACGGGCATGGTTGATGCAAGGTATCAATGTGCGGATGGAAAAGCCTATCCGTCCTCAGTTTCCGCTGAATGTATCCACCGGAGTAAAATCCTTCCGAGGTTCCACTTCCGAGCGGTGTTGTTTGGTGGAACAGAATGGAGAATTGGTGGCGCGCACCATTGCTAACTGGTTTTTGTTCGATGCGGAGAAAGGTCGGGTCATCCGTGTCTCTCCCGAAATAGCAGATGCCTACGAGGTGGGTGGTTTTGAGGACGAGTTTTTCTCCTATCAAAAGCCCGAATTGGAAGAAGCGGAGGTGGCTTATACCGTTCGGGTGTCCAACAAAGAAATCGACACCAATGCCCATTTGAACAATCAAAGAGGAGCAGAACTGTTGATGGATGCACTCCCTTATGAGTTTTTCTTCAATGAGATGAAGATTCTCTATAAGAAGGCGGCTTATTTAGGAGACGTGTTGGAGGTTTGCGTGAAGAAAACCGAACAGGGTTATTTTATTAAACTCCAGACAGAGGAGAAAGAACTCTGTGTGGCAGGCACCTTTGAAAATCGGTAAAAGGAGGCAGGAGATATGATTCTTGCAATTGATATTGGTAACACCAACTTAGTGCTTGGGGGATTTGATGGAGAGGATTTGACCTTTGTGTCTCGGATTGCAACCGATCCGAGTAAGACCGAGGATGAATATGCATCCAAGATTCGAAGTGTTCTGACTCTGCATGGGGTGGAGAATACCCAGATCGAGGGTGTCATCATCTCATCGGTGGTGCCTCAGTTGAACGGCGTGATGCAAAAGGCAACCGAAATGCTCTATGGCATGAAGCCCATTATGGTAGCCCCCGGAATTAAAACAGGGATTCAGATTATCTGTGACAATCCGTCCACTGTGGGTGCAGACTTGATTTGTGGTTGTGTGGCGGCACACGTTTGCTACGGAAGTCCCTCCTTGGTAATTGATATGGGTACGGCAACCAAGATTATGGTGGTGGATCAAGGCGGTGCCTTTGTGGGTGCCTCAATTGGTCCCGGTGTGGGAATCTCCCTTCAGGCTTTGTCGGGAGGAACCGCGCAACTTCCCCATATCAGTTTGGATGCGCCCAAGTCGGTCATTGGTAAGAATACCGCCGATTGTATGCGTTCCGGTGTGATTTTTGGTAATGCGGCCATGCTGGATGGAATGATTGATCGTTTTTGGGAAGAACTGGGAGAGGAAGTTCCGGTGATTGCCACAGGTGGATTGTCCGCAACCATTGTTCCCTATTGCCGACATGAGATCACATTAGATGCAACTTTGGTCCTAAAAGGACTTTACATACTCTACCAAAAGAACAAAGGTGAAAACTAAAACACCATTGCAGAATTTGATGAAGGGTCGGCACGCTACCTGACTTGAGAGAGCAGAAAAGAAATGCTGATTGGTCGAAAACTGTAATGTTGACATAGATAAAATCAAAGCGTTGTATCACATAAGTGAACGACAGCAAGGAGGAAATTTTATGAAACAAACAAGGAAACTGAACACAAAAACCATGGTTATGGGTGCGCTTCTGACCGCGTTGGTTATTTTGCTGGAAGTGATAAGTGCTTCCCTGGGAAAAGCAGGAATGTTCCGCTTTACCTTTGCTTTGGTTCCCATTGCCATCGGTGCGGCTACCTGTGGCATCGGTATCAGCGCATGGCTTGGTCTGGTATTTGGCTTAACGGTGCTTTTGACGGGAGATGCGGCGGCATTCCTTGCGGTGAATCCCGTTGGGACTGTCATCACGGTATTGGTAAAAGGTATTGTCTGCGGTATGATCTCGGCATGGGTGTATCAACTGTTGGCAAAGAAGAACAACACATTGGCGATTGTGGCATCTGCATTGGTGTGTCCTTTTGTGAATACAGGTGTCTTTTTGGTGGGATGCTTGTTATTCTTTATGGAAACCGTTACAGAGTGGGCAACCATGGCAGGTCTTGGCGGAAATGTGGGACAATATATGATTCTTGGCTTGGTGGGGATTAATTTTCTGTTCGAGCTGGTTTCGACTATTGTGTTGACCCCCGTTGTGGTTCGGATTCTGAATATCCGTAAGAAAGCATAATCGAGAAAAATAGTATAGGAAAATAAACAGATAGGTCTTTTCTGAGACGAGGGACGAGGAAACGGTGTTGTGATACAACAAGGCGTTTGTATCATATGCGAATTACAGTGCGAGAAGACTGATAAGGAGGAATTGTTATGCCGTTTTGCAGGAATTGTGGTTCTCAAATCGTAGAAGGAGCGGGATTTTGTCGGGCATGCGGAACAAAGGTGAATGCTACCACCAATGATGAGTACCGTCAACCGGAGTATCAGCCTCAGGGGTATCAGCAACAAGGTTATCAGGACAATGGCTATCAGACACAACAAGCATATCAGAATGTAGGATACCAAGTTCAGCAAGAGCCTCCTCAAGGGGCAGGCTATCATCCCTATGCAGGAGCATATCAAGCTCCCGTAATGCCGACACAACCGCAAAAGAGTAATGCAGGTTTGATTATTGGTGTTGCGGCAGTTATCGTGTTTGTGGTAGTGATGCTTGCAGTGGCCTTCGGGATGTTTTCTTCCAATCAGGAAGATGACGGTGTAGCATCATCCAATATGGTTGTATCTCAGCAACAAGGTCAGGCGGAGAGTCAGGAAAATGCTCCTGCCGTTGAGGAAGAACCTGCTGAAGTGGAAGAAGAAAGCCAAACGTATGTAAAGGGTACCTTTACCGATTCCACCTATGAAAGTAAGTTCATTGGTGTTCGTTATACAACCCCCGTTGGTTGGGTGAATGGCAGTGAATCTGAACTTGCGACCATGCCGCAGGATAATGCTACCACATGGGAACTGCAGACAAAGTCATCCATTGACGGAAGCAACGTACTCATTGCTGTGGAGAAACTTCCAAGTGAGTATATTACCATGGATATATACATCAATTCTTTGAAGAATGGCCTGAAGAGTGAGATGGATATTGCTGATAGTGATATTCAAACAGGCGGTTCCGGAGTCATTGCAGGAAAGTCCTATGATACCATATCCTATTCCGGCACAAGTGAAGGGGTGTCCTACAAACAGACTTTCTATCTGAGAAAAGTGGGAGGATACATGGTGGCATTCACCGTGACCACAGCCGATGGAAAGGAACAGGAAATCCTGAAGAACTTTGTGAAATATTAAAGAGATTGTTGTATAGCACAAAATGAAGAGCCGTATTTCTCAAAAGAGAAATACGGCTTTTGTCATGCTATAAAAAGTTGCGAGAAAAAATAGTTGATAAAAGAAAAAAGATGTGGTAAAATAAATCTGCCAAACAAATTTGAATAAACAGAATAGGGGTATTTTTGTCTTTTATGGATAATATACTCTGTTTCTGGTTACCATGTTTTAAGAATTTGATAAAAATGCAAATTCCGTTAAACATGGTGACCTTAATATCTCATTCTGTTTAAATTTGTTTGGCGACAATTGGGGTTTGCGTTTTTTGTGCGTCGACTCCGGTTGGCGCACTTTTTTAATTTACGGAGGGATAACAATGAAAAAAAGAGTATGGTCTATGGTTGTTGTGATGGCAATGTTGCTGACAATGTGGTCAGGGTCGGTTTTTACGAATCAAACTGTGTGGGGAAGTACGATGTATGCATTGGATGGCAGAACATTAGAGGTGAACGACTATGAAATTGAGGCATATCGGCAGGTTGGATGGTATTATGGCAAGCCGGTTACCATGTATACTTTGGATGGAAGAACTCTGACCATTGGTGAAAATGATGTAGAGATGTATCGTCAGGTTGGGTGGTATTACGGCAAGCCGGTTACCATGTATGCTTTGGATGGAAGAACTCTAACCATCGGTGAAAACGATGTAGAGATGTATCGTCAGGTTGGATGGTATTACGGCAAGCCGGTTACTATGTATGCTCCTGATGGGAGGACACTAACGATTGGTGCCAATGATGTGGAGATGTACCGTCAAGTGGGATGGTACGAGACGAAGGTGAAGGTCCAAACGGCGAACAAATCAACGGTTAATAACTCATCATATTCATCCAATTCTGAAGCAGATGGATACTATTACAGGACTCCAACAGGAAAAAAATATCATTTGGATCCGGATTGCGGAGGGAAAAATAGTTATAGAACTACGAATATTTCAGGACTTTCTCCCTGTAAGAAGTGTGCCATGTAGTATGAGGTAAAAACAAAAACCCCGACCGAATGGTCGGGGTTTGTTTTGTCCATATATCAATCGTACGAGATAACAATATTCTGGGTAAAACACAATTGTTGAACTTTGAAACTGATATGGCGTAGGTGATATTGGGAACCGGGCAGAACGCAATTAGATAGCGCGAACGTCAACTGCACGCAGCTTGCTTGCATCCTTGGGATCGGGCTCGGTGCTGTAGGTTACCTTCTGACCTTCTTCCAAGGTCTTGAAACCGTCAGCGATGATTGCGGAGAAATGAACGAAAACATCGTCGCCGCCGTTGTCATCGGAAATGAAGCCGAAACCCTTTGCCGGGTTAAACCATTTAACTGTACCCTGATTCATGTTGTGGTACCTCCAAAATGTAAATATTTGTATTCCATATGAAACTGTCATTGAAAGGTGCATTTAAAAAAATGCCCCACACTCTCGTAAACCATGAACCACGACTTACAGGAATGTGAGTACAATGTGTTACCTTGGATACAAAAACAGTATAGCATGAAACCATGGAAAATGCAAGAGGAATTTCTAAAAAATGAAAAAAACTTTTCGACATTTTCGGTGAAAAACAAGCGCAAAACGGCGAAAAAACAAGAAAAAATTAAGATATGGCAGATTGGTGTAACTTCCTTGTTTTGGAAGAGTGCGGTTGACAAACAGAGTAATATTTAGTAGAATGTAAAAAAATGTGAAAGGAGGCGGTACCATGCTGAAAGCAGAAGATAAAAAACGACTTTTGGTGTGGGTGTCGGCTCTTTTTTTGTCTCTGGTATGTGTGACCATCTTTATCCTGATTCTTTGCGGAGCATTCAGTAACGGTGGCGTCGGTGTTGTTTCGGCACAATCCATCCTTCGGATGCAAGCGGTGGTGGAAAAGATACCTATGGAGGTTTATGGCAAGAATCCTTGGGGTAACGATGCAAGTGTATCGGCGCTCTATGACGGGGATGAAACAACCATGGCGGGCAATGAATCCGAAGCCGTGGGGGCCACCATTGATTTGGGAACTATGCACCGCATGGCAGGTGTTCGGTTTTTGCCGAGCGCCAATGGAGAAGAGTTTGCCAACCGCTGTATCGGAACTCGGTTTTTGGTTGCCAAAAGTGACGGTGTCTTTCGTCAGGTTGCCATGGTAGAGGCAAAGGATGGCGGAGATTATACGGCAGAATGGAAAGAGATTTTGTTTGACAGTGCGGGAGAATATCGTTTCCTTCGGGTGGAAATCCCTGCAGGTGGATATTTCGGAGAGATTGAGTGGCTGGAATACAGTCAATGGAACTATCAACCCAATCAGGTGTCCGGAAAGCAAGATTTGTCCATGGAATTTCAGGTCAACGAGGTGCAGAAGGATATTGAAGCGGTTATCTTGACGGCGGTATATGATCCTTCGGGGAATATTATCAATCTGATTAAAACAGAGGAGAACTTTGCTAAGGCTGAGAATAAGAGGGTTCGTCTTTTGGTTCCCGGTGTAACGGGACAGAATGATGAGAAGTATCGGA
This sequence comes from Ructibacterium sp., assembly GCA_045649565.1. Classification (GTDB taxonomy): domain Bacteria; phylum Bacillota; class Clostridia; order Monoglobales; family Monoglobaceae; genus Ructibacterium. The sequence goes on from JAZRQC010000025.1 coordinate 18,921, forward strand.
TTATGGTTTGGGATAAGAACGGAACACCGGCAATTCCCAGCCCTTTGCAGTATCATAATAACGATTGTGCACCCAATTTGAGCCTTTCCAATATCTTTTCGGACGATATGTTGTTGCAGGCGGATAAGCCTTTGACCATTTGGGGTAAAGGTCCTGCAGGACAGACGGTAACGGTTACGCTGACAGACAGAAAAGGAACGGTTACCAAGAAACAGACCACCATTAAAAACGATTTCACATGGGAAGTTGTGATGGGTAATTTCCCTGCAGGCGGAGAGTACCGCATGGCGGTCACCTGCGGAAGAGAGAAAAAAGAGTACAAAAATATTACCTTTGGTGATGTTTGGTTATGCGTAGGCCAGTCCAATATGGACTACTTTATGCTGGGCGGTAAGGACACCGAAGCATACCTTGCCACCAAGGAGGGTAAGAAGGAAGCAAACAACCCCAACATTCGGCTTTTGAACCTTTGGAACAAAGGCGTCGGCGGAAGTGGGGCGGTGGTGGAAAACCTTCCCATTCCCTATGATGAAAAAGCATGGGTTCCCATGACTTTGGATGTTGCTAACTATTGTTCTGCAGTGGGATATTTCTTCGCACAGGAACTGGAGCAGGAATATGATATTCCCATCGGACTTTTGAGTGTGGCAGTAGGTGATACGGAAATCAATCGCTGGCTTCCCTATGGAAAGTCTTTTGGTAGTTTTATCTCTACCGACGGTGGTCTTTACCACAATCGTGTAGAACCATTTCAAAAGTTACAGATTCGCGGCATCCTCATGTATCAGGGTGAGGCGGATCAATACCGAACCAAGTTAACAACGGTGGAATATCGTGATGCCATGAGCGGATTGGTAGACCTATATCGAAGCATCTGGGGTAAGGATATTCCCTTCTATTGGGCGCAGTTAACCCGTTATAAGAAAGACGAAAGTGCCGTTCGGGAAGGTCAGCGGTTGGCGTTGCAACAGATTCAGAACAAAAAGAATGCAGGAATTATCTCCTTGATAGATTTGTATGGAGAATATGAATCCAAGACAGGTAACTGTCGATTGGATATTCACCCCCATCAGAAGCAGGAGGTGGCAGAACGTTTCCTGCGATATGCAAAACGTGATGTATACGGGGAAGAAATTGCAGTTTCAGGTCCCGTGTATAAGAGTGCAAAAGTGGTTGGCAGAAAAATGGAACTGACCTTTGAGACCACAGGTGATCTTACCGTAATGCCGCAAAAACAGTACGCGGATAAGACGGGTGACGAGTTGATCAAAAAGAATCGGGTGGACGTTTCGGTTCCCCAGGAATTTGAGATTGCAGGAAAGGATGGTGTATACCATCCGGCAAAAGCAACCATTCGTAAAAATGTGGTGGTTTTGGAAAGTCCTAAGGTAAAAGCACCGGTATCTGCAAGGTATGCATGGGGTGCATATCCGGAATTCCCCAACCTGACCGATGAAACCGGTCTTCCGGCACTTTCCTTCTCCACCGTAGCGGTGCAGTAGTCTTTATTAAGTTTTTATGACAAAACATGAGGAAAAGTTGACAAAAAGATTCCGAGTAAGTTATACTGAACCCGGAATTTACATTGGTATTTTCGCAAACCCCCAATGATTAAGGAGGCTTTTTATGCGTTGTTTGTACTGTGGTCATCTGGAAAGTAAGGTTGTGGATTCCCGTTCTGCAGAGGACGGAACCGCCATTCGCCGCCGTCGTGAGTGCTTAAGTTGCGGAAAGCGGTTCACCACTTACGAAAAGATTGAGAGTGTTCCCATCATCGTTATCAAGCGTGATGGATCCCGTCAAACTTTCGATCGGGAGAAGTTGCAACGGGGTATTTTGAACTCCTGCGCCAGTCGTCCCGTTCCGCTTCATGTGATTGACAGCCTGCTGGACGAGATTGAAGCAGAGATTCACAACTCTCTGGCAAGAGAGGTATCTTCCGAACAAATCGGTGAGATGGTTATGGATCGTTTGAGAAACTTGGACGAGGTCGCTTATGTGCGGTTTGCGTCAGTATATAAGAAGTTCCAGGATATTGAAACCTTCCGAAAAGAACTTGCAAGAATGAGTAAGGAAAAAGTATAAAAGTATAAAAAGAGGAAATCAATATGAAAAAAACAGGCTTGAGAAGTATAGCAATGCTGTTGATTATTATGATCGGTGTTGTTGGTGGGATGCCTGCTTATGCAAGACAAATGTGGATGCAGGTAAACAACGTTGGGGTACAGCGTGAGGTGTGTCAGGTTTGGGGCTTTGATATGTTGCCGGTATTAGATATTGCCGGAGAGTTGGGGTACCAGGTGGCGTTTGACGGGCATGAGGCGGTAATCTATAATGATTATAATGCCTATGGATTCAAAGAAGGCGATGCATCTGTTTACGATTATTATGGTAATTGGTATGGCCTTGATGTTGTTCCTCAGTATATCAAAGGCAGATTTATGATTCCTGCAAAATTCTTTACCGATGTATTAGGATATTCATATGTATGGGATTCAACGATGGATTATCTGTTTTTGAACTCGGAGTATATGTATAATGTCATGATTAACTCGCCGGAATACGCAATGGCAAAGAAGTATCACACCACATGGTTAAAGGAAAAGGCGAGAAAAGATTTGAGAATTCCAAGTTATGTAGATGTGGATTGCATCTATGGTGCTCCTTATTACTGGGAGGGCGCAGGAATATATTTGACACCAGTAGGATTTTATCATAATGGAGAACTGGTTGCATGTGCAGATTTCCAAACAGATACCTATGAAATATGTCGCGGCATTTATTCTAAGTGGTAATAAAAAGAGAAGGGCATGGGTTTAAACCCGTGCCCTTTTTTCTATGGAAAACGAGAACTTATTTTTCGTAAAATCTATTGACATTTCGGGGAAAATAAGGTATTGTTTATCTTGTCGTTTTGTACATAAAATGACGATAGATAAAAACACCGAAGGGGGTATTTCTATTGGAGAATATTGTCAGCCTTAAGGATATCGTTGTTGCCTTTGACGGAGAGCAGATTCTGAACCATATTAATCTTGACATCAAGGACAAGGAGTTCGTGACTTTGCTTGGTCCGTCCGGCTGTGGTAAAACCACAACATTAAGGATTATCGGCGGTTTTCTTGAACCTGACAGCGGCACAGTTACGTTTGAAGGGAAAAAGATCAACCATGTTCCGCCCTATAAGCGGAATGTCAACACCGTGTTTCAGAGATATGCATTGTTCCCGCACCTGAATGTGTACGAGAACATTGCGTTTGGTTTGCGTGTGAAAAAACTGCCCGAATCCGAGATTCGGAAGAGAGTTGGAGAAATGCTGGAACTGGTGAACCTCCGTGGCTTTGAGAAGAGAAATGTCAGTCGTCTTTCCGGCGGTCAGCAACAACGTGTTGCCATTGCGAGAGCATTGGTAAACCGTCCCAAGGTTCTGCTTCTGGATGAGCCTTTGGGCGCTCTTGATCTGAAGCTCCGTCAGGAAATGCAGATTGAACTGAAAAAGATTCAGCAGAGTTTGGAGATTACCTTTATTTACGTAACTCACGATCAGGAAGAGGCTTTGACTATGAGTGATACGGTCGTAGTCATGAACCATGGCAATATTCAGCAAATTGGTACTCCTGTTGATATTTATAACGAGCCGAAAAACGCCTTTGTGGCAGACTTTATCGGGGAGAGTAATATCCTGCCCGGTATTATGCTCAAGGACAAACTGGTGGAAATCAGTGGCCGTGAGTTTGTCTGCGTTGACGGAGGCTTTGGAGAAAATACTCCTGTGGACGTTGTGATTCGTCCTGAGGATATTACCCTGACCACTCCTGAAAAGGCACAGATTACCGGTGTGGTGGATTCGGTTACCTTTAAGGGCGTTCATTATGAAATGGTGGTGGAATCCTACGATTTCCGCTGGTTGATTCAGTCCACCAAGGCGGCAGAGGAAGGCTCTGCTGTGGGGATTACCTTTGGTCCCGATGACATCCATATTATGCACAAAATGAAAGGTTAGGTGTGGAGATGAAACGGAAGCTTCTTGCCGCACCCTACCTTGTGTGGATGGCGGTTTTTGTGATTGTTCCTCTGTTGATGGTGGCATATTTTGCCTTTACCGATGGAGAGGGACATTTTACCTTGGAATACGTTGCCAATGTGGCACAGTATACCAATATTTTTGTGCGGTCTATCTGGCTTGCTGCCATTGCCACCGTGATTTGTTTGGTGCTTGCCTATCCTCTTGCTTATATCTTGGCAAGAATGGATTTGAGAGTACAAAGCACCATGCTGATGATTGTGATTCTGCCTATGTGGATGAACTTTCTTCTCCGAACCTACGCGTGGATGACCCTGCTTGGTAATGAGGGGATTATCAATACTGTGTTGGGGTTTTTCAATTTGGGACCTTTTAAGCTCCTCAACACCAGAGGCGCCGTGGTTCTGGGTATGGTTTATGACTATCTGCCCTTTATGATTCTGCCTCTCTATTCCGTGATGGTGAAGATTGATAAGAGTGTCTTAGAGGCAGCAAATGATTTGGGGTGTAATGGCTTCAAAACCCTTTTTAAAGTCGTTTTCCCCTTGAGTCTGCCCGGAATCATGTCCGGTGTTACCATGGTCTTTGTGCCGGCAATCAGTACCTTTATCATTTCTCGGATGTTAGGTGGTGGCAGCAATCTTTTGATTGGTGACCTGATTGAAATGCAGTTCTTAGGAAACTCCTACAACCCCAATTTGGGTGCGGCAATGTCCTTGGTTCTGATGGTGATTATCCTTTTGATTATGACCCTGATGAACCAGTTTGATTTGGACGATGACCGCGTCCTGATGTAGAGGAGGTGCGGTATGAAGAAATTATCAAAGATTTATTTAGGATTGATGCTCGCTTTTCTCTACCTGCCTATTTTGCTTTTGGTGCTTTTTTCCTTTAATACCACCAAGAGTCATGCAGTGTTCAGCGGATTTACCCTAGAGTGGTATCGGAAACTGTTCCAGAACGAAATGATTATGACCGCCCTTGGCAACACCATGATTGTTGCGGTTGTGGCATCGGTGATCGCCACAGTGCTTGGTACTGCGGCGGCAATCGGAATCCATAAGATGAAACGTGTTCCCAAGACCATTGTGATGGAAGTTACCAACATTCCCATGATTAACCCGGAGATTGTAACCGGTGTGTCCCTGATGCTTCTTTTTGTATTCTTTGCGGCACGGATGCATTTGGAGTTCGGATTCATTACCTTGATTATTGCCCATATCACCTTTGATGTTCCCTATGTGGTGATGAACGTAATGCCTAAACTTCGACAGATGGATGGGCACCTTTACGAAGCGGCACAGGATTTGGGATGTGGACCCGTTCGGTCTTTCTTTAAGGTGGTACTGCCCGAGATTCTTCCCGGTGTTATTTCGGGATTTCTGATGGCGTTTACTTTCTCTTTAGACGATTTTGTGGTCAGCTACTTTACCAGCGGTGCTACGGCACAGACCCTGCCTGTCACCATCTATGCCATGACCAGACGGCGTGTCAGTCCTGAGATTAACGCCCTGTCCACCATTATCTTTGCGGTGATTCTGATTGTACTTCTTGTGAAGAATATCATCGAGAACCGCAACCTGAAAAAGGAGGGCGGACGATGAAACGATGGCTTTATCTCCTGATGGCACTTTTGTTGGTTGTGGTTCCTTTAAGCGGATGCCGGAGTGATTCCGCCGTGGAAGAAGAGGCGGTAGAAGAAGCGACAGTTACCGTGGCGGATCCCGAATACTACGAGCGGTTCCGTGGCCAAGAAGTGTCCATCAACGTTTATAACTGGGGTGAGTATATCCCCGACGGCAGTGATGAGGGCGTTCTGGATCTGAATAGTACCTTTACCCAATTGACCGGAATCAAGGTGAACTATACCACCTATGCCACCAACGAGGAACTCTATGCAAAACTCAAAGGCGGCGGTGCCGGATATGATGTGATTATCCCTTCGGATTATATGATTTCCCGTATGATTTCGGAGGATATGCTCCTTCCTTTGGATTTGGAGAACATTCCCAACCGGAAATATATCATGGAGAAATTCCGTGATCCCGGTTATGACCCGGGAAATCAATATTCCATCCCCTATACCTGGGGAACGGTAGGAATCATTTATGACAAGACTGCTATTGATGAGGGCACAGACTTGGATTGGGATATCCTTTGGGATGAACAATACAAGGATCAGATTCTGATGTTTGATAATCCGAGAGACGCCTTTGCCATTGCAGAGATTATGCTTGGCTATTCCTTAAATACCGAAGACCCTGAGGAGCTAAAGGATGCGGCAGAACTTCTTATGGAGCAAAAGCCGGTGGTTCAGGCCTATGTCATGGACGAAATTTTTGACAAGATGGGAGCAGGGGAGGCGGTGCTTGCCCCCTACTATGCCGGAGATGCGGCAACTCTTTTGGATGAGTATGACCATTTGGGATTTGCCATTCCCAAAAGCGGAACCAACCTCTTTTTTGATGCGGCATGTATTCCCAAAAGCGCCAAACAAAAAGAGGCGGCAGAGATGTATATTAACTTCCTTTGCGAGCCGGATGTGGCCTATTATGTTGCGGATTATATCGGATATTCCACGCCCCATCAGGCGGCTTATGAAATGCTGGACGAGGAAACACAGAATGACCCGGTTGCTTATCCCGATGATGCCTTCTTAGAAGAAAAGACCGAGGTCTACCAAAATCTTTCACAAGAGGGTAATGCAGTAATGCAGAATCTCTGGACAGAAATGAAGAGTACCGAGCAGGAGGATGTGAATCCTTGGTTGGTACCCATGTTTATGTTGATTTGTGTGGTTCTGTCCATTGTTATCCTGATTCGTCGGCATTTCCGGAACAAGAAAGATATTTTTTAGCGGAGGAAGCTGATGGAAACTTCTCAAGTATTGCTCCTTGCCGCAGGTTGGAATCTCTTTGTGTTTCTCCTGTACGGAGCGGATAAGTGGAAAGCAAAGCAGAATCTCTGGCGGATCCCCGAAAAGATGTTGCTGACGGTCTGTCTGGCAGGAGGCGGTATCGGTGCCGCTTGCGGTATGCTGGTCTTCCGCCACAAGACAAACCATTGGTCCTTCCGAATCGGAGTCTCCTTTGGCTTGATTCTGACTTTTGCAGAATGGTTTGTGATGTTACAAGGAAACAGATAAAGAAAAATGCACTCGAAAGAGTGCATTTTTTATTCTTTTGCTCGTTTGGAACTGTTTTGTCGATACTCGCTGGGGGAAAATTTTTTCAATTTTTTAAAGGTACGGGAGAAGTAGTTGATATCCTCGTACCCTACCTCCAAGGCAATCTCTGTAATACTTTTGTTGGTCTTCTTTAAAAGAGAGGACGCTTTTTCAATTCGATATTCGTTCAGGTATGTCAGGGGTGTTCGGCCGAAGTTTCGTTTGAAGAACCGACAGAAATAACTTTCCGTCACATGACAGAGTTTTGCCAAGTGGGTGGATGTGATGGGTTCGTGATAATGCTCTGCAATGTAGTCAAAAAGCATCTGTGCTCTGCGGAGTTTTAAAATATGTTGAGAGGCATCCTGTTGGTTCATCTGGTGGTCGGTGTAATGTTGGGTTAGGTAACCGGAGAGTACATAACAGAGTCCCTTAATAACCATATCACTTCCTGCGGTGCGATGCTCCTTTTCGTAAAAAATTCTGCCGAATAAATCCTTGACGGTTTCATCCGCATGAATATGGTTTTGGATGAGGACATTGGGGTCGTATTCCATGTCGGAAAAAAAGGTGGGGTAGAGGATGATGCAATGGTATTCCAAATGCTCTTCGGCACGGAGGGCATGAATTTGGGTGGAATTGACATAGATCAAGTCTCCCGCCTTGACGGAAAAGATGGTTTCGTTGCAGACAACCTCCCCTGAACCCGACAAAAAAAGGAGAAGCTCAATATGTTCGTGCCACAAAGCACGTCCCCATCCGGGACCATGAATGGTTTGGGTGTGAATCTTGATGGGGAATTGGTTTGGGGTATCCGGTATAGGTTCGTAAGCGGAAAAGGAATGCATAAAACCACCTCCAAGGTCAATCTAATGCTAATACAAATCAATGTAAGCATAGAAATAGGGTTAATTTCATTATATACTAAAATCATCAAAAGTCAATCAAAAAAGGAGAATGTATCATGAAAGAACCTTTGAAAGTTATTCTTGTAGGTGCAGGTAATCGTTCTATGACCTATGCAAGTTATTCTTTGGATCATCCTGACGAGTTGCAGGTTGTAGGTGTTGCAGAACCTGTTGAGGTAAGAAGAAAGGAAGCACAGAAGACCTTTAACATCCCCGACGATATGTGTTTTGAGAGTTGTGAAGAACTTTGCAAGCATGGAAAGCTCGCGGATGCAGTAATCAACGGAACCATGGATACCCAGCATGTGGATACCGCCATTCCCCTTTTGAGAATCGGTTATGACATGCTTTTGGAAAAACCCTTCGCAGTAAATGAAGAAGAGATGATGCGTTTGGTAGAGGTGGCAAAGGAATGTGACCGCAAGGTTATGATTTGTCATGTACTCCGCTACGCACCTTTCTACAGAAAGATTAAGGAAATCATCCATAGCGGTGAGATTGGCGATGTATATAGTGTGATCCTGACCGAGCACGTGGCTTGGCATCATATGCTCTCCGCTTACGTAAGAGGTAAGTGGGCGTCGGATGAGGTGTGTGGTTCTCCCATTCTTCTTGCGAAGGCTTGTCACGATGTCGACCTGATGATGTGGATGATGGGTGGCGTAAAACCCACATCTGTATATAGTATCGGTGGCGACTTTAAGTTCGATAAGAATAAGAAGCCGGAAGGTGCAGGAACCCGTTGTCTGGTAGACTGTCCCATTGAGGCAGAGTGTACCTATTCCGCACGGAGAAACTACTTAACCGGTGAGCGTCGTTGGGCAGGCAATGTCTGGGGCGAAGCGGTTATTCAGGGTGATCCCCTTGCTTTGAGTAAAGTGGACTTTACCGACGAGGAGCGGGAAGAGTACATGAAGAGAGCCGGAAACTACGGAAGATGTGCTTGGGATTGCGACAGAGGAAGCAACATCGAGAACCAGAACATTCTCTTCACCTTTGAAAATGGTGCAACCGGTACCTTCAGCTTGGTTGGCGGTGCTCCCGGTGCCCAGAGAGCCATTCAGGTTATCGGTACCAAGGGTGAAATCCGTGGTGTCTTTGATAACTCTACTTATGAAATCAGAAAGCCGGTTCCCGAGTCCGAAAGCGGTCACGTGGACGAGGTAATCAACCTGAAAATCGAAGGTGATATGATCGGCTTAAAGGGTGGTCACGGCGGTGGCGACTTACTCCTGGTTGAGGATTTTGTAAAGTATATGCAGGGCGGAGAACCTTCCCTCTCTTGTACCGAACTGGAAGAGTCGGTAGTAGGACATCTGGCAGTATTCCGTGCCGAAAAATCCAGAAAGAGCAACACCATTGTAAAAGTATATTAAAATAAAAAAAGATTCGCCATATGGCGAATCTTTTTTTATTTGTCTCCACCGCATCGGCTACAACCACCGGAATTGGGGCAACCAATACATTTTTTACCTTTCTTTTTTTGGCGGTAGATGTAGCAGGATGCACCGCCTACGATGGCGATTAAAACCAGTATAATGATAAAATCTGTCATCCTATCAACTCCTATCTGTTTTCAGTACAAATATTCTTTCGAAATGCTTCTTTTTTTGCTCTTGCCTCTGCGGTGACACAGAGGTAAGCGAGAATGGTGGCAATCACAATGAGAACCATCAAGCCGGGCAGGAAGCCTGCGCCGGGATTTCCTGTAGTTATGAAGGTACCGATTTGGTACGCGAAAAAGCCTACGGTGAAGCCCACGATTAATTGAAGTGCAATACCGCCCCATAACCATTTGGCGCTTTTCAGTTCGGCGTTCATAGCGCCGATGGCGGCAAAGCAGGGAGGGGTAAAGAGGTTAAACATCAGGTAAGCAAGTGCTGCCGGAGGGAGCAGGTTCAAAGCATCTGCCACAGCGGCACCCTCGCCCACCAATTCCAGCTCTCCGCTGATGACGGCGGATAATCCAAAGAGTGTTGCCACAGAACCAACCACATTCTCTTTGGCAATGAATCCGGTAATGGCACAGGCCACAAGCTTCCAGGATGCAACACCCACTACGGGGATTAAAAGCCAGTCAATGGGTTTACAGATGGTGGCAAGGATGGAATTAGAGCCGTTGCTGTTGGCAAGACTCAAGGTGGGGGTGAAGGAACCCATCAGGGTAATGACTACATTACATACCAAGATGACGGTCCCGGCTTTCACGATGTAAGACCATCCCCGGCTACACATGGACTTGGTTGCCCGCCAAAGACTGGGAACTTTATATTCCGGGATTTCCATAATAAAGAACGAGTTTCTTTTGCCACATCCGGTAATGGCGTTAATCAGCAGGGCGCAAAGGAGAATCAGAATGATTCCCACAAAGTACATAGCGGTTCCAACCCAGGCAGAGGAAGGGAAGAACGCCCCTACAAAAAGGGAGATTACAGGGAGCTTTGCACCACAGGGCATCAGGGGTGCAATCATGGCCGTCGCCCGTCGTTCACGCTCGTCCCGGATGGTACGGCATGCCATCACGCCGGGAATCGCACAACCGGTACCAATCACAAAGGGGATGACCGATTTGCCGGAAAGACCTACTTTTTTGAAGATGGGATCCAGTACGATGGTAGCACGAGCCATATACCCGCAGTCTTCCAATAGTGCAATGATAAAGTACATTACCATAACCAGAGGGAGAAAGCTGACTACTGCTCCCACGCCGTCCACAATGGCGCTGGAAACCAAGGATTTCAGAAATTCGTTGTTGCTTCCCGCCATCCAACCGTCCACAATTTCTCCGAAGGCTTCCACATAGCCTACCAGAAGGTCGGAAAGAAGAGGGCCAAGCCATGCCTGGGATACCCAGAATACCAACCACATCACAAATGCAAAAATGGGAATTCCAACCCACTTGTTGGTGAGAATCGTATCCAGTTTGTCCTGACGATTGAGGTCTTTAGAAAGGGCCTTTCGGGTTTCTACAGAGGTTACAATTTGATTTACAAAAGCAAAGCGGGCACGATCTGCTTTTTGTGCAGATTCTTTCGAGGTCATCTCTGCTTCACTCTGTTGATAGGGGGGCTTTTGACTCTGCCCTTTCAGCGAAAGTGCAATATCCATCAATTCCTTCAACCCTTCCGAGGAGGTGGAAATGGTCTGAATCACCGGGCAATGCAGTTTTTGAGAAAGAGCCTCGGTATCGAGGTGGATTTCTTTTTTTGAGGTAAGGTCGGTCTTGTTAAGAGCCACCACCACCGGAATGCCAAGTTCCATCAGTTGGGTAGTGAAAAACAAGCTTCGACTTAAGTTGGTGGCGTCCACAATGTTGATGATAACATCAGGGTTTTCGCCTTTTATGTACGAACTGGCAATACTCTCCTCCGAGGTGAAGGGAGAGAGAGAATAAGCGCCGGGCAGATCTACCGCCACCACTTCCTCCTGGGTGGGGGCATAGAGGTTTTTGATGGGATGAGTTTTTCTGTCTACTGTAACGCCGGCCCAGTTGCCAACCCGTTCATTTTTTCCTGTCAGGGCATTATACATAGTGGTTTTGCCACTATTCGGATTGCCGGCAAGTGCGATTCTCATTGGGGAATCCTCCTTTGGATTAAGGTAAAAGTGTTCGGACAAGTCTTTCGGTTAGTGGAAACTAACTGAAAGGGAAAAAGAAAAATCCGGTCAATTTTCCAGTAAAATTGCTTCTGCCAATTGACGATCAATATTGTATCTGCCATCCTTGATGGCAACAATACAACCATCTCTCCGGCGGGAGATGACCGTGATCGGTTCTCCGCTATAGCAACCTAAGGAAAAAAGAAAACTATTCAGGTCATTGTCATGGGTGAGAATTTCTTTGATAATCTGTTCCTGGCCTGTGGGTGCTTTTTGTAAATTCATAACCATCACCTACTTTTATCATATGATACACATGATTGGGACATGTCGGTTAGTCTTAACTAACTGGAAATAGTTTACCATAGATTTCCGACGTTGTCAACCAAAAAGAGAAGGGAGATTAAAACAAAAAAGGACAGACATTTTTGTCTGTCCTTATCCAAATTTTACAAAACCTGATAGCCTTGTGCCTGAATGGTTTCAATAATGAGACTGTCCGCCACATCATCGGTGAGCGTTACCACCACGGTCTTTTCGGTGTGGCTTGCCACTACCTTAGAAACGCCGGGGAGTTCCATTACTTTTTCCGTTACATGTGCTTCGCAGTGAGGGCACATCATGCCGTCTACCTTAAAAATCTTTTCCATTGTTTTAACTTCCTTTCTGTTTGGTTTGTGTGTATAGAGTTTAGAAAAGTTTAATCGCAGAGCATTGGTCACCACCAGAAAGCTGGAAATGCTCATAGCGGCGGCGCCGAACATGGGATTCAGTTCCCATCCCCAAAGGGGAACAAAAACGCCTGCTGCCAAGGGGATTCCAATAATATTGTAGCAGAAAGCCCAGAAAAGATTCTGGCGGATGTTCCTTAAGGTGGCACGACTTAAGCGGATGGTGGCAGGAATGTCTTCCAAGGAATTCTTCATCAAAACCACATCGGCGGCATCCATGGCAATGTCGGTGCCGGCGCCTAAGGCAACACCAATATGAGAGGAGGTAAGGGCAGGAGCATCATTGATGCCGTCACCTACCATCATGACTTTATCCGATTGCATCAGGTCGGAAATAACCTGCTGTTTTCCGTGGGGCAGAACTCCGGCCTTGACTTGGTCGATGCCTACCTGAGAAGCAATGGCGGTGGCGGTCTTGGGGTTATCTCCTGTGAGCATCATCACCTGAAGCCCCATTTCTTTTAACTGAGAAATGGCGGATTTGCTGGTTTCTTTCACCGTATCTGCAACGGCTATCAATCCCAAAATGGTGTCGTCTTTTCCAAAGAACAGGGGCGTTTTTCCTTGGCTTGCATAGGTGTCTGCCATTTTGGATATTTCCGGGGAAATAGAACCAAACGTTTGTACAAAATCAAGATTGCCTCCGTAGAATCGGGAACCGTTTAGGATGGCCTCTAATCCGTTTCCAGGATGAATCACAAAGGATTCCGGTTCATGGTGAGGAAGACCATGTGCCTGGCCATAATGCACTATGGCTTTGCCCAAAGGGTGCTCGCTGTTTTGCTCTAAAAGGTAGGCAACCTCTAAGAGTTCGTTTTGGTTTGCTCCGTATAGATCTGTAACTTCGGGATTTCCTGATGTGATGGTTCCGGTTTTATCCAGCACCACTACTTTAATCTTACCTGTTTCTTCCAATGCCTCGGCGGTCTTGAATAAGATGCCGTGTTTGGCGCCAACTCCATTTCCCACCATAATGGCAACGGGGGTAGCAAGACCTAAAGCACAAGGACAACTGATAACCAGTACCGAGATACTTCGAGCAAGGGCAAAACCAAAGTCTACACCGGTGAATATCCATGCAAGCAGAGTGATGACAGAAATGCCTATGACGGTTGGAACAAAGATGGCGGAAACCTGATTGGCAACCTTGGCAATGGGTGCTTTAGAAGAGGCGGCGTCACTGACCATTTGAATGATTTGTGCCAGCGTGGTGTCCTCTCCTGCTTGGGTGGTTTTGCAAAGCAACCGTCCGGTCAGATTCACCGTTCCGGCGGAGACGGAATCTCCTTCCGATTTATCAACGGGAACGCTTTCTCCGGTGAGCGCAGATTCGTTGATGGCGCTCTCCCCTTGAAGAACAATGCCGTCGGCAGGAATATTGCTGCCGGGTTTTATTACAAAACAATCACCGGGTCGAAGTTGGTCGGCCGAAATTTCTGTTTCAATGCCATTTTCCCATTTTAGTGCGGTTTTGGGTGCCAACTCCATTAAGGAGGCAATGGCGTTGGTGGTTTTGCCTTTGGCACGTTCCTCCAGTAATTTTCCCACGGTAATCAGGGTCAAAATCATGGCGGAGGATTCGAAATAAAGGTTGTGAAGATGGGATTCAGGATGACTGAGTCCTCGGACATAACCGTCCGTCATCAGTATCAAAAGAACCAAGCTATAGAGAAAGGAAACACCGGAACCCATAGCTACTAAAGTATCCATGTTCAGGGAACGATGCAAAACACCACGGAAACCGCTGATGAAGAAACTTCGGTTCAGCAGGATAACACAAAGGGCAAGAATCAACTGAATGGAGCCGATGGCAATGGGATGGTTGATTCTGTCTGGAAGGGGAAATCCCCACATGGCATGTCCCATGGAAAAATACATCAAGATAGAAGTGAGTATAACCGAAAGAGTAAGTCGGGTTTTCAATCCGTTTTCTTTGGATAGAGAGGAGGATACTTTCGCCTTGCCTTTGATGGATGCGGTATATCCTGCATCTTTTACTGCAGAAAAAATGACATCATCCGACACATTTCCTTCCACCGTCATGGAGTTGGTCAAAAGATTGACGGAACAAGCGGTAACTTCGGGAATTTTGCTGACAGCAGATTCTACACGAGAACTGCAGGCACTACAATGCATGCCATCTACCTGATAATGTTTCACAGGACATCCTCCTTTCAAAAGTTGTTACATCAGAAGTTATTTTAGGGTTGCAATGATTTTCTCGTTTTCGTATTCACAGAAGGTAGCGGTAATGATCTGTCCGCTTTCTCCCGTTGGTGCATCCACCAATACATCCATATAGTTGGCGGTGGTTCCATGCCAGAGATTCCCTTCCTTTTGTTCTAAAAGAACGGGAAGAGTTTGGTTTAAGTATTGCCGATAGAAGGCTTCCTTCATGGTTGCGGCTAAGGTAAGCATGGCATGGGTTCGCTCTGCTTTTGTTGGTTCGGGAACTTGATTCGGGAATTTCTCTGCCGCAGTCCCCTTCCGAATGGAGTATGGGAAGATGTGCATTTGGGAAAAGCCGATTTCTTTACAAAAGTTATAGGATGCCTGAAATTCCTCTTCGGTCTCACCGGGAAAACCCACCATCAGGTCGGTGGTGATGGCGGTATCGGGAAGTTCTTGTCTTAATAGTGTTACTGCTCGGCGATAGTCCTCGGTGGTATAACGCCGCCGCATCCGTTTCAGGGTTTCGTCACATCCGCTTTGCAAGGAAAGATGGAATTGCGGGCAGAGTTTGGGAAGATTCTTTGCCCGACGGACAAAATCTTCGGTAATCATGACCGGTTCCAAGGAGCCCAATCGAATCCGTGAAATACCGGGCACTTGATGGACTGCTTCAATGACGTCTATCAAACCGGTGCCGTCGGTCAGGTCCTTGCCGTAAGAACCAATATGAATACCGGTGAGAACCACTTCTCCATAGCCCTCGGCACCTAAGGAAACAGCCTCTTCCCGAATGTTCTCAATGGGACGAGAACGAACAGGCCCGCGGGCAAAGGGGATGATGCAGTAGGAACAAAAATTGTCACAACCGTCCTCGATTTTCAGGTTGGCACGGGCTCGACTTTGATTTTTGGTAATGGTCAGTTCCTCATAGGCCGCTTCCTTCAGGATATTTTCTACCTGAACGGTTTTGGTTCCATGAATGGCCTTTTCCACCAATTCCACAATGCGGTTTCGATACTTGTTCCCTAAGAGAACGTCGATGGCAAGATTCTTTTGCAGTTGTTCTGCTTCGGTCTGGGCAAGACAGCCGGTAACCGCCAGAATAGCATTCGGATTCTCGCGACGAACACGACGAATCTGCTGACGGCTTTTCTTGGCACCGGTACCGGTGACGGTACAGGTGTTCACCACAAAAATGTCTGCGGATTTCTCCTGGGTAATGGTGTAGCCTGCCTCTTCAAAAAGAGTTTTCATGGCTTCACTTTCGTATAAATTTGTCTTACATCCTAAGGTAATGAATTTTACAGTTATTTTTGACACATCCTTATATTATCCGAAGTTTTTCGAAGAATGAATGAAAAAGTCGGATTGATTATCCATATTGCATAAAATATTGAATCGAAATCTACAGAATAATTATATAATTTCTCATTGACTAATGCAAGAAAAAAATGTATAATTTATGCAAAGGAATTGTAAAATTTTTTAGGAGGTTATTTAGATGAAAGAATTTACAGTTGTTTTAAAGTCCATTAACGATGTTAAGACCTTTGTCAATGTTGTTACCAAGTACGATTTTGAAATCGATCTTACATCCGGCCGCTATGTGGTAGATGCAAAGTCCATCATGGGTATTTTCAGTCTGGATCTGACCCAGCCCATCAAGGTGGAGGCACATAGTGATGATTGCGATGCTCTGGTAAACGAGCTGGCTGCATTCATTCAGTAATTTGATTCATACCAAATCCCTGCCCGGAATCCGTGGCGGGGGTTTGTCGTGTCAAACCGATGGGAGGCATACCATGGAAAACCTGTATATGCAGATGGCTCTGGAGGAGGCTCGTGCTGCTGCGGCGGCAGGGGAAATTCCTGTAGGAGCGGTTCTGGTCAGGGATGGGGAAGTTCTGGCGCGGACACACAATCGTCGGGAAGAGAAGCAAAGTGCTCTCAGTCATGCCGAGGTGGAAGCAATCCATCTTGGGTGTGATAAGTTGGGAACATGGCGACTTTCCGATTGCGATTTGTATGTCACCTTAGAACCCTGTGCCATGTGTACCGGTGCCATCGCCCAAGCCAAGATACGTCGGCTATACTTTGGTGCCTATGATCCCAAGGGTGGTTTTGCGGTTTCCAATGCCGGGCTTTTGGAGCACCCCGGCTTGATGCACAAACCGGAATACTACTGCGGTATTATGGAAGAGGAGTGCAAAGAATTGCTCTCCGAGTTCTTCAGAAACCTGCGGTAGACGCTCCCTGAATTTTGCAAAATAATAAAATATTTTTACAATATGGAGGAAAAACAATGGCTAAGAAATTTGTATACCTTTTTAAAGAAGGTGACGCGTCCATGAGAGAACTGCTCGGCGGTAAGGGTGCAAACCTGGCTGAGATGACCAAAATTGGTCTGCCTGTTCCTCAGGGTTTCACTGTATCTACTGAAGCTTGTACTCAGTACTATGAGGACGGCAGAAAGATCAGTGACGAAATCAAAGCAGAAATCATGGAGAACATCTCCAAGATGGAAGAAATCTGCGGCAAGAAGTTCGGTGACAAGGAGAATCCTCTTCTGGTTTCCGTTCGTTCCGGTGCAAGAGCTTCCATGCCCGGTATGATGGATACCATCCTGAATCTGGGACTTAATGAAGAAGTAGTTGCAGCAATGGCTGCAAAGTCCGGCAATGAAAGATGGGCTTGGGACTGCTACAGAAGATTCATCCAGATGTATTCCGACGTTGTTATGGAAGTTGGTAAGAAGTACTTCGAACAGCTGATCGATGAAATGAAGGAAGAAAAGGGTGTAACTCAGGACGTTGAGCTTACCGCTGATGACCTGAAGGTTCTGGCTGGTCAGTTCAAGGATGAGTACAAGAACAAGATCGGTAAGGACTTCCCCTCTGATCCCGTTGAACAGCTCATGGGTGCAGTTGAGGCAGTATTCCGTTCTTGGGACAACCCCAGAGCAAACGTTTACCGTCGTGACAACGATATTCCTTATTCTTGGGGTACCGCTGTTAACGTACAGATGATGGCATTCGGTAACATGGGTGATGACTGTGGTACCGGTGTTGCATTTAC